>JAVVDV010000001.1:0-158889 GCA_032251355.1 Wenzhouxiangellaceae bacterium
GTCGGCGCCCCCTTTCGTGAGGCTGACCAGATAGGGGACGAGATCGCCCTCGACCTCGCTCGGGTTGACAAAGTCGGTCATGCCGAATTTCTCGGCCAGTTCGCGCTTGGCCGGGTTGAGATCGACGCCGACGATCTGCTCGGCCCCGGCCAGACGCGCGCCCTGGATCACGTTCAGGCCGATGCCGCCGAGTCCGAATACGACCACGCGCGAGCCGGGTTCGACTTTTGCTGTCCAGATCACCGCACCGATGCCGGTGGTCACGCCGCAGCCGATGTAGCAGACCTTGTCGAACGGCGCGTCGGGATGGATCTTCGCGACCGCGATTTCCGGCAGCACGGTGTGATTGGCGAAGGTCGATGTGCCCATGTAATGAAACAGCGGCTCGCCGTTCAAAGAGAACCGGCTGCTGCCATCGGGCATCAGGCCCTGGCCCTGGGTTTCGCGGATCGCCTGGCACAGGTTGGTCTTTGGATTCAGGCAGTAGTCACACTCACGGCATTCGGGCGTGTAGAGCGGAATGACGTGATCGCCGGGCTGGACCGACTTGACATCACGGCCGACTTCGAGCACGACGCCGGCCCCCTCGTGGCCGAGGATGGACGGGAACAGACCTTCCGGGTCGGTGCCCGACAGCGTGTAGGCGTCGGTATGGCAAAGACCGGTGGCCTTGATTTCGACCAGCACCTCGCCCGGGCCAGGCCCGGCGAGGTCAACGGTTTCGATGGATAAGGGTTTTGCGGCCTCGAAGGCCACGGCGGCGCGGGTTTGCATGGTCTGGCTACCATTGGTGTATTGGACCAATGGTAGCGAAATCGCCAGCGCTTAACGACCCCTTCAGGCCGCCTTGCGAAAGCGCCGCTGCTGACCGTTGGCCGGCTTGCCGCCGGAGCGGCCTTTCCCACGTGCGGTCTTGGGCGGACCGGAACGGCGCGGGGCCTGGTTACGTGGCGCAGCTGCGGTTCGGGCAGGACGCTCGGTCGGCTCGAAGCCTTCGACCGTCCCGGTCGGGATTTCGACCTTGACCAGTCGTCGTACCGCCTCGAACTGGCCATGTTCGGCACCGGCGACCAGCGAGATCGCCTCGCCGCCGCGTCCGGCACGACCCGTTCGACCGATGCGGTGAACGTAGTCTTCCGGCACGTGCGGAATCTCGAAATTGACCACGTGCGGCAGCTGCTCGATATCCAGCCCACGCGCGGCAATGTCGGTCGCGACCAGTACACGCAGCTCGCCGTTCTTGAAGCCGTTCAGCGCGCGGGTTCGTGCACCCTGACTCTTGTTGCCATGGATCGCATCGGCGCTGATGCCGTCGGTCTGCAACTGCTTGGCCAGCCGGTTGGCACCGTGCTTGGTGCGCGTAAACACCAGTACCTGGCGCCAGTTGCCATCGCCAATCATCCACGACAGCAGTTCGCGCTTGCGCGCCTGGTCGACTTGAATGGCCTTCTGCTGGATCGCCTCGACCGTGCTGTTCGGGGCGGCGGTTTCAATGCGCGCCGGATTGTTGAGAAAGCGACCGGCAAGCGCGGTGATCTCGCGCGAGAAGGTGGCCGAGAACAGCAGCGTCTGGCGGGTTTTCGGCAGCGTCTTGACGATGCGCTCGATGGCCGGCAGAAAGCCCATGTCGAGCATGCGGTCGGCTTCATCAAGTATCAGGTGCTCGATGGTGCGTAAATCGATGGTGCCGCGCTGCATGTGGTCGATCAGGCGTCCGGGGGTGGCGACCAGCACATCGACACCGCGTCTGAGCTTGCTGATCTGCGGGTTGATATTGACACCGCCGAAAATCACGGTCGAGCGAATGCCGGTGAAGGTGCCGAGTTCGCGCAGGTTGTCATGAACCTGCGCGGCCAGTTCGCGCGTGGGCGTAAGAATCAGCGCGCGCACGCGGTTGCCTTGCGCTTTTCTGGCCGCCAGCATTTGCAACAGTGGCAGTGAGAAGGCTGCGGTCTTGCCGGTGCCGGTCTGGGCACTGGCCATTACGTCACGGCCGTTCAATACGACCGGAATCGCGGCGCGTTGCACGGGTGTCGGTTGGGTGAAGCCCAGTTTGTCGAGCGCGCGGAGAAGCTCGGCATCCAGGCCGAGAGTAGCGAATGTCATGAGATGGTTTTCCTCGTGGACCAAGGCTGAACTACCGCAGCTGCGGTAACAAACAAATCGGGGAGTAGCCTTGGCAGCTGTCCGTTCGGACAACCTTCACATCCGCGAAACGTGCCCGGGAAGAGGTCTCGAGCGATGCGCAGTATAGAGCATTTGCCCGCTCCTCGCTGAAATCGTGCCGGATGCCGAACTGCACGGTGGCGATCTTGAATTGCTGCGTCGCGACAACGACCGTGAGGATACGCTCGCACGCCTTTGGCTGGCGGGATAGACTGTTGTCGATATGCCGCTCAATGACCTCTACCAGGCGCGCATCCTCGAGCACAATCGCGCGCCATGCAATCGCTTCGAAATGCCGGATGCCACGCATTCGGCACGCGGTCTCGATGCGCTGTGTGGCGACGATCTGCAGCTGTGGCTGAACGTCCGCGACGGCGTGGTCGAGCGGGCTTCGTGGTCGGGCGAGGCTTGCGTGATTACAACCGCATCGGCCTCGATGCTCAGCGATTGGGTGATCGGCAAGCGACCGGCCGAGATCGAACGCGGTTACCGTGCGTTTGCCGGTTTGCTCGAAGACCCCGAAAGCGACAACGACCCGCAGCTGGGTCCGTTCAATGCCCTGCAACCGGTGGGTCGATTCCCGTCGCGCAAGCGCAACGCCTTGCTCCCGTGGAAGACGGCACTGGATGCCCTGAATGCAGGAAAACAACCATGAGACGCTTCGCTTTCATCGCCGTCGTTCTGGCACTGGCCTGGTGGTTGCAATCCGGCGAGCCCGGCCTGGACGTGCTCGCGCCGAACACCAACCCGGCGACGGGTGCCGAGCAGATCGAACGCGCGTTTGCCGAGCGCGTCGGCGATCTTCAGGTGCGCGGGCGAGGGCGCGTGGTTCGTGTGCTGCCGCCGGACAATGACGGTCGTCCGCATCAGCGTTTCATTCTCGAACTGGACGGTGGGCATACCGTCCTGGTCGCGCATAACCTGACGCTGGCCGATCCGGTCGAAGACCTGCGGCGTGGCGATGAAGTGGAATTCTTCGGCGAATACGAATGGAATCCCCGAGGTGGCGTGATTCACTGGACGCATCACGATCCGGCCGGCCGTCACGCCGACGGTTGGCTTCGTCATCGCGGTCGGATGTATCAATAGGCAGCAGCGCGCCGGGTGATCCGCAAGACTTTTCCCGGGTTGGCATCGGTCAGCACCCAGACCGCGCCGTCGGGGCCGGTGCGGATGTCGCGCAGACGCGCATCGAGTTCGTCGAGGATGATCGAGTCATCGACAATCCGGTCGCCCTCCAACGCGAGCACGCGCGCATGACGGGCAGCGAGCGCGGCGACCAGCAGCTTGCCGTCCCATTCGGGAAATTGTTCGCCGTGATACAAGGTCATGCCGGCCGGCGCGATCGACGGCGTCCAGACGTGTGCCGGGTCGATCATGTCCGGGCGCGAGGTAAACGGCGAGATGCGCGCGCCGGAGTAGTCGATGCCGTGCGTTGCAACCGGCCAGCCGTAGTTGCCACCGGCCTCGATCCGGTTGACTTCATCGCCGCCGCGCGGTCCGTGTTCGTGCGACCACAAGCGGCCGGTGCGGACGTCAAATACCAGTCCCTGCACGTTGCGGTGGCCGATGGTAAAAATCTCTGGTCGTGCATCGGGCGTATCAACAAAGGGGTTGTCGTCGGGAATCGATCCGTCGCGGTGGATTCGGATCAACGTGCCCAGGTGCGAATCAAGCTGCTGCGCCTGCTCGCGGTAGTTGAAGCCGTCGCCGACGCCGAATACCAGCGTGCCGTCGGCGAGAAAGGTCATGCGGCCGCTGTAATGAACCGGCGTGTCCTTCAGCGGAGTGGCGGTGAACAGCAGCTGGTGGTCGGCCAATTGCACGCCGTCCAGACGCGCACGGATCACGCGCAATGCATTGGCATCGGCGGTTCCGTGGGCAAACGACAGGTAGATCCAGCCGTTGTTGACATACTCGGGATCGGGCAGGGCCTCGAACAGGCCGCCCTGGCTGGCCGCAAACAGCTCCGGAACACCCTCGATCGGCGCATCCTGCAGGCGGTTGTTGGCCAGCAGCCGCAGCCGACCAACACGCTCGGTCACCAGCGCGCGATCGTCCGGCAGCCAGGCAATCGACCACGGATGGTCAAGCCCGTCGGCGATCGTTTCGATCTGATAGTCTTGGGCCGCGCTTTGGGTAGTGATCAGCAACAGCCACAGGGCGACGATTGAAGCGAGAATCGCTGCGACGGATCGAGGCAACACGCGGATCATGAATGAAAAGGGCATGATTTCAGTGATAAGTAAGAACCTGAACAATGAGGATGCCGTGCGGCGGTTTCCGGATCCATCGGTGCGTTTCGCCTGCGGCTCAACACACCCTACGCCATGTCGGAACGCTTCGGGGCATGGCGGAAACAACTGCGTATTCGGCATGAGCGTAGCAGAGCCGGGTCGGTGTGGAGGTTGACATGAAGGTATTGCGCATCGTCAGCGGCTGGTTTGGCGCCGTCATCGTCGCCGTGCTGGTCGGCAGCATCATCCAGACCCAGTTCAACCTGGCCGCGATCGCCGCGCTTGGGGCTTCGATTGGCTTGGCCGATCGCCTGGCCACGACCGCTCACGACCTGGTGCATTTCTCGCCGGTCTACGCGTTTCCGGTCGCCGTGGCGCTGGCCATTGCCTGGCCGATCGCCGCATTGGCCTCGCGCCGCCTGCCCGGGGGGCGGCGCACCTGGTTTGCGCTGGCCGGCTTTTCGGCCGTGCTCGTGATGATCGCGGTGATGAACCGGGCCCTGCCGATCACCGCGATCGCGGCAACGCGCGAACTCGCCGGCACGCTGCTGCTGGCCGCCGGCGGTGCGCTGGCCGGTTGGTTGTACGCGCGTCTGCCTCAATCCGCGTAGCCGTTTTCCTTCAGCCAGTCCTCGTCGCTACCCTCGTTGATGCCCTCGAACAGGTAGGTCGAGAGGTAGCGCTCGCCGGTGTCGGGAATCATCGCCAGAATGGCCGAGCCTGGTGCTGCCCGCTCGGCCACCCGGAGCGCGGCGGCGACCGTTCCACCACCGGACACGCCGGTCAGGATGCCTTCGCGCAGCGCCAGATCGCGTGCCACGTCGCGCGACTCGTCGTCGCCGACCGGCACGATCTCATCGGCGATTTTACGGTTCAGCACGCTGGGGATAAAGTCCGGGGTCCAGCCCTGGATCTTGTGCGGCGTCCATTCCTTGCCGGCCAGCAGCGAGGCGCCCTCGGGTTCGGTGGCGATGATCTGTACCTCCGGACGCGCCAGCTTGATCATCTCGCCGGCACCGGTCAGGGTACCGCCGGTGCCCCAGCCGGTGACGAAGTAGTCGAGCTTGCGGCCGGTGAAGTCGCGCAGGATTTCAGGGCCGGTGGTGTTGCGGTGATAGGCGGGGTTGGCCGGGTTGTCGAACTGATTGGCCAGGAACCAGCCATTGCGCTCGGCGGCTGCGGCGGCGCGCCGGACCATGCCGGTGCCTTTTTCTTCCTTGGGCGTCAGGATGACCTTGGCGCCGAGCGCGCGCATCAGCTTGCGCCGTTCGATCGAGAAAGTCTCGACCATGAACGAGACGAACGGGTAGCCGCGCGCCGCGCACACCATGGCCAGCGCAATGCCGGTATTGCCCGAGGTCGCCTCGACCACGGTCTGGCCGCGCTTGAGCACGCCGCGACGCTCGGCATCCTCGATGATGCCGATGGCGAGTCGATCCTTGACCGAGGCCATCGGATTGAAGAACTCGATCTTGACGAACATCTCGACATGATCGGGTGCGACACGATTGAGCCGGACCACTGGAGTGCGTCCGATGGTTTCCAGAATGTTGTTGTATATCATTGAGTAGAGTCCTTCCTATAGCAGCTTATCGAAGATTAAAGACTTGCCTTGTTGACGCAATGAACTCAGCAATTCGCGAAAACGTTTTTTTGAACCGCAGATGAACGCAGATGAACGCTGATTGAAGCAAAACCGTTCGACGCAAAGAGATAAAAGACGATATTCGTGCTGACTGATGACACAAAAGATCGGCGGATCAGATTGCTTGAAATATGTTTCTTGATGGTTCATTCGATCCTATCCGCCTGTTTCAGAGCCCATTGACTCGATTATCTGCGTGCATCTGCGTTCATCTGCGGTTCAAATCGATTTTTATCCGTGTTCATCCGTGGACAGCCTGCTTTTGAGGTTCAAACGACGATTCCGCATCCGCCCGCGTATCGAGCGAAAGCGGCGACTGTCCCCACCACGATAGCGTATTGGCCAGTTGCGCGACCTCACCGACGTACAGCATCGCCGGGCTTCGGACCTGGTAATGCCGGGCGAGTTCGCTAAGACGGGCGAGCGTTGCGGTCAGTACGCGTTGCTCGCCTCGTGCGCCGTTCTCGACCAGCGCCACGGGTGTGTCAGGGTCCCGACCGTGGCGCAGCAGCTTGGCTTGCACCGTGTCGATGCGCGAAACAGCCATGTAGAAGGCCAGCGTCTGCCGCTCGCGCGCCAGCGCGCGCCAATCCAGCCGGTCGATCGACTGCTGCCCGTGCGCGGTGACCAGATGCACGGACTGAGCGTGGTCGCGGTGGGTCAGCGGAATTCCGGCGTAGGCCGCGCAGCCGGCCGCAGCGGTGATCCCCGGCACCACGGAATATTCGATGCTATGGGCGCGCAGAAATTCCAACTCCTCGCCGCCGCGACCGAACACCATCGGATCGCCACCCTTGAGGCGAACCACGCGCTTGCCCTGGCGCGCATGATCCAGCAGCAGGTTGTGGATGACCAGCTGCGGTGTCGAGCAACGCCCGCCGCGTTTGCCGGCATCGATCAACTCGACGTCGCGCCGCGCGTATTCGAGCACGCGCCGGTCCACCAGGGCGTCGTGGATGATCACGTCGGCTTGCTGGATCATGCGCAAGGCCCGGACCGTGAGCAGTTCCGGGTCGCCGGGGCCGGCGCCGACCAGGGCGACGCTGCCCGGGCCATCGTCGGTGTCCTTGTTCAGTGCATCAACGACGGCCGCCTCGGCATCGCCTGGTCGACCGGCTGCCAGAGACTGGGCCGGGGCGCCGGTAAACAGCCAGTTCAGGAAGCGCCGACGCCGTGCCGGCTCCGGGTAGCGTTTTCGCATCAAAGGCTTGTAGACATCGGCCAGTCGCGCCAGAGTGCCGGTCCAGGCCGGTAGCAGCGCTTCGATCCGACTGCGGATCATGCGTGCCAGTTCCGGTGCGGTGCCGGCGCTGCCGATCGCGATCGTGATCGGGGCGCGATCGACGATCGCCGGCATCAGTGCGCTGCAGCGTTCCGGATCGTCGACTGCGTTGACCACGATCCGGTGGCGCGCGGCCCAGGCATGCGCTTGTGCGGCCGCTTCGGTATCGCGCTCGGCAACAATGATCAGGCGGTAGTCCCGGCGTTCAAGCGCGTCGATGCCAAGCACGCGACCGTGCTCGACATGTGCGGCGAGATCGGCATCCCGAACCGCACCCAGCAGTTCAACCCGCGCGCCATGGCGCAGCAGCCGATCGACCTTGCGGCGCGCCTCGACGCCGCCGCCGACCACCAGCACCGGCTGCTCGGCGACGTCGATAAACAGCGGCAGCCAGGCGCCGGCGGTTGAATGTGCGGAATCCATCATGCGGTCGAACCTTACGCAGCCCCTCGCCAAAATGGAAATATCGTTCCGGCATACCGGTATATCGAATCGATCGTTCCATTTCAGTACATCGCCGGTTACGGTGTGGTCACAACAGCACCGGAACCCCTTGCCATGGCCGTGACACACGCCGCCCTTGCCGATCTCGAACAGCAGCTGCAGCAGTGGTCGGCCGCGCATGACGCCGATCAGTTGACCTGGGCTTCGGGCTATCTCGCCGGGGTTGCGGCCGCACGCAGTGACGCAGCGGTCGCGGCCGAGGCATCGCCGTCCCCGGTGGTCACGATCTGGTATGGCTCCGAGACCGGCAACGGCCGTGGCGTGGCCGAACGACTGGCCGAGGTGATGCAGGCGCGGGGGTTCTCGGTCGATCTGGCCGCGACCGGCACGGTGCAGCCCAGAGCGATCGGCAAGCTCGAATTCCTGCTGCTGGTCATGAGCACGCACGGCGAGGGCGATCCGCCCGAAGACGCCGCCGCGCTGCACAAGTTTTTGATGGGCAAGCGCGCGCCGCGGCTGGAGGCACTGCGTTTCGCGGTCTTTGCGCTGGGTGATTCCAGCTACCCCGATTTCTGCCGTACCGGCCGTGATTTCGATGCCCGGCTGGAACAACTGGGTGCGCGCCGACTGCTGGATCGGGTCGATGTCGATGTCGATTTCGAGGGCGGCGAGGATACCTGGCGCGCTCGTGTGGTCGAGACGCTCGATGCCGAGATCAAGCCGGGTGACGAGCCCGCGCCGCGCCTGCAACTCGTCCCCAGCGCGTCCGACAGCACGCCCCGATATGACCGGCGCAAGCCGTTCGCCGCCGAGGTGCTCGAAGTCGCGCCGCTGACCATCGACGCGGCCACCGGCCCGGTTTGTCACGTCGAGCTCGATCTGGCCGACAGCGGCTTGACCTGGCAGCCCGGCGATTCGCTCGGGCTTTGGCCGCACAACGATCCGCGGCTGGTCGAAGAGCTGCTGGCCTTGACCGCGCTCGACGGCGCCACCGAAGTCACCCGTGATGAGCGCACGCTGACGCTGGACGAATGGCTGGCCGGAAAACTCGAGCTGACCCAGTTGACCCGGCCGTTTCTCGAGTTCTGGGCCCAACAGGGGGCGCACCGGCAGCTGCTCAAGCTGCTCGACGACCGCGATGCGCTGGCCCGATGGGTCGCCACGCGCCAGGTGGTTGACGTGGTCCGTGAATTTCCGGTCGCGATCGATGCCGACGCACTGGTCGGCGGCTTGCGTGCGATCGCCCCGCGCCTGTACTCGATCGCCTCCAGTCCACTCGTGCACGAGGATGAAGTGCACCTGACGGTCAAGCGCGTCGGCGGTCTGGATCAGGAACAGCGGCTGCGCGCCGGTGTGGCCTCATGGCAACTGACCGAGCAGCTGACGGCCGGCGGCCGGGTGCCGGTCTACCTCGAGTCCAACCCGCGCTTCCGGTTGCCGGAAAACCCGGACACGCCGATCCTGATGATCGGACCGGGCACCGGCGTGGCGCCGTTTCGGGCCTTCGTCCAGCAGCGCCAGGCCGAGGGTGCGACGGGCAGCAACTGGCTGCTGTTCGGCAACCGCAACCGACGCCACGATTTCCTGTACCAGCTCGAATGGCAGCGCTTCGTTCGCGAAGGCGCGCTGCACCGGCTGAGCGTGGCGTTCTCGCGCGACCAGGCCGAGCGCGTCTACGTCCAGCATCGCCTCGTCGAGCACGGTCGCGAAGTCTACGACTGGCTGGAGCAGGGCGCCCACCTGTACATCTGCGGCGACCGCCGCATGGCCGAAGACGTGCACCGCGCGCTCGCCGAAATCGTCAGCGACCACGGCGCAAACACGCCTGAACAGGCCGCTGAATATCTCGAATCCATGAAGCGCGAAAAGCGCTACCAGAAGGATGTTTATTGATCCATGAGTTGCTCGAGCTGTGAAGTGCGGATGGCCAGGAATCGCTTTTCTTGGAACCGCAAATGAACGCGAATAAAACCCGCAAAAATTCAGCGCTCAAGAAGGCAGGAATAAAAAGTGGACTCGGAAGTTTTTCGGCTCTTCCAGATTTTGTGTCGGCCCCGGTGGGTTAACCCGGTTTCTGTATTTGCGTTCATTCGCGTTCATTTGCGGTTTAAAAAAGGTGTGCCATGTCCAATCTGAACGTCGAGAAGATCAAGTCCGAGAGCCGTGCGCTGCGCGGGACGCTGCATGAAAGCCTGGAGGATGCGACCACCGGCGCGATTCGCGAGGCCGATACCGTGGTCAGCAAGTTCCACGGCATCTACCAGCAGGACGATCGCGATATCCGTGCGACGCGACGCGAGGCGCGGCTGGAGCCGCTGTACCAGTTCATGCTGCGGGTGCGCGTGCCCGGCAGCACCATCAGCCGCGAGCAATGGCATGCGCTCGACCGGCTGGCCGACGAAGTCGCCAATGGCACGCTCCGGCTGACCAGCCGCCAGGCCATCCAGTACCACGGCGTGGCGAAGGAATCACTGCGCGAGCTGGTGCGCGGCATCGACGCGATCGGGATGGACTCGCTGGCCGCCTGCGGTGATGTCAACCGCAACGTCATGTGCCACGTGCAGCCCGAGCTTGGCCCGGTGCATGCCGAGGCGCTGGCCTGGGCCGAGCGCTTGAGCGCGCACCTGACACCGGCAACCACGGCCTGGCGCGAGATCTGGATCGACGGCAAGCCCGCCGCGCTCGAAGAACCCGAAGCCGAGCCCATCTACGGCCGCAGCTACCTGCCGCGCAAGTTCAAGATCGGCATCGCGATTCCACCGTCCAACGATATCGATGTGTACTCGCAGGATATTGGCCTTGTCGCCATCGAGGCCGAGGGCACGCTGGCCGGATTCAATGTGATTGCCGGCGGCGGCATGGGTTGCAGCCACGGCGAGCCGGACACCTTTCCGCTGCTGGGCCAGTTGATCGGCTTTATCGAGCCGGATCAACTGCTGGCCGTGGCCGAGGCCATCGTCACCACGCAGCGCGATTTCGGCGACCGCAAAAATCGCAAGCACGCGCGCTTCAAGTACACCCTGGACGACCGCGATGCCGACTGGTTGCGCACCGAGATTCACGCACGCGCGGGTATCGCCCTGCAGCCCGCGCGGCCGGTTGCCTTCAGCCATAGCGGCGATCGCCTGGGCTGGGTGCAGGGCGGCGACGGGCGCTGGCAGCGCGGCGTGTTTGTCGAAAACGGCCGACTGACCGCACACCACCGCGCCGCGCTGCGCGCGCTGATCGACGGCCCGGCGGCCGATATCCGGCTGACCCCGAACCAGAACCTGGTGTTGACCGGCATTGATGAAATCCGGCGCGAGCAAGTCGATGCAACGTTGGCCGACGCGGGGCTGGCCGGCGCGGGCGGCCCATCGCCGATCCGTTGCCATGCCATGGCCTGCGTGGCGCTGCCCACCTGTGGTCTGGCAATGGCCGAAGCCGAGCGTTACCTGCCAACATTGGTCACTCGAATCGAGCAACGGGCCGAGCAGCATGGACTGGCCGACCGGCCGATCACGCTGCGCATCAGCGGCTGCCCGAACGGTTGCTCGCGCCCCTACCTGGCCGAGATTGCGCTGGTCGGGCGCGCGCCGGGGCGCTACAACCTGTATCTGGGTGCGGCCTTCGACGGCAGTCGCTTGAACAAGCGCGTTCTCGACAACGCCGACGAGGCGGCCATCCTCGAAGCCATCGACGGCTGGTTTGCGCGCTATGCAGCAGAGGCCGAGGTCGACGAGCCGTTCGGCGACTTCGCCGTTCGCGCCGGGCTGGTCGCGGCGGTCACCCACGGCAGCGAGGTCAACGCAGCATGAGCCCGTGCGCGCTGCGCCGAGTGTCGGCGAGCCCGGTCGATGGCGAGCTCGACGCGCTGGATCGCGCCTGGCGCACGCTCGACGCGCGCCAACGTATCGAGTGCAGTTACGACCATCTGCCGGGCGCGCATGTGCTGTCGTCGAGTTTCGGCATGCAGGCCGCGGTGATGCTGCATCTGGTCACCCGCGTCGATCCGAACGTGCCGGTGCTGTTCGTCGATACCGGCTATCACTTTATCGAAACCTACCGCTTCGTTGATCAGCTGCGCGAACGCCTGGCGCTGAATCTCAAGGTGCTGCGCGCCGAGACTTCACCGGCCTGGCAGGAAGCGCGTCACGGACGGCGCTGGGAGCAGGGGCGGATCGGCATCGATGCCTACAACCGCGAAGCCAAGGTCGAACCGATGCGGCGCGCGCTCGACGAATTCGCCGTCGGCACCTGGTTTTCCGGCCTGCGGCGGAGCCAGTCGTCCAGCCGCGCCGATCTGCCGCTGATCGAGCGGCAATGGGGCCGGCTCAAGGTCCATCCGATTGCCGACTGGAGCGATCGCGACGTCCACCGCTACCTGATCGAACATGATTTGCCGTATCACCCGTTGCGCGAGCACGGCTACCTGTCGATCGGCGACTGGCATACCACGCGCCCCGCGCACGAAGCCGAAAGCGAGGAAGCGGTTCGTTTCTTCGGCGTGGTGCGCGAGTGCGGGTTGCACGAACGGGGTTCGACGCCGGGCTGAGGCAGCAAGTTCGATCCGGCCGGCTTCGGCTAGACTGCGGGAAATCTCGACCCGGAAGCCGCGTCATGTCCCGAGCCTGCATTCTCGTTGTTCTTTCTCTTTTTCTGGCTGCCGCCGGTCCATCGATGGCGCAGTCGCAAGCGGCCTTGTCGCCGTTCGCGAGCACAGCGACGCTCGCTGAGGCACTGCGCGCCGGTGAACTGACTTCAGCGGTGCTGGTCGAGCGCCAGTTGCTGCGCATCGAGGCGCTGAATCCGCGGCTGCGCGCGGTGATCGCGGTCGACCCGACGGCACGCGAACAGGCCCGTGCACTGGATCTCGAGGCCGCCAATGGCCAGTGGCGCGGGCCGCTGCACGGCATTCCGGTACTGCTCAAGGACAATATCGAGACCACCACACAGCTGACCACGGCCGGGTCGCTGGCGCTGGTCGGCAAAGGCACCGGGCGCGACGCACCGCTGGTCGCGCGCCTGCGCGAGGCCGGCGCGGTGATTCTCGGCAAGGCCAATTTGAGCGAATGGGCCAATTTCCGCTCCGAGCGCTCGTCCAGCGGCTGGAGCGCGGTCGGTGGCCAGACGCGCAATCCGTATGATCCTTCCCGCAGCCCGTGCGGATCCAGCTCCGGCTCGGGTGTCGCCGTGGCCGCGGGAATGACGGTGTTGGCAGTCGGGACCGAGACCAATGGCTCGGTCGTCTGTCCGTCGTCGGCCAACGGCATCGTCGGCATCAAGCCGACCGTCGGAGTGGTCAGCCGCACGCATATCGTGCCGATCTCGCACAGTCAGGACACGGCCGGGCCGATGGCGCGCACGGTCCATGGCGCAGTCGCACTGCTGGCGGCGATGGCCGGGCCTGACGCGGCCGATCCGGCCACCCGCGAACGCCCGGGCTGGACGCCGGAATCGCTGCTCGAGCACGTCAAGGCCGATGGCCTTTCCGGCAAGCGTATCGGCGTGCTGCGCTCCTCGGCCGGCTTTCACAGCGAGGTCGACGGTCTGCTCGAAACCGCGATCGAGGCCATGCGCAGCGCCGGTGCCGAGATCGTCGACGAACTGCAATGGCAGGCCCCCGAAGGCTTCTGGCAGCACAGCTACGATGTATTGCTCTACGAGTTCAAGCACGACCTGAACGCCTATCTTGCGTCGCGGCCCGACGAGCGCCTGACAGCGATGACGCTGGCCGACCTGATCGAATTCAATCGCGAGCAGGCCCCGCTCGAGATGCGTTGGTTCGGCCAGGAAATCTTCGAAGCCGCCGAGGCCAAGGGCCCGCTGAGTGATGAGGCCTATGTGCAGGCGCTTGCGGCGGTGCAGCAGGCCACGCGCGCCGACGGCATCGACCGATTGCTGGCCGAACACAAGCTCGATGTCCTGATCGCACCGACCGGCTCGCCGGCCTGGACGATCGATCTTGTCAACGGCGATCACTTCATCGGCGGCAGTTCAACACTGGCGGCCGTTTCGGGCTATCCCAATCTCACCGTGCCAATGGGGCAGGTGCACGGTTTGCCCGTGGGGCTTTCGATCTTCGGCGCAAAATTTGCCGAGCCGACCCTGATCGAGATTGCCGCAGGCTTCGAGCAGGTCAACGGCGGCTTTCAAGCGCCGAAGATCGCCGACCGGGATCATCACCGCGACTATCCACGCTGAGCCAGGGGCGACGATCCGGCAACACCGGCAGCGGATTCAATTGCGCAGGGGTACTTCGACGCTGCGGCTGCGAACCAGCGCCTGCTCGCGATCGCCGCCGCCGCACAGTTGCTCCAGCAGCGCCGGCTCAAACTGTGGCGCGAGCAGGTTCAAAAAGGCGCAGTGATAGCGCCGCATGACCAGATCGCGGGCAAAACCGATCCAGGTGGTCAGGCGCGGAAACAGCCCCGGCGCCCGGATCACATGCAGATCATCGTCGACCCCTGCCTCGATCGCCATCCCGGCCAGGATGCCGACGCCGAAGCCTGAGCGCACGTAGGTCTTGATCACATCGGCGTCGCGCGCGGTAAACGCGATGCGCGGCTCGAGGCCGGCGGCCTGAAAGGCAGACATCAATGACGATTCGGGTCGATCGCTGAACAGATACGTCACCAACGGATAGCCCGCCAGCGTCGCCAGATCAGGGGGCGCCTGGTTTGCGGCCAGCGGATGATCCCTGGGCACGATCAGTACCCGATCCCAGCGATAGACGGGCAGGGTGATGGCTTCGGCAAACGGTTCCGACGAGCCGCTGACCAGCGCGAAATCAACCTGTCGATCATCCATCATGCGCTGAATCTGCTCGGTGGTGCCCTGGTGCAGATGCACATCGACCCGATCGAAACGCTCACGGAAGTGACGAATCACGTCCGGCAGCAGGTACCGGGCCTGGGTCTGGGTGGTCGCCAGCGCCAGTGCGCCGCCGGTCTCACCGCGCAGCTCGGCGGCCAGCGCCTTGATGCGGGCGGTTTCCTGCAGGGCGCGGGCAGCATGCTCGACGACCCGCTCGCCGGCCGGCGTCATTGCCTCGATGCGCCGCCCGTTGCGCACGAACAACTCCAGGCCGAGCTCGTCCTCGAGCAGCCGAAGCTGCTTGCTCACACCCGGCTGCGAGGTGTACAGCGACTCGGCGGCTGCCGTGATATTGAGATTGTTCTCGACCACAGCCAGCAGGAAGCGCAGTTGTTGCAATTTCATAGGATCGCGATTCGTGTCCGGTGAAAACCGATGCCGAATCCGTTGCTTGCAGGCGTTTTTTCAAGGCGGGCGGTAAGTTACCGGCCGCTTTAGCAGCATTTCTAACGCGCCCGCAAGCTGGCTCAAATCGGCGCTTGTTTTCATTTTTGTGCATTGCCACATGAATGTCAAGGGGGGATTTTTGAATTTGAGAAGCGGTTTCGCCGCCGGCTTCGCCGGCTTGATGCGAGTTACTTTTTCTGTGGAAAAAGTAACCAAAAACGCTCATGCCGAGAAGGCGCCGCGCGTTGCGCGGTCCCCTGCGATGCTCGTTCCGGGCGGGACGCGCCGAACTCGCTGTGGTCGCTGTCGCTCCCGCCGCTCAGACATGCGGCGCGTCTTTATCCGCCCGGCCCTGCGCTTCTCGGCGCCTTCAAGGCAGAAGGGGGCTATCCCCCGTCGTTCCGGGGCTGCCGCAGGCAGAACCCGGAACCTTGGCCTACCGCCCCGATCCACTCCTCTGCCACGTGATGGAGATTCCGGGTTCCGCGGAAGCGGCCCCGGAATGACGGGGATGGTGTTGAGTGGCAGCACACCTGCGATCGCCACCCTCCGCCGTTGACGCCGCCGAGTATCGCAGCGGCCAGCGGGGCTTTCCGGTTCCGCATGTTTGAGCGACCGAAGGGAGCGAGTTCGGAACCGGCCGCTGGTCGCGAGAAACGCAGGGCACCGCGCCAACGGCGCGGCGGCGTCTCCGGCTGGGCGCTTTTGCCTACTTTTGTCGCGACAAAAGTAGGTCGCACAAGCTTGCGAAGCAAGCTGCGAAACCGCTTTTTTGGTTACTTTTTTCGCGAAAAAAGTAACTCGCTCAAAGCCGGCGCAGCCGGCGGCGAAACAGATTTTTTGCCTACTTTCTCCGCAAAAAAGCAACTCTAGCCGAGCCGGTGCAACCGGCAGCGAAACAAATAAAAACCCGCGCCTTCATAACAAATCGATATTTGACCTGATCAAAACATTGCTCTATGTTTCACTCGTAGCTCATCGAGACCGGCTGAGGGACAGGCCCTTTGAAGCCGGGGCAACCTGGGCAGACCGCGCAAGCGGTTTGACCCGACGGTGCCAATTCCTGCGGCAGCAGCAGCTGCCGAGAGATGAGTGGCGTCCCGTTCCGTGCATTCGCATGGACTCGATCCCACATCTCCCTTTCGGTCTCATGAGCTTCGATTTGAAACTCATGGAGATTGACCGATGTGGCTTGCCAGCAAATCCGTTTCCCCTGTTCCCGCTAAAACCATCAGCGCTCAAGCTTCGCTGTCCGGCGTTGCGCACGACCGGGTGCTCGACCACCCCGAACTCGGGACGATCGGCTGGCGAATGCTGGGAGCGGACCATCTGCCGCTGGTCGCGGTACTGGGCGGCATCAGCGCCGGGCGCGATGTTGATTCCTGGTGGGCGTCGGTGGTCGGCCGCGGGCGGCCGCTGGATCCCGAGCGCTTCCGGATTCTCTCGTTCGACTGGATCGACCGGCTGCCAGACTCCACGCGCGCGCCCGGCACGCCGGAGCAGGCCGATGTACTCGAGGCCTTGCGGCTGGAATGCGGCGCTGATGGCTTCCACGCCGTGGTCGGCAGCTCGTTCGGCGCGATGGTGGCGCTGCAGTACGCCGCCCGTCACCCGGATGCAGTCGGGCAGGTGGTCGCAATCAGCGGTGCGCACCGCTCGACCCCGACTGCAACCGCGCATCGACTGCTGCAACGCCGGATCGTGACCGAATGCGGCGATGCCGGGGTGGCTCTTGCGCGCGCGCTGGCGTTGACGGGGTATCGGCCCGAGACGCTGCTCGACCGCCAGTTCGAACACCCCGATGCGGCCTCGCGGCTGGCCGATCTGGCCTCGTATTTCGAATACAACGGCCGGCGCTTTGCCGAGCGTTGCGATGCGCGCCGCTACCTGGTGTTGTCCGAAGCACTGGATCTGCACGAACTCGATCCGACCACGATTCGCTGCCCGGTCACGCTGGTCGGGGCCGAGTCCGACCGGCTGGTGCCACTGAAGCAACTGGTCGAGCTCCAGCGCCGGATCGGTGAGCAGGCACGGCTTGAAGTGATCGAATCCCCGTTCGGCCACGATGCCTTTTTGAAATCCCCTGAACTGATCAACCCGCTGCTGACGCGCGCTCTGCGCGCCGACGAGGAGGCCTGCCATGCCTGCTGAACAATCGAGTCTGCAAACCCTGGCCGCGCGTGCCGGTATCGAGAGCGACACTCAGTACGGTGCCGTGGTGCCGCCGCTGCACCTGTCGAGCACCTACAGCTTTGCCGGCTTCGGCCAGCCACGCGCGCACGACTACAGCCGTTCGGGCAACCCGACCCGTGACCTGCTGGCCGATGCGCTGGCCGGACTGGAGGGTGGGGCAGCCTGCACCGTCACCGGCACCGGCATGTCCGCCATCACAACCGCGCTGCACCTGGTGCCGGCCGGCGGTCGTTTAGTGGTCGCAGCCGACTGCTACGGCGGCACCTGGCGGCTGATCGACGCGCTGGAACGGCGCGGTGCGTTTTCGGTTGACTGGGTCGATTTTCACGACCCGGAGGCCTGGCGCGCCGCGCTGGCGCGGCCGGCCGATATGGTCTGGCTGGAAACACCAAGCAATCCGCTGCTGCGCATCAGCGATATCGCTGCAATCTCCGACGCCGCGCACGCGGCCGGCGCACTCGTGGTCGCGGATAACACCTTTCTGTCACCGGTGCTGCAGCAGCCGATCAAGCTGGGCGCCGACCTGGTGGTGCACTCGACAACCAAGTACATCAACGGCCACAGCGACGTGCTGGGTGGTGCGGTGATCGCCGCCGATGCCGAACTTGGCGCGCAGGTCGCCTGGTGGGCCAATTGTCTGGGCGTGACCGCCGCGGCCTTCGACTGCTGGCAGACACTGCGCGGACTGCGCACACTGGACGTTCGGCTGGAACGCCAGCAGCGCACCGCGCAGGCGCTGGCCGAGCGCTTGCAGGGTGCCGATGGCGTGGCGCGGGTGCATTATCCGGGACTGACCGGCCATGCCCAGCACGAACTGGCCGCGCGCCAGCAGGCCGGTTTCGGTGCCATCGTCAGTGTCGAACTCGAAGGCGGGGAAGCGGCGGTTCGGCGCTTCGTCGACGGGCTGGGTTTGTTCTCGCTGGCCGAATCGCTGGGTGGCGTGGAAAGCCTGATTGCGCATCCGGCGACCATGACGCATGCGGCAATGAGCGCCGAGGCGCGCGCGCGGGCTGGTCTGGGTGACGGCCTGCTGCGCCTGTCGATCGGGCTGGAGCATGTCGATGAACTGGCCGCCGATCTCGAGCTCGCGTTGGCGCGGGCATGCAGCGCGGATGCGCCGGCGCTGCGTTTCGGAACATGACACGGTGGCCGGACCCGGCCGGGTTCAGTCGATTGTGCTGGCTTCGGCGTCGGTGCCCGCGCCTTCGGTGCCCGATCGTTCAAGGCACAACTGCAGCACCTCGCCCAGCGGCAAGGGCCGGCTGAACAGGTAGCCCTGGTAGCGATCGCAGCCGCATTCGCGCAGGAACACCAGCTGGCCCGGTGTTTCGACGCCCTCGGCGATCACCTTCATACCGAGGCCGTGCGCCAGCGCAACGATGGACTGGGTGATTTCGCGATCGGCCTTGCTGGTCTCGAGATCCTGCACGAAACTGCGATCAATCTTGAGCGTGTGGGCCTGCAGCTTCTGCAGGTAGGCCATGGATGAAAAACCGGTGCCGAAGTCATCGATGGACAGGTCCAGCCCCGCTTCACGCAAGCGTTCGAGGTTGTCGACGCTGATCCGGTCACGCTGCATCATCACGCTCTCGGTCAGCTCGACCTCCAGCGTATCGGCACTCAGGCCGGCCTCGGCCAATTGTTCGAGCACCCGCGCGGCAAAACCGCGGGTGCGCAATTGCAGGCTGGAAACATTGAACGCAATCCGCAGCGACGGACAGCAACCCTGGCGCAAGTGCTGTGCGGCACGGCAGGCGACGGCGATCAGCTGCAGGCCGAGTTCATCGATCAGTCCGGCCTCTTCGGCCAGCGCGATGAATTCATCCGGGGGCACCCAGCCGCGCTCCGGATGCTGCCAACGCGCCAGCGCCTCGACCGCAACAATCGAACTGTCGGACAGATCGAGCACCGGCTGGAAGTGGAGTTCGATGGCGTCATTCTGGATCGCCGCATACAGGTCCTGTTCCAGTTGCAGGCGCTGCTGGGCGGCCCGATTGTCGTCCGGGTCGAAATGCTCGTGGCGGGTACCGCCGACGCGTTGTGCCTTGGAGCGAAACAGCGCCGCCTCGGCGTTTCGAAGCAGTTCCTCGCTGTCCTCGCCGTCGGCCGGTGCGGTGGCAATGCCGATGCTGGCTTGCAGGTTCAGGGTAATGCCGCTGCTCAACTCGATGCGCTCGCCGATCAGGCCGGTCAAGCGCTCCAGAACCTCCGACAGTCCAGCCTGACGCTGTCGTCCGCGGTCGCGCAGCAACACCGCAAACTGGTCGCCGGCCACCCGCGCGATATCCAGATGGTCTTCCGACAGGCACTTGAGGCGTTCACCCAGAACCCTGAGCACCTCGTCGCCGACCGCGAATGAGTGGCTCTGGTTGATCAGCCGGAAGCGGTTCAAGCCCGCCAGCAGCACGGTTACCGGGCGATCGTGCGCATGTTCGATTGCCTCGTCGACCAGCTGCGCGAAATACTGCCGATTGGCCAGTGCGGTAAGCGGGTCGAACAGGCGCAGCCGCTCGAGATCCGATTGCGAACGCTTGATATCGGTCAGATCGGTGAACACGCCGGCATAGTGAGTAACTTCGCCGCGCCCATCGCGAATCGCGGTGATCGATAGCCATTCGGGGAAGGGTTCGCCGTTGCGGCGCCGGTTCCAGACCTCGCCCTGCCAGAAATCGTGCTTGTTGATCGCCGACCACATCATGCGGTAGAACTCCGGATCCTGGCGGCCGGACTGCAGCATGCTCGGATTGCGACCGATCACATCGGCCGCCGGGTAGCCGGTGATGCGGGTAAACGCCGGGTTGACGCGCTGGATACGGCGCTCGGCATCGGTCACGGTGATGCCTTCGCGCACGGCCTGGAATACCGCGTCGCTGAGCTTGAGTCGCTGTTCCTGGGCGCGCGCATCGGTGACATCCAATGCCGTGGACAGGATCATTTCAGCCACTCCCGGCTTTCCGCCCAGCGGGGTTGACCAGAACTGCCAGATCCGAATCCGGCCATCGGCGCAGATGATTTCGAAATCGCCTTCGGTCACGCGGCCCTCGGCACGAGCCAGCGAGCGAACATGCTTCTTGACAGTCGCCGATCGCGGACCGTGTGCCAGTCGCACCCAGTCATCGATGGTCTGGATCTGTTCGGGTCGGTAGCCGGTAATCTCCTTCCAGATGCGGTTGGTCATCTGCACCCGACCTTCAACATCGTGCAGCATCATCGGAATCGGAGACGCATCGATGGCCTCAAACAGCCGCGCATGCGCGCGTTCGATCTCGATCGCGGCCTGGCGTTGGGCGGTGATGTCCTCGAACGCGCCGTCCATGAACTCCTCGCCATCCTCACCGACGAGACGGCTCGCGGTGAAGGCGCACCAGATAATCCGGCCGGTTCGCGTGCGCAGTGCAACTTCGCGGCGCCGCACCGAGCCGTGTTTTCGAAGCTCCGCCATCAGACGCGCTCGCGCCTGTGCATCCACGTAGAAGTCGGCCGCGTGGATGGTTTCCAAAGGCTCATCGGGCGCGATTTCAAGCAGCGCGTATGCAGCCCTGTTGCATGCAACAAGCTCGCCCGGGGGTTCGGTGCGCGATCGAAAGATGGCGATCGGCAGTCGATCGATCAGATCCTGGTATTGCTCCAGTCGTTGTTGCCGGCGAACCATCGGCGTGACATCCTGGATGGTCGAATGCAGCAGTTCGCGTTCGCCTTGCAACACGGTGGCCGAATACACGTGCACATCATGGATTTCGCCGCCGGCCACGCGGTGACAGAAACGGAAGAACGTGCGCTCGGCGCTACGCGCAAGCTGCATTTCCTTGCGGATCTCTTCGGCCGGAAGCACGTTGAGCTGCGCGATGTTCATTGCGCAAAGCTGCTCGGTCGAGTAGCCATAGAAGCGTGCTGCAGCCGGGTTGGCCTCGACGATGCGGCCGTCGGCGGGGTCGATGATCAGCTGCGGTGCCGGGCTGTCGCTGAACAGCGCCTGCAGATAGCGGGTCTGCGCTTCGCGCACCTGCGCCAGTTGCTGTTCTTCGCGCAGGTCGCGCACCCAGGCCACGTGCACGGGTCGGTCTTCGATCTCAGCGTGATAGACACAGACATCGACCGGGATGCGCGTACCGTCGCGATGCAAATGCTCGCGTTCAAGACGGGTGTAGGGGCTCTGGGCCTGATCGACATCCTGCCAGTGCTGTGCCCAGAATGCGGGATCGACATCGGCATCGACGTCGAAGATCGTCAGTGTCTGCAATTGCTCCAGCGAATAGCCGAGCATGTCGGCGGCAGACCGGTTGACGAACCCAAAGCGACCGTCTTCGCGAATCCAATAGATCGCAAGTGGTGCATCGGTCAGAAGATGGTGGAGCTGACGATCCAGCTTTTTGCTCCCCTCAGGTGCCATACACTGCGCCTCCCAGCGACCGGCTGAAACAACTCAAGGTTGTTCGCGCTGCAGATCGCGGACCTCCGAGTCCTGTAAAGCAGTTTAGCACCATCGAAAAATACGGGTGCGACGTGTCGTTCAGCTCGGTTGGACCTGCCAGCAAACTTCGTGGAGAGCACGCAGTCCGCGTTCGGCAAAGCGGGTCTCGGCGGAAAGAACGTCGTTGCGCGCCAGTTCGCGGAAGGCCAGCACCTCACAGGCCGCCAATTCCTCGCTGCCGACCGAGAATGGTGGCCCATCCATACGCGCCTGGTCATATTCCAGCGTCACCAGCAGTCCGCGCGCACCCGGTGCCAGCAGCATCGCGAGGTGTTCGAGGTATTTGCCACGCAGGGTCGGGGGCAGCGCGATCAGGGCGGCGCGGTCGTAGCAAAGGCCAAAAGGTGAGGGCGGCTGGAAGGCGAAGAAATCGCCCTCGACCAGACAGACGCGACCGGCCTGCCAGGCCGGCAGACCGCCGTAGTCGATGCGCCGGGCCGGGAAGCCGGCCTCGTCGAAGAACTGCTCGATCGCCAGCGGCGACAGCTCGACGCCGAATACCGGATGACCGGACTCGGCCAGCCAGTGCAGGTCGGGCGATTTTCCGCACAGTGGCACCAGCACTGCCGAGTGGTCCGAGCCGGCAACCTCGCCCCAGTGCTGCATCAGCGCCGGATGGACTTCGTCGCGGTGAAAGCCGATCCGGTTTTCGCGCCAGCGTTCGTGCCAGAACTCAGGTTCCACCGTCGTCTCCGGAACCGGTGACCAGTGCACCCGCCCAGGCACTCACGCCGCCACGCAGTCGGTACAGTGACCGGTCACTCGACTTGAGCTTCTCGGCCGCGCGTTCGGCGCGCGGGCCGGCGGCGCAGTAGAGCACCAAGTGATTCGCCTCGGGCAGCGGCAGATCGGACGCTTGCTCGATCCGGGCCAGCGGCAGGTGACAGGCACCGGGGATATGGCCGTTGCGGTATTCATCGTCATCGCGCACATCGATAAAGATCACACCATCGAGCGCGCGAGCACTTTCAATGTCGATTTCCGGGCATACCGATGCACCGGTCTCGAGTTCGATTGCATCGCGCGGCCCCGAGCAGACCGCGCAGTCAGGGCGCTTGCGGATTTCCAGTTGACGCGATCCGGCCGCGCGCGCATCCAGCCACCACAAGTTGCCGTTCAGCGCGCTGGCGCCGTTGGCCAGCCACAGAATCGCCTCGACCGCCTGAATGCAGCCGGCCATGCCGACCAGCGGTCCGAGCACGCCGGCTTCGGCACAGTTCGGCACCCAGCCGGTCGGCGGCTGCGGGAACAGGCAGCGCAGGCAGGGCCCGGTGTCGCCGTCAAACAGTGTCACCATCGCTTCCATGCCAGTGGCGCTGGCATACAGCAAGGGCACGCCGAAGCGCACTGAGGCATCGCCGCACAGGAACTTGGTCGCGTAGTTGTCGCTGCCGTCGAGCACCAGGTCGTGCTGGCCGAACAGCGCCGCCACGGTATCGGCAGTCAGGCGCTCATTACGCGCCTCGATCGTGATCTCGGGATTCAGGTCAGCCAGCCGGCGCGCGGCGGCCTCGGCCTTGGGCTGACCGAGGTCGGATTCTCCGAACAATACCTGGCGTTGCAGATTGCTGCGGTCGACACTGTCATCGTCGAGCAGCGTGATGTGACCAACGCCGGCACCGGCCAGGTAGGGCAGGCTGGCGCAGCCCAGACCACCGACGCCGATGCAAAGCACACGCGCGTCGGCCAGTCGGGCCTGGCCTTCGCTGCCGATCTCGGGCAGCAGGGCCTGGCGGCTGTAGCGCGGCGCGATCGCGGCCGGGTCCATGGAACTCGGTGGAATCAGCCGTGGCCGCACAGCGCGTGGCCCTTGACCCACTCGCTGTCGCCATCGACGTAGTGTTCCTGTTTCCAGATCGGGGCGCGGTGCTTCATCTGCTCGACCAGGTAGCGACAGGCCTTGAACGACTCGTCGCGGTGGCGCGAGCTGGCTGCCGCGACCACGCTGGCCTCGCCAACGGCCAGCCGGCCGCGCCGGTGCGCCAGATAGAGCCGAGTGTCCTCGCCCCATTCGGCCAGCGCTTCGCGCGCGATCTCCTCGAATACGTTGCGGCACAGCACATCGTGCAGGTCGTAGCTGACCGCGCGCACCGAGCGGCCCTGGTTGATGTCACGCACCCGTCCGATGAACAGCGCCGCCGCGCCGTGTCCGGGCGCGTTGCAGAATTCCAGCGCCGCCGCGCCGTCAAGAATCGCCTCGGTAACCGCCAGCTGCAGATTGTCCATGCGCATCAACCCCCGCACACTGGCGGCAGCACCGACAGCGCCTCGCCGCGCGGCAAGGCCTCGGATTCGTCGTCGAGCACGCGCCGGTCGGTAGCAAACGCCGAGGCCTTGAGCAGCATGAGCGCGTTGGGGTTGTCGGCAAAGGCCTGCTCGACGCGCGCGCGCAGGTCCGTAATTGTCGTGAGCCCGTTGGCATCGATCTCGATCCGGCCCTCGGGCACGAACTGGCGAAAGCCGCCGAACAGGCCGATGTCCAGCGTTTCGGTTGCGATTTCGGCAGTGCTCATGCGTTGGTCTCCACGGGTTCGAATCCTGCCGGCAGCGGCGGCAGGCCATCGGGATTGCGCCACAGCCCGGATTTGCCGCCTTCCTTGAACAGCAGTCGCACGCCATCGATGGAAAGCGCAGGTTCGACCTGCTTGGCCAGGTCCCAGACCGTCAGCAGCGCGACCTGCACGGCGGTCAGGGCCTCCATCTCGACGCCGGTGCGCGCGGCGGTCGAGGCCTGCGCGAACACCCACGCCGACTGCGTGGCCTCGTCGAGGCGGAAGGCCAGTTCAACATGGTCCAGGCCGAGCGGGTGACACAGCGGAATCAGTGCGGCGGTCTGCTTGGCGGCGATGATGCCGGCGGTCTCGGCCAACCGCAGTGCATCGCCCTTGGGCAGTGCGGCATCGCGCACCAGCGGGTAGGCGACCGAGCCGAGCACGATGCGGCCGCAGGCGATCGCACGGCGGCGCGTGACCGCCTTGCCGCCCACGTCGACCATCCGGTAGTGCCGGCGTTCGAGTTCAAGGTCGCTCATGCCTCAGCCGCCGGTGTAGGCCAGGTGCGGCGTGTCGCCGTAATCGCCCTGGTGCAGGCCGTGCGCGACCTTCTTGCCCAGCAGCGCGGTCAGCAGGCAGGCCTTAAGCTGCTCGGTATCCTCATCACGCTGCAGGAACGGTCGCAGATTGCTGGTACCGGTGCCGAACAGGCACAGCCGCAAGCCACCGCGTGCGGTCACGCGCAGGCGGTTGCAGGAATCACAGAAGCCGGGCGCGTAGGGTGCGATCAGGCCGATGCGACCGAGATGCTCGGGGTGCTGGTATTCGACCGCCGGGCCGTCGACCGGGCCGCGCTCGGCACGCTGCCAGCCACCGGCCAGCAGGCGCTTGCGCACCACCTCGCCAGAGACGTGGCGCTGCTCGAAATAAGCCTGGTTATCACCGGTCTGCATCAATTCGATGAACCGCAATGCGACCGGGCGGGTGCGCACATACTCGAAGAAGTCATCGAGTTGATGATCGTTCAGACCCTTGAGCAACACGGTGTTGATCTTGACCGATTCGAAGCCGGCATCGAGGCAAGCGTCGACGCTGTCGATCACCTTCTCGAAGCGCTTGTCGCCGGTAATGGCCTCGAAATCCTCACCATTCAGGCTGTCGATGCTGATGTTGATCGCATCCAGGCCGGCCGCGCGCAACTCGGCGGCGGTCTCGCGCAGCCGGTAGCCGTTGGTGGTCATCGCGATGCGGCGGATGCCGGGCACCGCATGAACGGTACGCAGAATCTCCATGAAATCCTTGCGCACCATCGGCTCGCCCCCGGTCAGGCGCACCTTCCAGGTGCCCATTTCGGCAAAGCCGACCACCAGTCGCCGGATCTCATCGACGCTCATGAAACCGGTCGGCTTGCCCTGGTAGCCGTTGGGCAGGCAGTACTCACAGCGGAAATTGCACACGTCGGTAATCGACAGGCGCAGGTACGCGAAACGACGGCCAAAGCCGTCTTGCAGCACAGTCATCGAACCTCCTTTACAAACACGGTAGGCGCGCCGGTTTCCCGTACACACCCGGCCCGATTGGTGACCGAATCGTTGACCGAATCGGTGACTGACCGGGCGGCGTCCGCTCCGTGGCCTGTGCAGCGGTAGGCGACGGACGCTCGGAGTTCATGGGTTGTTGTCGGCGAATACAATAACCCGAAATCGGCGGCTCGCGCCAGTTGTCGCGCACGAATGTGACTGCGTTTCGCTGGAATGCATGATCCGGTTTGCTGCTTCCAGGGCCGCAGATGGCCATGGCAGGCCCGGACCAGTGGCATTTCAAAGCCTATTTCAAGCCCGCAGCCCGAGGCGCGTTCCGCCCGCACCCGATCGTTGAATATAATAGTTCAAGATCAATTACTTAAGTTATTTTATGCTGTTATCAGACAGGCATCCCCGGCGCTTGCATAAATGCAGGTTTACTCCTATATATATAGGGCCAAGAAAACACATTCGCGGATCGGCGCCGGCGAGCACGCGACCCGCACCCCGGTCTGCGGCCTACAATGCACCCGCGTTCGCTACAGACCACGAGGCCCCGGATGCCATTCGAATTGCCCGACACACCCACGCCCGAACCGCTGAACATCGCGGTATTGACGATTTCCGATTCCCGCAGTCGCGCCAACGACCGCTCCGGCGACGCCTTGCAACAGGCATTGGAGCAGGGCGGTCACCGACTGGCCGATCGACAACTGGTACCCGACGACATCTTTCGGATCCGCGCCGTGGTCTCGGCCTGGATCGCCGATCCGGGTGTGGACTGCGTGCTGACCACCGGCGGCACCGGCGTGACCGGTCGCGACGGCACGCCCGAGGCGATCGAGCCGTTGCTGGTGCGACGCATTGAGGGCTTCGGCGAATTGTTCCGACAGGTCTCGTTCGAGGAGATCGGACCGTCGACGATCCAGTCGCGCTGCTTTGCCGGCGTCGCCAACGCGACCCTGGTGTTCGGGCTGCCTGGTTCGACCGGCGCCTGCCGCACGGCGTGGACGCGCATCCTGCGCCATCAGCTCGACACGCGCACCAAGCCGTGCAACTTTGTTGCGCTGATTCCACGCATGAACGAAACCGAAGCCGCCGGCTGACACACCCGGCGATTCAAGCCCCCCAACGCCCCACTTCAATCGATCAGGAGACCCCGATGAACGAAGACAAACTCAACCTCAGCATCCGCAAGTTTCTCAAGCAGGTCGGTGTGACCTCGCAACGCGAGATCGAGAACGCCGTGCGTGACGCCGATACCGACGCTCTGCCGCCCTCGGTCGAGATCTCGGTTCAGCTCAATTGCCCGGCACTGGGCATCACGCACACGGTCGACGGTACGCTGGAAACGAAGTAACGCCAGTGAACACCACGCTGCCGGGCTTGCCGGCAGCGTGTTACGCCCCCGGATTCAGTCGTCGCCGTCGGCGGCGTTCCAGACCGGTTGCGCGAACGGCTCGACCGGCACGCGTTGACCAGCCGGCAGGTCCTCGCAATCGGGGGCCAGGTTGATGAAACAGTCGGCCGCACTCATCGAGCGCAACACCCCCGAACCCTGGTGGCCGAACGGCTCGACCTTGAGCTCGCCGTCGATCGTGACCATGCGCGCGCGCTGGAACTCGCGGCGGCCCTTTTTCTTCTTCAGCGCATGCGTGGTTTCCAGCTCAAAACGCAGCGGCAGGCGCGGGCGACTGCCGGCCAGTTGCACCAGTGCCGGGCGCACCAACTGCAGGAAGGTCACCATCGCCGAGACCGGGTTGCCGGGCAAGCCGAAGAACAACGCATCGCCCAGTTTCCCGAAGGCCAGCGGTCGGCCGGGTTTGATTGCCACCTGCCAGAAGCCGACGCTGCCGGTGCGCTGCAGCGCATCGACCACGTAGTCGGCATCGCCCACCGACACCCCGCCGGTGGTCAGCACGGCATCGAAGCGGGCCGCATGCGCCAGCGCCTGATCGACCGCATCGGGCTGATCGGGCACGATCCCGAGATCGTGGACCTCGACCCCCAGCTCGGTCAAAAGACCGAACAGCGAATGGCGGTTGGAGTCGTGAATCTGACCGGCTGCCAACGGCTGGCCGACCGGCACGATCTCGTCACCGGTGGAATAGAACGCCACCCGCGGTTTGCGCACGACCTCGAGCTCGGCCACGCCGACCGAGGCCAGCACACCGAGATCGGCGCTGGAAATCCAGTGGCCGGCGTCCAGTACCGGCTGGCCACGCTCGAGATCCTCACCGGCCCGGCGCACGTTGTTGCCCGGCGTGGTCGTGACGGTGAACCGGATGTTGCGGCCGTCGACCTCGGTACGCTCCTGCATCACCACCGCGTCGGCGCCGTCGGGCAGCACCGCGCCGGTCATGATGCGCACGCACTGGCCGGCCTCAACGGTGCCGTCGAACGGGTGACCGGCAAAGCTGTCGCCGATGCGCTTGAGCACGCGGTCGGGTTGATCGAGATCGGCCGCGCGCACCGCGTAGCCGTCCATCGCCGAGTTGGTGTAGTTCGGCACATCGATGCCGGCGCGCACCGGCGTGGCCAGCACCCGGTGCAGCGCGTCGCGAAGTGGCACCGTTTCACGGGCCGAGAGCGGCCGCACCTGTTCGAGAATGCGGGCGCGTGCGGTTTCCAGCGACATCGCCGGGGCGTCGTGGCCGCAACCGGCGGCGGACTTGGGGTCGGCTGCCAATGGATCGGGTGACAATCCTGCAGATTCGTTCATGGGAACTCCTGGTTCAGCCGGTGCTCGAGTGCAGCGAGCTCGTCCGGCGTGTTGATGTTGGCAAAGGCTTCCGCCTGGTCGTCAAAGGCCACGCGCACAAAGCCCTGGTCGGCGTAGAAACGGTCGGGTTTGCGTTCGCCATCGACCAGCGCACGGTCCAGCGCCGGCGCCAGGCGCGTGGCCAGTAAAACGTGCAGCGAATGCAGGCGACCGCCGGCCTCGGCCACCGCGATCGGCTGACCGGATTCGCGCGCGGCGGCCAGCAGTCGGGCGGCCAGATCGCGCGGCAGCAGCGGCGCGTCGCAGGGCAGGGCCAACAGCCATTCACCGTCGGCCTGGTCCAGCGCGCTTTGCAGTCCGGCCAGCGGCCCCTGGAAATCGCCCAGACGATCGCCGATCACCTCCGGGCCGAAGCGCCGGTATTCGTCCTGCGAGCGGTTGGCGTTGATCAGCACCCGCCCGGCCTGACCGGCCAGGCGGTCCAGTGTCCAGGCAATCATCGGCCGGCCGGCGACCGGCAGCAGCCCCTTGTCACGGCCGCCCATGCGGCGCGCGCGGCCGCCGGCCAGCACCACGGCGGTGATCGGACCGAAATCAGACATCGTTTGACCCTTGGCAGAAGCCGGCGTAGTCGGTGTAAGCGATCGGCGGGCGGCCGGGCGCGCAGCCGACGCAGTCGGGATCGGGCGCGATCCGGACCTCGCGCAGCCGGATGGTGCGGGCATCGAACAACAGCAGTCGTCCGGCCAGCGACTCGCCCAGACCCAGCAGCCACTTCATCACCTCGAGTGCCTGCAGCATGCCGATGATGCCGGGCACCACGCCGAGCACACCGGCCTCGGCACACGACGGCGCATGCTCCGGTGCCGGCGGCGCGCTGAACAGGCAGCGATAGCATGGCCGCCCGCCGGCCGGGAACAGCGCGATCTGGCCTTCGAAGCCCTGCACGGCACCGTACACGCACGGCTTGTTCAGGCGCAGGCAGGCGTCAGTGACCAGGTAGCGGGTCGGGAAGTTGTCGCTGCCGTCGACGACGATGTTGTAGTCGGCCATCACATCCTCGACGTTGCCGGCATCCAGGCGCAGCGCATGCGTCTGGATCGTCACGCGTGGGTTCAATGCGGTCAGCGTGGCGCGCGCCGAGTCGGTCTTGGGCCAGCCGACGCGGTCGTCGCGATGCAGCACCTGGCGGTGCAGGTTGCTGCGTTCGACCCGGTCATCGTCGACGATCCCGAGCGTGCCGATGCCGGCCGCAGCCAGGTAGAGGGCGGCCGGTGAGCCCAGCCCGCCGGCCCCGACCAGCAGTACGCGGGCGTCCGCCAGCCGTGCCTGGCCAGCCGCGCCGATCTCGGACAGTTGCAGTTGGCGGGCGTAGCGTTGCCGGCAATCGGCGTCCTCGGCCTCGAGCACATGCCACGGCAGCTCGGTTTGCTTCCAGGCCTGGAACCCGCCGTCGACCACCGCGACTTGGCGATAACCCAGCCGCAGCAGTTCGTCAGCGGCCAGCAGCGAGCGCGCCGAGGTGCCGCACATCACCAGCAGCGGCCGCGTGCGATCGGCCAGCTTGCCGATCCGGA
Organism: Wenzhouxiangellaceae bacterium; assembly: GCA_032251355.1. Lineage (GTDB taxonomy): Bacteria > Pseudomonadota > Gammaproteobacteria > Xanthomonadales > Wenzhouxiangellaceae. The sequence goes on from JAVVDV010000001.1 coordinate 29,995, forward strand.
ACTCGAGGAAACCGCGCCCGATCGGTTCGGCGCCGTCGGCCAGCCCGGCAGCAATTTCATCGGGCTCGCGCACATCCAGCAGCAGCGCGCCGGCCTGTTGCCGTTGCCGTGCAGCCGCCGGTGCAACGCACTCGATCTGCTCGCGCAGCACAGCCAGGCGTTCATCGATCGTGGTCATGAAGTCGCCTCAGCCGCCGGCCACCGACGGCACCACCAGCAGCGTGTCGCCGTCGTGCAGCGCGGTGGCAAGACCCTGCTCGGCGCGGATGTCGGTCGCGCGCACGAACAGGTGAACGTGCGGGCGCAGCTCGCCGCCGCGCGTGAGAATGCGAAGCCGCGCCTGCGGGTGGATCTGGCCGAGCGCGTCCAGCGCCTCGGCCACGGTTGCCGCGGTGACTTCGACGCTCGACTGGCCGTCGGCCAGCGGACGCAGCGCTTCGGGCAGTTCGATGATGATGGTAGGCGTGCTCATGTCGATTCCGGGTCCGAATGCATGTTTCGATCCGGTCATGGTACGGCCGCACGCCGGACAATTTCGATGTGCCGCCGTGCCGGGTCATGACCGGGCCCCAGTCGCGTCAGCAGCACCCGGTCGATGCGCGGCACCTGCTCGAGGATCGCAGCGGCGCTGCGCCGGGCGAGTTCAGCACGTGCCGCATCGTCGACCTGGTTGAGCACGATCCGCAGCGGCAGTCCGGCCGTGCCCTGCAACAGGCCGCCCTCGACCGCGAACAGCCGCGCCAGGTGTTCGGGCTCGATCAACTGGCCAGGCGCCAGTCCGGTCAGCGCCGCGATGCGCTCGGGCCGGTGAGCGGTCTCTTCGTTCAGCGGTTGACCGAGCACGGCGACCGAAACCACCACCAGCACCAGCGCGGTGGCATCGGCCAGCACCGGCTCGCCCGGCTTCGGCGCCTTGATGCCGCGCATGCGCGCGCCGTCGGCCTTGACCAGCACCTGCTCGAATCGGCCCGAGGCCCACAGTCGCTCGATCTCGTCCGGCGAAAGTCCGGCCACGCGGCCGCGCTTGACGCCGGGTCGATAGAGGCCGAGTTTGCGCGCCGCACCGGCTTGCGTGGCCGCGGCCAGCAGCGCCTGCGGCTCGTCGGTATGCACTTCGATGCCGGTCCAGCGCGGCGGCCGGGTCGAATGCACCGTGGTGGTGATCGCGAGCGTGCCCGGCCAGTCGTATGCGATCGCATGCAGCAGGCTTTTCTTGCCGCCGGCACCGATCGCGCAGACGATGCCGCGCGGCAGATCCAGTGCCGCGAGCAGCGCGCTCACGCGGCTACGCGCGCGGCATCCACCGCGAGGATCGGCGGCAACGTGGCCGGCAAGGCGCGGAACGACTCGCCGCGGTCGCGGCTGGCCCAGACCCGGCCGCTGGAGGTGCCGAAGTACACGCCCAGCGGATCGAAACCATCGGTATCCAGCCCGTCGCGCAGCACGGTGACGTAGCAGTGGCGTTGCGGCAATCCATCCGTCAGTGCGCGCCAGCTGGCCCCGGCATCGGTCGTGCGGTACACGCGCAGGCGGCCATCGACGGTGGAGCGGAACTGGCTGGAGTCCTCGGGAATGGTGAACAGCACGTCCGGGTCGTTCGGGTCGAGGCCGAGCGCGTAGCCGAAATCACTCGGCAGCCCATCGGTAATCTCGACCCAGCTCGCGCCGCCGTCATCGGACCGCCAGGTGCCGGTGTGGCTCTGGCGGTACATGCGGTCGGGATCGGCCGGGTGCACGCGCAGGTTGTGATCGTTGTGGCCGGCCTCGGGTGCCGAGCCGGGCAGGTAAGGCGCGCGCACGCCGGCGTTGCAGGGTCGGAAGGTCGCGCCGCGATCGTCCGAGCGATAGACGCCACCGGCGGCGAGTGCGGCATAAATGTTGTCACCATTGGCCGACAGCGAATGCACCGCGCAGCCGCCCTTGGCCGGGTGCCACGCCTGAGCGCTGGGGTGTTGATGGAAACCCGGCAGGCACTGCCAGTGTTCGCCGCGGTCGTGCGAGACGAACAGCCCGGGCGGCTCGATGCCGGCCAGGATGGTGTCCGGCGTATCGGCCGGACCCGGTGCGAGACCCCAGATCACCTTCAGGTTGGCCGGACCGTCATCCTCGCCGTGGCGCGGCACCTCGGCCAGCGGCTGCCAGCTGCGGCCGGCATCCTCGCTGCGGTAGATGTGGATGCCCCAGATCGGATGGTGCGCGGCGGCATAGCCGGTCCGGCCGCCGGTGCGCGGATCAAGAAAGGCGCGCTGGATCTCGTAGCCGGCCAGATGCGGCCCTTCGAGTTCGAAGTGGTCGCGCTCGGCATCGCTGCGGGCGATGAACAGGCCCTTGCGGGTCGCGATCAGCAGCGCCAGCGCGGTCGGGCCGGCGGATTGACTGGGCATGGGGATTCTGGGCTAGCATGTGCGGCCCGCCAGTATAGTCAAGGAACTTCGAATGAGCAGTCAGCCAATCGAGCGCGTTGAGCAGGCGCTGGCCCGGTTCGAACCGCCGGTGCTGGGTACCGCGCTGCGCGAAGCCTTGGGTTCGCCGCGCGTCGAGGTCGACGGTGATGCGATCACCGTTCATCTCAAGCCGGGTTTTGCCTGCAAGCGTTACGCACGACAATTGCGTCGCGAACTGGGCGCCTGGCTTTGCCGCGAAGCCGGAGTCGAGAACGTTCAGCTTCGGATCGAACCCGAGATCGCGCCGCATCAGACCCAGCCCAACGTCGAGCGCCTGAAGTCGGTCAAGAACATCATCGCGGTGTCGTCGGCCAAGGGCGGGGTCGGCAAATCGACCGTCTCGGCCAACCTGGCGCTGGCGCTGGCCGGCGAGGGCGCGCGCGTGGGCATGCTCGATGCCGACATCTACGGCCCCAGCCAGCCGCGCATGCTCGGCGTCAAGGGGCGGCCGGATTCGCTCGATGGCCAATCGATCGAGCCGCTGACCAGCTACGGCATTCAGTCGATCTCGGTCGGCTACCTGATCGACGACGACGAACCGATGATCTGGCGCGGACCGATGGTCACGCGCGCGATGCAGCAACTGCTGGGCGACACGCGCTGGGCCGATCTGGATTACCTGGTCATCGACATGCCGCCGGGCACCGGCGACATCCAGCTGACCCTGGCCCAGCAGGTGCCGGTGGCCGGCGCGGTGATCGTGACGACGCCGCAGGACATCGCCACGCTGGACGCGCGCAAGGGCCTGCAGATGTTCCGCAAGGTCAACGTACCGGTGCTGGGCGTGGTCGAAAACATGAGCCTGCACACCTGCAGCCAGTGCGGCCATACTGAACACCTGTTCGGCGAGGGTGGCGGCGCGCGCATCGCCGAGGATTACGGCGTGCCGTTGCTGGGCTCGCTGCCGCTCGACATCAGCATCCGTGAACACGTCGACAACGGCCGCCCCAGCGTCGTTGCCGACCCGGACGGCGAGATCGCCGGATTGTTCCACGACATTGCCGTGCGCATGACCGCCAAGCTGTCGCTGCAGGCCACCGATTACACCCACCGCATGCCGAAGATCGTGATTCGATGAACGAGCCGACCGACGATACGCCGACCAACGACACGCCAACCCAGGGCGGACCCGCAATCGAACGCAACGCCGTGCAGCGGATCACCGCGATGCTGCAGCACGATGCCTCGGGCTGGCAGCTGCTCGGGCTGCTGCCCGAACCCGGCGACCACGAGGGCCCGCCGCGCCGGCGGCTGGTGCGCGACGCCGACGATATGAAAATCTACCAGTGGCACGGCCTGCCGCTGCGCCTGCTGCCCGACCAGACCGATGACTACTACTTCAACCTCACCAGCCCGCGCCCGACCCTGTATCTGATCTGCCAGCCGGATGCCGACGGTGCACCGCAGCCGCTGCGCGTATCGGCGGATCAGGACGATGCGGTCGCCGCAGTCGAAATGGACGAACTTCTGCTGCAGGCACCGATGCCGGGCAGCATCGTCGAGTGGCTGAAGCTTTACGTCGAAACCCACTGGACGCCGGGACCGCGCAAGAACCGGCGCAAGCCCAACGAACGTAAGCCATGAGCGATCACGATCACGATCGCGATCACGACCGCGACGACGATTCCGAACGCTTCCTTTCGCGCTGGGCGCGGCTGAAGGGCAGGGGCGGCGACTCGCCGGAGCCGGGGCCCGAACAACGCCAGGTTCAGCCCGACCCGGCAGTCGTCGACAACGCGCCGGATGCAACCGATGCTGCCGCCGATCCGAACGTCGATCCGAACGTCGATCCGGCAGCCGACGCGCCGGGTGACGAGGACATGCCGCCGCTGGAGGACATCGATCAGGGCGGCAAAGTTGATGCCTTCTTCTCGCCGCGCGTCAGCCAGGCGTTGCGCAAGGCCGCGCTGCGGCGCCTGTTCCGCCAGCCCACGCTGCCGGTGGGCGACGATCTCGACGATTACGCCGAGGATTTCCGTAAATTCACCCGGCTCGGCGATGTGGTCACGCACGAGATGAAGTACCGGCTGGAGAAAGCGAAGGAGCGCCTGGAGGCCAAGGCGCGCAAGGCCGCAGCCGAGGCCGAGCCCGGCTCGGTTCGCGATCCATCCGGGTCGACCGCGACCGCAGAACCGACCCCGGATACGTCCGAGCGCACCGAGAATGCAGCGGGCGCCGCCACCGACCCAGCGCCCGAAGACCAGACCGAGGCCAATCCGGACTCAATCCGACCGGCAACAATCGAAGGGCCTGCCGACAACGATCACGAACAGGAAAACGGAGCATCGAAACCGCATGAACGAAGCGACTGAACCGAACTGGCCGGCCCGCACCGCCGCCGGTCGCGCGCGCGCGGCCGCACTGGCCGGCTTCGAGCCACCGGCGGAACCGGCCGAATGGGTGGAATACCAGTCGCAGGGCCGCGTGCTGATCATCGGTCCGGCCGACGAGGCCTGGCCGCTGGCCGCGGCATTGCGCGAGCAGCTCGACTGCTTCATGCTCGCCACCCGGCCGCCGACCGAATCGCCCGAATCGGCGCCGCCGGCGCGCTACCTGGATGGCCGTCCGCGCGGACTCTCGGGCTATCTGGGCAATTTCACGCTCGAAATCGAGGTCGAGCGTGGCCGCGTACTGCCGGCCGCAGCGGCTTTCGGCAGTGATCGCGACAGCTTCGATCTGGTGCTGGATCTTGACGGCTCGGGAAATATCCGGGTCGATGTGCCGCCGCCGGGTTACCTGCTGGCCACCGATGCGCAAGCGCGTCAAAGTGCGCTGGAAGAACTGCCCGGGCTGATCGGCGAGTTTCAGAAACCACGCTATTTCGCCTACGACGCCGACATCTGTGCGCACGGCGCGCGCGGTCTGAGCGGCTGCAGCAATTGCCTCAACGCCTGCGCGACCGGCGCGATCCTCTCGATTGGCGAGACGATCGAAGTCAATCCGTACCTGTGCCAGGGCTGTGGCAGTTGCGTGACGCAGTGCCCGTCCGGCGCGCTGGCCTACCAGGCACCGACCGCTGCCGATCTGCTCGACGCCGCGCGCGCACTGCTGCGCGACTACCGCGAGCAGGCGGCCCGCGAAGACCAACCCGTGACCGCGCCTTCGCTGCTGCTCTACAGCGCCGAAACCGCCGCCGATACCGTGCGCCGGAACGCGCCCGACTGGCCCGAGAACCTGCTGCCGCTGCCGGTCGAGGATATCGGCGCGGTTGGCCTGGACAGCTGGCTGTCGATGCTGGCCTATGGCGCCGCACGCGTGCTGCTGTTGCCCGGCCCGACACCCGCACCCAGCCTGGTTCAGGCCAGCCAGTCGATGCTGCGTGTGGTCCGTCCGATCCTGGCCGGTCTCGGGGATGCCGAGGCCGACACTCGTGTGGTCTGGCTGGATTCAGCTGCGGATGCCGGCAATCTGCCCGAGGTCGCGCCGATGGTCGACCAACCGGCCACCTTCGGCGCGCTCGGCGGCAAGCGCGAGTTGATCCGGCGCGCGCTGGAGGTTCTGCATGGCCAGGCCGACGATGCCCAGGCGACGGTCGCGCTGCCGGATCATGCGCCGTTCGGCACGCTGGACGTGGATGCCGACAAGTGCACGCTGTGCATGGCCTGCGTGTCGGTCTGTCCGGCTTCGGCCGTGCAGGGCGGTGGTGAGCATCCACGACTGGATTTTCGCGAGGATCATTGCCTGCAGTGCGGCCTGTGTGAGCAGGCCTGCCCGGAAGATGCCATCGACCTGGTCGCACGCATGAACTTCTCGGCCCACATCGAACCGGAAAAGCGCGTCCTCAACCAGGCCGAGTTGCACCACTGCCCGGAATGCGGCAAGGCGTTTGGCACGCGCCAATTGATGGATCGCATGCTCGAACGACTGACCGGGCACTGGATGTTCGGGGATGAACAGGCGCGCAGACGCCTGCTGTGTTGCGAAGATTGTCGAATCCAGAAACTGTGGGACGAGCAGGGCACGCTGGACCCGAAAAAGCCCGATCCGGGCCAATAAGTGTGCAGCGCACCATTGAATTAACTTGACGGAATTCCGGAAATGCGAGTAGATTAAGCCGCGATGTCAAACGTCGAATCACAGACCGAACGTTCAAAATCAGCCGCTTCCGAGGGCCATGCCGGACACGGGCCGGTGTCCGCGAATAGTGCCGATACGGTGCATTCGCTCGCTGTACCCGACGCTGACAAGATGCGCAGGGAACACTGGCTGGCACTGGCCCGACTGTTCGGCGCATCGCCCGATGCCGAGTTACTCGGTCTCCTCGCCGCTTCCACCAATCCGCGCGACGATACCCCGCTGGGCAAAGCCTGGAACGACCTGGCCGAAGCGGCCGCGGCGGCCGACCCCGGTCGCCTGGATGACGAATTTCATGTGCTGTTCATCGGCCTGGGGCGTGGCGAAATCCTGCCCTACGGCAGCTGGTACCTGACCGGTTACATGATGGACAAGCCGCTGGCACGCCTGCGTGATGATCTTGCCGCGCTCGGCATCGAACGGGCCGACGGCGTGAATGAATGCGAGGACCACATTGCCGCGCTGGCCGAAACCATGGCACTGCTGAGCGATCCCGAACAGGGCGTCTACAATGCCGGCCAGCAGCAATTCTTCGAAACCCACATCGCGTCCTGGGTCGATGGTCTGTTTCGTGACCTGCTGGCCTCGAACAACGCGCGTTTCTACCGGCCGGTCGCCCGATTGGGGAAGGCCTTCATCGAATTTGAACGAAGCTGGCTGGGATTGCCGGCCTAGCATTAGCGGAGACTGACCATGCACGACACCACCAACTCGAACCCCGAACGTCCCGACCTGAACCGTCGACGCGTTATCGGCAGCGCCCTCGGCCTCGGCGCGGCCGGCTCGCTGGGACTGCTCTCGATCGGCACCGCCGCTGCGACGACGCCCGAATTGAAACCGGCCGGCGGAGAAAAGAAAACCTACCGCGAGACCGAACATATCCGCCGGTACTACCAAACCTCTCGCATGATCTAGCCGGCGACCGCCTGGCCGGACTGAATCAAGACGCAAGCCTGGAGAAACGATCCATGAAACTGATACGCAAGCAATCCTCTTCATCGCAGGGACAAGCCCCGAGTGGCTTTGACCGACGTACCTTTCTGCGTCGCTCGGGGCTGGCGGCCGGAGGCGCGGCCGTTGCCGGTACCGTGCCGCTGGGCATGATGCGGCGCGTCGAGGCGCAATCCGGCGGTGAAAAGCGATTGAGCAACGTCGAAAGCCGACGCACCGTATGCAGCCACTGCTCGGTCGGTTGCGGTTCCATCGCGCTGGTGCAGAACGGCGTCTGGATCGGCCAGGAGCCGGATTTCGATTCGCCGCTGAATCTGGGATCGCACTGCGCCAAGGGCGCGGCGCTTCGTTACCACGGCTTGAGCGAAAAACGCGTGCGCTACCCGATGAAGCTCGTCGGGGGTCAGTGGAAACGCATGAGCTGGGACGAGGCAGTGGAGGAAATCGGCGACAAGTTCCTGCAGATTCGAGAAGAGTCCGGGCCTGATTCGATCTTCTGGTGCGGTTCGTCCAAGGCCAACAACGAAGGTGCTTACCTGCAGCGCAAGTTTGCCGCGTTCTGGGGCTCGAACAACATCGACCACCAGGCGCGCATCTGTCACTCCACCACGGTCGCGGGTGTTGCCAACACCTGGGGTTATGGTGCGATGACCAATTCCTACAACGACATGCACAACGCCAAGGCGATGATCTTCATCGGATCGAATGCCGCCGAGGCGCATCCGGTGTCGATGCAGCACATCCTGCGCGGCAAGGAAAACGGCGCCAAGATGATCGTTGTCGATCCGCGCCTGACGCGCACCGCCGCGCATGCCGACCAGCACATTCGTCTGCGCCCCGGATCCGATGTCGCATTCATCTGGGGCCTGCTGTGGCATATCTTCGAGAACGGCTGGGAAGACAGTGAGTACATCCGCCAGCGCGTTTACGGCATGGAAAAGATCCGCGAGGAAGTCGCGCGATGGAATCCGGCCACCTGCGAGGACGTGACCGGTGTACCCGAAGCCGAGATGCGTCAGGCCGCGCAGACGCTGGCCGAGAATCGTCCGGGCACCATCATCTGGTGCATGGGCGGTACCCAGCATCACACCGGCAACAACAATACCCGTGCCTATTGCATCTTGCAGCTGGCGCTCGGCAACATCGGCAAGTCCGGTGGTGGCGCCAATATCTTCCGCGGCCATGACAACGTGCAGGGCGCGACCGACGTCGGTCCGAACTGCCAGACGCTGCCCGGTTACTACGGTCTTGCCGACGGCGCCTGGAAGCACTGGGCGCGGGTCTGGGATGTCGACTTCGAATGGCTGCGTGGCCGCTTCGATACCGTGGAACAATACGATTCCGGCGATGGCACCCCGGCCTACACGATGAACATTCCCGGTCTGGCGGTCTCGCGCTGGATCGACGGCATTCTTGAGGATCCTGAAAATCTCTCGCAGCGCGACAACGTGCGCGCGGTGTTCTTCCAGGGGCACGCCGTCAACAGCCAGACCCGCGGCCCGGAAATGAAGAAGGCCATCGAGAAACTCGATCTGGTCGTGATTTCCGACCCGTACCCGACCCATCTGGCGGTGATGTCCGAGCGCACCGATGGGGTCTACCTGCTGCCGACCAGTTCGCAGTTCGAGCAGGCCGGATCGGTGACCGCCTCGAATCGCTCGATTCAGTGGCGCGAGAAGGTCATCGACCCGATGTTCGAGTCCAAACCCGATTCGGAAATCCTGTACCTGTTTGCGAAGAAGTTCGGTTTTGCCGACCAGATGTTCAAGCACATCAAGCTCGACGAAAAGGGTGTGCCAATCCCGGAAGACGTGCTGCGCGAAATCAACAAGGGTACCTGGACGATCGGCTATACCGGCCAGAGCCCGGAGCGCCTGAAGCTGCACGCCGAACACCGACATACCTTCGACACCACGACCCTGGTTGCCAAGGGCGGCCCGTGCGATGGCGAAACCTACGGACTGCCGTGGCCGTGCTGGGGCACCGCCGAACTCGGCCACCCGGGAACGCATGTGCTGTATGACCCCAGCAAACCGGTGTCCAAGGGTGGCCTGACCTTCCGCGCCCGCTTCGGGGCCGAGCACAACGGCAACAACATCCTGGCCGATGGCGTCTACAGCAAGGACTCCGACATCCAGGACGGCTACCCGGAATTTTCCTACGGCATGCTGCGCCGGCTGGGTTGGCACACCGAGCTGAGCAGCGACGAAGTGGCAACCATCGCCTGGGTCGCCGGTCTGCGCGACAAGCCACAGGGCTCGGTGGCCGAAGCCGATGTCGCTGCGTTCCGCGACGACGAAGTGATGGATGGCGTGAACTGGAAGACCGATCTGTCCGGCGGCATCCAGCGCGTGGCCATCGCCCACGAGTGCGCGCCGTTCGGCAACGCCAAGGCCCGCGCCATCGTCTGGACTTTCCCGGATGAAGTGCCGCTGCATCGCGAGCCGCTCTACACGGCACGTTACGACCTGGTGTCGAAGTACCCGACCTTTGAGGATCGCAAGTCAATCTGGCGCGTACCGACCCGTTACGCTTCGGTCCAGGCCGAGGACCACTCCGGCGATTATCCGTTGGTATTCACCAGTGGCCGTCTGGTGGAGTACGAAGGTGGTGGTGAGGAAACCCGCTCGATGAAATGGCTCGCCGAGCTCAAGCCGGACATGTTCGTCGAAATCAATACCGCCGACGCCAACGATCGTGGCATCAAGGACAACCAGTGGGTCTGGCTGGAAGGCGCCGAAGGTGGACGTATCAAGGTCCGCGCGATGGTGACCGAACGTGTCGGCCGCGGCGTGGTCTGGACCCCGTTCCACTTCGGTGGCTGGTTCCAGGGCGAAGATCTCTATGCCCGTTACCCGGAAGGAACCGCGCCGTACGTGCGCGGCGAGGCCTGCAACACCGCGACCACCTACGGCTACGACCCGGTGACGCAGATGCAGGAAACCAAGTCCACGCTTTGCCAGATTCAGGCGGCCTGAGGAAGGAGAGACAACCATGGCTAGAATGAAATTCCTTTGCGACGCCGATCGCTGCATCGAATGCAACGGCTGCGTGACTGCATGCAAGAACACCAACGAAGTGCCCTGGGGCGTCAACCGTCGCCGCGTCGTCACGCTCAACGATGGCCTGCCGGGTGAAAAGTCGATCTCGGTCGCCTGCATGCACTGCACCGATGCGCCGTGTGCCGCGGTGTGCCCGGTGGACTGCTTCTACACCACCGACGACGGCATCGTGCTGCACGACAAGGATCTGTGCATCGGCTGCGGGTACTGCTTCTATGCGTGTCCGTTCGGCGCGCCGCAGTTTCCCAAGGCCGAAGCCTTCGGCGTGCGCGGCAAGATGGACAAATGCACCTTCTGTGCCGGTGGCCCCGGTGAGGATGGAACGGTTGGCGAGTTCGAGAAATACGGCGCCAACCGCATCGCTGACGGCAAGCTGCCGGCCTGCGCTGAAATGTGCGCGACCAAGGCGCTGCTGGCCGGTGACGGCGACATGGTGGCCGACATCTACCGCGAGCGCGTGCTGCGCCGCGGCGGTCGTCCACAGACCTGGGGCTGGTCGCAGGCTTACGGCCAGGGATGATGACCATGTCGCAGCGAAGGTTCCATCTTCCCCTGCTGGTCGTAGCAGCTCTGCTCCTGGCAGGCTGCTACGAATCGCCCGATGTGACGCGCTTTGAGCCCGGTGTGTACAAGGGTGAAAGTGATCCGTTGCTGGCCAAGAGTGGCAACACCGCTCACCAGGAAAATCTGGCCGAGCGCTTCGACGGGCAGCGCGACCGATGAGCCGGTCGGACTTCAATCACGCATGGCTCCGGGTTTCCGTTGCCGCAGGCCTGCTGGCTGTGCTGGCCGGCTGCGGTGGGGAGCACATCCAGGAACCCTGGGTCAACGAATCGCAGCAGGCGCTGGTCCAGGGAGAACTGAGCATCGATGATCAGACCCGCCACGCACTGCGCGACCGGGGACTAGCCATCCAGCAGCAACGTTAGGAGAGATTCCACATGTATACGGCAAATTGCAACTCGCGTCGATCCACCGGCGGGCCAACCGCCTGGCTGTTGGTTCTGGCGACGCTGCTGCTGGTCTCGTTCGGGCTGTCCGGATCCGTTCTGGCGCAGGCCGCCGATGACGAGGCTGCGTGGCAGGAAACCAATCCGCGGTCGGAGTTCTGGCGCGACGCGCGTCGCTCCGAGGTCGGCAAGACCACGGTTCTTGGGAAGGAGTCCGGTGTTCTGATCCAGAGCGGCGGCGAGAACTTCCGCCAGATCCGCAACGGGCCGATCTCGACCTACGGTCCGTGGGTACTCGCGTTCATGTTCCTCGGCGTGGCCGGCATGTTCGCGCTGACCGGCGGTCAGAAAGTCGAAAAGCCGCTCAGCGGCAAGCGGGTACCGCGCTGGGGTGCTTACGACCGTTTCGTGCATTGGGTCATGGGCATCCTGTTCATCGTGCTGGCGATCACCGGCCTGAGCCTGCTGTTCGGACGCGCCGTACTGATTCCGCTGATGGGTGCCGAGGCGTTCGCAAGCTGGGCGCTGGTGGCCAAGAACATCCACAACTTCAGTGGCCCGGTTTTCGCCGCATCGCTGATCCTGCTGGTGCTGTCGATGGCGCGGCATAACATCCCGTCGAAAGTCGATATCGACTGGTTCCTGAAAGGCGGATTCGCCGGCAAGCACGTGCCGACCGGGACCCTCAATGCCGGTGAAAAGCTGTGGTTCTGGTTCAACGGCACCGCCGGCATTGCCGTGGCGGTAACCGGTGTGCTGATGATCATCCCGGGCTTCTTCGAATCGCGAGGTCCGATGCAGTGGTCATTGCTGCTGCACGCCGGGCTCGCAATCGTGTGGATCGGCGGCAGCTTCGTGCACATGTACATGGGCACGATTGGTGCCAAGGGCGCGCTCGATGCCATGACCAAGGGTCACGTCAGTTCCGAATGGGCCGAGCAGCACCATGATCTCTGGTACGCCGAGGTCAAGGACAAGGAGTTCGTCGACGAGTCACTGGCCGAGTCTCCGCGCGTGCGCGGTGGGAGCGAATCACCGGCCTGATTCGAACGGGACGTTCACATCCCGATTTTCAGAAACCAAGAAAACGCCGGATGGTCACCGTCCGGCGTTTTTCATTGACGGTCAGCTGCAGGTTGCCAGCCTCGTCGAGACCCTCGAAGGCGCCGGCGATCGGTTCTTCAGGTGTTTCCAGAAAGGCCAGCGGTGTTCCGACCGGGTCATGCCGCGACAGCAATTGGCGTGTAACCGGACGCATGCCGTCCTCGGCCCAGCGGTTGATCCAGCTCAAGAACTCGCGCGCGAACTGTTCCAGCACATCCGTTGGCGTAACCGACGCATTGCCGCTTTCCTCGCGCAGGCAGCCGGCGTCGAACAAAGCCTCAGGGGGATGGCTGACGTTACAGGCCAGCGATAGCACCAGACCCTCACAATCGGGCGCGCGATGCAGCCAGACCCCGGCAATGCGCGTTCCGCCGACACGAATCGCATTCGGCCAGCGATAGCGCAGATCGGTCATCGGTTCAGACAGCGCCGCAATCGCGCTTCCCAGCGCAACCGTCGCCACCAGCGCAAGGCCTTCGGGGCTCGGCGCATCCTCGTCGGGTCGCAACAGCAATGCCGCATACAGTCCGCGATCGGGCGATTCCCAGGACTTGTCGTGACGCGCGCGCCCGGCCTGCTGCCGTTCGCTCCACAGCAAGGTGCCTTCCTCGGCACCGGCACGCAGGCGTTCCAGTCCGGCCTCGGCGATGCAATCGACGTGCTCCAGCCACTCCGGTTCGAATACCGGCGGCAGTCGCAGGGCAGGGGGCGTGGATGGATTCATCAGTGCAGCGACTCGTTCTTGCCGTCGATCGCATCGAGCAGACGGCGTACCTTCTGCACCGGTGCCGACAGCATGTTGAGCGTGTTTTCGCTAGCCGCCAGCGCCGAGTGCAGCAGCGCTCTGGCATCGTCGCTGCGGCCCGACCGATGCTGCAACCCGGCCAGCAGCGTTACCGCATCCAGCCAGGCAGCACTGGATCGACCCGAAACATCTGCGATCCTTTCACACAAGTGCAACAAAAGAGGCTCGGCCAGTTCCGACTTGCCGCCGTCGATATAGAGCCGGGACAACTCGGTCAAGGCATCCAGCGTGTGCGGATGCTCCGGTCCCATCAGTTTGCGCCAAAGCTCGATATCGGCTCGAAACAGCGCCTCGGATTCCTGCCAGGCCTGGCGATCCCGCAGCACGCAGGCCAGCGCCAACAGGGTTGTCGCGAACGCCGGGCTGTCACTGCCAACCACCTCGTTCCAGGCCTCCAGCGCACGCCGAAACAGTTGCTCGGCCTCTGCAGCCTTGCCCTGGGCTTCGAGCGCCACACCCAGGTTGTGCAGCGCGCCGGCGGTGTCGGCATGGCGCTCGCCGTGGATGGCGATCAACATGGCCACGGCGCGCCGATGGCACTGCTCGGCCTCGCGGTACTGCTGGCGCGCATCCAGCAATGATCCCAGGTTGCCGAGGCAGGCGGCGACCGCCGGATGGTCGGCACCGAACGCAGCCTCGGTCATCGACAGCGCCTCGCGGTACAGCGGTTCGGCAACTGCATACTGATTGTTCATGTAAGCGATCGCGGCTACGTGATCACAGCAGGCGGCGAGGGCAGGGTGCGGTGGCCCCAGTTCATCCCGCGCGATGCGCAGCGCCCGGCGCGCGATCTCGTCGGCCTGTTGCAGGTCGCCGGTCGCGCGCGCCACCGCGCCCAGGTTGGCCAACCACGGCAGCACTTTCGCGCCTTGCCCCCAGGCCTGCTCGGCAGCTGCCAAGGCCTCCCGGTACACGCCCAGTGCCGCCACGTTCTCGCCGCGCTGCTCGTGCCAAGCCGCCTGCACCGACAGCGTGCCGGCAATCGTCTGCGGGTCCAGTTCGCGAGCGCTGGCAACGGCACGCTCCAGCAACTCGGCCGCAGTGGTTGGACCGGTGTCCGGATGACCGGCCAGGCGCAGGAAGGCCTGGGCTGCAGGTTTTTCCTCAGCGCTCCGAAGCGAATGATCCAGGGCCCGCTCCGCCCAGACTCGCGGTGCCGGATCACCGAGTAGCGCCTCATACAGCCGCGATAGCCCTGTCAGGCTGGCCGGAGAGTGTCCTGCGCGCTCGGCCGCGGCTCGCAGAACCTCGACCAAAGCGCCGGAATCTCCGAGTCGTGGCCACAATCGCAGGCTGTCAAACAACTGCGCCGGCTGCTCATCCATGGCCTGCAGCACACGCTGGTCTGTCAGACCGAGAGAAAGGCGGTCGCGACGGCCCGCCTGTAGCCAGTGCCAGCAGGCCGTCAGCCGGCTTTCCGCGCCGGGCTCTGCCTCGAGCATCGCGGCCATTCGCTCGTGCAGCCGCTGGCGGCGACCGTGATCGGCCAGGAAACGACGCTCGACGAGATCGCGCGCATCCGGATGCAGCGCCAGCCAGTCATCGGAGCGAATCAGCAACGACTCAAAGCGCTCGAGATCGGGGACGGACCCGCCGCTGAGCACCGCAAGCGCATCGGGCGAAAGCCCGGCGCGCGCAACCCACAAGCCGCTCAGCGCAACCTCATCGACATCCTCAAGCACGACCGACAGCCGGACGGACGCACCAGCATCCGTCTGGGCCTGCGGCACGGCTCGCTCGACGGTTTCGGCACGCTCACGGAACTGCTCCGCAGCCGGCCCAGGCGGCGTAACCAGGACGATAGCGACACGCTCGGGCAGAAAGACCGGCAGCCAGTCGAGGTCGGCAGTCAGTCCGTCCCGGGAAATTTCATGGGCGTGCTCGACCAAGATCGTCAAACCACCAAGTGCCGAGGCGCGCGCCAGCCAGTTGGGAAGAACCTCGCGCATCGCATCGGGATGCAAGGGAACCGGATCGGCGAAATCAAAGGCCGCCCGGATCGCGTTCATCAGCCGCCACAACAACAGCGTGCTGTCGCGGCAGTCACCACCGAGGCGTGCATGGTGATAGACCAGGCGGCGAACCTGCGGCTCCGGGCATCGAACCGCCAACGGCGGATCGTCGCGTGACAGGGTGCGCACGTGGATGCCACGATCCGGCCAGATCGCAACACCGTCCGGCAACGAATCCCGTGTTGCCAACCACAGCTCGTGCAGTCGGTCTTCGGGCAACAGGGATCGGGATGGGCGCATCGTGGGATCAGACCAAGTGGCTTCGCAGTGCGATGGATTATCCGTCACGGCGACTCGCTTTGCAGTGGAGCCGGTATGACACTGCTGCAATAGCCTCATTCCATTAGTTCGCATAATGTATATTATGTCAATAGTTGGCTGTGCCTGGATCGATTGATTGACGCTGTGCTCCGGTGCTTCTGCGTTTTTACTATCGATATAGATATTTATATTTCAGTTATTTATAATATTTACTTGATGTTGATTCGATATTTTTGACGTCCGCAGACTGCTAAGGTGCACCAAGCGCCTCATCCGCACTGGACCCGGACCAACGTTTCTGGCATGCTTTCCGCGATGCGTATCTTCATCCTGAGTCTGTGGTTGTCGAGCCTGGCGCTGCTGCCCCTGCGCGCCGACGATGCCGCGCTGCTGTCTGCACCGAATCTGCCGCGCAGTGCGGTTTCCGATTCGGCCTGGTTCGAGCAGCGCGACTGGCTGGACCAGCGGCTGGCGGCGCTGGACCTGCGTCTGGGCGCGCCGCTGCATATCCGGATCTTCAAGCAAAGCCGCGAGCTCGAGCTGTACCTGCACGACGGCGAACGCTACGCGCTGTACCGCAGCTTTCCGATCTGCGACATGTCCGGCGGCCTGGGCCCGAAGCGTTTCGAGGGCGATTACCAGGCGCCGGAGGGCTTCTACGATGTCGTTCCAGGCCGGCTGCATCCGCATTCGGATTTTCATCTTGCATTCAACCTCGGTTACCCGAACGATCTTGATCGGGCGTTCGGCCACACCGGCAGCAACATCATGATCCACGGCGATTGCGCGTCGAACGGCTGCTTCGCGATGACCGACTACTACATGGAACAGCTCTACGTACTGGCCGAGGCTGCGTTCCGTGCCGGACAGCGCGAAATCGGGGTCGAGATCTTTCCGTTCCGGATGACCGACGACAACCTGGCCGCGCACGCTGAATCGCGCTGGATGCCGTTCTGGGAAACGCTGAAACCGGCCTGGGAGCACTTCGAGCGTCATCGCGTGCCGGCGCGGATGCAGGTCACCGCGCTGGGCTACCGGATCGACCCGGATAGCGCCATGCCGCCTGCGCTGGAACCTGCGCGCGCAATCAGCGCGCCCTGATCCAACGCCTGCCGCCAAGCGCTGCGAATGGAAAGCTTCCTGGTCACACTGCCGGCCGTCGCGCTGGCCGAACTGGGCGACAAGACCCAGCTGGTGGTGTTGTATCTGGCCGCGCGTTATCAGAGGCCGGGGGCGATTTTCGCCGGTGTGCTGGCGGGTGCTGCAGCCAACGTTGCATTGGCGGTCGGCGCGGCCGCGCTGCTCGACCGCTTGATTCCCGAAGGCCTGCTCGACGGGCTGGTGGCGCTGGCATTCATCGCGATCGGACTGTGGATGTTGCTGCGTTCGAGTGATGAGGAAGATGACAACGAGCAAGCGATGTCCGGCCATGGTGCGTTTCTGGCCGCGCTGTGGCTGTTCTTCATCATGGAGATGGGCGACAAGACCCAGCTCGCCACGCTGGCCCTGGCCACTGGCCTGCCCGATCCGGCAGGCGTGTTTTTCGGCGCCACGCTGGGCCTGGCCGGCGCCAACCTGCCGGCACTCTGGCTCGGTCACCGCTTCGCCGCCCGACTGCCCAGGACGTTGCTCAACCGCATTTCCGGCGGCCTGTTCATTCTCGCAGGCGCGGTTCTTTGCGTATTGCTATTTATCTGATAATCAATATTTTAGTAGACATAACGAATCTACTTTATTGGTTCATACAGTATGCTGGCCCGGCGCTGAGCGTGGGTTCAACTCCAGTCGGCATGTCCGTGCGGATGGCTGTGCTCGGTGTCCGCGCCGTGACGATGACGATGCCGGTGCGCGAGGTTGGCCTGCACCAGCAGATCGAGGTCGGCGAGCGCATCGTCGAGGGGACCGTCGAACAGCAACCTGCCCTGCTCCGACAACACCAGCGCGCGCGTGCCCAGTTCGCGCGCCAGTGCCAGGTTCTGAGTGGTCGTGAGCGTTGCCAGTTCGGGCGTGGCCGCGAGGAAGTCGATCAGCCATCCGGTCGCGCGCGGATCCAGGTTGGCCGTGGGCTCATCCAGCAGCAGCAGGCGCGGCGATACGGCCAGCACGCAGGCCAGCGCCAGGCGCTGCTTCTGACCGCCGCTGAGGCGATACGGGGCCTGATCCAGTTGCTCGACCAGGCCCAGGGTGTCGGCCCAGTCGCGCGCAATGGTTTCAGGCTCGGGCAGCCCCAGGCGACTCGGCCCCCAGGCGATTTCCTCAGCCACCGTGGCGTTGAACAACATCGCCTCAGGATGCTGGAACACCAGCCCGATGGCCTGACGAAAGCGGCGGCGAAATTCCGGTTCGCGAAGCGCGCGCTCATCGACCGCCCTGCCCTCGAATCGAAACGTACCGCTGACCGGCAGATGCAGACCGTTGACGAGCTTGAGCAGCGTGCTCTTGCCGCAGCCATTGGCACCCAACAGCACGGCGCGCTCACCCGGCTGCAGCCCGAAGCTCAGCGAATCCAGTACCGCCGCGCCTTCGGGGTAGGCAAACGAGACGCGCTCGAGTTCGATCATTGTGCCGAGTCGAAGTAACCGCGTGAGCGCATGCCCTCGTTCAGCCGGGTGGCCTGCGCTTCGGTCTTGTCCATCAGCGCGCCGGCCTGGTGTCCGGCATGACGAAAACGCGCCGACCAGCCCACGGCAACCGGGTTGCGACTGGCGAAGGCGTCGCTCAGATCGCGTGCCACGCTCTGCAACACGCGCACCTGGCTCTGGATCAGCGCTGCCAGGCGACGGCTTGGGGCATGGAAGTCCAACGCCTGCTCGAGCCGCAGGTGGCGGCTCATCGCCAGCGTCAAGATCGCAATCAGCAGCACGCGCAAATTCAGCCGGGTTACGAACACGAGCCAGGGCTGGGCGGTGTAGATCGCGCTGGCGATGAAGCCGAGGCTGACCGCCAGGTTGACCAGCACGACCGCCAGCAACGCGCGCTTGACGATACCGCCGGCAGCGCGTCCCTCGATGGCAAATACAACAACGAGCACAAGCCCCAACGCACTGCCCAACAGCAGCGGCGCATGCACCAGCGTGGCGGCCACCACGGCGGCCAGCCAGGCAAGCAGCAACAGCCGATCCCTCATGCCGGCACCACGCGCAGCGGCAGTCGGGTCAACACCAGCCAGGCGAGCAGGCCTTCGAGCAGCCCGATCAGCACGTGCGGAATGACAATTACCGGCAGTGTGACGGCTGGACCAAACGGAAAAAACAGCGGCTGGCCCGCCGCATCGACCGCCAGCAGCGGCTGGACGCCGAGCACCAGCGCAATCGCAAGCGCCGCCACGACCAGCCCCAACCAGACCGGGATGACGGTCGCCAATGGCTCGAACCGGGTCGCCGCCAGCCGCGGCGCCAGCAGACGGTGGCCGAGCGCCATCACCGCACCGCCGGCCAGACCCATCGCCAGCGCATTGACCGGCAAGGCCGTGATGCCACCGGCCCCCAGCAACACTGCCTGCAAGGCCAGCACAATGCTGTAGGCAATGAACGCCGGCCACAGACCGACGCCGAGCACCAGCACACCCAGGCCCAGCAGATGCGCTGAACTACCGCCTGGCAGCGGCAGCATAATGCCCTGCAATACAAACGCCAGCGCAGTCAGCACCGCCAGGCGCGGGATGCAGCGTTCATCGAAGTCTCGTCGAATGCAGCGCGCCCCCCAGGCCCAGGCCGGCACGGCCAGCGCAGTGGCGACCAGATAGGCCTGCGGCGCGATCATGCCGTCGGGAATGTGCACTCAGGCGTCCCGGTGGCGGCGCAGCAGCAACAGCAACCCGGCAAGCCCCGCAAGATAGCCCAGACCGGCCAGCGTGCCGGACAGCCGCCCGACACCGGCCAACTGCAGCGGCGGCATTTCACTGGCATCAGTCAGGGAATCTGCGCTGACCTCGATTTCGACTTCGGCGCCGTGGCCATCTTCGGTCGCCAACAGCAGGCGCCACTGCCCGGCCCGATCCGGCACAAACACGGCGCGACCGAGCCGGTCGGTGCGGCCACGAACGAAGATCTGTTCGTCAGCGGGCGTGAACACCCGGAATCCGGCGTTGGCAAGCGCATCTTCATGGTGGCTGGAAAACCAAACCTGCACGGCCTGGCCGCGCTCAATGCGGTAGTTCAGTCCATGACCAAGAGCGGCACTGCTCCAGAACAGGGTCAGCAGACAAAGGGCGAAAAATACTGGCCGTTGTCGAACACTGGATTGCATGAGACGAACTCCGGCGGCAGTTCAGGTATGAAATATATCAGCACTCTTCATACCGAAACTGCGCCAGATCAAATTTTCACGGCGTCGCGGCTTTTTTCGATTCAGTCGTGCGGCGTGTAGTGATCATGAGAATCTCCGGCCGCGGTATCCGCTTCCGGCCCATGGTGATGACCGCCGGCGGCATGCTCGACCGGCACCAGATGCAGGTCGCCGTGACGCACACCGCGCCGGGCGACAAAGTGATCGGCAAATCGCCGCACCCGCCCGAGCGGACCGCGCAGTACCGAGGCCTCGAGGCAGTGGTCGTGGTCGAGGTGCACGTGCAGCGTCGCGACCGCCAGATCGTGGTGCTCATGCTGTGCCTCGGTCAACTGGCCGGCAAGATCGCGCTGATGATGGTCATAGATATAGGTCAGGATGCCGACGCATTGACCGTCCGGATCGTCCTCGGCGCGCTGGCGGGCAAGAAAGCCGCGCAGCAGGTCGCGCACGGCTTCGGACCGGCTGGCATACCCCAGGCGCTGACGGTAGCGCTCGAACGACTCGGCCAGTTCAGCGTCCAGTGACACGGTAAAGCGCTCGGTCATGGCGTCCTCGTGCGGAAGATCCGAAGGTTTCGATTATGCCGGTTCAACTCCAGCCAGCGGCAACCGCCATTTGATCTGGAACAAAACCTGATTGCCCGGAAACGGGCAGAATACGAATCGATCTTATTGCTGGAATGCTCCGGATGAACCCTCCGATTGTGTCCGAGCGCTCGCTCACGCAGCGCGTTGCCGCCCTTGTTTGCCTGCTGCCACTGCTGTGGTCCGTACTCGCGCCGGCGCAGACCGCCCCGAACGACGCCGAGGAAGAATCCGCACTGCGCATCCATGTGTTCAAGAGCGACACCTGCCCCCACTGCCAGGAACAGCGGCCCTGGCTGGAGCAACTCGAACGTGATACCACGGGCCTGGACGTTCGTTACTACGAGATCGTCGCGACCCGCGAACATCATGACCTGCTGCGACGCATGGCCGCCGCACACGAAGTCCGGCCCGGCTCGACGCCCATGACCTTTCTTGGCGGCAAGGTCTGGGTCGGTGACTCGCCGCAGATTCGGCGCGAAGTCGAGGCGCAACTGGAGCAGTGCCTGCGCAACGGCTGTCCGGATTCCATTGCCTGGAGCGAACAAAAACTGGCCGGGGATGCCGCGACCGGGGATGCACACCATGACGAGGCCATCATCGACATCCCCGTGCTTGGCCAACTCGACCTGACCTATCAGCCACTGCTGGTCAGCACGGCGATCATCGCCTTTGTCGACGGCTTCAACCCGTGCTCGTTGTGGCTGTTGAGTATCCTGATCGCGCTGGTGCTGCACTCGGGATCGCGCAAGCGCGTGCTCGTGGTGGGCCTGAGTTTCCTGACCGTCACTGCGCTGATCTACGGCCTGTTCATGGTCGGCGTGTTCAGCGTATTGGCCTACGCCAGCTTCCTGCCGTGGATGTACTGGACGGTGGCGATCTTTGCGCTGGTCTTCGGTGCGGTCAACATCAAGGACTATTTCTGGTTCAAGAAGGGCCTGTCCTTCACCATCAGCGACAAACACAAACCTGGCATTTTCAAGGGCTTTCGCGAGCTGATGACCGACGGCAAGTCCTACCTCGCGCTGGCCGGGGCGACCATCGTGATGGCCGCAGGGATCGCGCTGATCGAACTGCCGTGCACTGCGGGCTTCCCGGTGATCTGGAGCGGCCTGATCAGCTCGCACGATGTCAGCGTGGCCGAGTTCGTGCTGCTGCTCGGTATCTACCTGATCATCTACCTGCTCGACGAACTGGTTGTGTTCGGGATCGCGGTGGTCAAGCTCCGGATCGACCGCTTCGAGGAAAAGCAGGCGCGCGTGCTCAAGCTGATCGGCGGCGTCGTGATGATCGCGCTGGCGATCGTGCTGGTCACCGAACCGGAAATCATGAACAACATCGGCCAGGCACTCGGTGTGTTTGCGCTGGCCTTTGCGATCGCCGGCCTGATTGTGCTGGTCGACCGCAAGTTTCTCAAGCGCGAAGCATCCAGCTGAGGGATTGAGTCCGCGACCGGCCCGGCCCGCGCCGGGCCGGCGGGAAAACCGGGTTCAGGCGACGGCCCGCCTGCGTTGCTCGAGCTGGGCCTCCATCCACGCAAGCCACTGCGCAATGTCGGGTTCACGGCCAGCGGCTGTCTGGATGATCGGTGTGTCGACACCGAGTTGACGCACCGAGCGCTCGGCGCGCTCGACATCGAAATCATCCAGCAGCGGCAGCAGGTCAGCCTTGCTCAGCACGATCAGGTCAGCGGCGCGGAACATCACCGGGTACTTGGCCGGCTTGTCGTCGCCTTCGGTGGTCGAGAGCAGCACGACGTTGAGGTGCTGGCCCAGGTCGAACGCCGCCGGGCAGACCAGGTTGCCGACGTTCTCGATGAACAGAATATCGGTGCCCTGCCCGTTCTCGACCAGCGGAAACTCATGCAAGGCACGATGCACCAGGTGGGCATCGAGGTGGCAGGCCGAGCCGGTCGTGATCTGATGAGCGCGCACGCCGCCGGCGCGCAACCGGTCGGCATCGTTCTCGGTTTCGAGATCGCCTTCGATCACGGCAATCCGTCGCGATCCGGCCAGCGCCTCGGCGGTGCGTTCAAGCAGCCGTGTCTTGCCCGAGCCGGGCGAGGACATCAGGTTGATGACCAGCGTACCGCTGCGATCGAAATGTTCGCGGTTGTGGGCCGCGGCGTGATCGTTGGCGTGCATCAAGCCCTTGAGCACCTCGACGGTCTCGCCGTCGGCCGGTGCCGGGTGATGGTGATCGGGAATCGAGCAACCGCAGGTTTCACACATGGCCAGTTCTCCTTCAAACGGTGGGTTCAGCGGACGTCGCCGGCCGCGCATCGAGCAATTCGACCCGGGCCAGCAGCAGTTCATCACCGCTGACAACATCGACATGATAGCTCTCGCAGCCGGGGCATAGCATCCGGTTCGGACGCGCAACACCCTGCTCGCCGCATTCGCGGCAACGGATGATCAACGGCACGTGTTCGATCGTCAGCGTCGCCCGCCCGGTCCATGGCCCTTCGCGCGCGATCGTGAATGCATGTTCGAGCAATTCCGGCTCGACACCCGACAGCGGCCCGATTCGCAGCGTGATCACGCCGACCGCGCCGGCATCGCGCTGGGCCGCGAGTTCGCGCACCTGGGCCATCAGTGCCTGACAAACCGACAATTCGTGCATGGTTGGGCATCGTCCTCGATTCGCTGGGCTACAGCGTAATCGCAAAGCGAAGCAGTAAAACTGATCTGAGTCAAGAAATTAATCTTTTTGCTGGTTTGACCTGCATCAAAATTTAAGCAGTCTGCTGCGGATACCATGCTTACAGTCACGCTGGATGTCCGCGATGCAAGTACCGTCTACGGCCCACGAAGCAGCCTCGGAAACCGAAGCCCGCACGGTTCCCTTTACGGTCATCGGCATCGGCAACAACCTGATGACCGACGATGGTGCCGGTGTCTACGTGGTCGAGCAGTTGCTCGATGCACAGCGCACCGGAAGTCTGGATGCCGAACAGGTCCGCTTGCTCGACGGCGGCACGCTGTCGTTCACGCTGCTCGACGAGATCGAGCAGGCCGATCACCTGATTATCGTCGATGCCGCCGAACTGCATGCCGATCCAGGCACCGTGCAAGCCTTCCACGACGCCGAGATGGACGCCTACCTCAGCGATGCGGTGCGACCCAGCGTGCATGAAGTCAATCTGCTCGATGTACTGACTGCCGCGCGCCTGCGTGGCACGATGCCGCGCCGCTACAGCCTGATCGGCATTCAGCCCGACACGATCGAGTGGGGCACGGAACCGAGTGATGCGGTTCGCCCGGCGATCGAGCAGGCGCGCGACCTGATCATCGCGCTGATCGATGCAGGGCTGCCGGGAGGCCACGCATGAGCGTCGGTATTCCGGTCACGCTCAAGTCGGCGCCGGCCGGCAACACCATCGGCGTCGGACTCAGGGCGCTGGTCCACGAAATCGCCGCCCATCTCGACGAACTGGTGAGCACGGGCCAGGCGCATGCCATCGACCTCAAGAGCCTGCCGATGGCGCCGCAGGAATTCAATGAACTGAAGAAGTTGCTGGGCGAGGGTGAGATCGACATGACCCTCGACATCGACGGCCCGACCCGGATCCGGGAGACGGCCTTCGCCGGCGTCTGGTGGATTCAGCACCAGGCCGACAACGGCCGGATCCTGGCCGAGTACATCGAAATTGCACGCTTTCCCGATTTTCTCAGCGCGCAGCCCGAACACATCTCTGATGCCGTCCGGCAACTGCGAGATCGACTGCAAGGAGCCACCCCATGAGTGTAAGAAGCCCCGATTCGCGACCGACCATCGGTCAGATTCTGGATGAGAACGGCGTCGGTCGCCGTCGATTCCTGAAGTACTGCGCCGGCATTACCGCACTGATGGCGATGCCGCCGGGATCGACCACGGCATTCGCCCAGCAGTTGCGCGCTGCGCGTCGACCGACCATCATCTACATGCCGTTCCAGGAATGCACCGGCTGCATCGAGTCGCTGACCCGCTCGTTCGCACCGACGATCGAGAGCCTGATCTTCGACACCGTCTCATTGGATTACAACCACACGCTGCAGGCCGCTGCCGGCCACGCCGCCGAAGCCGCCCGGCTCGAAGCCATGGAAGCGAACTGGGACAACTATGTGCTGATCTGCGACGGCTCGATTCCGGTCAACGACGGCGGCATCTACGGTGCCAGCGCCGGTGAGTCATTCGTGCACCAGCTCGAGCACGCCGCCGAGGGCGCGGCCGCGATCGTCGCGGTCGGCGTCTGTGCTTCCTACGGCGGTGTCGGTGCCGCCTACCCCAACCCCACCGGGGCCAAGGGTGTGGCCGAGATCATCAAGAACAAGCCGATCATCAACGTTCCGGGCTGCCCGCCGATCCCCGAAGTCATGACCGGCACGCTGGTCAGCTTTCTGGCCTCAGGCGTACCGGCTCTGGATAAGCACCTGCGGCCGCAGGCCTTTTTCGGCAACACCATTCATGATCGTTGCTACCGTCGTCGCTTCTACGACCGCGGCCTGTTTGCCGAATCCTTCGACGACGAAGGTGCACGCAACGGCTGGTGCCTGTACAAGCTTGGCTGCCGCGGCCCGACCACCTACAACGCCTGCGCCACGATCAAGTGGAACGGCGGCACGTCCTGGCCGGTCGAGTCCGGGCACGGCTGTCTGGGCTGCTCCGAACCCGATTTCTGGGATCAGGGCGGCTTCTACGAGCCGGTCACATCGAAGCTGTTCCGGGATACCGGCCAGGTTGCCGCCGGTGCTGCGGCCGGTGTAGCGATCGGTGCGGCATCGGCAATCGCTGCCAACGCCCGCAAGAAGAAACTTGCTGCCAAGGCTGAAGAGGAGGTCTCGTCATGACATTGCTGGAATTCTCACGCGGCCCGATGCTGCATGCCGCTCTCGTTATCTTCGTGCTCGGCGTGCTGTGGCGCCTGACGAGCACCGTGCTGGCCGCTCGTCGCAAGAACAACGCCGAGCCGCGCGTGGTTGGCGGGCCTGCGCTCAGCGGCGGTCTGATCGCGGTCGGATCGCGGTCGTGGCCGCATCCGGAATTCATTCCGCGCACCGGCTTCGGTGAGGCCGTGGGGTACGGCTACCACCTCGGACTGTTTGCCATCGTCCTGCTGGGCGCGCCGCATGTGGTGTTCTGGAAGAATCTGTTCGGTATCAACGCGCCGTTCTGGCCGACACTGCCGACCGGCATCATCAGCGTGCTGTCGGTGGTCACCGTGTTCCTGATGCTGATCGCGACCCTGCGCCGCGCCGCTCACCCGGTACTGCGCCGGATTTCGAACTTCGATGACTGGTTCACGCTGGCGATCCTCTACGCACTGATGCTGACCGGGATCATGGCGGTGTTCGGCATCGGCGGGCGCTATGAAACCATCCTCGCCTTGCACATCATCTCGTTCAACGCACTGTTGATCTGGTTCCCGTTCGGCAAGCTGATGCACGCGTTCTACATCTTCCCGAGCCGCTTCGTCAACGGATACATGCATACCAAGAAGGGAGCCGCGTCATGAATACTGCGACCCAGAGCTTTTCCGCTTCAAGCGACCGACTGTCGCCCAGCCAGCGCGAGGAACGCGCAATGGCCGCATTCGCGCAGGAATTCGGTGCGTTGGCAGCGCTCAACCTCGAGTCCTGCATCCATTGTGGCATCTGCGCCGAGGCCTGCCACTTTTACATCGCCACCGAGGATGCCAAGTACACGCCGATCCTCAAGGCCGAGCCGTTCAAGCAGGCCTATCGTCGCGAAGCCAGTGCATTTGCACCGTTCTTCAAGCTGTTCGGTCTGAAGAAGAAGGTCACCGCCGACCAGCTGGAGCAATGGCAGGAGCTACTGTATGACAGCTGCAACCTGTGCGGCCGCTGCAGCCTGATCTGCCCGATGGGCATCGAGGTCGCCGACCTGATCGAATCCGGTCGACGCAGCATGGCCGAAGCCGGGCTGGCGCCGAAGGAACTTCTGGACCGGGCTCGCAAGCAGGCCGAGTCCGGTGCGCCGGAGCAGCCCGACAAGCCCTACCCTGAATTGCTGAACGAGATCGGCCAGGCCAACGGTCTGGAGATTCCGCTCGATCGCGCCAAGGCCGAAATCCTGGTGCTGGCACCGCGCAACGATCTCGAAGGCAATCCCGCCGCCGTTGCCGCCATGGTCAAGGTCTTGCAGGCCATCGGCGCCGACTTTACCTTCTCCAGCGATGCACTGGTGGCCGAGAACTACGGCTACTACGCCGGCAGCCGAGGATTGCAGAAGAAGATCACCCAGCGTGTGGTCGATGCTGCGCGCAAGGTCAACGCCAAGCTGCTGCTGGTGCCGGAATGCGGTCACTCCTATACCGCGCTGCGCTGGCAGGCCGCCAATATCATCGGCGAACCCCTGCCCTTCCGCGTCCGGCACGTGACCGAGTACCTCGCCGAGCAGCTCAAGGAAGGCAAGCTCCGACTCAAACAGGTCAGCGGCGATTCGTTCGCGTTCCATGACCCCTGCCAGCTGGTACGCAAGGGCGGCGTAACCGAAGCCCCGCGCGCGTTGATGAATGCCCTCGGTCTCGAACTCAAGGAGATGGAGAACAAGAAAGGCTTCAGCTTCTGCTGTGGAGGTGGTGGTGGCGTCAACGATCTCGAACGCGCCAAGCCGCTACGTTATCGGGCACAGGAATTGAAGCTGCGCGAGATTGACGATACCGGGGCCAACCGCTTCGTGACCAGCTGCTCGGATTGCCGGGTTGCGTTTGCGGATGCGGCTGAACATTTCAACTGGGACAAGCAGCCGGAAAGCCTGGTCGAGCTCGTCGCTGCAAACATCAAGGAGTAAGCCATGTCGAGTCAGACCGTTGTTGTCGATCCGATCACCCGTATCGAGGGTCATCTTCGGATCGAAGCCGAAACACAGGACGGCATCATCACCAGCGCGCTTAGCTCCGGCACCATGGTGCGCGGCCTTGAGATCATCCTGCGCGGCCGTGACCCGCGCGATGCCTGGGTGTTTGCCCAACGCATCTGCGGTGTTTGCACGCTGGTGCACGCGATCGCCTCGGTGCGCTCGGTGGAAGACGCGCTGAAAATGGACATCCCGCCGAACGCGCAGCTGATTCGCAACCTGATGATCGGCGCACAGTATGTGCACGATCACGTCATGCATTTCTACCACCTGCATGCGCTGGACTGGGTGGACGTGGTCTCGGCGCTGTCGGCCGACCCGAATGCAACCTCGCAGCTGGCCCAGTCGATTTCCGGCTATGCCAAGTCGTCCCCCGGCTATTTCAGCGATGTGCGCAAGAAACTCAAGGACTTCGTCGAAGCCGGCCAACTCGGCATCTTCGCCAAGGGCTATTGGGGCCATCCGGCCTACAAGCTGCCACCGGAAGCCAACCTGATGGCGGTGGCGCACTATCTCGAAGCACTGGAATGGCAGCGTGAGGTCGCGAAGCTGCATGCCATTTTCGGCGGCAAGAACCCGCATCCGAACTTTGTCGTCGGCGGTGCCCCGGTCGGCATCAGCGTGCATGCCGGTGAAGGTGGTGCCGGCCAGACCGCGGTCAACACCACGGGCTTGCAGCAGGTCAAGAACATCATCGGCCTGATGAAGAGCTTCGTCGACCAGGTCTACCTGCCCGATACACTGGCGATCGGTTCGTTCTACAAGGACTGGTTCAAGCCCGGTCATGGTGAAGGCGTCGGCAACTTCCTGTGCTACGGCGACTTCCCGACCGATGGTGCCTGGCGCACCGAGAACCTGATGATCCCGCGCGGCATCATCCTCAACCGCGATGTGTCAACGCTGCACGAAGTGGATCTGCACGCCGAGGACGAGATCCAGGAATTCGTCTCGCACGCCTGGTACGACTACTCCACCGGCAAGGAATCGGGTTTGCATCCGTACGACGGCGAGACCGATCTGGCCTACGACGGCCCGGCGCCACCGTACAAGAACCTCGATCCGAACGCGCCCTATTCCTGGCTCAAGTCACCGCGCTGGAAAGGCCTGCCGGTCGAGGTCGGACCGCTGGCGCGTGTGCTGACGCTGTATGCGGCCGGACACGAGCAGACCCGCGAACTGGCCGGCTACGCGCTGTCGCAACTCGATCTCCCGCTGGAGGCGATGTTCTCCACAGGTGGTCGCCTGGCCGCACGCACGCTGGAGACCAAGATTCTGGCCGATGCCATGGACGGCTGGTTCGACGGCCTGATGGCCAACATCAATGCCGGCGACACGCGCACCCATAACAATGAGATGTGGGAACCGGAAACCTGGCCGAAGGAAGCTCGGGGTGCCGGTTACATGGAAGCTCCGCGCGGCGCACTGGGCCACTGGATCGTCATCAAGGATCAGAAGATCGACAACTACCAGGCCATCGTACCGTCGACCTGGAACGCCGGTCCGCGCGATCCCAAGGGCCAGAGCGGTCCGTACGAAGCCGCGCTGGTCGGTCACGAACTGATCGATGCGGAACAGCCAATCGAGATCCTGCGTACCATCCACAGTTTCGACCCTTGCCTGGCCTGCGCCGTGCATGTGGCCGATAAGGACGGCAAGTCTTCGGTCGAGATCAAGATCGGCTGAGGCACCTGCCTGCACGACCCGCAGGCGCCGGCCCGGCCCGCGCCTGCAACCTCCAACAGTTGCGCCGCTGTTCACTGACAGCGGCGCTTTTTTGTGCGAGACTCAACGGCTGTTCCCGTCACCCGTGCTCCCGTTCCCATGCCCCTGATGGACCGCCTGCTGACCGCCGGCTTTCGCCACAACAGCCGCCGTCTGACCCGTTTTCAAGCCCCGCAAGCCAGCGAGACGCTGCCGCCGCCGGATACCGAGCGGCGCTACATGCTTTACCTGCATGTGCCGTTCTGCGTGGTACTGTGCCCGTTCTGCTCGTTCCACCGCGTATGTTTCGCCGAAGACAAAGCCACGCGCTATTTCGCCAGCCTGCGACGCGAGATCGAGATGGCACACGAGGCCGGTTACCGCTTCTCCGACATTTACGTCGGCGGCGGCACCCCGACGGTGATGCCCGATGAACTCGCGCGCACGCTCGAGCGTGTGCAGCAACTGTCGAACATCGGCAGCATCTCGATCGAGACCAACCCGGATGACCTGACGCCCGAGGTCATGAGCCGGATGCGCGACGCCGGCGTGACCCGGCTGTCGGTCGGCATCCAGAGCCTGGACGACCGACTGCTCAAGCAGATGGACCGGCACGACAAGTACGGCTCGGCATCCCAGACGCTCCAGCGGCTGGAGGGTGCCGGCGGTTATTTCGACACCCTCAACGCCGACATGATCTTCAACCTGCCCGAGCAGGACGAAGCCTCGCTGCTGCGCGATGTCGAACGGATCACCACCATCGATGCGGTCAACCAGGTCACTTTTTACCCGCTGATGAGCGCCTCGAGCACGATGCGCAAGATGCTCAAGACCATGGGCGAGGTCGATTTCAACCGTGAAGGCCGGATGTACGAGTTGATCCTCGATGCCCTGCCCAACTCGTTCACGCCATCGTCGGCCTGGTGTTTCAGTCGCGGCACCTCCTCGGTGGACGAGTACGTGATCGAGAACGAGGAATACCTGGGCCTGGGTTCGGGCTCGCTAAGCTACCTTGACGGCATGCTGTATTCCAGCACCTTCTCGCTCAACCACTACAACCGCCAGATCGAGGCCGGTCGCTTCGGTATCAGTCGCCGCCAGCCGCTGACTCGACGCGATCGGCTGCGCTACTTCATGCTGATGAACCTGTTCGGCATCCGGCTCGACAAGCAACTGGCCGAGCGGCGCTATCCCGGCTTCTTCCGCAAGCTGGCACCGGAAATCCTGGGCCTGAAGCTGATCGGCGCGGTGCGCGACGAGGGCGATCACCTGGTGCTGACGCGGCGCGGCATGCGCATCTGGATCCTGATCATGCGCGAGTTCTTCATGGCCGTATCCGACTTTCGCGACCTGATGCGCCACGCGATCAAGGAAGAACTCGATGCGCCGGGGCCGCTCAGGATCCGGCTGCCGACCCCGGAAATCCGGCCGACCGCCAAATGACAATGCGAGCCCGGAACCGATGAGTCTTCCCAAGTCCGAGCGGAATCATCCGATCACGATCGGCGGCATCACCGTCGAACCGGGTCAGCGCCGCAGCATTGAGCTGGAAGTCGGTCGGCTTTATACCCACTCACCCACGACCATGCCGGTGCAGGTGGTCTGTGGCAAGGCCGCAGGGCCGGTGCTATTCGTGTGCGCGGCCATCCATGGCGACGAACTCAACGGCGTCGAGATCATCCGCAGGTTGCTGTGCGTCAAGGCACTGAAACGCCTGCGCGGCACGCTGATCGCCGTACCGATCGTCAACCTGCACGGATTCATCGACAAGAACCGCTATCTGCCCGACCGGCGCGACCTGAATCGCTGTTTTCCGGGCTCGGAGACCGGCTCGCTGGCCAGCCGTATCGCGCACCTGTTCATGCGCGAGATCGTCTCGCAGGCCACCCACGGCATCGATCTGCACACCGGCGCCATCCACCGCGGCAACCTGCCGCAGATCCGCGCCAATCTGGACGACGAAGCCACCCGCGAACTGGCCGTGGCCTTCGGTGCCCCGATCATCCTCAACGCCGCGATCCGGCCCGGCACGCTGCGCGCAGCGGCCACCGGCAAGGTTCCGGTGCTGGTCTACGAAGCCGGCGAGGCGCTTCGCCTCGACGAATTTGCCATTCGCGGCGGGGTCCACGGCATCGTGCGCGTGATGCGCAAACTCGAGATGCTGCCACCCGCGCGCGCGCCCAGCACGCTCAAGGATCCGGTGATTGCGCGCACCAGCGTGTGGGTGCGCGCGCCGCAAAGCGGCATCCTGCGCTCATTCGCGCGCTATGGCCAGCGCGTGCAGCGCAACGAAACGCTGCTGGCGGTGGTGTCGGACCCCTATGGCGAACACGAGGCCGAGATTCGCGCACCCTGTGCCGGCATCGTCATCGGCCAGCAGCACTTGCCACTGGTCAACGAGGGCGATGCGGTCTATCACATCGCGCGCGTCAACCGCAGCGACATCGCAGCCGAGCGAATCGAGGACTACCAGGAATCACTGGAATCGGTGGACTATCCGTTCGCCGATCCGGCCGAACCAACACCCGAATCACCCTCATGAGCGACACGCATACTGCCGCCACGGCCGAATTGGCCAGCATGGTGGACTGGATCACCGAAGCCACCCTGCCGGTGACGGGTGATGATTTTTTTCGTCAGTTGACGCAGACGGTAGCCACACGCATGGGCGTCGACACCGTGCTGATCACCCACTGCCCGCGACGCGACGAGGGCCTGGCCGAGACGCTCGCATACTGGCAGCGTGGCCACTTCCAGCCTAATGTCGAGTTCGAACTGGAAGGTACGCCATGCCGGCACGTGCTCGAAGACGGCGAGTTCAGTTTCTATCCCGATGGGGCCGAATGTCGATTTCCCGAATGGTCGCGCGAGGAAGGACAGGTACGCAGTTTCATCGGCATCCCGGTCCGCGAGCCCGGCGGTCAGCACGTGATCGGCCACATCGCGATCTACCATGGCCAACCGATGCAGGACATGGCGCTGCTCGAGTCGGTGTTCCGGGTGCTGGCGATGCGCGTCGGTGCCGAAATCCGACGACGCGAGGCGGTCGAGCGCGAACATCAGTTAATGGTTCAGCTTGCCGCCGCGGCGCGCCGCGAATCGCTGGCGGCGATGGGTTCGGCCATCAGCCACGAAATCCGCCAGCCGCTGACCGCAATTGTCAATCACCTCAATGCGGCCCGGCGCCTGCTCGCCACTGAGGCCGGGAGCTCGCCGCGTATGGCGCGAGCGCTGGACGGCGCGCTGGCCAGCGCCGAGCGCGGGGTCGAGGTGGTCACGCGCTTGCGCAGCTGGCTGCAGCCGGGCGGAAACGAATTCCGTCGCCAGTCGATCGCCGAAGTGGTCGACGAGGCGCTGGAACTGCTCCGCCCCGAGTTGCGCGCTGCGCACTGCCGGCTGCAACGAACCCGGCTGGACGACGATTGCAAGCTCGATCTGGATCGCGTCCTGATCCAGCAGGTCGTGATCAACCTGATACGCAACGCGATCGAAGCGGTCGAGCGCGCCGGATCCACCACGCGCGAGATCGAATTGCAGGGCCGGCGGGTCAACGGCGAAGTCGAAATCCGTGTGCGCGACAGTGGCTGCGGACTCAGCGACGATCAGGCCCGACGGCTGTTCCGACCGTTCGAATCCGGCCGCGACGGCGGCATGGGCATCGGGCTGACGCTATCGCGCTCGATCATCGAAAGCCATGGTGGCCAACTCTGGCACGACCCCGACGAGCACCTGACGACCTTCGTGTTTTCGCTACCGCTGCCCGACAGCGAACAGTAATCGAACCGGTCGAGCGCGATGAGCGCTTCAGGCCGCGACCGCCAGCGCGTCGAAACCGAGGGCATCGTGCAGCTCCGGTTCCAGCAGATCCTTGACTTTCTGGCGGGCGCGGAACAGCCGGGTCATCACCGCGCTGCGGCTGATGCCCATGATCCTTGCAATTTCCTTGACCGAGTGCCCCAGTTGCACCTGCAGCACCAGCGGTTCGCGGTAGGCGTCGGGCAGCGCCAGGATGGCGTTGCGCAGCTCGCGCATTTCGGCGCTGTCATCGGGCATATGGTTAAGGTCGTCGGCGATCACGCAATCATCGACATCGACGGTCTGAAACCGCTTGCGCTCGAAGCGGCGCGCATTTTCGCGCCGGAGCGTGGTGATCAGCCAGGCCTTGGCCGCCGAGGTGTCCTTGAGCTTGTCGAGTGAGCGCCAGGCGCGCAACAGGGTTTCCTGAACCACATCCTGCGCCGCTTCCGGATCGCGCGTCAACCATAACGCGAAGCGTTGCAGATCCTGACTGTAAATGCTGACCACCCGGTCGAAGCGTGCCTTGCGTGCTGCGAGTTCCATCGTGTACTCCCGTGGGCTCAATCGTCGGGAGCCAGTATGGCCGGCGTACTGGAGGCAGTAAATTCGCAATTCTACGCATGCGTAAAACTACGTAGTCGCAGCGAGATTCGAGTCAGCTGCGTGTATCGAGCAGCAGCCGGACCAGCTCGGCGGCGTTGGCCACTTCCATCTTTTTCAGCACGCGGGCGCGGTGCAGCTCGACCGTACGCGGGCTGATATCCAGATCCGCGGCGATCTGCTTGCTGAGCTTGCCATCGACCAGGCCTTCGAGCACCTCGCGCTCACGTGGCGTCAGCCGATCCAGGCGATGCTCCAGTTCGCGCCGGTCACGGGACACGGCGTGGCGTGCCGCTTCGCGGTTCAGTGCGGTCGTCAGCAGTTCAATCAGGCGATCGTCGGAAAACGGCTTTTCGATGAAATCCAGCGCGCCGGCGTTGACCGCGCGCACCGCCATCGGGATGTCGCCATGGCCGGACATGAAAACGATCGGAAGATCAATCGCACGCTGCTTGAGCTCGGCCTGCAGTGCCAGACCGTCGATACCCGGCAGCCGCACGTCGAGCAGCAGGCAGCCGCGTGACTGCGGCTCGATCGTTGCCAGCAGCTGCTCGGCGCTTTCAAACAGACGGGTCTCGAAACCGCTGGTCTCCAGCAGCAGCTCGAGCGAGCCGCGCACATCGGCATCGTCGTCGACCACCCAGACCCGACGCACCGCATCGACGTTCACGAACTTTCCTCGCTGGCGACGACCGGCAGCGTGATTTCGATCTCGTGGTGCCGACCGCCGCTGTTGACCGCGAACGTCCCACCAGCCGCACGCATGCGCTCGAGATCGACCTCGTAGGCCGTGGCCTCGTCGCTCCCGGGACCGGCCACATGCAACAGCGAACCACCCAGGTCCATTCGCAGCGTCACTCGTGCGGCCGCCTGCTCATGCAGCAATCCGGTCGTAATGGTCAGGCGGTGCCGTTGCAGCGAGCGGCGTGCCTGCTCGGCAAACTCGATCGCGATGTGCAAGGCCAGCAGCACGATGCGTTCCAGTTCGCGGTTGTCGGCAATCACCGAAGGAAGTCCGGCGTCGGTGTGTGCACGAACGGCAATCCGGCGGCTTTGCAACTCCCAGTCCAGAGTCGCAAGTGCGCGCGCAATCGCCGCGTTCAGATCGGCGCTGGGCAGGGCCTCGCCGGGCTGGAATGCCCGCTGTCCACGGATCAGCCCGGAGGCCCGCTCGGTACCCTGAACGATACCGCGCAGTGCCCGCTGCAGCGACTCGGCCTGGATCGGTCCGTCGGCGGAGGCCTCCATCAGGCGGGCCGCTGCGTCGGCGTAGCTGCGGATCGCGCTCAGCGGCTGATTCAGCTCGGCGGCCAGCGCGGTCGCGGCGTTCTCGCTCGAGCGCCTTCGGTCTGCATCCAGCAAACTGCGCAAGCGAGCATGATCACGATCGGCCAGTCTGCGCGCCTCGTTGCGCACGGCGCTGATGGCCAGCGAGCCGTTGGCCAGCAGGATGAGTTTGAACATCAGCAACATACGCTGGTTGTCATCGGCCGACTGGGCAAACGGACCCCAGGCCAGTCCGGCACAGACGATCCCCAGCACGCCGGTAACCAGCACCGTCTCGGCCACGCGTCTGGGTCGCTGGTACAGCGCACCGATCAAGGCCACGCTGAACAGCGCGTACGAACAGGCCAAGGTGAATGGCGCCGGCAGTCCGCGCATCTGACTGCCCACGATCAGCACCCCGGCCAGCAGCGCAAACAACAGTGAAATCCGGTGATCGTCTGCAGCCGAATCAGGCTGCGCGCGCACCAGTAACAGCGGGCTGATCAGCGAGGCGCCGGTCATGGTCGCGACCCAGCCACGCAGGGTGGTCACCGGCAGTTCGGGCCAGCCCAGCACTGCAACGGGGTCGGTCAGCGCGGCGACGATGCTGGTCGAAAGCGCGACGACGACGGGCCCGGCCATCACGAAGGCCAGGTAGTCGCAACTGCGCTCCATTGCGGAATGAAAACCCAGCGATCGCAGGGTTGCAGCCGCTGCAAGTCCGGCCAGCGGCTGCACCACTCCCACGGCCAGTGCCGGCACCAGCGCGATGCCGGCCAGCAAGTGGGCCAGCACCCCGGCAATGACCAGCGCCGGCACCACCATCGGCCCGTGGCGCCAGATCAAACCCAGGCTGATGCCACAACCCAGCGCTGCGGCCGGCCAGATCGGGATCGACACCGGCTTGTCCAGCGCAATGAACAGCGATATCAGCGCGGCCAGCAGGTAAAGTGCAAATGCGCTCGCCGCCGCCGCGATCGGGCGCGATCGAAGTTCGGCGTGCACCGGCGGCATGGCAGCATTCATGATCGACTCCCGCATCTGGCCAGCCGACCCGACCACGGCCGGACTGATTGCATTACGGGTAGACTCCGCGACGGCATCGGCGCGGATCAGGCCGTTGGGCCGGCCTGGCCGATCCGCCGGCACAGCCACAGCCAGAACGCAAATGCGGCGCAGGCCAGCAGCGCGATCAGGTTTTCGCGCCAGTCGGGCGCAAAGATGGCCACAAAACCTCGATCGCGCACCAGCGCCGAGAAACTCGAGACGCAGAACGGAATCGCGTACAGCCGCAGCACACGCCAGAATGTTGCCGCCGACGAACGCGCCGAAGGCGCTGCGCCGGCGGTACTGAGCATCAAGGCCGTGCCGACAATGGCGGCCATCCCGAGCGCGTTCAGCCACAGCCGAGGTTCGGGGTGAAAGTTCTGTGCCACCATGGCCAGGTACCAGACCAGGAACAGCCAGAGCGCCTGCATTCCGAGCGGCAAGGCACCGAAGTGGCGAATCAAGCGCATGGGTCTGCTACCCAGTGACGGGTCGGCTTTGGATAGACTGCCGGAAAGCGATACGTGCCCGGAACAGGGAGAGCAAGCATGATGTTCAGCCGTTTGTTGTTGTCGTGGATCGCCAGTCTGGTCGCGTTGGGGCTGCTCGCCTCGGCCACGGGCCCGGCGCGGGCCGCCGACACGCCCTACGCTCCCGACCGTGGCGCCTGGGAAACGATTGCACCGACCGAGGCCGGCTTCGATGCCGATTCTCTGCGCGAGGCGATCGACTTCGCACGCGCCGCAGCAGTCACCGAGCCACCCGACCTGCACCGCGTGATCGTCGAATCGTTCGGGTCGCGCGAACCGGATTTTCGCATCCTCGGGCCGACCGCGCCACGCGATGGCGATGCCGGCATGATCGTGCGCGGCGGCCGCATTGTCGCCGAATGGGGCGATGTGCAGCGGGTTGATATGACCTTCAGTGTGGTCAAGAGCTACCTGGCCACGATGTGGGCGCTGGCCTGGCGTGACGGCTACATCGGAACGCTCGACGAGCGCGTTGGCCGGTACGTGCGCGACGGCAAGTTTGATTCCGCGCACAATCAGGCCATCACCTGGCGTCACCTGCTCAACCAGACCTCGGACTGGTCCGGCACGCTCTGGGGTGTGCCCGACTGGGCCGATCGGCCCGAAGGCGAGGACCCGCGGCTGTGGTCCGAGCGTGAACTGCACCAACCCGGCACCCATTACAAGTACAACGACGTGCGCGTCAACCTGGCCGCCTACAGCCTGTTGCAGGTGCTGCGCGAACCGCTGCCGGTGGTGCTCCGGCGCGAGATCATGGATCCGATCGGTGCTTCGACCACCTGGCGCTGGCACGGCTACGACAATTCCTGGGTGGAACTGGACGGCCAGCGCATGCAGTCGGTCTCCGGCGGCGGCCATTTCGGCGGCGGGCTGTTCATCTCGGCGCGCGATCACGCCCGCTTCGGTCTGCTGATGCTGCGGCGCGGGGTCTGGAACGATCGACGCCTGCTGCCCGATCAATGGTTCGACATGCTTCGCGAACCGACCCCGGTGCGCCGCGACTACGGCCTGATGTGGTGGCTCAATACAGATCGCGAGCGCATCCCGGCCGCGCCCGAATCGGCGTATTGGGGCGCCGGCTTCGGCGGCAATTACATCTACATCGACGAATGCAACGACCTTGTCCTGGTGCTGCGCTGGATTCCGGACCTGGCCGGCGTGGTCGAGCGCGTGCTCGGCGCGCTGGAATCTACCGCTGACGTCTGCTCGACCGGATCCTGATGCACCGCGAGACGCTGGAACTGCGCACGCGCGGGCGCGGCTTCCACGAAATTACCGGCGAAGTCGGCGCGATCGTCGTGCGCAGCGGCGTTCTCGACGGCCTGTGCCACCTGTTCATCCAGCACACCTCCGCCAGCCTGCTCATCACCGAGAACGCCGACCCGGACGTGTTGACCGACCTGGAGACCTGGATCTCGGAACTGGCAGCGGACGGCGATCGGCGCTTTCGCCATACTGCCGAAGGCCCCGATGACATGTCGGCGCATGTCCGTACCCTGCTGACCGAGACCGCGCTTGCGATTCCGGTGTCGGCCGGCAAGCTGGCGCTGGGCACCTGGCAGGGCATCTTCGTCTGGGAGCACCGCGCAAATCCGCACGCGCGCCGGGTCGTGGTTTCGGTACCATGACGCCTTGCCCGGCACCGCCGGGCGCAATCGCGTTGATCCGCGCATATAACCAAAAACGAGAATACCCATGAACCAGACCACCGTTGCCGCCGGAACCCCCGGCAAAACCTTCTTCGGGCACCCGGCCGGCCTCGGCACCCTGTTCTTTACCGAGTTGTGGGAGCGCTTCAGCTACTACGGCATGCGCGCCTTGCTGGTGCTGTTCATGGTCGCGGCCGCCGCCGAAGGTGGACTGGGTTTTGATGATGCGACCGCGACCGCGATCTACGGTCTCTATACCGCCGGGGTGTACCTGGCCGCCCTGCCCGGCGGTTGGCTGGCCGACCGCGTGTTCGGGCAACAGAACGCCGTCTGGTACGGCGGCATCATTATCGCCGCCGGTCATATCGTTCTGGCGCTGCCCGGATTCGGGCTGGTCGGCGAGCACTACGGTTTCTTCTTTGGCCTGATTCTGATTGTCGTCGGCACTGGCCTGCTCAAGCCCAACATCTCGTCGTGTGTGGGCGAGCTGTACCCCGAAGGCGGGGCACGTGAGGACGCCGGCTACGTGTTGTATTACATGGGCATCAACATCGGCGCCTTCCTCGGGCCGCTGGTGTGTGGCTTCCTGCGCGTGAACGTCGGTTGGCACTGGGGCTTTGCCGCAGCCGCGGTCGGCATGATTGCCGGCCTGATCGTCTATCGGGCCACCCAACGCCACCTCGGCGATTTCGGCAAGCACCCTTTCCCGACGCCCGCCGGCCAGGAACGCCAGACGCGCAATATGAAGCTGGCCATCTACATCGGCACCGCGGTGATCTTCCTGGCCGCTGTGCTCGGTCTCGAGCAAGTCATTCACATCGATGCGATCACGCTGGCCGAGAAAAGCGTGTACGTGATTGTCGGTGTCGCCGCGCTGTTTTTCGGGCGCGTACTGATGGATCGCAAGCTGACCACGCTGGAGCGCAATCGCACCATTGTGCTGGTCGCGCTGTTCATCGGTGCGGCACTGTTCTGGTCGGGCTTCGAGCAGGCCGGCTCCTCGCTGAACCTGTTCGCCGAGCGCTACACCGCGCGCGAGATGCTGGGGGTCGTGATTCCGGCCGAAGTGTTCCAGTCGCTCAACCCGATGTACATCCTGATCTTCGCGCCGTTTTTCTCGGCGCTGTGGATCAACCTCGGACGGCGCAACCTCGACCCGTCCATCCCGCTGAAATTCGCGCTCGGCTTCTTGCAGCTGGGGCTTGGCTTTGCCTTCATGTGGGTCGCCGCGTCACTGATCCAGGACGGCGGCCAGGTGCTGCCGACCTGGTTGCTGCTGACCTACCTGTTCCACACCACCGGCGAGTTGTGCCTGAGCCCGATCGGGCTGTCGGCCACCTCCAAGCTCGCACCCAGGCGTTACTACAGCCAGATGATGGGCATGTGGTTCTTCGGCGCCGCGCTCGGCAATCTGCTGGCCGGATTGCTGGCCGGCGAATTCAACGGCGACAACGTCTCGGAGTTCCCGGAGCGCTACCGCCAGATCGTGCTGTTCTGCGGCGTGGTATTTGTCGCCTTCCTGATCGCTACCCCGTTCCTGCGCAAGATGGCAGCCCTCGACCGCGCACCCGAAGATCTCACGCGCGAGGACGAGCCGGGTGCATTCGAAGGCGAAGTGCACAAACACTGACCTGATTACGTACTTGGTACAGCAGAGGTCTGGTGATCGTCGGCCGTCGAATTGAAAAGGCGTTTGAACCGCAAATACACGCAAATGAACGCGAATTACGACTTCAAGCCACCGAGCTGAGTGAAGGTTTCAGCCGAAAACGTCGCGCAACGATTGGATTTGGCATTGGATGGACGTATTTTTCCTCCGTGCCCTTCGCGTTCATTCGCGTTCATTTGCGGTTTCAATCAAAAACAGCTGCTTGATCGAGAGCACGATAGCCTGCGCCGGCACCAGCCACAGCAGCAGTTCGTAATTCCACTGCGCGCCGGGCAGGAATTTAAGCAGCAGCGCCAGGCCCAGCCCGGCGGCGATCAGCGCGGCGGCAATGCGTTTCAGCCGCCCGCCGCCGAAGCGCCACAGCGCAATCAGCAGCGGATTGAGCAGCAGCAGGTTTTCGTTGCGCCAGGCCGTCTGGTGGTCGGTGGCCAGCCAGAAGAAGGCCAGAAGCAAACCGGCCGCCGATGAAAGAATCAACCAGAGCCGCACCCCGAGCAGCCGGGCACCGCGCTTGTCGAAGACCGCAAGCGGGACCAGGACCAGAGCCAGGGTTGCGGCCAGTGCTGTCAGCGTCAGCGTCCAGGCGAATCGCGGTGCGTGGGGATCGTCGGGGCGTGTGGAGGCATACAGCATGTCATCGGCCAGCACCAACGGCTGCGGCTCGCCGTCGATCTCGACCTGCATATCGGCCACAGCAGCAGCCACCACCTCGGGCAGAAACATTTCCTCCCACAGCGTGCGAGGTCGATCGGCCGGTCGTCCCAGCCCGACCTGGATGCCGAAGTACAAAAGCGGGTCGTCGGCCAACATGCGCCGGGTGTGCTCGCGGAAGGTCAGGCTCGCCGGTCGGCTGCGTGCAAACTCCGAAAGCGTGCCGTCGAGCGCATAGTCCAGCCCGTCGCGCACACGGTTGGAACAGTTGTAGAAGTAGTAGTCGTAGCGAAACTCGCGCGTCTCGGGCTGAATGCGTGCCTCCAGCCAGTCGGTCAGACGCTGAATCTGGCTTGCTGTGAGATTGAGCAACTGCACGCGCACATCGCGATCGCGCCAGCGGTAGTACGCCAGTTCCTCCTCCGGACTGCGCGCGAGCGCGAAATAGATCATTTCGCCGAAGATGAACTCGCGGTAGAAGCCGGGTTTGTCGAAGTCGAAGAAACCGAAGTTGTAGACCTCGTCGATGCCGCGGGCAGAATCGCGAATCCAGATCGCGTTGTGGCCGAACTGCTCCTCGACCCGTTCGGCCGTGCCGTAGGTGACCAGCCAGGCCTGCTGCGCAAGCGCAGGTGCGACCGCAAGCCATAGTCCGAAAATTGAAAACCCGATCGACCAAAGCGATCTTCGGCGCATCATGCAAGAACCCGAGAAGCGTCTGAAAGCAGCGATGGTACTCCGGACACACTTCGGACCGAAGCCCGCGTTGCGATGGCCAAAAAAAGCCGCGTCCACCGGGGGCGGACGCGGCTGTTGTTTCAGGATCTGCTCGCGACGATCAGAAGCTCGCGCGCAGGTTGATGCCGTAGGTGCGCGGCTGGTTGGTGCGGAAACCGAGTCGGGCCCGGCCGCCGCGTTCACGATCGAACGACAGCAATGCGTTCTCGTCGAACACGTTATCGACGAACAACGTGATGGTATAGCCATCGAAGCGAACGCCGCCGCTCAGGTAGGCGACCTCGTAGGACGGCAGCTTCAGGTTCAGCGAGGTAACCTCATTGCCCGTCATGCCACCGAACGGCAGGCCGTGCGCGAAGTCGCCGGCGCCCGGCACCTGGTCACTGGGCTGGGTGAAACGCGAGCCGACGTGCTGCACCGAGGCGGTCAGGAAGCCCTCGGCACCGTCGACGAAGCTCAGCGGAAAGCTGTAGGCGCCGGAGGCCGAGAACTGCTGCTCAGGCACTGACGGCAACCGATTGCCGTCCTCGACACCGCCGAGTACGTTGCCCGAGGCGTCGCGCACCGTGGAGTCGAACTCGGCCTCGATGTAGCTGCTGGCAAGGGTCAGCAACAACCGATCGATCGGCTCGACGCTCAGTTCGGCTTCGACCCCGGTGGTATGCGCATCCGGCACGTTGAACGAGATGCGCGACGAGCAGCTGCCGGCATCCAGAGTGACCTGCAGATCCTCGATCTCGGTGTGGAACACGGCTGCGTTGAAGGTTACACGGCCAGTATTGACCTTGATGCCACCCTCGAAATTCCACAGCGTCTCGTCATCGTAGGACTGGAAGCCGCCGAAGATTTCGCGATCCTGCGGTGTACACAACGGCACGTTGAGCGGGTCGTTGACGCCACCGAGCCGGAAGCCCTGCGAGGCCTGGGCGTTCAGCGACACGGTATCGGTCAGCTCGTAGTTGACCAGAAAGCGTGGTGTGAAGCCATCCGAGGAGGTCTTGTCGACGACCGCGGTATCACCGGCGGCGAACAGCCCTCCGGTCGTGATCGTACGCTCTTCCTCGAAGTCGTAGTAGCGGCCGCCGACCGTCAATGCGAGCTTGTCGGTGGCATACCAGGTGATTTCGCCGAATGCGGCAATCTGCTCGATATCGTAGGGCAGATCCGAATTGAACGGTGAATCCGGCGGGAAGCCGTTGGATACGGCTGCGGCCGTTCCGGCACCGAGAACCGCGTCGGTGAACGCGTCGTAGCCAGGGGTCGG
Organism: Wenzhouxiangellaceae bacterium; assembly: GCA_032251355.1. Lineage (GTDB taxonomy): Bacteria > Pseudomonadota > Gammaproteobacteria > Xanthomonadales > Wenzhouxiangellaceae. Next base: position 72,303 of record JAVVDV010000001.1, read on the forward strand.
CAGACGCTGCTCGTAGACCCGTTCGGTATCGGAGTAGAACGCGCCGATCAGCCAGTCGATCGCGCCCTCGGTATTCGAGCTCAAGCGGATTTCCTGCGTGAACTGTTCAAGGTCGGTGGTATCGCGCAGGTTGGACGGCAACAGCACGGCTGCGTCCGGAAAGCCCAGGTCCACCGAGACGCTGCCGGACAATGCACTTGCATCGCGGCTGACCAGAATGTCGCGATCGGTATAGCTGGTCACCGAGGTCAGGTCGAAGGTATCGAACGTGACCGTAGCATTGAGGTCGGCGAGCAGGAACTGATCCTCGAACGCCTCCTCGAGCAGCAGGAACTGCTGGCGCTCTCGGAACGTCACCGGCGGACGCTCGGTCGTGAACGGGTTGGCGAACAGGTTGAATTCTTCCTGCCGGTTGAAGCCGTCGGCCTCGATTTCCTGGTAGATCACGCGCGGCGTCAGCGACACGTTCTCGGTAGCCTGGAACAGCGCCGAGGCACGGAAGCCGGTGCGGGTGCCTTCGTTGACGTCCTTGTCCGGTCGCCGACCCTCGCGCAGCGCATCGATGAAACCGGCGTACTCGGTGTGGTAGGCGACAATGCGCAAGGCGTTGCCGTTGCCGAACGGCGCGTTGAACATGCCCTTGAAGTGGCCGCCGGTGCCGCCGCCGTCTATGGCGTTTAGCTCGGTTTCGGCTGCAACCTCGTACTGGTCGGGATTGGGCTGGTTGGTGATGTAGCGGATCGTGCCGCCAATCGAGCCGGAACCGAACAGCGTGCCCTGCGGACCGCGCAGTGTCTCGACACGATTGAGATCGAACAGATCAACATCGGGCGTGAACAGCGACAAGGAGATGACCGATTCGTCCAGATAGATTCCGACCTGCTCCTTGACACCCGGCTGGTCGCGCACGATCTGGCCGGCCGAAACGCCGCGGATGGCGACCTGGCTCTGGCCGGGACCGAGGTTCTGGATGGTCAGGCCGGCGACATTACGCGACAGTTCCTCGAGGTTGTCGGCACCGGTGCGCTGAATGTCGGCTGCGGTCTGGGCGTTGATCGAGAACGGCACTTCCTGCAGCGTCTTTTCGCGCTTGGTCGCGGTGACCAGGATCACGTCCGGGTCCCGCTCGCGCGAACGACCCGTGTTGCCCGAGCCGGACTGAGCCGCCGCGCCGCCGCTTTGGCTGTCGCTGTCGATCGCAACCGACGTGTCGGCCGAGTCCTGGTCCATGCCGACGGCATCGGCCCAGGCGACACCGCCGAGCGCCAGTGTCATGCCCAAGGCCGAAGCGATGGCGGTTGTCAATGCGTTCTTTTTGTTGCTTGTGTTCATGGGCTCTTGCACTCTCCTGTTGTTGTCGCCCGAGTATAGGACAGCGTTAACGGCCTTTCCAGACTTACCTAACGATCTCACAACATTTTTCCGACCCACACCCGTCGAGAGTGGCGATCGGCCGGACGCAATCAATCCGCCGGCGATCCGTTCCTGATCTCCCGAACTTGTACCATCCGCTTCGCGCAACCCATGGGAGCAGCCTGGCATGTCGAAAATCCGCTTTACCAACCGCGCCGGCCACGAACTGGCCGGAAACCTCGAACTGCCGCCCGGTGGCGTCTGGCAGGCGACCGCGCTGTTCGCGCACTGTTTTACCTGCACGCGCAACATCAAGGCCGCGCGCAACATCACGCGCGCGCTCGCCGATGCCGGCTTCGCGGTGCTGCGTTTCGATTTCACGGGCCTGGGCGAAAGCGACGGCGACTTTGCCGATACCACGTTTTCGTCCAATCTTGACGATCTCGAGGATGCCGCCGGCTGGATGGCGGAAAAATTCGCCGCCCCGCAACTGCTGGTCGGGCATTCGCTCGGCGGTGCGGCGGTGCTGGCCGCGGCCGAACGGCTCGACAGCGTGCGCGCCGTGGCGACGCTGGGCGCGCCGGCCGACCCCGAGCACGTGCTCAAGCAGATGGGCAGCGATCTGGAGCGGATCGAGCGCGACGGCAGCGCCGAAGTGCAACTGGCCGGTCGGCCGTTCCGGATCCGGCGCGATTTTGTCGAGGACGCGCGCAGCCATTCGCTGAATGAACGGCTGCGCAAGCTCCGACGGGCTTTACTGGTGATGCATGCACCCGGTGACCGCACCGTCGGCATCGAAAATGCTCAGCAGATCTTCGCTGCCGCACTGCACCCGAAGAGCTTCGTCAGCCTCGATGATGCCGACCACCTGCTGTCCGCCGAGCGTGATTCGCGCTACGCCGGCAGCGTGATCGCGACCTGGGCCTCGCGTTTTCTGGAACTGACCGCGCCCGAACCGGTCACCGGCGCGCGCGTCATCGGCCGCACGGCCGACCGCTTCCTGTGCGCGGTGCAGGCCGGACCGCACGCGCTGCTGGCCGATGAGCCCGAACACAACGGCGGCACCAACCTGGGCCCCGATCCTTACCAGTACCTGGCCAGCGCGCTGGGCAGCTGCACGGTGATGACCCTGAACATGTATGCCCGGCACAAAGGCATCGCGGTCGAGCGGGTCAGTTGCGAGGTCACGCATGATCGAGTCCATGCCGAGGACTGCAGCGACTGCGAGAAAACCGCCGGCAAGGTCGATCGGCTGGTCCGGCGCATCCGGATCGAGGGCGATCTCGATCAAGCCCAGCGCCAGCGCATGCTCGAGATCGCCGATCGCTGCCCGGTGCACCGGACGCTCGAAAACGAGATCCGGGTCGAAAGCGAGCTCATCGAGGGCCGGTGAGCGGCCTTATTCGGCGCCGGAATCCACCTCGACGTCGGCTTCTTCGTCCTCGGCCGAGGCAATGCGGGCCAGCCCGATCAGTTTTTCGTCATCGCCCAGGCGAATCAGCGTGACGCCCTGGGTGTTGCGGCCCAGGCGCGAGATCTCGGCCACGCCGGTACGCACCAGCGTGCCGGCATTCGAGGTCAGCATGACGTCGTCTTCGTCGGTCACGGCGAGTGCGGCCACCAGTGCGCCGTTGCGGCCGGAGGCCTGGATGCCGATGACGCCCTGCCCGCCGCGCTTGTAGACCGGGAACTCGTCCAGCGCGGTGCGCTTGCCGTATCCATTCTCGGTTGCCAGCAGCACGTCACCGTCGTCGGCAACCAGCATGGCCACGACCTGCTGGTCGGGCTTGAGGCGAATGCCGATCACACCGCGGGTCTGACGGCCCATGGCGCGCGCGTCGTCTTCGTGGAAGCGGATGGCCTTGCCCGCCGACGAGAACAGCAGGATGTCGCGTGTGCCATCGGTAAACGCGACATCGACCAACTCGTCGCCGTCTTCAAGCTCGATGGCCCAGATGCCATTCGACCGGATATGCGCGAAATCCGACAACGGCGTTTTCTTGACCCGACCGGTGCGGGTGGCGAAGAACACGAACCAGTCGTCGGGAAACTCGCGCGTCGGCAGCACCGCGTTGATGCGTTCGTCGGGCTCCAGCGGCAGCAGGTTGACCATCGGCTTGCCACGACTGTTGTGGCCGGCCTGCGGCAGCTGGTAGACCTTGGTCTTGTAGACCTTGCCGGCCGAGGTGAAGATCAGCAGCGTGTCATGGGTATTGGTGACCCAGAAGCTCTCGACGAAATCCTCTTCCTTGGTCTTGGCCGCACTGCGCCCGCGCCCGCCGCGCTTCTGGCTGCGGTAGCGGTCCAGCGGCTGGTACTTGGCGTAGCCGGCATGCGACATTGTCAGGACCACGTCCTCGGGCGTGATCAGGTCCTCGGTGGTCAGGTCAAGCTGGTCAGGCAGGATTTCGGTGCGACGGGCATCGCCGAATTGATCACGGATGGCTTCGAGTTCGTCGCGGATGACCTGCATCAGCGCGTCGGGCTCGGACAGGATGCGAATCAGCTCGCGAATGCCCTCGAGAATCTCGCGGTATTCGTCGGACAGCTTCTCCTGTTCCAGTCCGGTGAGTTTCTGCAGCCGCAGATCCAGGATCGCCTGGGCCTGCTCGGGCGAGAGCTGGTAGCCGCCATCGACCAGACCAAACTCCGGCAGCAGGTCTTCGGGCCGCGACAGCTCAGCCCCGGCCTGCCCCAGCAGAGCCGCGACCGGACCGGCCTCCCAGCGGCGGGCTTGCAGGCCTTCGCGCGCATCGGCCGGCGTCGGCGAACGCTTGATCAACTCGATGATCGGATCGAGATTGGCCAGCGCGACCGTCAGGCCTTCGAGAATGTGGGCGCGGGCGCGCGATTTCTTCAGTTCGAACAGGGTCCTGCGCGTGACCACGTCGCGCCGGTGGGCAAGAAAAGCCTGCAGCACCTGGCGGATATTGAGCAGCTTCGGCTGGTTATCGACCAGTGCCACCATGTTGATGCCGAATACACACTGCATCTGGGTGTTCTGGTACAGGTTGTTGAGCACCACCTCGCCGACTTCGCCGCGCCTGAGTTCGATGACCATGCGCATCCCGTCCTTGTCGGACTCGTCGCGCAGTTCGGTCAGCCCCTCGAGTTTCTTGGTCTTGACCAGCTCGGCGATCTTTTCCAGCAGCCGCGCCTTGTTGACCTGATACGGCAACTCGGTGACAACGATCTTGGTCTTGCCGCTGTCCTCGTCCTCGAAGTGCGCGCGCGCACGCATGTAGATGCGTCCGCGGCCGGTGCGGTAGGCCTCATGGATGCCGGCCGAGCCGTTGATGATGCCGGCGGTCGGGAAGTCCGGCCCGGGCAGGTACTGCATGATGCCCGGCACGTCAAGGTCGGGATCGTCGATCATCGCCAGCAAAGCACCGATAACCTCGTTGATGTTGTGCGGCGGGATGTTGGTGGCCATGCCCACGGCAATACCGGACGAACCGTTGATCAGCAGGTTCGGCACCCGGGTCGGCAGCACGGTCGGTTCATACTCCGACTCATCGTAGTTCGGCGACCAGTTGACCGTGTCCTTGTCGATATCGGCCAGCAGCTCGTGCGCCAGCCGGGCCATGCGCACCTCGGTGTAGCGCATCGCCGCCGGCGAATCGCCGTCGACCGAGCCGAAGTTGCCCTGCCCGTCGACCAGCATGTAGCGCAGCGAAAACGGCTGGGCCATACGCACGATGGTGTCGTAGACCGCCGTGTCGCCGTGCGGATGGTACTTACCGATCACGTCACCGACCACGCGCGCGGACTTCTTGTAGGCCTTGTTGTAATCGTTGCCGAGCACCTGCATGGCGTACAGCACACGTCGGTGCACCGGCTTGAGCCCGTCGCGCACATCGGGCAACGCGCGCCCGACGATCACGCTCATTGCGTAGTCCAGATAGGACTGCCGCATCTCGTCTTCGAGGTTGACCGAGAGTACTTCCTGGCCTGGTTCAGCCATGCTAATCCTGATTTTCGACTGGGAGGTGTAAAGACTTTGCAGATCAGGCGCTTGCAGACGCCTTGCTAACGCACAGCCGGGCTGTCAAACCGGCCTGCATCATCCGACCAAGAATACCACAGCGCGGCCGTTCCACGCCGGGGGCGTGCGCCTCGCACCACGAGGTCGATGCCGGTGGATTATCATGCAGTTCTTCCCACTCTCGCTGAGCCGTCGACGCCATGAAACGACTTTTTTCGCTGCTGTTGCTGCTTCTGACCGGACCGGCCCTGGCCCAGGACACTGCACAGACCCTCGAAAACCCGTTCGAACAAGAGCTTCCCCAGGTGATCCTCCACACCAGCAAGGGTGCAATCAAGATCGAGCTGTTCGAAGACCAGGCACCGCTATCAGTGGCCAACTTCCTGCAGTACGCGCGCGACGGCCATTACGAAGACACCATCTTTCATCGCGTGATCAGCGGGTTCATGATCCAGGGCGGCGGCTTCGACGCCGAGTTCAACCAGAAGCCGACCCGCGATTCGATACAGAACGAAGCGGACAATGGGCTTTCGAACAAGCGCGGAACGCTGGCCATGGCGCGCACCGGCATGCCGCATTCGGCGACCGCCCAGTTCTTCATCAACGTCGTTGACAACCCGGCTCTGGACCATCGCGGCAAGCAGTCCGGCCGCACCTGGGGCTATGCGGTATTCGGCCGGGTCATCGACGGTATGGACGTGGTCGATGAGATTCGCTTTGTTGCCACGACCGTGCGACCGCCCCACCAGGACGTGCCGGTCGAAGCGGTTGTCATCGAGCGCGTCGAAATCCTCTGACTGCCGACCCCGACACCCTGCTGATCTCGGACCTGCACCTCGGACCGTCGCATCCGGCAATCACCGAGCAGTTTCTGGCCTGGCTGGCCGGACCGGCGCGCCAGGCCCGGCGATTGCTGATTCTCGGCGACCTGTTCGAGACCTGGATCGGTGATGACGCCGATGGCGCGCTGGAACGCACAGTGGCCGCGGCGTTGCGCGACCTTGCCGACGCCGGCGTCGAAACTGCGTTCCTGCACGGCAACCGGGATTTCCTGCTCGGCGCGGCCTACTGCCAGCGTGCCGGCTTGCGCCTGCTGAACCAGCCGCTGCAACTGAAGCTGGCCGGTGTCGAAACGGTTCTGCTGCACGGCGACCAGCTGTGTACCGCCGACCGTGCCTACCAGGCCTACCGCGCGCGTGTGCTGAACCCGGACTGGCAGCGTCGCATGCTGGCAAGACCGCTGTTCTTTCGTCGCAGCCTGGCGCGCGCGCTGCGGCTGGCCAGCCGTCTGCGCAACCGCAAACCCGACCCGGTGCGCGCCGACGTGACCGAAGACGCGGTGCTCGATCTGTTCCGAAAGTCCGGCGCCCGCCGCATCATCCACGGTCACACTCACCGACCGGGCCGGCACCTGCACACGATCGACGGTCAGACGCGTGAGCGCATTGTGCTGGGCGATTGGTACGAAGATGGCAGCGTGCTGGCACTGTGGCCCGACCGCGCCGAACTGCAAACGCTAAAGCGCGGCTGAAGCGCAGCGCTTTCAGTCCGTGCCGCCCCGGCCCTTCGGCGGCCGCGCATCCGGTCGCAGCGGATCAGTTTTATCGCCGGACGTTTTTTCAGCGGATGGTTTGTCAGCGGACGGCGCGCCGCCGCCAAGCCTGCGCGATTCGGCGGCCGGCCTGGCCTTGAGTTCGCCCTTGCCGCTGCCGACTTCAGTGTCGTCACCGGTCTTGCCAAGGTGGCGCAGCCGCACTTCCCGGCTGCTGACGCGCGGCATCTGCTCGGCCAGGGTCTTTTCATCAACCAGCTTTTCGGCCCCGCTGCTGAGGTGGTCGAACACCGCCTTGTAGCTGTCGGTGAGTTGGTTGATCAGGCGCGCGGTTTCAACGAAATGCTGGTTGACTTCGCCCCGGAACTGCTCGTTTTCAGCCTTGATCGCCGCCAGGTTCTGCTCGCCGCCATGGCCACGGCTCCACCACCACGCAAGCACCGCACCGATTGCACCGCCGACTACCAGACCGATCACCAGCCAGATCACCATATCCATGCAAAACGCCTCGAAGAGTTCATCGTGATGCTACCAGATGCCTGCCGCGACCACCGGCGACTTCATTCTTCGCTGCGCGCGCGCACCCAATCGTGCACCGAGTCCAGTGCTGCGGGAAGCCGGTCGGGCTCGCTGCCACCGGCCTGGGCAAAATCCGGACGACCTCCCCCCTTGCCGCCAACCTGGGCGGCGACATGGTTGACCAGTTCTCCGGCCTTGAATCGGTCGGTCAAATCAGCGCTCACGCCGGCCACCAGCCGCACCGCGCCGTCGACCGCGGTGCCCAGAACCACCAGCCCGGAACCCAGCTTGCCCTTGAGTTGATCGACCGTTTCGCGCAGGCTGTTCGGATCGACTCCGTCCAGTCGTGCCGCCAGCACCCGAACGCCGTTGATGTCGACGGCCTCGGCACTCAGGTCGGCGCTGGTCGAGGCCGACAGTTTCTGCTTGAGCCGATCGAGTTCCTTTTCCAGCGCGCGCGAGCGCTCCAGCAACTGCTCGACGCGTTCGTCGAGCTGCTCTGGTGAGGATTTCAGACGCTCGGCCAGTCCTCTCAGGGTCTGATCGACGGCCTGCATCCAGGCCACTGCGCGCGGCCCGGCGACGGCCTCGATGCGCCGCACGCCAGCCGAAATGCCGGCCTCGGAGAGGATCTTGAACGCGCCGATATCGCCGACCCGGGCCACGTGCGTGCCGCCGCACAGCTCGGTCGAGTAGTCGCCAAACTGCAGCACCCGCACCCGGTCGCCGTACTTGTCGCCAAAAAAGGCCAGCGCACCGGCGGCAATCGCGTCATCGTAGTCCATGACTTCAGCCGAGGCCGCAGCATTGGCCTGGATCTGTGCATTCACGCGCCGCTCGATCGCGGCGATCTGTTCGGATGTCACCGGTTCGAAATGCGAAAAGTCGAAGCGCAGACGGTCCGGCGCGACCAGCGAGCCCTTCTGCTGCACATGCTCGCCGAGGATCTCGCGCAGGGCCGCGTGCATCAGGTGGGTGGCCGAGTGATGACGGACGATGGCAGCGCGACGCTCGCCATCGATGGCAGCAGAAACCGTATCGCCAAGCGCCAGTCGGCCGCGCTCGAGCACGCCGTCGTGGGCGTGGTAGACCCCGCCGAGCTTGCGCGTATCGGACACTTCAAAACGCGCCTGGGCGGTCTCGATCACACCAGTGTCGCCGACCTGGCCGCCGGATTCGGCGTAGAACGGTGTGCGGTCCAGCAGCAGCAGCCCGGATTGGCCGGCTTCCAAGACATCACACGCATGACCGTCGACGAAGATCGCGGCAACGCGCGCGGTGTCGACGCTGTCGCGGTCATAGCCCGTGAATTCGGTCGCGGGCAGGTCGGCCACGTCTTCGGCACTGACGCCGTCGCGCGCACCGAATTGCCCGGCTGCGCGGGCGCGCTCGCGCTGCGCCTGCATGGCCGACTCGAATCCTTGCTCGTCGACGGCAAGCTCGCGTTCGCGCGCGATGTCGCGCGTCAGATCGAGCGGAAAGCCGAAGGTGTCATACAGCCGGAACGCCAGCGCGCCGGGAATCACGCTTGATTCCAACCCATCCAGTGCGTCCTCCAGCAACTTCATGCCCTGCTCCAGGGTCTCGCTGAAACGCCGCTCCTCGCGCGAAAGCGCGGCGATGATCGATGTGCGCTTGTCGACCAGTTCCGGATAGGCATCACCCATGACATCGACCAGCGGCTCGACCATCGCGGCAAAAAACGGCTGCTTCTGGCCCAGCTTGTAACCGTGCCGGATGGCGCGTCGGATGATGCGACGCAGCACGTAGCCGCGACCATCGTTGGCCGGCAGCACGCCGTCGGCGATCAGGAAGGCGCAGGCGCGGATGTGGTCGGCGATGACTTTCAGCGAGGCATGCTCACGATCATCGCTGCCGGTGTTTTCGGCCGCCGCGTCGACCAGGTGTCGGAACAGGTCGATGTCGTAGTTCGAGTGCACGCCCTGCAGCACCGCGGCCAGCCGCTCCAGGCCCATGCCGGTATCCACGCAAGGGTTGGGCAGCGGCTTCATGGTGCCGTCAGCGCTGCGATCGAACTGCATGAACACCAGGTTCCAGATCTCGATGTAGCGGTCGCCGTCCTCTTCCGGTGTGCCGGGCGGGCCGCCGGGAATCTCGGGGCCATGGTCGTAGAAGATCTCGCTGCACGGACCGCACGGCCCGGTGTCGCCCATGGCCCAGAAGTTGTCGCTCTCGTATCGCTTGCCCGGCTTGTCGCCGATGCGCGAGAAGCGCTTCGGGTCAACGCCGATCTCGTCGAGCCAGATGCGGGCGGCCTCGTCATCGTCGGCGTAGACCGTCACCCACAGCTTCTCGGCCGGGAAACCACAGTTCCTGGTCAGAAATTCCCATGCATATTCAATCGCTTCGCGCTTGAAGTAATCACCGAAGCTGAAGTTGCCCAGCATCTCGAAGAAGGTGTGGTGGCGGGCGGTATAGCCGACATTCTCCAGATCGTTGTGCTTGCCGCCGGCGCGCACGCAGCGCTGGGCCGAGGCCGCGCGCGTGTAGTCGCGCTTGTCGGCGCCCAGAAACACATCCTTGAACTGGACCATGCCGGCGTTGGTGAACAGCAGCGTCGGATCGTTGCCCGGCACCAGTGGACTGGAGCGGACCACGCGGTGCCCCTTGCCGGCAAAAAAGTCGAGGAATTGCTGGCGGATATCGGCGGTGGATTTCATGCTCGGGCCTGTCATTGCAGTATCTGCGGTGCAACGCACAAGTGTAGCGGAACCGCTGTTTGCTCAAGGACCGACAAACACGTCGCGCAGCCGATCGCGCAACTGCTTCCACCAGTACACGCCCTGGATGGCCAGCCGCCCGGGGCCAGCACCGGCCCAGCTCGGACCCCAGGGCTGAAATGCCTGCAAGCGGGTGCGGTCGCCGAGCATGGCCTCTGCCAGCACTTCGCCGGCCAGCGTGGTCGTGGCCATGCCGTGGCCACCGAAGGCCAGCGCGCACCACAGCCCGGGCTCGAGCTCGGTCAGGATCGGCATCTGGTGACGGGCGTAGCTCATCCAGCCACCCCAGGCAAACTCCAGTCCGACATCGGCAAGTTCCGGGAACACGCGCGCCAGGTCCCGTCGGAGCAGCCGCCGAATCGCACGCGGATCGCGATCGGCAATCGAGATGCGCCCACCCCACAACAGCCGCGTGTCCGGCAACGGTCGGTAATAATCGAAGGCAAAGCGTGTGTCGTAGACCGCAGCGCCGCCGGGAAGGCATTGGTGCAAGCGCTCACCCAGCGGCTCGGTCACCACGATGTAGGTGGCGATGGACTGGATCGCGCGCAGCGCAGGCGGCCACAATCGAAGTTCGTAGCCGCCGCTGGCGAGCACGACGCGATCGGCTCGAATCCGCGCCCGCGGGGTCGTGACCTGCCAGCCTGCGGCCTGACGGACCAGCGACCGGGCCGGCGACTGGCCGGCCAGCGCGACACCCCGGCCGTCGAGCTGCCTCATCAGGGCGCGCAGATAGGCCAGCGGATTGAAATGAAATGATCCCGGCTCGAGCAGACCGCCTCCGTAGCGCGCGGATCGAACCCAGTCCCGCATCCCTGCGCCATCGATGAAGTCGAGTTCGAAGTCGAGTTGTTCGGCCATGCGCGCGCGCAGCTCATGCAGTGCGCGCTGGTCGTGGAACCAGTCGGCCAGCAGCACCGGTTGCCGATTGTGCTCGATCTGCCAGGCCTCGCAGCGGCCGCGCACCTGCTCTACGGCCGCGCGCGTCCAGCGGTGCAAGCGCCGCGCCTGCCCCGCACCGCACTGCGACACCAGCGCATCGTTGGCCAGCGAGAATCCTGCAAACACGAAGCCGCCGTTGCGACCCGAGGCACCTGCGCCCGGCTCGTCGCGATCGATCACCAGCACGTCACGATCCCCGCCCCCGGCCAAAGCCAATGCGGTACTCAATCCGGCCAGGCCGGCGCCCACCACCAGCGTGCCGACGCGCCGCTCGCCGACCACCGGCGCAAGCGGTTCCGGCACCGGCAACACGCTCTCGTACCAGGTCGGCGCATGCAGTCGCTTGCGCCCGTTAAGATCGGCGGGGACGGACATGGACGTCATGCTACCGCCAAGTGTCAGCGAAGGTTTCATTTGACAACGCGCCTTGGTCTGGGCATGCTTTGCTGAAACAGGGGCTTGGCCGAAGGAGTTCGGATGGAATCAAACAAGCCCGACGGTGCCGATTTCGCCCGCGCAGCCTTCGAGCAATTGCCGATTGCGGTCTATTGGCTGGATCAGGCGGGCTGTATCCGGCACGTCAATCAGCGTGCCGCCGACATGCTCGGCTACGATCGTGAAACCCTGTGCCGCATGCGCATCGAGCAGCTCAACGATCGCCTGACACCCGAGTTCTGGGCACGACACTGGGAGCAGCTTCGCGACGATCGCATCAACCATTTTCACTCCCACCACCGCGCCGCCGACGGCCGCCTGCTGCCGGTCTCGGTGCAGGTGCAGTTGGTCAATTTAGAGGGTACGACCTACAACTGCGCGCTGGTCAGCGAACAGCGTGACGAGTCCCGCCGTCAGCAACTGGAACTGGCGCAGCGCGACGTGCTGGAATTGATCGCCGATCCCGATGTGGCCCTGGAGCGCATCTTCGACCGCGTGGTCGAACGAACCGAGGCGCTGTGTCCCGAGGTTCGAGCCTCGGTTCTGCTGGTCCGCGATGGACGTATCTGGCATGGCAGCGCGCCGAACCTGCCGGTGGCCTACACGCAGGCGATCAACGGGCTGGCGATCGGCCCGCGCCGGGGCTCCTGCGGCACGGCGGCCTGGTCGGGCGAGCGTGTGGTCGCCGCCGATATTGGCAGCGACCCGAACTGGGCTGATTTCCGCGAACTCGGTCCGCGCTACGGCTTTGCCTCGTGCTGGTCGCAACCGGTACGCGACAGCAATGGCAAGACGATTGCGACCTTTGCAATGTACGGTCACGAGCCCGGAACACCGAGTGCATTCGAGCTGGAGCTGATCGAAGCGCTGGCGCGAGTGCTCGGGATCGCGATCCAGAACCGACGCCTGGCTGATCTGTTCGAACGCGTATTCGACAGTTCGCCCAGCGGCCTGCTGCTGGTCAACCGCGACTGGAAGATCGTGCGCGCGAACCGGATGGCCGAAAACATGTTCGGCCATTCCAGCCTGCGACTGATCGGCATGGACATTCAGCAACTGGTACCCACGCAGCAGCGCGAGCGTCACGGACAATTGCTGCAGCGTTTCATGCAGGCGCCACGACCGCGCATGATCGAACAATCGGAGGGACTGGCCGGGCAACGCAGCGATGGTCGGCAGTTTCCGGTCGAAATCGGGCTCACACCCCTGATGCAGGGACATGACCAGCTGCTGGTGCTGGTCACAATCATCGACCTGACCCGACTCAAGCGACGCGAGGCCGAGCTGGCGCGCAGCAATGCCGAACTCGACCGCTTCGCCTACCTGGCCTCGCACGACCTCAAGGCACCGTTGCACGGCATCGGCCAGATCGCCGACTGGATCCGGGAAGACCTGACCGACCAAATCGACGACGAGACCAGAAACCACCTCGACCTGCTGCAGCGACGAGTGGTGCGAATGCAACGGCTGCTCGACGACCTGCTGCAGTACTCGCGCGCCGGGCGTCTGGAAGGTCAGCTTCGCGACACCGATCTCGACGCCAGCGTGCGCGAGCTTTTTGCGATGATCTCCGAAGGTTGTGGCTTCGAGCTCAGGATTGCCGGGACCTTGCCGCGCATGCACACCCTGAGTGCGCCGCTGGAACAGGTGTTCGTCAACCTGCTGGGGAACGCCGTCAAGCACCATGACCGGCAACACGGCGTCATCGAAGTGCTGCATGTGCACCGGGATCATCACCACCGTTTCTGCATCATCGACGACGGCCCAGGGATCGAGTCGGAATACCATGAACGCGTGTTCCAGATGTACCAGACCCTCAAGCCGCGCGACCAGGTCGAGGGCAGCGGCATCGGTCTGTCGCTGGTGCGCAAGATCGTGGAAGGCTATGGCGGCCAGGTCACGCTGGAATCGAGCGGACGCGGTACCCGCATCTGCTTTACCTGGCCCGATGACAAGGCGATGGGAGAACTGTTGCGTGAACGTTGAACAGAACGGTCGGCAAAATCGTCGGCAGGAAAATCGTCGGCCGGTCCAGCTGCTGCTGGTGGAAGATGACGATGTCGATGCCATGGCGGTTCGGCGCGCACTCAACAAGCATCGCATCGCCAACCCCGTGCTGCGCGCCCACGACGGCGTTGAGGCTTTGGAGATGCTGCACCGTGACATCACGCAGCCGCCGGTAATCGTGCTGCTGGACCTCAACATGCCGCGCATGAATGGCCTGGAGTTCCTCGACCAACTGCGCGCCGACCCGGTCTGGTCGAGCGTGGTTGTGTTCGTGCTGACGACCTCGGCTGCCGAGTCCGACATCGACGCGGCATACCGTCGTCACGTGGCCGGCTATATCGTCAAGAAGAACGCCGGGGCCGATTTTGTCGAAGCCATCCGGATGCTCGAGCATTACTGGTGCGTGGTTGAACTGCCCGACGAGAATGGAGCGGCGACTGCACGATGAAGCTGTTGATCGTCGATGATGATGAAATCGACCGGATCGCGATCCGCCGCATCATCGGCCGGATTGTCGATAACAGCGACTGTACCGAGGCCACTTGCGTGGCCGAGGCGGACGCGGCGATGTCGACCGGCGCGATCGACCTGGTGTTTCTTGACCAGACCCTGCCCGACGGATCGGGCCTGGACTGGCTGGCATCATTGGGCACCGAGACGCTGAATGCAACGCCGGTCATCATGGTCTCCGGTGACGACGATGTGGCGCTGGCCGCGCGCTGCCTGGAGGCCGGTGCGGCCGATTTCCTGCTCAAGACCGAGCTGGACGCGGCCCACCTGCTGCGCGCCTTGCGCCTGGCACTGGCGCGCAAGCAGTTGCACGACCAGCTCAGCCAATCGCGGGCTGCGGCCTGGCGGGCCGAGCAGGAATGGACGCGTGCGCTGGACCACTTCAGCGATGCCATCTATATCCTCGATCAGGATCGCCGCATCGTGCGCGCCAATCGCAGCCTGTTCAAGCTGCTCGGCACCACGTCCGAGGCCGTGCTCGGCCGTCCGGTGACCGAAGTCATGCATCCCGACGGTGGCGCAGATGCCTGCCCGGTCTGCCGTGCGCAGATCGCCGGCGAAAAGTTGTCGATGACGCTGGAACCGGACGACCCGGCCAACGCCACCGATGTACCGATCGAGGTACGGGTACTGCCGGTCACCGACGAGCACGGCACATTGCAAAGCCTGGTCGTGAGCATGCACGATCTTAGCGCGGTACGCCGCCAGGCCCAGCGCATGCAGTTCCTGGCCAGCGCCTTCGAGCATACCCAGCAAGGGGTGGCGATTCTCGACGCACAGTTCCGCGTGCTCGAGGTCAACCGTGCTTTCCATCGCATGTTCGGTTTTGGCCGCGACGAGTTGCTCGGACTGACGCCGGCACGCTGGCTGGCCAATCCACGCTGGGATGACTTTCAGCATCGCATTACGAATGGTCTCCAGCAGGCCGGCGAGTGGCGCGGCGAGACGCGCGGCGAGCGCCGCAACGGCGAGAGCTTTCCGCAATGGATGGCAATCAGCGCGGTGCGAGACAGCAGCGGCGGCATTACCCACTACACGCTGGTGGTCTCGGACCTGTCGGACCTGCATCGCTGGCGGCGCAAGTTTGAATTCCTGGCCCACCACGACACGCTGTGCCAGCTGCCCAACCGCATCCAGTTCAATCAGCGCCTGCACGAACGGCTGCTCGATGCACATGCGGCCGGCCAACGGCTGGGACTGCTGGTCATCGACATCAAGCGCTTCAAGCACGTCAATGACAGTTTCGGTCACGGCAGCGGTGACCAGGTGCTGCAGCAGGTGGCGCGCCGGCTGCGCCAGGGCGTGGCGGAGCGAGACCTGGTCGCGCGCCTGGGCAGTGATGAATTCGCTGTCCTGGTCGACCGGTTGGATAATCGCGGCACGCTTGAGAACCTGGCCGAGTATCTGGTGGGACTGTTCGATCTGCCGCTGGTCGTGGGCGAGCACAGCATCTCGCTGCAACTGAGCATCGGTGCCTGCTTCTACCCGGATCACGGCCAGGACCAGCGCGTACTGCTGCGCCATGCCAATGCGGCCGTTCAGGTCGCCAAGCGCGAACCTGGCAGTTGTGTGAGCCTGTTTTCCGAGGAACTGGCGCGCGCAAGCTTCGACCGCATCCGGCTGGGCCAGGAACTGGCGCACGCGATCGAACGCCGCGAGCTGTGGCTGGACTTCCAGCCCCAGTATGATCTGGCCAGCGGCCGGGTCAGCGGCGTCGAGGCGCTTTTACGCTGGCAGCACCCCGAATTCGGCCTGGTCCCGCCCGATCGATTCATACCGGTGGCCGAGGAAACCGGCCTGATCCGCGCAATCGGTCGCTGGGTCCTGACCGAGGCCTGCGGCCAGGCTCGGATGTGGCTGGATCAGGGTGTGGATTTCGGACGCATGGCAATCAACATCGGCGCCGACCAGATTCGCAGCGGCCGTCTGGTCGAGGACGTCACCGAGGCGCTGTCCGCGCATTCCCTGCCGGCCAGTTGCGTGGAGCTGGAGATCACCGAGAGCACGCTGATGCGACGCCTGGAACTTTGCGCCGAGCACCTGTCGAGCCTGCAGAAAATGGGCGTCACTGTGGCCATCGATGATTTCGGCACGGGCTACTCCTCGCTGCAATACCTGCAACGCCTGCCGATCAACCGGGTCAAGATCGACCGCTCGTTCATTGCCCAGATTCCGGATGATTCGACCGCGGTGGAAATCGTACGAACGGTGCTGGCCATGGCCAATGCACTCGGTCTGGCCACGGTTGCCGAGGGGGTCGAGACCGAGGCCCAGCGCGCCTGCCTGCAGCAGCTCGAATGCCCGCAGGTCCAGGGTTACCTGTTGTGTCGGCCACAGCCCGCGGCCCAGGTCTTCACGAGCCGCATTGCATGATGGTGGCATGAAAAGGCCGCGGGTCCGCCGATGCGCGGCTTGATTCGGCAATGCGTCCAAACTGCTAGACTTGCCGATAGTTTCAACTGAAACCAATTGGAGGTCGAGATGGCAAGCTCATCGCGCTACGAAGCCAAGCTACCCGATGCCGACGGCAACATCCCCTACACCGACGAAGAGCACGCGGTCTGGGCAGATCTTTACGCCCGGCAACGGGAGATCATCGACGGTCGCGTGTGCGATGCCTTCATCAATGGCCTGAACACCCTGAACCTGCCGGCCGATCGAATACCACAGCCGTCTGAAGTGTCTGCGGTGCTGATCGAGACCACCGGCTGGCAGGTCGAACCGGTTCCGGCGCTGATCAACTTCGACCGCTTTTTCCAGCTGCTCAGCGAAAAGCGCTTCCCGGCCGCCTCGTTCATCCGTACGCGCGAGGACATGGACTACCTGCAGGAACCGGATATCTTCCACGAGATCTTCGGTCATACTGCGATGCTCACGCACCCGGCCTTTGCCGACTTCACCGCCGCCTATGGCAAGGCCGGTGTCAATGCCAGCAAGGAAGAACGGGTCTATCTGGCGCGCCTGTACTGGTTCACGGTCGAGTTCGGCCTGCTCAACACGGCCGATGGCGTGCGCATCTACGGCGGCGGCATCGCATCCTCGCCCGGCGAGACGGTGTTTTCGGTCGAGAGCGATGAGCCGATCCGGCGACCCTTTGACCCGGTCGACGCGCTGCGCACACCCTATCGCATCGACATCTACCAGTCGGTCTACTATGTTCTGGATCGGCTCGACGACCTGTTCGAACTGGCTGAAACCGATCTGCTGGCGCTGATTCGCAAGGCGCGCGCGCTGGGCGAGTTCGCACCCACTTTCCCACCCAAACACAAGGAGGCAGCATGACCGAGCCTGCGCTGACCGAACGCAAGTGCACGCCCTGCGAGGGCGGCATGGAACCCTTGAGCCCGGCTGCGGCCAATGCACTGCTCCAGCGCATTCCCGGCTGGGTGCTGGCCGAGGACGGCAAGCGCATCACGCGCCGCTTCGAGTTCAAGGGGTTCTACAAGACCGTCGCTTTCATCAACGCGCTGGCGTGGATTGCCAATAGCGAGGGGCACCACCCTGATTTCGAGGCTGGCTACAACTATTGCGTTGTCCACTACACCACTCACGCCATCGATGGGCTAAGCGACAACGACTTCATCTGCGCGGCCAAGGTCAACGCCCTGCTGGATGACTGAGCGACAGCCCGCTCCAGCCGTCGATGCCGCGGCCAGGCTGCGCCACGCGATCGACGCGGTCAATCGCGTGGTACTCGGCAAGTCGGGGCCGATCGAGCTGGCCTTCTCGGCCCTGCTGGCCGGCGGCCACCTGCTGATCGAGGATCTGCCCGGGGTTGGCAAGACCACCCTGGCGCATGCGATCGCAATCGTGACTGGCGGGCGCTGGCAGCGCATCCAGTTCACCAGCGACCTGCTCCCGGCCGACATCCTCGGGGTATCCACCTGGCGCCAGCGCGACGAGACCTTCGAGTTCCGGCCCGGCCCGATCTTCGCCAACATCGTGCTGGCCGACGAGATCAACCGCGCCACCCCGCGCACCCAAAGCGCCCTGCTCGAGGCCATGGCCGAGCAGCAGGTCAGCGTCGATGGCCACACCCACCCGCTGCCGGGTCCGTTTTTCGTCATCGCCACCCAGAATCCGCTCGACCTGGTCGGCACCTATCCGCTGCCCGATTCACAACTCGATCGCTTCCTGTTGCGCATCAGCCTCGGGTACCCGGCGCGTGCCGAAGAGCGTGCGCTGCTGGTGGAGCCGGAGCGCCGACGGCTGCTCGATGAGCTGCAGCCGGTGCTGTCGCCGCATGACCTGATGACGCTGCTCGAGCAGGCTCGAGCGCTGCATGCGTCCGACGCCCTGCTCGACTATGTGCTGGCGCTGGTCGAAGCCACCCGCACGCATGCCGCGCTCAAGACCGGGCTGTCGCCGCGCGCGACTCTTGCGCTGCTGGCCACCGGGCGCGCGCATGCACTGCTGCGCGGCCAGGATTTCGTGCTGCCCGACAACATCAAGCAGGTGTTCCCGGCACTGGCCGCACACCGTCTGCAGACCCGCAACAGCGAAATCACGCCCGATGACGTCGTCGACCAGATCCTCGAGCAGACCCCTGTGGTCTGAGCGGCTGATGCCGCGCGAGCCGTTCGAGCGCTGGCTGCAGCGCTGGCTGCGTCGACGCGGTCCGCTGGAGCCACCGCTGACACTGCGCTACCGCCAGATCTATATCCTGCCAACCGCCTTCGGTGCGCTGGTCGGGCTGCTGCTGTTCGCGATGCTGATGGGCAGCCTCAACTTCAACAACAGCCTCGGGCTGCTGACCACCTTCCTGGTCGCCGGCATCGCCGTGCTGTCGATGCACATTGCGCACCGCAACCTCGATCGGGTCGAGATCCTCGGCACGGATGCACCACCGGTGTTCGCCGGTCAGCCCTTGTGCATTGCCGTGACGCTGCGCGATCGTGCCGGTCGCCGGCACGGTGCGCTGGTGGTCGAGGGTGCCGACTGCGCGTCGGGACCCGCCGCTGAACTCGAAGCCTACGGTCACGGTGCGGTCGAGGTCCGTCTGCCCACGCAGACTCGCGGCCGCATACGGGCGCCGCGCCTGAAGCTGCGCAGCCGTCATCCGCTGGGCTGGTTCGAGGCCTGGTCCTGGTTCTGTCCGACCGAGTCCTACCGGGTCTGGCCGAAACCGGCCGATGCCGCGCCGCCGTTGCCATTCGACGGCAAGCGCGATGCTTCGCCACAGGCGGGTGATGAAAGCGACGAGTTCCACGGCCTGCGCGAGTGGCACGAGAACGATCCCTTGCACCGCATCGCCTGGAAAGCCAGCCAGCGCCACAATCAGTTGCTGGCGCGCCAATTCACGCGTCCGGCCGAGCGCGAGATCGTGCTGCGGCTCGAGCGCGCTCCGGGGTCCGGGCTGGAGCAGCGGATCGCAGTGCTCGCGCGCTGGGTGCTGGAGGCCGACCGCGCCGGAATCGAGTTCGGAATGGATCTCGGCAGCGCCCGCATTTCCCCCGGTCGCGGCTCGAGGCAGCGCATCCGCTGCCTCGATGCGCTGGCCGATTACTGAGTCGGTCGAGACCGGTCCGGGAGCCAGGGCGTGTCCTCCAGCACACTGAAACCCAGCGAACTGTCGACCATGACCGCACTGCTGGTCGTGGCGGCCTTCGTCGTCACCGTGTTGCCGCACCTGGGCGCGATGCCGCCGTGGCTGGCCGGATTCATTCTGGCTGCGGCCGGCTGGCGCGCCGCAGTGGCGTTGTACGACTGGCCACGACCGGGTCTGTGGCTGCGCATGCTGCTGACCTTCGGCGGAGTGGCGCTGGTGGTGCTGCATTTCGGGACACTGTGGGGTCGGCGCGCAGCCACCGTGCTGCTGTGCGCGATGGTCGCGGCCAAGCTGTCGGAAACCTTCAGGTTGCGCGACGCCCGGATTGTGGCCGTGCTCGGCTTCTTCCTGATCGCGACCCAGTTCCTGTTCAGCCAGCAGCTGCTGTTCCTGTTCTACCTCGCCGCCGGTTGCCTCATGAGCGTGATCGCGCTGGTGCAGATTCAGCGTGATGCCGATTTCGGACCGGCGCGCGCGATCGGCAGCCGCGCCGAGTTGTTCGGCCCGGGTGCTGCGCTGACTGCCCTGGCCGTCCCGTTCGCGCTGCTCGCCTTTGTGCTGTTCCCGCGCCTGTCCTCGCCGCTTTGGGGTGTGCCGGACAACGCGCTGGACGCGCGCACCGGCTTGTCCGACGAAATGGCCGTGGGCACCATTGCCAGCCTGTTCGCCGACGATTCGCCGGCCTTCCGGGTTCGATTCGACGGCCCGCCACCGGATCCCGAAGCGTTGTACTGGCGCGGTCCGGTGCTGACGCGCTTCGACGGTCGCACCTGGCGGCGGGCATTCTGGTCCGATCGCCCGGCCGCCCGGATTCCGCCGGTCGACGCGCGCGCGGTGAGCTACCGCGTGCAGTTCGAGCCGAACGAGCGCAACTGGCTGATGGCGCTGGACACACCGGCGCGCTGGCCCGAGGATGCGCGCCTGACCGCAGACTACGAGCTGGTCCGGACCAAGCCGGTGACCTCGCTGATCGAATACGAGGTCACCAGCCAGCCGACATTCGTCGACACGCCCGAACTGCCGCAAACCCTGCGCCGCGCGGCGCTGGCCTTGCCCGAAAACAGCAATCCGCGCACACGCGAGCATGCGCGCAGGCTGCGACAGCAATATCCCGACGATCGCGCGCTGATCGACGCGGTGCTGAGCTGGTTCAACACCGATTCGTTTTTCTACAGCCTCGAGACCGCCCCACTGGGTCGAAACGGCGCCGACGAATTCCTGTTTGACCTGCGCACCGGCTACTGCGAGTACTACGCCTCGGCCTTCGTCATCCTGATGCGCGCGGCCGGCATTCCGGCGCGCGTCGTGACCGGCTATCAGGGCGGCTTCTGGCAGCGCGCTGACGACTACCTGCTGGTGCGCCAGTCCGATGCCCATGCCTGGGCCGAAGTGTGGCTCGCCGGTTCGGGCTGGACGCGCGTCGACCCGACCGCGGCGGTCTCGCCGGCGCGCATTCTCGAGGGTTCGCGAAATGCGGTGCCGGCCGCACGCGGCTGGCTGGATGCCGACTGGATCTACGGCCTGCGCAACCAATACGATCGAGTGCAGCACCTGTGGAACCAGTGGGTGCTGGGCTTCGATTTCGACCGCCAGCAGCGTCTGATGAATCGCATCGGGCTGGGCGATCTGCCGCTGCCGCTGCGGGCACTGCTGCTGGTCGCTGCCGGACTGGCAGCACTGCTGCCGATGCTTTGGCTGCTGCGCAGAGCCGCCATGCAACTGCGCGGACACTCGCGCCTGGATCGCGCCTGGGCGGCTGTGCGCCAGCGGGCCGCGCACCGCACTGATCCCGGTCCGGCCGGCGAAACACCGCGCGAGCTGCTCGCACGCATGCGCGGCCGTCTGGCCAACATCGACGAACTCTCGAGACTGGTTGCGCAATACTATGTTCTGAAATTTGGTCTTCCTGACCAGGCGCCATCGCTGGACGGGTTCTGCCGCCGGGCTCGGGCCTGGCGGCCACGCCGCATCAAAGGCTGAACCTCGCCCCATTCGTGGCGTCCAAACCAGTATCCAGACATCGGAGGTCGACCCGCCATGTTCACGCAACGATCCCTTGCCGCTCTCACCGTTGTTTCGCTGGTTCTGACCGGCTGTGCCACGGTCCCGGAGCCCATTCAGGGGGAGCGCTACAGCCAGAATTTTTTCCCCGACCAGGCAATCGAGCGCTCTCTGGGCACGCCGGTGCGTTGGGGTGGCGTGATCGTCGATACCCGTCCACAGGCTGATCGCACCTGCATCGAGGTGCTGGCCCAGGAACTCGATTCGCGCGCCTACCCGAAGCGTTCCGATGACGATTTCGGTCGCTTCGTGGTCTGCGACCCGGCCTTCCTCGACCCGGAAATCTATACCAACGGTCGCTACATCACCGCCGTGGGCACGCTCGAGCAGTTCCAGATCGGCCAGATCGGTGAATTCGACTATCGCTACCCGGTGGTCAAGGCCGACGCCGTCTACCTGTGGCCGGAACGCGATGATGTCGATTACGCGCCCTACTACGGTCGCGGGTTCTACTATCCGTACTACGGCTACGGTTACCCCTACTACTTCGGCTACTCGCGCTATCCGTATTCCCGCGGCGGCTTTCACGGTCGCGTGCACAGCTCAGGCGGGGAGACGAAAAGCAGCGGCACTTCGTCGACCAAGTAAACCGGTGTCCGGGTGTGCCGGACAAGCCGCGCGCACGGGTACACTTGACTGATGGAACTGTCGACGCGTCAGCGCGAGATTCTGGATTTCATTCATCTGTGCCTGCAGCGCAACGGCCTGCCGCCGACCCGCGCCGAGATCAACCGCCACTTCGGCTGGTCGTCGCCCAACGCGGCGCAGTCGCATCTGCGCGCGCTTGCACGCAAGGGCGCGATTTCGCTCAACCCGCGCCTGGCGCGCGGCATCCAGGCCACAGCACAGCCCATTGCACAGCCCGATGACCCCGGCGACGAGCACGGCATCCCGCTGATCGGCCGCGTTGCGGCCGGCCGACCGCTGCTGGCGATCGAACACCAGGAGCGGCGCGTGGCCGTGGATCCGGCGCTGTTCGAGCCGGCTCCCGACTACCTGTTGCGCGTGCGCGGCGAAAGCATGCGCGATGCCGGCATCCACGACGGCGACCTGCTGGCCGTGCATCGCACACCCGAAGCCCGGCACGGCGAAATCGTGGTCGCGCGCATCAACGACGAGGTCACGGTCAAGCGCCTGCGACGACGCGGGCGCGGTGTGTGGCTGGATCCGGCCAACCCGGACTTCCAGCCGCTTGCGGTCAGCGCGGGCGACGAGTTCGCGATCGAGGGGCGGGCCGTGGGCGTGTTGCGCGCGCTGTAGGCCGCATTCAGTCGAGCGCGAAGCGGTCGCGGTCGGCCAGAAACGGGAAGCGTTCGCGAACGGCCTGCAAGTGATCCCGGTCCAGCGATACACCGGCGACCTGTTCACGTGCGCCCAGCGGACCGAGCAGCAACTCGCCAAGCGGGTCGAAGACCACCGAGGCGCCGGGATGGACAATGCCGTTGCCATCAACGCCGGTGCGGTTGACCCCGATCACGAAGGCCTGATTCTCGATCGCACGGGCGCGCAGCAGCGCTTGCCAGTGGCTCACGCGCGGGCTCGGCCAGTTGGCAACGAAAATCTGCAGATCGAAGGCATCGTCGTTGCGGCACCAGGCCGGAAAGCGCAGGTCGTAGCAGACCTGCAGGTCGACGCGCCAACCGTGCAGTTCGGTTCGGGTGCGTTGCCGCCCGGCCGCGTAGCGCCGGTCCTCGCCACCGAACGCGAACAAATGGCGCTTGTCGTAGTGCGCCCGGCTGCCGTCGGCACGCGCCAGCACGAAGCGGTTGAACACCCGACCATCTTCGATCACGACCAGGCTGCAGGCAATCGCGGCCTGGCGGTCGCGCGCCTGTGCGAGCAGCCAGTCCAGATCCTCTCCACGTTCAAGCTGGGCCCGACGCTCCTGGTCACCGAGAAAACCGGTTGTGCAGGTCTCGGGCAACACATACAGCTCGCGACCGGGCGCACGATCCATCAGCGCGGCCAGGTTCTCGCGGTTGGCTGCCGGATCGGACCAGCGTGTGTCGGCCTGGACCAGCGCGCAGTGAATTCGTGATTTCGGTGCGGCCATACCCGCTTTCTCACTTGATTTCCAGATGCTGCGAGGTTGACACAGATCGCAAGCCGGTGGTGGTCATCGCCGCCGGTGATGGCACAATACCGCCTGTTCCTGATCGTGGACACCACACCATGAATCTTGCCCGTCTCGCGCTGCTGTTGTCACTGCTCGCGCTGCTGGTGCTGCTGATCGGCGGACCGGGCTACCGCCTCGGGCTGTGGGGGCTGGGCTTCGGTCTGCTGGGCGTGATGCGCTACGCGCTGATTCTCGGCGCGATCGGTGCGCTGGCGGCGCTGGTACAGCTGCTGCTGCCGCGATTCAGGCGCGGACGCAGCCTGCCGCTGGCCGTCGCGCTGGTGCTTGGCCTGGTGGTGGTTGCCGTGCCGCTGTCGGTGCGCCAGACCGCCGAGCGACTGCCGATGATCCACGACATCAGCACCGATACCGAAGATCCGCCGGCGTTCGTCGAAATCGCGCCGTTGCGCGCCGATGCACCCAACCCGGTCGCCTATGCCGGTGCCGAGACGGCAGCCGCACAACGCGCCGGTTACCCGGACCTGGAAACGGCCCACAGCGAACTTGCGCCCGCGGCCCTGTTCGAACACGCGCTCGCCGCCGCGCGTGCCATGGGCTGGGAGATTGTCGCCCACGATCAAACGGCCGGTCGCATCGAAGCCTCGACAACCACTTTCTGGTACGGCTTTGTTGACGACATCGTCATCCGCATTCGGCCCTCGGCAGACGGCAGTGCGCTGGATATACGCTCGAAATCGCGCGTCGGCCGCAGCGACCTCGGCGCCAATGCCGCGCGCATCCGCGCCTTCCTCGAGCGGCTGCAGCCGCATTGGCGCCCGGCCCAATGACCGCATGATCCGCTGGAGCGCCTGCCTGCTCGCAGGCCTGCTGGTGCTGCTCGGTTCAGCGTCCGCACGGGCGGCCGAGCCGGCGACCTACCAGTTCGAACGCCTGGCCGATGAGCTGGGCGGGCGCATGTCATCGGTCTACGAAATCGTTGGCGACCCGGCCGGATTCATCTGGTTTGCCGGCGATACCGACGGCCTGCTGCGCTACGACGGCTACGAGTTCATGGTCTGGGCGACGGGTCGCGCCGGCAACCTGACCCGCGCCAATGTCAGCACGGTGCTGGTGACACCGCAGGGCCGGCTGTGGATCGGCACCTGGGGCAACGGTCTGCAATACTGGGATCCGGCGCTCGAGGAATTCGTCACCCGGCTCGCCGATGCCGACGATCCCGATGGACTGGCGGACAATCGCGTCCAGCGCATGCTGCTCGATCGCAGTGGCCGGCTGTGGATCGGCACCACCGCCGGGGTGAACTTCATCGATCCCGCCGAACCGTCAACCCTGCGTCGCTTCGCGCGCGACGAGCCGGTCCATCCGCTGTTCGGCGAACGCATCTGGGGCATGGCCGAGCTGAATGACGCGATCTGGTTCGCGACCTCGAACGGCCTGTACCGGATCCGGCCCGGCCAGTCCGGCTGGGACCACTACCTGCTCAACCCGATCGCCGCGGCCACCGAGGAACGCGGTGCCGAGGTGCGCACGGTCAGCGTTGCCAACGGCCAGGTCTGGGCCGGCGGCCGCGACGGTGTCTATCGCTTCGATCCGGCCATCGACCGCTTCGTTCGGGTGCCATTTGTCGACCACGATCCGATCGACCCGAGCACAGGCACGCTGCCGAGCCAACCCACGCCGCGGGTCAATGCCCTGTTGCGGACCGTACGCGGCGATTTGCTGGTCGGTGCGCACGACGGCCTGTATCGGATCGACATCCCGTCGCGCCAATTCGTGCGCCAGGGCGAGCGCTTCAACCAGTTGCCGGATGTCGACGTGCGCGTGCTGCATGAAGACGCCGAGGGCAACCTCTGGATCGGTACGCGCGACAACGGCATCATCCAGGGTCGGCATGGTCGCCAGATCTTCACGCAGATTCACGAAGACGCACCGGCCGAGCTGCGGCCATCGCTTGACCGGCTGACATCAGCGGTGCATTTCGATGCCGATGGCAACCTGTGGCTGGGCGTACCCGATGGCGTCGCACGACGTGCCGCCGACGGCAATTGGCAGTTCTGGCCCTTTCCGGACGAGTTCGACGTGCGTCGGATCGAGCGCATTCGGGTCGGTGTCGACGGTCGGACGTGGCTTGCAACCAGCGACGGACTGTTCGAAATCGATCCCGAGTCGGGCCTGCAACCCAACCTCGAGCTGTTCGAGCGCCTGGACCTGGGCGTGACACCGGTCAACGAACTGTGGATCGAAGACGACGGAACCTTGTGGCTGGCGCTGTGGAATTTCGGCGTCGTACGCTGGCAGCCGGGAAGCGACCCGGTCAGGGTGTATCTCGAACAGTTGCAGAGCGCGCGGGGTGATTTCGTCTACCACCTCGATCGCGACGCGTCCGGGCACTTATGGGCGGCGACCCGTTACTCGGGCGTATTCCGTCTCGTCGGCGATCGCTTCGAAGCCATCAAGCCGAACATCACCCAGGACGGCGACAACCAGACCTATACCTGTGCCGTACCCGATCAAGGAGCGGTCTGGCTATGTCGTGAACAGGGGCTGATCCTCTACCGGCCCGACAGCGGTGAATCGCAAAGCTTCGGGCCAGAAGACGGCCTGCCGTCGCGGCGCGTCACCAGTTTCTTACGCGATCACGATCATGGCGACTGGGTACTGACTCCACAAGGGCTGGGCTGGCGGCCGCCCGGTCAACAGCGCTTCCTCACACTGGGACTGCGCGATGGTCTGCCGGCACTGAGCCTGCAGCGCAATGCGATCGACCGGTCGCCAACCGGGCACCTGGTGCTCGGTACCGCCGAGGGTGCGGTTCGCTTGCATCCCGATGCCCTGCCGCGCGACCTGCCTGCACCGCGCGCCGTGCTCAGCCGTCTGTGGATCGAGGGCGAGGATCGCACACGCAGCATCAATCCCGTCGAGCCGCGCATCGATCTGTCCTGGGACAACCGCGACCTGATGATGCAGTTGGCAGTGCTGGATCTGCACGACCCCGAGCGCAACCGCCTGCGCTACCGACTGACCGGATTCGATAACGAGTTCGGGCCGCTGACTGGCAACCGCACCGTGCGCTACTTCAACCTGCCACCCGGCCAATTCACGCTGCAGGTGCAGCCGATCAGCAGCCGCGGCGTGATCGGTGATGACATGCTGGAAATCCCGATCGTGGTGGCTACTCCGTGGTGGCAGTCACCGCTGACATGGCTGCTGGCTTCGATCCTGCTTCTGGCACTGGTTTTGCTGGTGATCCGACTGCGGCTGCGGGCATTGCAGCTAACCAACGAGCGGCTGCAGGCCGAGGTCGCGGCACGAACCCGGGAACTGGAACAGGCCAACCAGCGCCTGGGGGAACAGGCGATCACCGATCCGCTTACGGGCTTGTGCAATCGTCGCGGCGTCAACCAGCGCTTCGTCCAGATGCGGGACATGCTGACACGCAACCGGCAACCGCTTGCGCTCGTGCTGTTCGATCTTGACCACTTCAAGCAAATCAACGACAGCTTCGGCCACGATCTCGGCGACGAGGTGCTGCGCACGGTCGGCAGCATTCTTGTCGAGGAACTGCGCGCCGCCGACATTGCCGCGCGCTGGGGCGGCGAGGAATTCCTGCTGGCCCTGCCCGACACACGCTGCGAAGATGCACGCGAAGTCTGCGAACGGATTCGTGCGCGCCTGGCAGGTACCGAGTTCGACTCGGCGACCGCGTAAATCCGGGTCACTGCGACATTCGGCGTGGCCTGTGATGAGTCAGTCGATCAGCCGCTGGAAACCTGGGTTCAGCGTGCTGATCGGCAGCTCTACGCCGGCAAGGAGGCCGGTCGCGATCGAATCCTGATCGACGACGGCTCGCCGCGGAACGGCGAGCCGTAACCGGTCCAAGAAATCAGATCAGCGACCATAGAGCCGCGAGTTCCTGTACATCCGTGTCAGCCAGCTCGCGCGGCTTGTGCATCGCCTCGATGATGGCCTCGGCCTGGCGCGCGCCGAACTGAACGCGCACGGCGGCTTCGAACTTCTGCTCCAGCAGCGGAATGCCCTCGTCGCGGCGCCGGCGATGGCCGACCGGGTAATCGACCACGATCTTGTCGCTGCTCGATCCATCGCTGAAAAACACCTGCACCGAGTTGCCGATCGCGCGCTTGTCGGCGTCGAAGTATTCCTCGGTAAAGCGCGGGTTTTCCTTGACCGTCATCTTGTCGCGCAGCGCATCGATGCGCGGATCGGCCGCGGCCTTGTCCGAATACGACTCAGCCGTCAGCTCGCCGAAGATCAGCGGGTAGGCCACCATGTACTGAATGCAGTGATCGCGGTCGGCGTAGTTGTCCAGCGGGCCGGTCTTGTCGATGATCCGGCAGCCGGCTTCCTGGGTCTCGATCTCGATCCGCTCGATCTCATCGAGCCGGTCCTTGACCTCAGGGTGCAGCGTCATCGCGCATTCGACCGCGGTCTGGGCATGGAACTCGGCCGGGAACGAGATCTTGAACAGAATGTTTTCCATCACGTACGAACCCAGCTCGCGCTCGAGCACCAGCTCCTCACCCTTGAACAGCACATCCTGGAAGCCCCAGCCCTTGGCCGTGAGCGCCGACGGGTAGCCGATCTCGCCCTTGAGCGTCAGCAGCGCCAGCTGCACCGCGCGCCGGCAGGCATCGCCGGCCGCCCAGCTCTTGCGCGGGCCGGTGTTGGGTGCGTGGCGATAGGTCCGGAGCGCGCCGCCGTCGATCCAGGCC
Organism: Wenzhouxiangellaceae bacterium; assembly: GCA_032251355.1. Taxonomy (GTDB): domain Bacteria; phylum Pseudomonadota; class Gammaproteobacteria; order Xanthomonadales; family Wenzhouxiangellaceae. The sequence continues at coordinate 100,763 of JAVVDV010000001.1, forward strand.
TGGCTGACGGCATTGATCACGTCGTCCTTCGAGCCGCCGAGCATGTGGGTCACGACCGCGGTCGAGGCAACCCGCACCAGCAGCACGTGGTCCAGTCCGACGCGGTTGAACGAGTTCTTCAGCGCCAGCACGCCCTGGATTTCATGCGCCTTGATCATGCCGACCAGAATCTGCTCGACGGTCGGCGGCACCAGCCCTTCGGCGAGATCGGAGCGCGCGATGTAGTCGGCCACCGCCAGGATCGCACCGAGATTATCGGACGGATGACCCCACTCGGCCGCCAGCCAGGTGTCGTTGAAATCGAGATAGCGCACCAGCACGCCGATATTGAACGCGCCCTGCACAGGATCGAGCTCGAAGTGCGTGCCCGGCACGCGCGCGCCGCCCGGCAGATCTCCGCCCGGCACCACCGGCCCAAGCAGCTTGACGCATTCGGGAAAGCGCAGCGCCAGCATCGCGCAGGCCAGCGAGTCCTTCAGGCAGTAATGCGCGGTCTTCAGCGCTTCTTCGGAGGTGATTTCGGTATCGCAGACGTAGTCGGCGATTGCGCGGATCAGCGCATCGGGCTCGGGCCGTCTGGCGGCGCGGATATCGATTTCGGACATGCTCAAGAACTCCTGCTCGGGTGAAAGATTCGGGCAAACCGTCATTTTACCTGGCCGGACAATTTCCGAAATTGGCGGATGGTCGAAAGCCGGGCGAAAGCGAGCAGCCAGATCGGCGCAAATTCAGGATTTCACCCGTCCCATCCAGGCAATGACCAACGCGAGCACAAACGGCACCAGGCGCTCGACCGCATCGCCCGGGGCATCGGGTGTGAAACTCAGCACCACGGTCAAGCCGAAGCCGACCAGCATCGCCGCCATACGAAACCAAGCGCGCACCGGACCGGCCAGCAGCGTCACCAGCAGCAAGGGACCGAAGGCATTGCCCAGCCCTTGCCAGGCAAACAGCACTCGCTCGAAGATGGTGGCCGGAAAATACAGCGCCAGCAGCACCGCCAACAGGCCGATGACCAGGATCACGGCGCGGTCTACGGCCAGCGAATCACGCCCGCGGCGAATGTCGTGACTGACCGCGGAGCCGGCGACCAGCAACTGGCTGTCGGAGGTCGACATGATCGCCGCCAGCACACCGCCGGCGACCAGACCGCCGAGCACCGGCGGCAGCAGTTCGGCCGCAGCAACCAGCAGCGCCGATTCGCCATCGGCAAGCTCGGGCAACAGCACGCGCGCCGACCAGCCCAGCACCACCATGCCGATGTAGATCACCGTCGCCCAGGAAAGCGCGATCAGGCGTGCGCGACCGATCGAACCGGCCCGCTCCATTGCCATGAAGCGGTTGACCACGTGCGGCTGGCCCGGATAGCCCAGGCCGATGCCGAACAGGCCGGCAACGAACACCAGCCCCAGCGCCAGGCTGGGCTGGGCGTTGAAGCGCGTCAGTTCGGGCCGGCCCAGCGCCTCGAGGCCGGCCAGCAGTTCCGACCAGCCACCGACGGCCAGGAACGCGACCAGCGGCAGCACCAGCGCCACGAACAGCATCATCAGCCCCTGCAGCGCATCGGTGACGCTGGCGGCCCAGAAACCGCCGAGCAGCACGTAGCCGATCACGATCAGCGCGCCGATCGCGATCGCCGCTGTGGCCGTGATCGGCAGCGCCACGCCGAGCGCGTTGCCGGCAGCCTGGAACTGCGAGGCGATGTAGAAGGTAAAGCAGAACAGCACGATCAAGGCACCGACCCAGCGCTGCCGACGTTGTACCCTCGGCTCCAGCCCGATGGCCAGAAACTCGACCAGCGTCAGCGCGCCGTTGGCATGGCTGGCCGGCTGCAGGCGCGGTGCGATCACCACCCAGTTGATCACGAAACCCGAAACGATCGCCGGCACCAGCCAGATCGCCGGCAGCCCCCAGGCAAAGGCCGCGCCACTCACACCCAGCAAGGTCCAGGCCGATGACGAACTGGCCGAAGCGCTGAGCGCGGCCACCCACGGCCCCATCTTTCGCCCGGCCAGATGAAAGTCCGAGGTGTCGGCGGTACGACGCTGGGCCCAGGCACCGATGGCCAGTAACGCGGCAAGGTAAAGGAGCAGAGTCGCAATCAGCATCGCTGCATTATCCACGCTGGGATTCGTCCCGGGCCGGTCCCGTATTCGGGCCAAGCGGCTACAATGCCCGCCATCGCAACGCTGAACCGTGGCACAAGCCGTCTTGACCACCACACGGGAAGGCCCGGACTCCGGACACCATGCACCACCAGCCCCTGTTTCGCCCGCCGACACCTCCGATGACCCGATGAATACCGAGCGACCCGGCGCGGGCACCATCGCCTGGCTGGCGATCCGCCCGCACACCCTGCCACTGTCGATCTCGCCGGTACTGGCCGGCAGCGTGGTCGGCTGGGTCGAAAGCGGCATGCTCCGGCCTGACATCCTGTTGACCGCCGGTCTCTCGGCAATGCTGATCCAGATCGGAACCAACCTGCACAACGATGCGGTCGACACGCTCAACGGCACCGACCGCGCCGACCGGGTCGGACCGGTGCGCGTGGCCCAGCGCGGCTGGGTGAAACCCGAAACGCTGCTGCACGCGGCCAACGGTTGCTACGCGCTGGCCGCGCTGCTCGGCGCCTGGCTGGTGGTGCTGGGCGGTTGGCCGATACTGGCGATCGGGCTGCTGTCGATTGCCGCGGCCTGGAGTTATTCCAGCGGTCCGTGGCCGATCTCGCGCGGCCCGCTGGGTGAGCTGGTGGTGCTGCTGTTCTTCGGGCTGATTGCGGTCGGCACGATCGCCTGGCTGCATACCGGCACACTCAGCCCGGCCGCGCTGTTGGTCGGGCTGGTGGTCGGCCTACCGGCAACAACTGTATTGCTGATCAACAACACCCGTGACATCGAGGGCGACCGCCGCGCCGGACGGCGCACGCTGGCGATCGTGCTCGGTCGTCGACGCGCACTGCAACTGTGCCGACTGTTCCCTCCGGCGATGGTCGCCGGACTGATCGCACTGGCGCTACTCGGCGACCCGTGGTTCGGCGCCCTGGCCGGGCTGGCCGGGCTTGTGATCATCCTGCCGATCCGACACCTGATGGCCGAAACCACAGCCCCCGAACTGTTCAACGAAAGCCTCAAGCGCGTGGTGCGCTTTCAACTGCTGCTGACCACGGCCCTGTGCACCGGCATTGTCCTGACCCGCCTGCTGGTCGGCTGAGGCCGAGGCCGTTGTTGGTCAGGAACTCAGTACCGCCCGCCGCGCTTGAATACGTAATTGGCCAGCTCGCGCGCCTCGGAGTTCATGCGCATCAGGTTGACGTGGGTGATGCGGAACAGCGCGCGCATGACTTTGTAGACCAGGCGTGGCTGGGTGTCGATCAGCGATTCGAAGGCCTCAGGAGTCACGCTGTAGACCAGCACGTCGCCATGCGCCTTCAGCGTTGCCTGACGCGGCGCATGGTCGATGAACGCGCGCGTGCCGGCAAATTCGCCCGGGCGCATGCTGTAGACGCGTTCCTGATCTCCTTCCTGGCTGCTCCAGACTTCCAGCCGCCCTTCGGACAGCAGGAACAGGCGATCGTCCGATTCGTTTTCGGAGACCAGCTGCTCGCCATCGGCAAGCCGGTGGGCCTGCATCACGCCGCTGAGTGCCTCAAGGTCGTTGTCGTCCAACTCCTCGCCCAGGAACGAGTTCTTCAGTTTCTGCAGATCAATGTCGCTCATGTCAATTTCATCCGGTTTTTTTCGTTGCAATGTGTGGTGATGTCACGGCTCAGAACGGCAGTCCGCCGCCACCGGGCATGCCGCCGGGCAGGCGCTTGAGCAGCTTCATCATCGAGCCCTTGTTGCCGACCTTCTTCATCATCTTCTGCATCTGCTTGTGCTGCTTGAGCACCTGGTTGACCTCCTGGATGGCCACCCCGGTACCGTGCGCGATGCGTCGCTTGCGCGAACCGTTGATGATGTCGGGGTAACGGCGCTCCTTCGGCGTCATCGCGTTGACGATCGCGATCATGCGCCGGGTGCGGCCGTCGTCGAGCTTGGCCCGCGCTGCTTCGGGCAACTCGCCCATCCCCGGCATCTTGCCGGCCAGCGCACTCAGGCCGCCGAGCTTGTCCATCTGTTCGAGCTGACTCTTGAAATCATCCAGCCCGAAGCGCCTGGAGGCCTTGCCGGTCTTGCCGGCCAGTCGCCTGGCCTGCTTCTGATCGACCTTGCGCTGTACGTCCTCGACCAGACTGAGCACATCGCCCATGCCGAGAATGCGCGAGGCCAGCCGGTCGGGGTGAAACGGCTCCAGGCCGTCGAGCTTTTCGCCGGTGCCGAGAAACTTGATCGGCACGCCGGTGATCTCGCGCACCGAGAGCGCCGCGCCACCGCGCGCATCGCCGTCGGTCTTGGTCAGCACCACGCCGGTCAGCGGCAGCGCCTGGTGGAACGCCCGCGCGGTGTTGGCCGCGTCCTGGCCGGTCATGGCGTCGACCACGAACAGGATTTCGGCCGGCTCGATCGCGGCCTGGATGCGCCGGATCTCGTCCATCATCGCCTCGTCGACCGCCAGCCGACCGGCGGTATCGAGGATCAGCACGTCGGCCTGGGTGCGGCGCGCCTCGGCCACCGCCGCGCGTGCGATGGCGACCGCATCGCGCGTCTCGTCGGGGCGGTAGAACGCGCTGCCGGACTGGCCGGCCACGGTTTCGAGCTGGTCGATCGCGGCCGGACGGTAAATGTCGGCCGAAACCAGCAGGCAGGACTTGCCGTGACGCTCGCGGATCAGCCGGGCCAGCTTGCCGGCGGTAGTGGTCTTGCCCGCGCCCTGCAGGCCGGCGAGCAGGATCACCACCGGCGCCGGGCGATTGAGTGCCAGCGGCGCGGCGTCGCCCCCGAGCACCGCAACCAGCTCGTCGTGCACCACCTTGACCAGCGCTTCACCCGGCTTCAGACTGGCCAGCACATCCTGACCGACGGCGCGCTCGCGCACCCGATCGATGAAGCGCTTGACCGCCGGCAGTGCAACATCGGCCTCGAGCAGCGCGCGCCGGATGTCGCGCAAGGCGTCGGCAACGTTATCCTCGGTCAGCCGCCCACGACCGCGCAAGCGATTGAGCGAGTCGCCGATCCGTCGCGTGAGCTGGTCAAACATGCAGGCGTGCCCCGGGATTGAAACCTGATCGCGATTATACTGGTCCGGTACCGGGTTCACGCACCACGTCGGGAATCGCATGCTGCAACCGATCATTGTCATCATCTACCTGGCCGCGGCCGGCCTGATCGCCTGGGGGATCTACAAGGATCGTCCGTCAGGTCGTCGCCTCGGCCTGACGCTGAGCATCGTTGGCACGCTGCTGCATGCAGCTTCGTTCGTGTTCGAGATCAGCCGGATCGGTGGCTTTCCGGCCGATTTCTTCAGCGCACTGTCGCTGGTGTCGGCAACCGTGCTAATCGTGCTGCTGGCGGTGATGCCGCGCTACCGGAGCTTCGAACTGCTGATGCTGGCCCTTCCGGGTGCCGGGCTGATGGTGCTGACGCGACTGATGATCGGCCCCGAGCCCAGCGTATTGCAGACCGGAACGCCGATGCTGGATCTGCACGTGATCGCCTCGCTGACCGCCTACAGCTTGCTGTCGATCGCCGCGGTGACCGCGCTGGTCATCGCGCTGGTACACAACATGCTGCACCGGCGCATCGGCGGCGCACTGCTGGAGATCCTGCCGCCACTGGTGTCGATGGAACAACTGCTGTTCCGGATGATTTCGGTCGGCTGGATGATTCTTACCCTCAGCCTGGCCACCGGCCTGATGTTCGTCGACGACCTGTTCGCCCAGCATCTGGGCCACAAGACCTTTCTGTCGATCATCTCGTGGTTCGTATTCGGTGGCCTGCTGTTCGGGCGCTGGCGCTTCGGCTGGCGCGGCATGCGCGTGGTGCGCCTGACGCTGATCGGCATGGCCATCCTGGTGCTGGCCTACTTCGGCGCCAAGGCGGTGCTGGAACTGCTGCTGCACAAACGCTGGGACGGCGGCTGATCCGCTGCCGCTGCGCGTGGTGCACCGCGACCAGCGGGTACAATACCGGGATGACCGAAGTTTCTGAAAATGCGTCCGACGATCGCGCCCGGGTGCGCGCGGCGCGTGAGCTGGTCGATGACCTGTTTGCGCGCCGGCCGGGGCTGTACTGGCTGGATTTCGGCATCACGATCGCCCTGACCTGGCCGCTGGTCGCGATCTACTTCACCGCACCGGCCTTCTCCGCACAGCAGTTGGCCGCAATGCTGCTGGCGGCAATCGGTCTGTACCGCGCCGGAACCTTCATCCACGAGATCGTGCACTTTCGCGCCGGTGAGATGGTCGCCTTCAAGTGGGTCTGGAACCTGCTGCTGGGCTTCCCCATCCTGTCGCCCCGGGTGATGTATCGCAACCACATCGAGCATCACAGCCGACTGCATTTCGGCACCCCGGCCGACGGCGAGTACCTGCCGCTGGCCGCCACCCCGCCGATCGAGATGGTCAAGTACCTGGCCCAGATTCCGCTGCTGCCGCCGCTGGCGGTGTTGCGGTTTGGCCTGCTCGGACCGCTGTCGCAGCTGTCGCCGAACTTCCGTGAATGGTTGCTTACCCGCGCCTCGGCGGCGGTCACCAACCTCTATTACCAGAAGCGCTTCCCGGCCCGGCTGGAGCCGGAACTGGTGCGCTCGGAGTGGTTCTGCTTCGGCTGGCTGGCGCTGCTGCTGGTGCTGACCGTGGCCGGGCCGATCGAGCCGGTGCACTGGCTGATGGCCTGGCCGCTGCTGTCGCTGGCCGTGGGCCTGAACTGGCTGCGCAATCTGGCCGCGCACGGCTACGACCACGACGGCAGCCCGCGCAGCCACCTGGCCCAGCTCGATGATTCGATCAACCTGACCGGCCAGACCTGGCTGACCTGCTGGTTCTTCCCGGTCGGACTGCGCTACCACGCCCTGCATCACCTGCTGCCGGGTCTGCCTTACCACGCGCTGAGAAAAGCCCATCGTCGACTGATCGATGGCCTGCCGGCCGACCATCCGTACCATCGCTGCAACCGGGACAATTACTTCGCCATCGTCGGCGAAATGTTTCGGGGCGCCTGGTCAAACCGCCGTCAGCGTAGAGTCCTGCGGCGCTGGCAGCCAAGGGGCTGAACACCAGCCGTGAACGCGATATCCGTTCCTCCAATACCGGCCGAAGCGCTGCCTGCAGAGCCGCGGCTGGCCGCGCTGATCAATCCGCGAAGCTTCCGCATGCGTTTGCACCAGCGCGCGTCGCGCACCGCCGAGCGCGTGCGCGCCCATGGCGGCCGGGTGTTCGAGGTCGGCGGGCTGGACGACATCGAGCGCAGTCTGGCCACCGCCATCGACGAAGGAGCGGAGCGACTGGTAATCGCAGGTGGCGATGGCACGCTGCAGGCCACGGTTTCCTGGCTGGCACGCGAGTTGGTGCCGGAGAACTTTCCCGAACTGCTGGTGCTCAGTGCGGGCCGCACGAACTATGTCGCCGCCGACCTGGGAACGCGGCGACACTTCGTCGATCTGCTGGAAACCATGCTCGCCGTCGAGCCCTCCAGCCTGCACCCGATTACACGCCACAGCATCGCGTGTACGCACCCCAGCATCGGCGAGCAGCACGGATTTTTCATGGCCGGCGCCATGATCGACGAGATCATCCGGCTCGTCCACCAATCGAACGCGCGCAAAATGCAGGGAACCGTGCTTCCCTATGCGGCCTCGACCACCGGAGTGATTGCGCTGATGGCTCGCTGGGCGCTCGGTCTGCACCGGTTTACCTTGCCGCGGCTGCGGATCGAGGCCGCGGAACTCGGTTCGCTCGATAGCGTTTGCAGATTCCTGCTGATCACCTCGCTGCCGCTGACCGGACACTTGGTCAACCCGTATGCAAGGCGCGGTGAAGGCCACCTCAGACTGACCACAGTGGCACAGCATGCCAAGGGCATGGTGCGACGACTGCCGCGCCTGTTGCGCGGCCGGTTGACTTCAAGCATGAATGAGATTAATGGTTATCTATCAGGTTGTTGTGATTCAATCCTGATACATAACCTGAATACAGTGACGCTCGACGGGCAGGAATTCGATCTCGATCCGGCCGAACCGCTGCGACTGACCACCGGCCCGGCCTTTCGGTTCCTGCGCCCGTGAACGAGGCACTCGATCCTCGCTTGATGCAGCTCATGCAGACCGATCTGGCCGGGCCGCGGCCGGTCGGACTGGAGCCCTTGCTGCACAGCCTGCAGACACGCTTCGGCAGCGCCTTGCAGGCGATTGTGCTGTACGGCTCGACCCGGCGCAGCGACAACCCGCGCGATGGCCTGGTCGATCTGATGGCGGTGGTCGATGACTACCGGGCCGCGCACGGCACGACGCTCACGGCGCTGATGAACCGGCTTCTGCCACCTAATGTCTACTATCTCGAGGCCGGTGATGGAAGCGAGCGGCTGCGCTGCAAGTACATCGTGATCTCGGCCGACCATCTCGCCCGGCGCACCGCCGGCGGGCTGGATGGCTACTTCTGGGCCCGCTTCACGCAGCCCTGCCGACTGGCATTTGCGCGCGATGAGAGCGCCGCAATGCAGGTGGCAACCTGCCGCGCGCAAGCGGCCGTGCACTTTGCCCGCGAGGCCTCGTCGCGGGTCGAGCCGAAGATGCCGCCGAGCGCGTTCTGGGAACAGGCGCTGCGCCTGACCTACGGCTGCGAGCTCAGGCCCGAGCCACCGGGTGCGGCGGCCACGCTGATTGGGCGCGATCCCGAATTCTGGAACGAACTGAGCGAACGGCTGCCGCCGCTTGCGGCCGGCTCGCTGTCGGGTCGTCTGCGCTGGCCGCTGCGGCGCATCTGGAGTCGGATGCTGAACATACTGCGCCTGTTCAAGGCCGCCGGCACCTTCGCCAATGGCATCGACTACCTGAGCTGGAAGCTGGAGCGCCATTCCGGCATTCGTGTCGAACCGACCGAGCGCATGCGCCGTCATCCTCGGCTGGCGGCATGGGGCCTGCTGTTTCGCCTGATCCGCAGCGGAGCCTTGCGTTGAACGCGCGCGCCGGAAACGAGACCAGCACCACGATGCTGGTGGCACTCGCCCGACGCTACCCCGGCCGCACGCTGACCGTGTTGCTGGCACTGCTGCTGGCCAGCCTGCTCGACGGGCTCGGGCTTTCGACCATCCTGTCACTGGTCTCGTTGACCAGCGAAGTCCAGCAGGACACTGCCGCCAGCCTGGCCGAGCGCAGCGATCCGTCGCTGCCCGAGCAACTGATCAACAGCGCTTTCGGCCTGGTCGGCATCAGCCCGACCCTGCCTTGGCTGCTGGCGCTGGGCATCGCGCTGATCCTGGTCAAGACCGTGGTCGTGCTGCTGGCCAATCGCCAGGTCGGCTATGCCGTCGCCCAGGTCGCGACCGACCTGCGCCTGGACCTGGTGCGCGCGGTCGTGGCCAGCCGTTGGCGCTACTACCTGTCGAAACCGGTCGGCAGTCTCGCCAACGCCATGGCCACCGAGGCCCAGCGCGCATCGGAAGGCTACCTGCAGGGCGCAATCATGGCGACCCAGCTGATCACTGCGGTGGTCTATCTTGCGCTGTCGCTGCTGCTTTCGTGGCAAGTGACCCTGGGCACCATGCTGCTGGCCGCAATCCTGCTCGGTGGCTTGAACCGGCTGGTGCGCAAGGCCGGCAAGGCCGGCAAACGCCAGACCGGCCTGCTCAAGCATATTCTGTCGGTGATGACCGATCAGCTGGCCGCGATCAAGCCGCTCAAGGCCATGGGTCGGGAGGATCGCTTCGATACCCTGATTCGCACCGAAACCGAAGATCTCAACCGCACCCTGCGCAAGCAGGTGTTTGCCAAGGAAGCGATGAAGGCCCTGCAGGAAGCCCTGCTGGTCATTCTCGCCGCGATCGGGCTGGTGATCATGCTGGCCGCACTCGACATGCCGCTGGCCGAAGTCATGGTGCTGATCTTCCTGCTCGCGCGCGTGATCACCCTGCTGTCCAAGGCCCAGCGAGCCTGGCAGCACATGGCGATCGCAGAGAGCGCCTTCTGGTCGCTGACCACCGCGATCGAGGAGGCCGAACACGAGCACGAACCGGTACGCGGCAGCGAGCAGCCGACGCTGACGCGCGCAATCCGCTTCGAGCAGGTCCGCTTCAGCCATCCCGGGCACGCTGTATTCGAGCAGCTCGATCTCGACATCCCGGTCGGCGCGCTGACCGTGATCACCGGCCCTTCCGGCAGCGGCAAGACGACCCTGATCGACCTGGTCGCCGGGCTTCTGCGGCCGGATGAAGGGCGCGTGCTGATCGATGATATCGACCTCGAACAGATCGATCGCAAGGCCTGGCGACGCAGCATCGGCTACGTGCCGCAGGAGGCGCTGCTGGTCAACGACACGGTATTCAACAACATCACGCTGGGTGCGCCCGAGCTCGACCAGTCGGCAGTCGAATCCGCGCTGCGCAAGGCCGATGCCTGGGACTTCGTGACCAAACTGCCCGGTGGCATGCAAGCGACCATCGGCGAGCGCGGTGGCCAGCTGTCCGGTGGCCAGCGCCAGCGCCTGGCGATCGCCCGCGCACTGGTGCATCGCCCCGCCCTGCTGATCCTTGATGAGGCCACCAGCAACCTCGACCAGGTCGCCGAGCAGGCGGTGCTGAGCACCGTCGCACACCTCAAGGGCGAGTTGACGCTGCTGGCGGTGACCCATCAGCCGGGCCTGTTGACGCTGGCCGATCGCATTTTCGAAGTCCGCGACGGCCAGCTGCGGCCGCGTGCAGTCGAGGTCTGAGATGGCGCAGTCACCGCTGCGTCGCGTCCGCCGAGCCGCCGCACAGGCGCTGCTGCCGCGCCTGACCGGCTGGGCTGTGCGCGGAGGTCCCGAGCGCATCCGCAACACCGGCAACCGGCTCGGGCGGCTGCACTATGTGCTGACCCGCCCCGCGCAGACCGGATTGATCCGCGACATCGCCCATGCCCTCGAACTTCCCCGTCGGCGTGCTGCCGACGCGCTGATCCAGGCCTATCGCGGAAACGACCGCGGCGTGTTCGAGATTCTGTGCATGGCCGACCCGACCTGCGACATCGACGGGCTGCTGGCGCACCTGCAGATTCACCAGCTCGAACGGCTCGAAGCCGATGCCGCCGCTGCCGGTGGTCTGCTGCTCGGCATGCACATGGGCAACGGCATCCTGATGGCTTCGGCGCTGGCGCGGCGCGGTCTGCCGGTGCACGTGGTCTTCCGCGACCCCCGGCGGCTGCCGCCGGGCCTGCTGGGCCGGGCAATCGAGCACGGCGGCGCGACACCGATTGCCCTGGATCGCGCCAACCCCACTCGCAGCTTTCGCCAGATGCTCAAGGTCCTGCGCGACGGCGGCCTGATCTACGTGTTGATGGACCAGGCCAACAAGGGTGAAGGCAGCCCGCGCAGCTTCCTAGGAAAACGCCTGAACATGCCCAACGGCGTACCGGGGCTGGCCGTGCGCACGGGTGCCCCGGTCTGGCCGGTACTGGCCGAGGCCGCCTGGCCGGACTGGATCTTCCGCGTCCATCCGCCGCTGGTCGCAGAAACCGCTGACGCCCTGCTTGATGGCATCTGCGCCACCATGGAACACGCCATCCGCAGCCATCCGGATCTGTGGGCCTGGCATCACCGGCGCTGGAAGCGCTATCCTTTCATCACTGAACCTTCTGTCTGAGGTGGTTCGATCATGCCCTTGATCACGCAACGAATCCTGCGCGGCCTGACGCCGTTTGCCGACCCCTACATGACCCCGGCCGTGCGCCAGCGGCCGGAAAAGATCATCCTCGGCGTCAAGCCCGGTCACCGGCCCAGCGACAAGCCGCCGGTGCGCATCTTCCTGGGCTCGGAGCGCAAGCAGTTCCGTGCCGAGCGCGTGTTCATCTGGTCGGTGGAAAAACACCGCGACCCGAGCCGGATCTACGAAATCCACCTGCTCAAGGGTCTGAAAGGCTGGATGTCCGGGTTCTGGATCACCGGCTTCACCAACTACCGCTTTGCGATTCCCTATTTCTGCGACTACCAGGGGCGCGCGATCTACAACGATGTCGACCAGGTCTGGCTGACCGACCCGGCCGAACTGTTCGACCGCGATCTCGGCAAGGCGGGCTTTGTGTCGATCAATGATCACGACACCTCGGTGATGCTGATCGACTGCGCGCGCATGGCGCCGGTGTGGAACCGCGAGTCGGTGCACCGGACCACACGCAAACGCCTGGAGGCCCGCGCCCGCGCGGCCAGGCTATGGGGTGAACTGGAGGGCCGCTACAACGCGCGTGACGCGGAGTACGTACCGGGCGACTCGGCCTGCGTGCATTTCACGACCCTGCATACCCAGCCATGGCGGCCATTCCCGAACTGGTTCGTCTACCACGAAAACCCGACCGGATCGCTGTGGTTCGACCTCGAAAACGAGGCCAACCGGGCCGGCTTCCTGCCGGTCTCGGCAATGCGGCCGTCGTCGTCATGGCCCGATGCCATGCTTGCGCTGACCTCACGCCCCGACGGCGCCGAACTGCGGCGACTGCTCGGTCCGCACAGTGCCGGGCTGCACCGGGTCGCGGAACGAACCGTCGAGGATCTGCTCGAACGCATCCCCGATGCCGACCTGCCGTGGGTGCTCGAGCGCTTGTTCGCGCTTTCGGACCGGATCGATATCCGGCTGCGCGAACCGCGCCGGATCGCGAAAGGCCGGCCGCGCCGCCCCCTGCACTTCTGGCTCGAACAATTGCAATTGGCCGAGCGGCTGCATCCCGATGTGCCGTGGCGGCTGGAGCGCCGGGTCGGTCGTGCGCGCCCCGAGGTCCATCGCGGTGGACCACTGGCCGACGGCGACGTGGTTGCAGTGGTGGCCGAGGGTACACAGCACCCGTGCCAGCCGTTCGACGCCGTGACCGTGGCCAAACGCATCGGCACCCGGCTGGCTCGTCCGGTCCGACGCATCTCGCCGGCCGAGCTGCTGTCGAAACCCGAGCAAGCAACTGCCGTGCTGGTCGCGACCGGTCGTCGCTCGATTGCCGCGGCACGCCGACACGCCCGCAGCAGCGCGCAGCCGCCCGCGCTGGTGCTGCTGGGCAAATCGGCCGGCCCGGTGCCCGAACAGGGCGGCGTGGTTGTCAATCTCGAGCACGACGCCTTGCCGCCCCACCCCAACCGGATCAGCGCACGGCTGGGCATCACGCCGCCGCTGGCATTCCCGAGCCTCGACACGCTCGAAGCGGAGGATTGGCGCGAATGGAGCGAAGCGGACTCCCGCGCAGCGCTGCTGGTCGGCGCGCGCGAGGACGGCTGGAACGTCGAGGCGCTGGCCCGGCTGGCTACGGATGCACGAGAATGGAGCGAGCGCAGCGGCCATCGACTGTTGGCCATAACCACGCCGGCTGCTGCGTCCGCCGCGGCCGATCTGCGCAAGGCGCTGGGTGAGGACGCGCTGGTATATGCCTGGCGCGCCGACGATGCCTCCAACCCGCTTGCACTGGCACTGGAACGTGCCCAGGCCTTGCTGCTGGCCGGCCAGGAGCAGACGCTGACCCTGTTGGCGCTGACCAGCGGCAAGCCGGTGGCGATGGTGCCCGAGCGGCCTTGCCATGGATGGATTGACCGATTACGCGCACGCGTGGCCGATCGTGCGTTCCGACCCAGCTACAACAAGCGCGGCAGCATCCGGCCGCAGCAGGGCCTGACCTACCTGTGCGCGCGCCTGATCGAATCCGGCCGTGTACTGCCGCCGGCCGGTGCGGCCGAATGGCAGCAAGTGCTGGTCGAGTCGGGGCTTGCAACCTGGATCGGCAGCTCGGCGACCGCCGGCAAGCGCTATCAGACCGAGGCTGACACGATCATCGAAGCTGTACTCGGGCGAATTGCAACCACCAAGCCCTCAACCGCGGTCGAGTCCCGGACCGGCCGGCCGCGCTGAACTCGCAGCGGTTACCGACACTCGAATAAACATGCGCGACTTCGTGCTCTTGTTCGCCTTGTTGCTGCCGACGATGGATGTGGCGGCGGTCGAGATCTACCGCTGCGAGCAAAACGGCGTGATCGAATTCAGCGACCGTCCCTGCGCAGACGACGCCGCGAAATATCAGCCCGGGGGGAACCTGAGCGTGGTCGGTGCCTCGGAGGACCTTGGCGCGGTCAGCGAACGCAATCGACAGTGGGTCGAACAGCGCCGCGAGGCGCTGGCCGAGCAGCGCGCACTAGCCACCGAGCAGGCCCGCCGACAGCAGCAGCAGGCCGAGGCTGATGCGCTCTCACGCCTGTTCGATGACCGCTTCCAGTCCTCGCGCAGCTATCCCTCGACCTTCTCACCGCTGGTTCGGCCGAGACTGCCGCAGCAGCGCCCGGCCCGGCCGCCAAACCCGCGCCCCGAACAAGCGTCGACGCCCGCCGACCGCCGCACGCTGCTGTCGCGTTCCGGCGGCAACGGCGAGATCCTGCGCGACGAGCCTTGAATCGGCAGCGATCTCCTTCTTCCCTTACCAGTGAATCCCGCGCATCAGGCTGGCAAAGGCCATCTGCTCCTGGGTCACGCGCGCTTCCTCGCGGTTGGGCGCCTCGCCGCGCGCGGCGGCCGAGTCCGGGAACATCCGGAATGCCGAGTTCATCACGATCTCGGAGATCTTCGGCGCCAGTGCATGCAGCACCGAGGCAAAGATGCCCAGCCGGGTCGCGATACGCTGCGGCCGGTAGATCACCGCCTGCTTGACCATGTCGGCAGCCTCTTCCGGGGTAATCATCGGTACCGACTCGTAGATCTTGGTCGGCGCGATCATCGGCGTGCGCACCAGCGGCATGTTGATGGTCGTAAACGCCACGCCGGTATCGTTGAATTCCGATGCGGCGCAGCGGCTGAAGGCATCCAGCGCGGCTTTTGAGGCAACGTAGGCCGAAAAGCGCGGCGCATTCGACAGCACGCCGATCGACGAGACGTTGATGATGTGACCGGTCTTGCGCTCGGCCATCGTCGGCAGCAAGCCCAGGATCATCTTCAGCGAGCCGAAGTAGTTGAGCTGCATGCAGCGCTCGAAATCGTGGAAGCGGTCGTAGGACAGCGCGATCGACCGTCGGATCGAACGCCCGGCGTTGTTGACCAGAACGTCCACCGCACCGTGCTCCTTGAGCACCTTCTTGCACAAGCGCTCGGCGTCGTCGTAGTCGGCCAGATCGCAGGTGTAGGCGAATGCCGTGCCGCCGACGTCCTCGACCTCCTGGCGCGCGACCAGCAATTCTTCCTCGCCGCGCGCAACCAGGATCACGCGCGCCCCGGCCTCGCCCATCATCAGCGCGGTCGACTTGCCGATGCCCGAGGAGGCACCGGTGATCAGCACTACCTTGTCGCGCACGTGGCCGGCCAGCGAGCGGTCGATGAACAGCTCCGGATCGAGATGGCGCTCCCAGTAATCCCAGAGTACCCAGGCATAGCTGTCCAGCGACGGTACCTTGATGTCGCTGCCCTTGAGCGCCCGATCGGTCTCGCGCGTATCGAACTTGGTCGGGTAGTTGAAGAACGACAGCATGTCGCGTGGAATGCCGAGATCGCCGAGCACCTGATTGATGATCCGCCGCACCGGTGGCACCATGCCGATAGCCTGCTTGATCGGCTGCGGAATCAGGTTGAACAGGCGCGCATCGAGTCGCATCTGCATCAGCGGCGCATGCGCGGCCTGGGCAAACAGGTTCATCACCTCGCCGATGCGCTTCGGATTCGGGTCGGTCAGGTGGAAACAGGTGTTGTCAAGCTTCGGTTTATGCGCAATGTGATCCATTGCCCGGGCGACGAAATCCACTGGCACGATGTTGATCCGACCACCCTCCAGCCCCAGCGTCGGCACCCACGGCGGCAGCATGCGGCGCAGCTTCTGGATCAGCTTGAAGAAGTAGTACGGCCCGTCGATCTTGTCGATCTCACCGGTCCTGGAATGGCCAACCACGATGCCGGGCCGGTAGATGCGCCAGGGAATCGGGCAATGCTTGCGCACCAGGCCCTCCGAGTCGTGCTTGGTCCGGAAATACGGATGGTTCAGGCCGGTGGCCTCGTCGAACATGTCTTCGCGGAAGGTGCCATGGTACAGACCGGCTGCGGCAATCGACGAAGTGTGGTGGAAGCATTTCGCCCCGACCGCTCCGGCGAAGTCCATCGCGTGGCGGGTGCCGTCGATGTTGACGGCCTCCTGGGCCTCGGCATCAGCCTCGAGATCGTAGACCGCAGCCAGATGAAACACGTGCCGGACCTTGCCCTTGAGCCGAGCCAGCTCGGTCGACGACACGCCCAGCCCCGGTCGGGTCAAGTCGCCCGATACCGCCACCACGCGGTTCTTGTGGTCGCCCCAGCGCTCGGCCACCAGCGCGTTGAACTTCTTTTTCGAGCCGCGCCGGACCAGCACGTGCACGGTGCCGCGTCGCTGCAACAGTTGATCGATCAGGTTGCGGCCGATGAACCCGGTGCCGCCGGTGACGAAATAACTCATGCTGTTCTCCTGTTCTACCCCGGTTATTGCGGATCAAAGCCCGCCTGACCCCGAATTGTGCCGGAAGCGAGGGCCGTCGGGGCGTGCCGTGACCGAAAACCGTTGACCTCGAGCACCAGCCGTGCTATCACTGAACATCCCCGAAACATCACGGAATCCTTACCGGTGAGCGACCTCCAGCAACAATTCGAACAGGCCCAGCAACGCGTGCAAACGCTCGACGAGCGGCCCGACAACGACACCCTGCTCAAGCTCTACGCGCTCTACAAGCAAGGCACGGATGGCGATGTGCACGGCGACAAGCCGGGTTTCTTCGACTTCGTCGGTGTGGCCAAGTACGAGGCCTGGGAGAAACTCCAGGGCACATCCAAGGACGACGCGATGCAGCGCTACATCGAGCTGGCCGACCGCCTGACCGGCTGATCTCCCGACAGCGCCGCGCGCCGTGAGTCGCAGCCGCACGCCGGAGCGCATCGCCGAAATGGCGCTGGCGCTGTTCAACGAACACGGCGAGCCCAACATCACGACCAACCGGATCGCCGACGAGTTGGACATCAGCCCCGGCAACCTGCACTACCACTTCCGCACCAAGCAGGCGCTGATCGACGACCTGTTCGGTCGCTTCGAGCAGCGCATGTTCGCCCTGCTGCACGCCGGCGCACCCGAGCGGGCCGATATCGAGGATGTCTGGCTGTACCTGCACCTGGTGTTCGAGACCATCGCCGAGTACCGCTTTGTCTACCGCGATCTCAACGAGCTCAGCTCGCGCAGCCGCGACCTGGCCCGGCGCATCCGGGCGATCCTGAAACTGTCCATGCAGACCGCCGACGACCTGCTCGCTGCCCTGCAGCGGGGCAAGGAACTGGCAATCGATGCCGACAACCGCGCCGCACTGGTGCGCAACATCGTGCTGGTCAGCAGCTACTGGATTGCGTTCGAGCAGGTGCTGACGCCCAAACGCGTGCCCGACCCGGGGACTGCGGCCTGGCAGGTCATGAGCCTGGTCAGCCCCTACCTGCGCGGCGATGCCGGTGAACAGTTCAGGCGGCTGGCCGATGCCTACCGTGCCTGATCCCGGGGGCTTGTCGGGACGAGTGTCCGCACCGATCCGGGCATAAAAAAGCCCGGGCACAAGGCCCGGGCAAAAAGCAGCGTGGTTGGAGCAATGTCCGGCTGCTTCGGGGTAGACCCGTGAACGTCCGGCGAGGAACGTTCAGGAATGATGCAGCGCGGTCTCAGCCGGCAGCAGGCTTGTCAGCGGGCTTTTCCGCGGCCTTGGCCGGAGCCGGCTTGGCAGCAGCCTTCTTGACAGCGGCCGGCTTGGCCGGTTCCTTCTGCGCCTTGGAAAGCTCGGCGACGCGCTTGTTCAACTCGGCCACGCGCTTGCTGAGTTCCTGAATTTCGTCCGAAGTCGGCACACCGAGACCGGACAGCGCGCGGGCAACGCGATCTTCGAACACTTTTTCGAGCTTGTCCCAGTTCGTCTTGGCCTGATCGCGCGCCTTGCTGACACGCCCTTCGACGTCGTCACGGACGCCACCGACGGCATCTTCAGCCAACTTGCGACCCTTGCCTTCGAGCTTCTTGCCTTCAGCGACCAGGCGTTCGAACAGCTTGGAGCTTTCGCTGATGACCTTGCCGGTCTGCTCATTGATCAGCTTGCCGCCCTGGCGCACCAGGTTGACGCCTTCTTCCTGGGCAAGCGAAAATGCGCCGAGGCCGGCCAGCCAGATTTCATGCGCGTTGTCCTGCACGCGGTTGACACTGGCGGTCTTCTTGGCAACCTTCTTCTTCGCAACTTTCTTCTTGGCGGTCTTCTTGGCCATGATCGTTTCCTCGTTGATTCGTTGGATGGAGACGGCCGCCCGTTGCGACCTCCTGATCAACAAGATAGGCGCAATTTCTAGAGCGATCACACTAAAACGCCAAGCCCTCAACCAGACCACCTCCAGAGAGGTCGGGATCGGCGCTGCGCGTGCCGGACGCGCCGCCGGTACAATCGGAGCCTGCCAATGCACCCGGAGCATGCCGTGATGGACACTTCCTGCTGGGCCGAATTCCCGCACGATGCTGCGGCCTTCAACTACGACGGAAACAAGCTCGCCAAGGCTTGGGATCGACTGCATGCCGGCGATTGCGAGCCGCTGCCCAACGACAAAGCACTGGCCGATTGCTGGCGCGCCTTCCATCGCGGTGATTTCGCCCGGGCGGTTCACGATGGCCTGTCACTGGGCGATGCGGCCCATGTTGTCGTCAACAAGGCTTCAGGCATCTATGCCGACTACCTCGAGGACGACGAGGCGGTGCGCCAGGCGATTTACACCGCCGGCACCAAGCGCGCCGAACAGGCGATCGAAACCGATCCCGACAACGCCAACGCCCACTACTTCCACGCCTACCACCTGGGCCGCTACAGCCAGAGCATCTCGATCGCAAAGGCACTGAGCCAGGGCCTGGGCGGCAAGATCCGCAAATCGCTCGATCGCGCCATCGAGTTGGCACCGGCGCATGCCGAGGCACACACCGCGCTCGGCCTCTATCACGCCGAGGTCATTGCCAAGGTCGGCAAGCTGGTCGGCTCGATGACCTACGGCGCCAGCGCCGACAAGGCACTGGAGCATTTCCAGGAATCCATCCGACTGTCCGACGCTCCGATCGCCTGGGTCGAGTACGGCAACGGCCTGTATGCGCTGTACGGCGACCGCAAGCTCGATGAATCCAACGAAGCCTACGCCAAGGCCGCGGCGATGAAGCCCATCGACGCCATGCAGGCGCTCGACATCGCCTACGCGCGCGATTCGCTGGAGACCTGAGGATGGGTCGATTGCGCGAGAAACACGTCCGGCTGGCCCATGGCAACGGCGGGCGCTACATGCGCGAGCTGATCGACGAGGTGTTTGCCGCGCGCCTGGGCTCCCAGGGACCGGACACGCGACTGGATGCCGCACCGATCGAGGTGCCGAGCGATCGGCACCTGATGATGACCACCGACGGCTTTACCGTCGAGCCGCTGGAGTTTCCCGGCGGCAACATCGGCTCGCTGGCCATCCACGGCACGGTCAACGACCTGGCCGTGGCCGGTGCGAAGCCGCTGTATCTGTCGCTGAATGCCTTTATCGAGGAAGGCCTGGAGATTGCCCTGCTCGAACGCATTGTCGACGCCATGGCCGCGGCCGCCGCGGAGGCCGGCGTGCGCATCGTCGCCGGCGATACCAAGGTATTGAACAAGGGTCAGGGCGGTGGCGTGTATCTGGCCACCACCGGCGTCGGCAGCACCGCAATCGATCTTGATCTGGGCCAGCATCGGGTGCAAGCAGGCGATGCAATCGTGGTCTCGGGCACCGTCGGCGATCACGGCACGGCGGTGCTGCTGGCGCGCGAACAGTACGGGCTGCGCGGGGATCTGGCCTCGGACTCCGCCAGCGTGCTGCCGGTCACCGAAATTCTGCTCGGCCATTCCGGGCTGCGCTTCATGCGCGACCCGACCCGCGGCGGGCTGGCCACGGTGCTGCTGGACCTGGCGCGTGAGACCGGGCTGGGCGTGCAACTCGATGAGTCCTCGATCCCGTTGGGCCAGCCGGTGCGCGCGGTCTGCGAACTGCTGGGTTACGACCCGCTGTACCTGGCTTGCGAAGGTCGCGTCGTCGCGGTTATTGCCGCCAACCAGGCCGAGGCCGCGGTCACCAGGTTGCGCGAGTCCGGTGCCGCACCCGGTGCGGCGGTGATCGGCCACGTCCGGAGCGGTCGTCCGGCGGTCATCCTGACCACCGGTCTCGGCGGCCAGCGCCTGGTCGATGAACTCGAAGACGACCCGCTGCCGCGGATCTGCTGACCCGGCGCCAGTCCGAGCCGAATCAGGCCGCCTCCAGCCGCTCCAGCGCCGGCTGCATTTCGCGCACCCCGCAGGCGCGCTGCACAAACAGGTCGCGGGCGCCGCGCGAGCGCCCCATCAGCAAAAACGCCGCACCCATGCCGTGGCGACCGAGATCGCCGGTCGCACGCGCCTCATTGATCCAGTGAATGCCGCCTGCGACCAGTCTTGAGTCCGAGCCGCGCCGGCGCGCGTAGCGTGCCAACCATTTGCTCGGATCCTGTCGCCGCGGCCACTCAGCAAGAATCGCCACCAGCGCGGCCACATCGCCGAGACCAAGATTCAGCCCCTGCCCGGCCAGCGGATGCACACTGCGCGCGGCATCGCCAAGCAACGCAACCCGACCGGCGGCCAGGGTATCGGACTGGCAGCGGATCAACGGGTAGGCATGGCGCTGCTCCAGCGCTTCGACCGGACCCATCGGCGACCCCTCGGCCGCACGATTCAGGGCCTCGGCAAATGCATCGTCATCCAGTGCCAGCAGCCGCTCGGCCTCGTCGTCGTGCACCGACCAGACCAGCGACGAGCGCCCCTCGGGCAGCGGCAGCAGCGCCAGCGGACCCAGCGCCGTAAAGCGCTGCCAGGCAATGCCGGGATTGAGCTTGTCGGTTGTCAGGTGACAGACGATCGCGCGCTGGTTGTAGTGATGGGTGGTCTGACCGATGCCGGCAGCAGTGCGCACGCGGCTGTCGCGCCCGTCGGCACCCAGCAACATGGACGCTTCCAGTGCATGGCCATCGGCCAGGCGCACGCGAACAGCATCGGCACCGCACTCGATTGACTCGGCCTCGGCCGGCGCGCGCGCATCGATGCGATGGCGGGCGGCCAGTTCACGCCACAAGGCGCGATCGAGTTCGGCCAGCTCGATGATCCAGCCCAGCGCCGGCAGACCGTGCTCGGCAGCGGCGAACTCGACCTGGCCACGCCCGGACATCACCTGCATGTCGTGGTAGGCCGCCACCCGCCCGCCGCGAACGTGCCGCCAGGCGCCGATCACTTCGATCAGTTGCCGGCTGCCGGGGCTGATCGCGACCACGCGCGGATCCAGCGCTGCGTCATCGGCCAGTTCGCGTGCGCCGTCACGATCGACAACGGTCACCCGCAAACCCAGTTGATCCAGGGCCAGCGCGGCCGCCGCACCAACCGTCGCACCACCCAGCACCAGCGCATCGCATTTTTCCATTCTCAAGTTCTCCCGAAATTTCGGCTTTGCTGACGATCAGACCTCGCGCGCCAGTCGCAGCGAGGTTTCACGAAAGCCCATCGCCGAGCGCACCAAGCGACGCTTCAGCCCCGGTAGCAAGGCATGGGCGGCCAGCCCGAGACTGGTGCCGAGCCGGAACGGCAGGCTTGGGTTGGTAAAGGCGCGCGCCAGCGTATCGGTGTAGCGCACGGTCTCGGCGTGATCGCGACGGCGCAGCTTCAGGTAGGCCGCCAGCCAGGCCGGCGCGCCGGGATCGTTAGCCGCTTCCAGCACCTCGACCAGCGCGGCCACATCGCGCAGACCCATGTTCAGGCCCTGGGCCGAGACCGGGTTGACGGTATTGGCAGCATTGCCGACCGCGACCACGCGCTCGGCGATCGGTATTTTCGTGCGCAACAGTTTCAGCGGGTAGCTTGCCCGCACGCCCGGGTCGTGGAAGCCGGACAGGCTCGCCGCCGAGCGCCGCGCCAGTTCGGCCAGCAGCCGTTCGTCGCCCCATTCACGCGCCTCGTCGATGAGGCCGGTGGAGCCGACCAGCACACAGCCATAGCGACCCTCGGGCTGCGGCAGGAAGGCCAGCGGGCCGTCGCGAGTAAAACGTTCGTGCGCAATATCGGAGGACGCCGGCGTGGCGCCGACATTGAAAATCATCGCCGACTGACGGTAATCGTGCAACATCGAGGCAATGCCGGCGGCCTGGCGGACCATCGAGCCGGTACCGTCGGCGGCCACCAGCAAGCGTGCCTCGAGGCGTCGGCCCGAGGCCAATCGGATCTCGACCCGGTCATCGACCACCTGGAAGGTCTCGACCTTCTCCGGACAGTACTGCACCACCCCGGCAGCGTCCATGCACTCCAGCGTTCGTCGTCCAAGATCGCGCCCGACAATCACGCTGCCGAAGCGGTCCAGCCCATGCTCGCGTGCCTGCAATGAGACATGCCCAAAGCCGCCGGCGCGCGTGACCTCGATCCTCCGAATCGGCCGTTGATCCAGCGTTTCGTCGTGAACACCGAGGTGCTTGAGGATGTTGATCGAGGCGCGGTTCAGCACCAGCGTGCGTCCGTCGTGCGCCGGCTGGTGGGCATCGTCGCGTGCCACCGCCTCGATCAGCGCGACGTTGAAACCCGCCCCGGCCAGCCCGATTGCCAGGCTGTTGCCGGTCAGGCCACCGCCGGCGATGACAATGTCATGGATTTCAGGTGCCGCCGGCGTCTTTGAAGTGCCTTTTGCCATGATTCAGCCTCGCATCCACTGTTCGATTTCGTCGGCTCCGGCCGGCGCGCTGCCGCTCAGGACCTCCGGCTCGTCGCGCGTGACGCGCACATCGTCTTCGATCCGCACGCCGATGCCACGGAACTCGGTCGGAATGTCGTCGTCCTGTCCAATATACAGCCCCGGCTCGACCGTCAGCACCATGTTCGGCTCCAACAGCCGCCATTCGCCATCGATTCGGTATTCCCCCACATCATGCACATCCAGCCCCAGCCAGTGGCCGGTCTTGTGCATGAAAAAGCGCTTGTAGCGCTCCTCGGCCAGCGCGTCGTCCAAGGGTCCATCGATCAGACCCAGTTCGACTAGTCCCTCGGCCAGCACCCGCAATGCCGCCTCATGCACGGCATGGAACGAGCGGCCCGGCCGGACCGCATCGATCGCCGCAAGCTGGGCTGTTCGGACCAGCTCATGAATCGTTCGTTCGGCCGGCTGAAAGCGCCCATTGACCGGAAAGGTGCGCGTGATGTCGGCGGCATAGCCCTCGACCTCGCAGCCGGCATCGATCAGCACCAGCCCGGATTCGGGCAGCGGCTGGTCGTTGTTGATGTAGTGCAGCACCAGCGCGTTGTGGCCGCCGGCGACGATCGGGGTATAGGCCGGCGGATACCCGTGGCGCAGGAACTCATGCATCAACTCGGCCATCAGTTCAGCCTCGCCGCCCTCGGGCCGCGCGGCCCGCATCGCGCGCTTGTGCGCGGTCGCCGAAATCCGCGCCGCCCGGCGCATGCATTTGAGCTCAGCGCTGGACTTGAACAGTCGCATCTCACCCAGAAGATGATTGAGCGCGATGAATTCCTCCGGGCCACGCGCATTGCGACGCTGCTCGCGCAAGCGGTTGCGCCAGCCGATCACGCGTTGGTCAAACTGCGCATCGCGGCCGATCGAATGGTAGATGTGAGCCCGGTTTTCCATCAGACCGGGCAGGATCTCGTCGAGATCGGCAATCGGGAACGCGTCGTCGAAGCCCAGCGTCTCGCGCACCCCGTCCAGACCCAGCCGCGCACCGTCCCAGCGCTCGCGCTCGGGGTCGCGCTCGCGGCAGAACATCAGCGCCTCGCCACCGTCACGCCCCGGCACCAGCACCAGCACCGCGTCGGGCTCGCGGTAGCCGCTCAGGTAGAGAAAATCGCTGTCCTGTCGAAACGGATGGTGGCTATCGCCGTTGCGCAGGGTCTCGTTCGCAGCCGGCACGATGATGATGCTGTCGCTCTCGGCCAGTTGCATCAGCTCGCGTCGGCGACGCGCGAATTCGGCGACCGGAATCATGCCTCGGGGGTCTCGAGCCGATGTTCACGCAGCAGCAATGCAGCCACGCGCACGAACTCCGACAGTTCGGTCAGTGCCGATTCCTGCTGCTCGTCGCCGGCCTCGGGGTCGCAGCCGGCGCGCGTGATCTGTTCGAGCAGGCCGACCGCCTCGCGCGCCTCACCACGTGGTGGCAACTCGCCGCGTGCGCCAAACCCGGCCAGGAATCCACCGGTCCAGTGCGCCAGACAAGCGGTACGCTCGTCAAGCGAACGCTCGTCGGTGGGCAGCAGCAGCTGAAAATCCAGCTCGCTGGAGGCCAGTTCGCGCTTCAGTCCGGCCACGGCATCGAGCAGCTGTACATCCAGATCGGGCTTGGCCTGCGGCGGCGGGTTCAGTCGCAGCAGTTCCTCGACCAGGCGCGCATCGGCTTCGTCGGGCGCGCCGCACACCAGACCGGTGACCAGGCCATGCGTTTCGGCAATGCGCACCGGATCGGAGTCAGCCGCCAGTGCGAGTGCCCATGCCAGGCGGGATTCGGAATCGTGCATGCTCGATCGTGCCCTCGAATGGCGTCGGAACAGCACAAAATGGTAGCATTGCGCCATCACGGACAGTGACCGGCCACGCGCCGGATGACGAGGAGCATCCATGAATCCGGGATCGGACATCCGCACCGAACAACTCGGCGACGCGGTTCAATTGCTGGCACAGCGCTTCGACGCGCTGCAACGACGGGTCACCGAACTCGAGCGGGAAAATCGCTCGCTACGCGCGCGCCAGGACGCGTTGATTACGGAGAAGGCCGGGCTGGTGCAACGCAACGACGAGGCGCGCAGCCGCGTCGAGGCGATGATCGAACGACTGAAATCCATGGAGCATGCGCCCTCGTGAGCGGCTCGCCCGAACAGGTCTCGATCCGCGTGCTCGATCGCGATTACCAGGTGCTGTGCGCGCCCGAAGAACGGCGCGGGTTGATCGATGCGGCACTGCAGCTCGATCGCCGCATGCGCGCGATCCGCGAATCGGGCAAGCTGTCGTCGGTCGAAAAGATCGCGGTGATGTGCGCGCTGAACCTGGTCGACGAACTCAACGCCGCCGAGGAGCGCGCGCGCGAACGGGCCCGGATCGATCAGCAGGTGCTGGATCTGGCCGCGCGCGTGGGCGCCGAACCGACCCCGGAATAAGTCCGGAACATGCATCCGGCGGCATTCGTGTATAGTCGGTTCTGTGGTGCTCTCTGCGGTGTTCGCCAGTGAGATCGCATTATGCCTTGTCCCTACTTTTTGACCTCGGGACTGCACATTTCGGCGCCTGTGTGCACATTCGTTCTGCGAATCGCCTGATGGCTCGAAGCGCTTTCCCACGTGAACCTCTGGTTCAAGGTCACCGATCTTGCAGCGGCACAGGCGGAGAGCACCCTTTCCCTTTTGACCGGATCGCGCATTGATGCGCGACGAGGCCCGCGTGGCCAAGGCTGAACTGCGCGAGCGCATGCTCGAAGCACGCCGCACCTTGCATCCGAACGAACGCCGTCAACTCGACCGCCGCATCTGCAGCCACGTGCTGCGACTGCTCGAGGAGCGCGACTGCGTCGACATCGCCGCCTTCATCGCCTTTCGCGGCGAACCCGATCTGCAGCCGGCGCTGATCGCGCTGCACGAGGCCGGGCGCCGGATCTGGCTGCCGATCGTCGACGGTCGGCACATGCGCTTCGGGCTGTGGCGGCCGGAATCCCGGATGCGCGCCAACCGCTACGGCATCCCGGAGCCCGAGCCCTTGCGCACCTGCCCGGCGGAGCGGCTGGAACTGGTGCTGACCCCGCTGGTGGCCTACTCGGCAAGCGGCACGCGGCTGGGCATGGGTGCCGGCTTCTACGATCGCGCCTTCCTGTTCACGCGCAGTGCAGCCGCGGCCGGTCCGTGGCTGGTCGGCGTGGCGTATGCGCTGCAGCAGGTCGACAGCCTGCCCACCGCACCCTGGGACGTGCCGCTGGGCGCGGTCGTGACCGACCAGGGCCTGCAGATCTTCCGCGAGTAAGCGCTACGCGGCGATCTTCTTGTAGCGCATCCGGTGCGGGCCGGCCTGCTCGCCCTTGCGCCGCTTGAGATCCTTGTCGTAGTCGGAGAAGTTGCCCTCGAACCACTCGACCTGCGAGTCACCCTCGAACGCCAGCACGTGGGTGGCGACGCGGTCGAGGAACCAGCGATCGTGCGAGGTCACCAGCACGCATCCGGGAAACGCCAGCAGCGCTTCTTCCAGCGCGCGCAGGGTTTCGACATCGAGATCGTTGGTCGGCTCATCGAGCAGCAGCACGTTGCCGCCGGATTTCAGCACCTTGGCCAGGTGAACGCGGTTGCGCTCGCCGCCTGAGAGCTGGCCGACGCGCTTTTGCTGATCCGAACCCTTGAAGTTGAAGCGACTGGCGTACTGGCGCGCCGGCGTCTTGTAGTTGCCAACTTCGATCATCTCCGCGCCGTCGGAAATCTCTTCCCAGACCTGACGGTCATCCGACAAGCTGT
This sequence comes from Wenzhouxiangellaceae bacterium, assembly GCA_032251355.1. Classification (GTDB taxonomy): domain Bacteria; phylum Pseudomonadota; class Gammaproteobacteria; order Xanthomonadales; family Wenzhouxiangellaceae. The sequence continues at coordinate 127,374 of JAVVDV010000001.1, forward strand.
CGCGGGCCTGGTCGACGTAGCCCAGCTCGACGGTCGAGCCGACCACGATCTCGCCGCCGTCGGGCTGCTCCTGGCCGGTGATCATCCGGAACAGCGTCGACTTGCCGGCGCCGTTGCCGCCAATGATGCCGACAATCGCACCCGGCGGCACCTTGAAGCTGAGGTCATCGATCAGCAGCCGGTCACCGAAGCCCTTGGACAGATGGCTGACCTCGATCACCTGGTCGCCAAGCCGCGGGCCGGGCGGAATGTAGATCTGCTGGGTTTCGTTACGAGTCTGGAAATCCTTTGAATTGAGCTCCTCGAACTGCTTGAGACGCGCCTTGCTCTTGGCCTGACGGCCCTTGGGGTTGGAGCGCACCCACTCGAGTTCTTCTTTCAACGAACGCTGCCGGGTCGCTTCCTGCTTGGCTTCCATCTGCAGGCGCTTTTCCTTCTGCTCCAGCCAGGTCGAGTAGTTTCCCTGCCACGGAATACCATGGCCACGGTCCATCTCCAGGATCCAGCCGGCGACATTGTCGAGGAAATAGCGGTCATGGGTCACCGCCATCACCGTGCCCGGAAAATCGTGCAGGAAACGCTCCAGCCAGGCCACCGATTCGGCGTCGAGATGGTTGGTCGGCTCGTCGAGCAGCAGCATGTCGGGCTTGGACAGCAACAAGCGGCACAGCGCCACGCGCCGGCGCTCACCACCGGACAGTACCTTGATCTCGGTGTCCCAGTCCGGCAGACGCAGCGCGTCGGCGGCAACTTCCAGCGTACGGTCCAGCTCCCAGCCGCCGGCCGACTCGATCTTGTCCTGCAACTCGGCCTGTTCGGCCAGCAGATCGTTCATCTGCTCGTCGCTCATCGGCTCGGCAAAGGCCTCGGAGATCGCATCGAAGCGTGCGAGCATGTCGCGCATCTCGGCCACACCTTCCATCACCGCCTCACGCACGGTCTCGTCTTCGGGCAATTCCGGCTCCTGCGGCAAGTAGCCGATGCGGATCCCCGGCTGCGGCCGGGCCTCGCCGTCAAACTCGGTATCGACCCCGGCCATGATGCGCAGCACGGTCGACTTGCCGGCCCCGTTCAGCCCCAGCACGCCGATCTTGGCGCCGGGAAAGAACGACAGCGAAATATCCTTGATCAGCACGCGGTTCGGCGGAACCACCTTGCTGACGCGATTCATGGTGTAGACGTATTGACTCATGGCGCACCTGTAACAAAAACGCTCCCGAGAAGCGGGAGCGAATTGGTGATTATCGCTGATTCCGACCCGGCCCGGGCCGTGCTGGCAAACCCACGGCGAGAACCTCAGCCCGGCGGCCAGCCCAGGGCGCGGCCGCCGAGCAGGTGCAGGTGGATGTGCCAGACGCTCTGGCCGGCGGCTTCGTTGCAGTTGAAGTTCAGGCGGTAGCCGTCCTCGGCGATGCCTTCGGCGGCGGCGATGTCGCGCGCGGCCAGCACCATGCGGCCGACCAGACCGGCATCGGCTTCGGCCAGATCGTTGATCGTGCGGATCTTGCGCTTCGGGATGATCAGCACGTGCACCGGCGCCTGCGGGTTGATGTCGCGAAACGCCAGCAATTCATCGTTTTCCCACACAATGTCGGCCGGGATTTCGCGCGCGATGATTTTTTCGAACAGGTCTTCGGACATGGCCCAGGCTCCTTGGATGATCGATGTTGTCGTCAAGATAGCACTGCCGCTGCTGCTGTGCGCGCTGCCGGGTTCGGTTTCCCGAGCCAGCGCACAGACCGTCGATCCGGAGACACTGGCGGCTCATATCAGCGAATTGAACGAAGCACAGCGCACGACGTTCGATGGTCTGAGCGACTTCATGCAGCGCGAGACCGAAGCGCTGCTGCAGTCCGCTCCCCTGCCCGGCGTGGCCGAATGGCTGGGCAGCCCGGGCGAACTGCCGTTAACGGTGCGCGCGCCGAGCCGACCGACGGCCGCTGCCGAGCCGCCGCGTTCACTCACCGAACTGCTCGTACGCATCGATCAGCTCGAGCAAGGCCTGGCCGCGATCCTGCCCGAGGTCTCGGCCGAAACCCGTGCCCGGCTGAACCGCGCGCTTCCCGACCTGCTGGCCCGAACCAGCTCCGGCAGTGATCTGGAGGAAGTAAACGATGGCGACTGGCTGGCCGGGCTGTTTCGAAGGATTGACCCGGATGCGCTTGAGCCGCTGGTCGGCCAATTGCTGGCGCTGGCCGAAGATTCGGTCCTGATCGCGATTGTGTCCGAACACGCGCGCGACTCGGCCGGGCGAGCGCCGGTCCATGCACCAGCCGATCGCGTCGAGGGCGATGTCTACTACTGGCAAGACACCCCGTCCGGCGCCATCGTGGTCGGCGCGGAAGGACCTAATCGCTACTTCGGCAATTTCCGGCTGATCGTCGACCCGGCCGGCGACGACGAATACCACCTGTCCACGCCCGGCCCGGCGCGGGTCATTCTCGACGGCGGCGGCGATGACCGCTACTCCGGCGACGGTCTGGCCGGAACGGTACTGGGCCTGTCGCTGCTCTACGACCGCTCCGGAAACGATCGCTACTTCGGCGGCAGGATCAGCCAGGGCGCGGCGGTGGCCGGCGTGGCGGTGCTGGTCGACGATCAGGGCGACGACGACTACAGCGCACATGAGCTGGCCCAGGGCGCGGGTCTGGCCGGAATCGGCCTGCTGCTCGACGGCTCCGGCCACGACCGCTACCGGGCGGCCCGGCTCGCGCAGGGCTTCGGCGGTGCGCGCGGCAAAGGATGGCTGGTCGACCGGGCCGGTGACGACGACTACATCGCCGGTTTCACCCATCCGTCCAGCTACGGCACGACCGGTCAATTTCAGGCCTTTGCACAAGGTGCGGCGCTGGGCTACCGGCACGATGTCGCCGGCGGCATCGGCACGCTGCTCGACCAGGCCGGCAACGATCGCTACCGCGCCGGCAACTATGCCCAGGGCGCGGGCTACTATTTCGGCTTCGGGCGTCTGATCGACCACGACGGCGACGATGACTATCGCGGCGGACGCTACGCGCAGGGCGCGGCCGCCCACCTGGGCATCGGGCTGTTGCACGATCAGGCCGGTGATGATCGCTACCACGGCCGGGTTGCGGCCAGCCAGGCCGGGGCCTGGGACCTGGCACTGGCGGTCTTGATCGACCGCGCCGGTCGCGATCACTACCGCGCTCACGACTTCGGCCAGGCCGCGGCCGCGCAGAACTCGATTGCCATTCTGGTCGATCCGGCCGGACCGGACTGCTTCCAGGCCACGCGCGATTCCGGCGGCTACAGCGGTCCGACCGACTACCATGACGAGGGCGAGGCACTCGCCAACCTGGCGGTGTTCAAGGCCCGCTCGGCGTGTCCGGAGGCGTCCGAATGACGCGCACGAACCGGACCGTCGGCGCGCTGGCGATCGTGCTCTACTGGGCCGTCACGACCTTCGCCCACCTGCCGGTGTCGCTATGGCTGGTCAAGCGGCGCGAGTCCGAATGGCTGGGCACCTTCCAGCTGACCGAGTTTCTGCCGGCGCTCGCGCTGTTCGGTGTGGCCGGCCTGCTGGCGCATTGGACACTGCGCGCGCTGGCCTGCCGCGACCCATGGCCGACGCTGGTCGCCTGGGCGCTGTGGCTGGCGTGCATCGCACCGGTCGATCGCTTTCTGCTGTACTCGTTTCCCGAGTACCTGCACTACCCGCAATACGCGCTGCTGGGCTGGCTGCTGGCGCGCTGGCTGGACCCGGCGCGCCGCGGCCACGGCTTCGGCATCGCGCTGCTGGCCGGCACGCTGCTGGGCATGGTCGATGAAATCCTGCAATACGTCTGGCTGACCATCTCGTACAGCAACTACCTGGATTTCAACGACTTTATTCTCAATCTGCTGGGTACGGTCGCGGGTCTGCTGGTCTACTACGGGTTTCGCGACCGGCCGTCGGATGGCGGGGCGTTCACGGCGACCGGCGTCGCCACCACCGGCTTCATCGCCCTCGGGCTGGTGCTGTGGACATTGATTTCGATGTTGACGGTGCAGGCGAACGCGTCTGCGGTCCTGCCGTGGATCGAGCGCGAACTCAGCTACGGCACCTGGATCCGTGGCCCGCATGCCGGCCACTACTACGTGCTGCCGCCGGCGATCGGCACGCTGCTGCTGGTCGGCGCGGGCCTGGCGTTTACGCAAATCGGCCGCGCGATTACCCGATCAGGATGCCGCGCCGCTTAAGGTAGGCCAGCAGTTCCTCGACGCATTCATCGACGCTCAGTTCGGAGGTGTCGATCTTGATTTCGGGGTCTTCAGGCGGCTCGTAGGGCGAGTCGATGCCGGTGAAGTTGCGGATCACGCCGGCGCGCGCCTTGGCGTACAGCCCCTTGGGATCGCGCGACTCGCAGACCGCCAGCGGCGCATCGACATGGATCTCGATGAACTCGCCGGCATCCATCAACTCGCGCACCATGGCGCGGTCGGCCCGGAACGGCGAGATGAACGCCGACAGCACCACCAGCCCGGCATCGGCCATCAGCTTGGCGACCTCACCGATGCGGCGGATGTTTTCGACTCGATCGACGTCGGTGAAGCCGAGGTCGCGGTTGAGCCCATGACGGACGTTATCGCCGTCGAGCAGGTAGCTGTGATGGCCGCGGCGGAACAGCGCCTGCTCCAGCGCATTGGCAACGGTGGACTTGCCAGCGCCGGACAGCCCGGTGAACCAAAGCACCGCCGGCCGCTGCGCTTTCTGCACCGCACGCGCCTGCTTGTCGATGCTCTGCCGGTGCCAGACCACGTTGCTGGACTTGTCGGCCAGCGCGTCGGTCACCGGACGCACGATCATGCCGGCACCGACGGTGAGATTGCTGACCCGATCGATGATGATGAAGCCGCCGCTGATCGGATTCGCCGCGTAGGCATCGAACACCAGCGGCCGATGGGTACTGAAGCGGCAGTAGCCGATCTCGTTGAGCGCGAGTTGCTCGGCCGGATGGTGCTGCAGCGTATTGACATCGATGCGGTGATGGATGATTTCCGGCGTCGCTGCAAGTTCGCTGGTGGCCAGCTTGATATCGTACTGCCGCCCCGGCAGCAGCGGCCGGTCGTTCATCCACACCACGCGCGCATCAAAGCCCTCGGCCACGCGCGGCAGCCGATCGCCGTGCACCAGCACATCACCGCGACTGATGTCGATCTCGTCTTCGAGCACCAGCGTGATTGCCTCGCCGGCACACGCCTGCTCGACCCGATCCTGCCCGGTCACGATCTCGCCGACCTTCGAACGCTGCCCGCTCGGCAACGCCACCAGCTCGTCGCCGACCGCAATCCAGCCGCTGGCCAGCGTGCCGCAGAAGCCGCGGAATTCCGAACGGGTGCGATTGACGTACTGCACCGGAAAGCGCATCGGACGCTCGAGATCGTGTTCGCCGATCGGTGCGTTCTCGAGCACATCCAGCAGCGTCGGGCCGTCGTACCAGGGCATCTCGTCGGCCCCTCGCGTGACGTTGGCGCCGTTCAGTGCACACACCGGCAGGCACTGGAAATCTTCGATGCCGAGCTGGTTGGCAAAATCCGCATATTCCTCGCGGATGCGCTCGAACACCGCCTGCTCGTAGCCGACCGCATCCATCTTGTTGATCGCAACCACCACCTTGCGAATGCCGAGCAGGTGGACGATGTAGCTGTGCCGCCGGGTTTGCACCTGCAGGCCATGGCGGGCATCGATCAGCACGATCGCCAGTTCCGCGGTCGACGCACCGGTGGCCATGTTGCGCGTGTACTGCTCGTGGCCGGGCGTGTCGGCAATGATGTACTTGCGCTTTTCGGTGGTGAAGTAGCGGTAGGCCACATCAATCGTGATGCCCTGTTCGCGCTCGGCCTGCAAGCCGTCGACCAGCAGCGCCAGATCCGGCGCGTCGCCGGTGGTGCCGTACTTCTTCGAGTCTTTCTCGACGGCCGCGAGCTGGTCCTCGAATACCTGCTGGGTGTCGTAGAGCAATCGGCCGATCAGTGTCGACTTGCCGTCGTCGACCGATCCGCAGGTAATGAAGCGCAGCAGTTCCTTGTTGCGATGCTGCTCGAGGTAGGCGTGTATATCAAAGGTGTCGGCGACCATCAGAAGTACCCCTGCTGCTTCTTGACTTCCATCGAGGCGCCGGCATCCTTGTCGATGGCCCTGCCCTGGCGCTCGGACGAGCGCGCCAGCAGCATCTCGCGGATGATTTCGGGCAAGGTGGTGGCATCGGATTCGACCGCGCCGGTCAGCGGGTAGCAGCCCAGCGTGCGGAAGCGGATGCGCTTCATTTCCGGCTGTTCGCCCGGCTCCAGCGGCAGGCGCTCGTCGTCGACCATGATCATCAGGCCGTCGCGCATCACCACCGGCCGTTCGGCGGCAAGATACAGCGGTACGACCTCGATGCCCTCCAGATCGATGTACTGCCAAACATCCAGCTCGGTCCAGTTCGACAGCGGGAACACGCGGATGCTCTCACCGGCGTGGACGCGGCCGTTGTAGAGGTGCCAGAGTTCCGGGCGCTGATTCTTCGGGTCCCAGCGATGGTTGCGGTCGCGGAACGAGAACACCCGCTCCTTGGCGCGCGAACGCTCCTCGTCGCGCCGGGCGCCGCCGAACGCAGCGTCGAACTTGTGCTTGCTCAATGCCTGCTTCAGCCCCTGGGTCTTCATGATGTCGGTATGCACTGCCGAGCCGTGCGTCATCGGCGAGACCCCCTGAGCACGACCTTCCTCGTTGACATGCACGATCAGGTCGAGATCCGGGTCGGCCGCGATGCGATCGCGGAGCGCGTACATCTCGCGGAATTTCCAGGTCGTGTCCACGTGCAGCAAAGGAAACGGCAAGCGCCCGGGCCAGAACGCCTTTTTCGCCAGATGCAGCATCACCGCCGAATCCTTGCCGATGGAATAGAGCATCACCGGGTGCTGGCAGGTTGCCGCGACCTCGCGAATGATGTGAATGGACTCGGCTTCCAGTGCCTCGAGGTGCGTCTGGCGCGTATGCGCGATGGGTTCACTCATCTAAGCGTATTCCGTTGATCCAGGTAGCGGGCAAAGGCATCGCCCAGTTCCGGGTGCTTGAGGCCGTATTCGACCGTGGCCTCGAGGTAGCCGAGCTTGCTGCCGCAGTCGAAATGGCGGCCGGAAAACTCCCATGCATCCGCGCCCTGCTCGGCCAGCAGCGCGGCAATCGCGTCGGTCAGCTGGATTTCACCGCGTCGGTCCGGTGCCGTGGTCTCGAGCAGTTCGAAGATGCGCGGGGTCAGCAGGTAACGACCGACCACGGCCAGGTTGGACGGTGCTTCGGCCGGATCGGGCTTTTCGACGATCGCCTGGATGGCCGCCAGCGGCCCGGGCGCATCGCCGATATCGACCACACCGTAGCGATTGGTCAATTCATGCGGCACGCGCTCGACACTGATCACCGAACGACCGGTGGCGGCATATTTTTCGGCCAGTTGCTTCATCACCGGCTTGTCGCCGGCATCAATCAGGTCGTCGGCCAGAATGACACCGAACGGCTTCTCACCGACCAGCGGCCGGGCGCACAGTACCGCGTGCCCCAGGCCCAGGGCCTCGCGCTGGCGCACGTACACGCACTGGATACCCTCCGGCAGCACATCGCGCACCAGATCAAGCAACTGCTGCTTGCCGCGCGCGGCCAATTCGGTCTCGAGCTCGTAGGCCTTGTCGAAGTGATCTTCGATCGAGCGCTTGGTGCGGCCGGTGACGAACACCATGGTGGTCGCACCCGCCGCGATTGCCTCCTCGACCGCGTACTGAATCAGCGGCTTGTCGACAACGGGGAGCATTTCCTTCGGGCTGGCCTTGGTGGCCGGCAGAAAGCGCGTGCCCAGTCCGGCGACCGGGAACACGACGGTATCGATGACGGAAGCCACAGCAATCCCTCGGTGCGCGCTAAACCGGTCATTTTACCCGACTAGGCGCGCCCCCGGGCGCAGACGAAGACCCAAGCCCGGGAACGGGCTTCGAGCCGAGAATGCTTTCAGGCAGCGTTCAGGCGGCTTTCAGACGATTCTCGCGCGCCGCGCCCAGCACCACCAGCACCGTGCGCTTGCGCGTCCCACCATACGGGCGACGGCCGTGCATGGCCAGGTAGTTGTTGACGATGGCCAGATCGCCGTCCTGCCACTGCAGGTCGAAATTGGCCGCCTCGACGCAGGCCGCGATGCGCTCCAGGCCCGCTTTCGGAATCTCGCTGCCGTCGCCGAACCGCAGCGCACGCGATGGATTGTCGCGCACGCCTTCCCAGCCCAGGTAGGCGGCAACCAGTTGGTTGAAGAACACCTTGCGGCCATCGTCGAGCGCGATTACCGCCGGCAAGGCCGGGGTCGTCGCACGCAGGCGTCCGTCATCCAGCCATTCCCAGTCATAGCCCAGGCGTTGGAGCTTTTCCTCGGCCCCGGCCACATCCTCGACACTCAGGGTGTCGCGCCAGCTACGGCCCTGGCCGCTGCTTGCATCGTTGGCCGCTGGCATCCAGGTCGTGTAACGCACACCTTTTTCCTCGAGTGCCGCCACCAGATCCGGATCTTCGGCGCACAGCTCGTTGTAGACCCGGTCGCAGCGGCAGACCGGCGTCGCGCCACCCTGCTCGGCGGCACTTGCGCAGAAGAACAGGATGCGCTCGGGATAAATCGGCGTCTGCGCCATCTCGTTGTGCATGTTGATCTCGACATGCGGCGGCGCTTCGTTGGCGGTAAACACGCGCTCGGTGTGGTTGATGCGAACCGCGTTTGAAAGCGAATCCTTGTAGGTGAAATTCGGGTAGCCAAACGCACGCGAAGCCTGGTCAAAATCTTCGGCAGTCGCCAATGGAAAGCCACGCAGCAGCAACACACCGCTGGCCTTGACCTGCTGCTCCAGCTGTTCGCGGTGATCGCCGATCCAGCGCGCCACCGCTTCGGCATCTTTGCAACTGCCATCGTGCGCGATGACCTGCGGGAACACGCTGTCAAGATCGGTTTGCTGACCTGCAACGGAGGCAAATTGGAGGGTACTCATAGGAAAACGACCTCAGTCGAGGATTGTCAGTCAAAGATCGGATGGAAGGTATTGAAGGCATGCTCGGTGAAGTGACCGACGTCGCCGAAGCGATGATGCCGATCGAGCTTGCCAATCGCCTGCATATCGGCCTCGTCAAGCTCAAAGTCGAACAGCGCAAGATTCTCGACCAGCCGCTCCGGCCGACTGGTCTTGGGCAGCACTGCACAGCCACGCTGCACGTTCCAGCGCAGGATGACCTGCGCCGGGGTGCGCCCGACACGCTTGGCGATCGCAGTGATGACATCGTGTTCGATCAGCGACGGCATGTTGCCGTCCATATCCAGCTCGACGTAGGACAACGAGCCAAGTGGGGAGTACGCCACGACATCGATGCCATATTGCTTACACAGTCGCAGCATGCGTTCCTGGGCGAGATACGGGTGCAGCTCGATCTGCAACGCCAGCGGCTTGATGCGTGCATAGCGCATCAGGTCATGCATCAGCGCCGAATTGTAATTGCATACACCCAGATGCTTGACCAGTCCGGCATCGACCAGCTCTTCCATTGCCGCCCAGGTCTCATGCAGCGGCGTGTCGTCGAGCTTCATGCCCTGCTCGGGATAAGCCGGGTCGTGGATCCATTCCGGCGGATAGCGCTGCTCGAACGGCACATAGGCCAGCGCGATCGGGAAGTGGATCATGTACAGATCGAGCGAATCCAGCGCCAGATCCGAAAGCGTGCGCTCGAGTGCTGGCCGCACATGCTCGGGTCGGTGATAAGTGTTCCAGAGCTTGGAGGTCACCCACAACTCCTCGCGCCGGCACAGCCCTTCGTCGAGTGCGCGCCGAATGCCCTGTCCGGCTTCGGCCTCGTTGCCGTAATCGCAGGCGCTGTCGAGATGTCGATAGCCGGCTTGGATGGCCGCATACACTTGATCGGCGCACTCGTCCGGCGCGACCTTCCACAGCCCGAAGCCGACTCTGGGGATTGAATTCATGGGGCGTCTCTGGCCTGTTGCTGTTATGAATGACACGAAAGTGTAGCAGTCCGACAAGTTCATCGGGTAGCATTGCGCGACATCGCTTTCATCGCATACCGGATGGCGACAACAATTGTGCGCTGCATAATAAACCGCCGCGTCACATAACAATTACAACCACGCAGGACCATTCGCTTCATGCTGTCGATCCCCGCGCATTGCTACCAGCCCACCGCACCCGATTGGGACCACGTTCCCGCCGTTCAGGTCACCGGCATCCCATTTGTCGATGATCAGGATGACCTCGTCGTACCCAGCGACGCCGGCCCACTCCGGATCAGCCTGCTTGAGTGCGGGCTGCGGCTGCGCATGGGATCCGAGCCGACCACCGACTATGCAATGCTCAAGCGGCAGCCGGCTTCGCTTCGGCCCGAGCTTGAGTTGAAGGATGACCATTGCATCGCGCGCCATGGCTCGATGGCACTGCACATCGAGTACCGACCGTTCACGTTCGATCTGCTCGACGGCGATCACCGCGTGCAACGCAGCAGCCCCGATGGCCAGTTCGTGCGCCGCTTTCGACTGCCGCCGCTGGCGCGGATCAATGAGGGCTGGCTACTGACGCTGGAGCTGGACCACGATGAACCGGTCTACGGGCTGGGCGAGAAATGGGGTCCGTTGAATCGGCGCGGCCAGCTAATCCGTTCGTGCAACCACGATGCGCTGGGCGTCAATGCCGAGCTGTCGTACAAGAACGCGCCGTTTTGCTGGAGCAATCGTGGCTGGGGCGTGTTCGTACATACTCCGGCGGCGGTCACGCACGCAGTCGGCTGCCCGGCATGGTCGCATCGCAGCTACGTGGCCATGGTCGAAGACGATCATGCCGACATCTTCCTGCTGCGCGGCGACAATGGCGCCGACATTCTCGACCACTACACCCGCCTGAGCGGACGCGCGCCGAGCGTGCCGGACTGGAGCCTGGGCATCATCCTGTCCAAGGCCTATTACAAGACCGCCGATGAGGTGATCGAGACTGCACGCAAGGCTCGCGCATCCGGCATGCCCTGCGATGTGATCACGCTCGACGGCAGAGCATGGCAGGACACGCATACACGCTTTGCCTTCGAATGGGACCCCGCACGCTACCCGGATCCCAAGAAAGTCATCGACGAGCTCAAGCGCCTGAATTTTCGCGTCTGCGTGTGGGAATATCCGCTGATCTCGATCGCCAACCCGCTGTTCGATCGGCTCGAAGAAAAAGGTTGGCTGATCCGCGACCGCCGCACCGGCAAGGCGTTTCGCTACCACTGGAACCAGAGCGGATTCGGCGAGGTGCTTACACCGTTGCCCGAGTCCGGTCTGCTCGACTTCACCCATCCCGAAGCGCGCGCATTCTGGCGCGACAGCCACAAGCCGCTGTTCGACCTCGGCGTCAACATGATCAAGGCCGACTTCGGCGAGCAGGTCGATGATCCGGACATGATCGCCCACAACGGCGCCACCGGCATCCAGTTGCGCAACGTCTATGCATTGCTCTATAACCGCACCGTGCACGAAGCCGCCGAACAGTTTTCCAGCGACGGCGCGTTCGTGTTCTCGCGTTCGGGCTGGACCGGCAGCCAGTGCCACCCCTCGCAGTGGGGTGGTGATCCACAAGCGGACTGGGGTGGGCTGGCCGCGTCGATTCGCGGCGGTCTTTCCTGGGGCATGAGCGGCGCACCGTTCTACGCCTCCGATGTCGGCGGTTTCTACAAGGACACGCGCGACCCGGTACTGTACGCGCGCTGGTGTCAGGTCGCCATCTTCTCGGCTCATATGCGGCTGCATGGCATCGGTCAACGCGAACCCTATAGCTACGAGCAGCCGGCCTCATCGATTGCGATGAAGGCACTACAGCTACGCTATCGATTGCTGCCCTATATCCGGCAGGTGGTGGCCGAATCCTGCCGCACCGGGCTGCCGGCGCAACGCGCGATGGCGCTGGCATTCCCCGACCAAGCACTGTCGTGGCCGTTCGAGCATCAGTTCCTGTTCGGCGACGATCTGCTGGTGGCTCCATGCCTGAACCCCGACGGCAAGGTGCATTTCTACCTGCCCGAGGGCACGTGGAGACGGTTCGAGCCGGCCGGGCAACGCTGGCAGGGCGGGCGCGATTACTCCTTGACGCTGCCGCTGGACGAGATGGCCGTGTTTGTGCGCGACGGCTGCCGGATTCCGCTCGGTCCGGACCGTCAGTTCACGCGGCATGCAAACGAACAGGTCGAGATCGTCGAATCCTGGCCGCACGAATGATGATCTGCGAGGCCAGCCCATGAACCATAGCGAAATCGTCACCACTCTGACGTCATGCGCCGCGTTCATGGCGCTGGTTGCCGTAATCTCGTATTACAAGACGCGCGGTACGGTGGACTCGCGCGACGGCTACTTTCTGGCCGGACGCGGCCTGACCGGCATCTTCATCGCAGGCTCGATGCTCCTGACCAATCTGTCGGCCGAGCAGCTGATCGGCCTGAATGGCTCAGCCTACGGCTACAACATGAGCGCCATGGCCTGGGAAGTCACCGCAGCATTCGCGACGATTGCGATGGCGCTGGTGTTCCTGCCGCGCTACCTGACCGGCGCCTTTACCACGCTGCCGGAATTCCTCAAAAGCCGCTTCGATGATTCGGTCCGCCGCATCACCGTCATCCTGTTCCTGGTCGGCTATGGGCTGGTCACCATCCCCTCGGTGCTCTACGCCGGCTCGGTTGCAGTGCTGCGGCTGTTCGACGTACCCGACCTGCTCAACGTCGGCTACAGCCAGGGCCTGGTGATCACGATCATCGTGGTCGGCCTGATCGGTGCGATGTATGCCATCTTCGGCGGCCTCAAGGCGGTCGCGGTATCCGATACCATCAACGGCATCGGTCTGCTGATCGTCGGTGCACTGGTGCCGATCCTCGGCCTGATCGCGCTGGGAGACGGCAGCCTCAGCCACGGCGTGACCATTATCACGACCGAACACACCGAGAAACTCTCGGCGATCGGTGCGGCCGATGACCCGGTGCCGTTCGGAACCATCTTTACCGGCCTGATCTTCGCCAACCTGTTCTACTGGTGTACCAACCAGTACGTCATCCAGCGCACGCTGGCCGCGAAGAACCTGGTCGAGGGCCAGAAAGGCGTTCTGCTGTCGGGGTACTTCAAGCTGCTGGTGCCGTTTTTCATGATGCTGCCAGGCATCATCGCTTTTCATCTCTATCATGATATCGAGCTGGCCACGATCGACCTGGCCTATCCGCAGCTTGTGCGTGACGTGCTTCCGGTGTTGTTGTCCGGCTTTTTTCTCGCAGTCTTGCTGGGCGCAGTGTTCAGTTCATTCAACTCGCTGCTCAACAGTGCCGCGACACTGTTCTGCCTCGATGTCTATGTACCACTGCGCAAGCGGCCAATCGATGATGCTGAACTGGTGCGCATCGCCAAGCTCGCGAGTGTGGTTATCGCATTGTTCTCGTTCATGGTCGCGCCATTGCTGATGTATGCGCCCGAAGGGCTCTGGCAGGTTATCCGTATCTTCACCGGCTTCTACAATATCCCGGTCATCGCTGTGGTCATGGTCGGGCTGTTCACCATGCGTGTTCCACCGATTGCCGCCAAGCTCGCGATCGGTTTTCATGTCATTGCCTACGGACTGCTCCAGTTCGTGCTCGATGTCAACATTCATTTTATTCACCTTTATGCAATCCTGTTCGTGATCGAGGTCGGCATGATGCTGCTGATCGGCCAGTGGCGCCCGTTGGCCACACCCTGGCATCATCACAATCGCCACAAAATCGATCTCACCCCATGGCGCTACGCCCTGCCGACGGCAATCGTGCTGTTCGCGCTGATCGTGTTCCTGTATGGCATGTTCTCACCGCTGGGCCTGGTGCATGGGCTGGGTATTGAGTTCCTGTGGTTCTCCGCTGCGCTGGCGGCAGTCACGATCATGCTGTGCCGGATCAGCCTGAATCATTGGCACCCGCACTACGTGCGCAGCCTGGCACGTGTCGGGGCGCAGGATTGATGGACTCGACAATTGCCTTCCTGCGACTGAGATGCCACCCGATCGTGACCGGCCGGTCACCCGATCCGATACAGAATGCAGCTGGCATCAAGTGATTCGATGGCAGCGTTCCGCTCTCACACACAATTTGCGCATTGACAACGAATAACTGACAATTCATCATGCAAGACACGGCTTCGGCCGGATGCAACAACAAGATCACGGACAATAATCACAGGCTGGCACTGCAGCCTTCACGGGAGAAGACCATGGTTCAAGAACATCCAATCGCCCAACTTTCCGGTGCCATCGCGCTGGCGTTGGCGTTCACGGCATCAGTGCCGGCACTTGCGCAGACCTCCAACGATCAGGACGCCGACGAGCAGCAGAATAACCGTCGACTCGATACCATCCAGGTCACTGCGCAGAAACGCGAACAGTCGCTGATCGACGTACCGCTGGCCGTGACCGTAGTCGATTCCGAGGCGATCGACCGGACCTTTGCATCGAATATCGAAGGCATCCAGCAGTTGGTGCCGTCGCTGAATTACCGCAAGGGCAACACCACGCGGAACTCCGCACTGACCGTGCGCGGCATCGGCACGATCTCGTTCAGCACCGCAGCCGAACCCAGCGTGGCCAGCGTCGTCGACGGCGTCGTGCTGGGCCGCTCGGGCCAGGCGTTCTCGCAGCTCTATGACATCCAGCAGATCGAAGTGCTGCGCGGACCGCAGGGCACGCTGTTCGGCAAGAATGCCTCGGCCGGGGTGATCAACATTACCACCCGTCGCCCGTCGCGCGAATACGGCGGGATGTTCGAAGGTACGGCCTTCCACGATGACGAGTACCGTGCCCGCTTCCGCTACGAAGGCGCGATCGGCGACAACGTCGCAGCCAGCATCACCGGCCTGTACTCGAAGTTCGACGGCAACCTGTTCAATGTCCACACCAACCAGGAAGTCAACGGCAGCGAAACCGCCGGCTTCCGACTGATGGTCGATGCCGAGGTCTCGCCCGACACCAACATCCTGACCATCTTCGAATACCTCGACTCCGACGACGACTGCTGTGCCGATATCGAGGGCCTGCCCAGCGGCCGCAACCCGGCCTCGCCGGCCGCACCGAACAGCAGCGGCATCGTCGATGGTCGGGCCGACCTGGACCTGGACCAGCGTCTGGTCGACCATGACCTGGTCACCCGCACCAAGGACACCAACACCGCCTTCTCGGTACAGGTCGACCACAATCTCAGCGACTACACGCTGACCTCGATCACCGCCTGGCGGGAATGGGAGAACACCGAAATCCGCGAGGGTGACTTCACCTCGATCGGCGGCGGTTCGCCGCAACCGGTATTCGATGTACCGTTCCTGCTGCACGATCTGGGTCCGCAGGAGTGGCAACAGTTCTCGCAGGAGTTCCGGATCGCGTCACCCAGCGGCGAGCGCTTCCAGTGGCTGCTCGGGGCGTTCTACTGGGACCAGGAGTCCGAGCGCAGCTTCACGCGTGAGGCCAGCTGCCAGAACAACGCCGGCCAACTCAACGCCGATATTGCCTTTCACCTGCAGAACGTGATCGGAATCAGCGATCCCAGCCAGGGCGATATCGATGCCTTTATCGCCAATGAGGGAATCACCTGCGGTTCGAACGATATCGTCAGCGCCACGGCGTTCTTCAACACCGATATCGAAAGCCTGGCGTTCTTCGGCGACGGCTCCTATGCACTGACGGATCAATTGAGCCTGATCTTCGGTGCGCGCTGGACCTACGACGATGTCAGCTTCAACCACAATCGGTTCAACAACGACGAATTCGGCCGCACCGGTGTCGGCGTCCGTCCGGCCCGACTGAACACCAACTTCCGCGGCAGCACCGATGAAACCGATTTCTCCGGCCGCGCCGGGCTGCAGTTCAACTTCCTGGAAAGCAGCATGGTCTATGCCACCTACTCGCGTGGCTACAAGGGCCCGGCGTTCAATACCTTCTTCAACATGGGTGAGAACGATCTGTTGCCGATCAGCTCGGAAACCTCGGACGCCTACGAACTCGGCTTCAAGTACTCGAGCGAACGGCTGATCGTGAATGCGGCGATTTTCCTGACCGAAATCTCCGACTTCCAGGCCAACAACCTCGACAATTCCACCGGCGTCAACATCACGCGCCTGACCAACGCCGGCGATGTGCAGACCAGCGGCCTGGAAGTCGACTTCCAGTGGCGCCCGATCGACAGCTGGACACTGAGCGGCGGCGTGGCCTTTATCGACGCGGAAATCGACAAGTTCAAGTGTCCGCTGGACACACCGCCATCGCAGTGCACGGCGCGTTCGGGTCTTGATGTGCCCTACTCGCCCGATCTCAAGTACTCGATCAACTCGAGCTATTTCCGCCAGCTCGGCAATGTCGACGTCACCTGGAATCTCGGCTACAGCTACACCGATGATGTGGTTGGCGACCTGCCGTCGAACAGCGGTGCTGTCAATCCGGCCGCGCGCCTGCCCGACTACGGTCTGCTCGATACCAGCGTGAGCTTCGCCTTCGCCGGTGGCCAGTACGAACTGGCGTTCTTCGGCCGTAACCTGACCGATGAGTCGTTCTTCACCGCGTTCAGCGGCGACAACTTCCGCTTCCAGGTGCCGCGTGAGGCCGACCGTCGCTACGGTGCACAGGTTCGTGTGCACTTCTGATCAAAGGCCTTGATCACTCGTGCCGGCGGTTCCTGAAAACGGGGCCGCCGGCAACGAGTTTCCAGGACTACCCCTCCATGCGGATGGACCAATCCTCTTGCCGTGCAGCGTGTCGCACGTGGCTGCTAGTTTTTGCGTTGCTGCTTGCAGCGCCCGTTTCGGCGGCCGAATCGGTCTACGGGCCGCGCTCGCCGACCGACCCGGAACTCTCGCGCCCCGGCCCGCACCCGGTCGGTGTTCGCACACTTGCGATGCAATGGACCTCGCCGTTCCCGGAGCTGAGCTTTCGAGGACGGGCAACGCGCGCGTTGACGCTGGAAGTCTGGTACCCGGCCGAGCGCGCTGCCGGTGTTGAGGCCGCAATCTATCGTGATGAAACCCGTGCCGGGCAAGCCTTCGCCATCCTGGGTGATGCCTTGCGCGATGCGCCCGTTGTCGAAGGTGCGTTTCCGCTGGTCGTGCTTTCGCATGGCTACACCGGCTACCGCACGATCCTGTTCTACCTTGGCGAACACCTGGCCAGCCACGGCTACATCGTGGTCGCGCCCGATCATCCCGGCTCCACCAACGCCGAGATCGACAGCCGTAACCCGGCCACGCGCCGGGCCGGCTTTCCCGACACCCTGCTGCACCGTGCCCGTGATCAGCAGAAGATTCTTGAATGGTTTGCCGGGTCCACCACGGACGTGGCGCGACACACCGACAGCACGACCAGCGCGCTGATCGGCTACTCGATGGGCGGCTTCGGTGGCCTGAACACGGTCGGCGGCTGCTACCGCTATAACAAGGCGTTCGCCAATGCCCTGGAACTGCCCGAGGCGGCTCGCCCGACCTTCGAGTTCTGCAATGCCGGGCGCGAGCGGCCCGATCCGCGCTGGAAGGCGCTGGTTGCGCTGGCACCCTGGGGCCAGTTGCAGGGCATCCACGACCGGCAAGCGCTGGCCGGCATCAAGCTGCCGACACTTTTCATTGCCGGCGAGGAGGATCCGCTGTCGGGCTATCGACCCGGCGTCGGCGATCTGTTCGACGCCATGACCGCAGCCAGGCGCTACCTGCTGCTGTACGAAAACGCCGGCCACAACATCGCCCCGCACCCGGCACCGCGCGCGGCCTACGCTACGGCCGACACCATCGGTCATTACCGCGAATCGGCCTGGGACACGCAGACCATCAACCGCATCAATCAGCACATCGTGCTGGCGTTTCTCGACTGTCACCTCAAGCAGCGCGGGCCGAGCTGCGCGATGCTTCCCGAGGGTGATGTCTGGCCGGGCTTCCTTGATGGCTGGCAGCGCGGCCTGAAATTCCTGCGCGCCGAAGCCGTAGACTGATCCCCCGTTCTTGTGCGGGTAATAGAACGATGTCGGATGCTCTTCTGATCTGCCTGCCGGACCGCGACGGACCCGGCTTCGCACAACGTGTACGCGAGCACCTTCCGAAGGCCGACGTCCGCGTCTGGCCCGAGTTGGGGGATGCCGACCAGATTGCGTTTGCGGTGACCTGGAACCCGCCACGCGGGCTGTTTGCCCGCTTGACCGGCCTGCAGGCGGTGACCTCCATGGGCGCCGGCGTCGATGCGCTGCTGGCCGATCCCGAGTTGCCGCGACACATCGCGCTGGGTCGCCTGGCCGGACCGCGACTGGCCGCCGACATGGCCGGTTTTCTCGTCGCCAGCATACTCAGCCACTGGCGACAGCTGGATCAGTTTCGAGACAATCAGCGCCTTGAACGATGGCAGCCGTGGGCGCCGGAACGTTCCCCAATAATCGGAGTTCTCGGCACCGGCGTACTGGGTCAGGCCGCCGCGCGCGCATTCGCAGCACTGGCCATCGAGGTGCATGGCTGCAACCGCTCCGGTCGCTCTGTCCCCGGATTCGATTCGATTGTCCCGCATAAGCGGCTTTCGGAGCTGGCCGGCGCGGTCGATGTGCTCATCAATCTGCTGCCGCTGACACCGGATACCACCGGCATCCTCAACCGGCGCCTGTTTGCCACGATGCGCCCGGACGCAACGCTGGTCAACGTCGGACGCGGCGCACATCTGGTCGAAGACGATCTGCTGGCCGCACTCGCGACCGGGCGACCGGCACACGCAATTCTTGACGTGTTCCGCGACGAGCCACTACCACCCGGTCATCCGTTCTGGCAGCACCCGAAGATCCGGATTACACCGCACTGCGCGGCGATCACCCATCCCGACGAGGCCGCTTCACTTGCCGCCGAAAGCTACCGCCGCGTGCTCGGTGGTGAACCCCCGCTGGGCCGGGTCGAGCGCCAGCGGGGGTATTGAAGGGCTTTCGCTCAACGCTTGACGAACTTCAGCGTCATGCGGTCGCTTTCGCCGATTGCGCGCCAGGCGTCCTGCTCGTCATCCGGCACGTTGCGCAGCGACGGCGGCAGGTTCCAGACGCCTTCGGGGTGGTCTGCGGTATCGTTCGGGTTGGCATTGATCTCGCTGGCCTCAACCAGCCGGAAGCCGTTGGATTCGGCCATCGCCACCACCCAGCTCTGCTTGACATAACCGGTGTACTGGCTATCGTCGCCGTCCTCGGGCAAGCGGTGCTGGACGATTCCGAGCACGCCGCCGCGCTTGAGTACCGCATGCGCGGACGCCAACACATCGGCCACCACCTCGCTGCGCTTCCAGCCGTGCATGGAACGGAAACTCAGCACCAGATCGGCCGAGCCCGGCTCACCGAGTTCGGGCTTGCGCGGCGGATCCCAGGCAATCACGTCCACCGCAGCGAAGCGCTCCGAATCGGCGATGCGCTCCATGAAGGCGGCGTGGATGTCGTGGTAAAAGGCCGGCGTGGTTTCGCTTTCCAGGTCGACGTGCGCGGCAATCAGCTTGCCGTTGGTCGCGGTCAGGTAGGGCCCGAGAATCTGGCTGTACCAGCCGCCACCCGGCGACAGCTCGACCACCGTCATGCCCGGCTCGATG
The DNA here is from genome assembly GCA_032251355.1 of Wenzhouxiangellaceae bacterium. Taxonomy (GTDB): domain Bacteria; phylum Pseudomonadota; class Gammaproteobacteria; order Xanthomonadales; family Wenzhouxiangellaceae. The sequence continues at coordinate 146,988 of JAVVDV010000001.1, forward strand.
CCGAAAAAGGTCAGCGTCTCGTAGGGGTGGCGTTGGGCATCACGCGTGCGCGCATCATCGCGAGCCGGATCATCGATCGCGGCGCGCAATGCATCATCGGCGGCCAGCGGGCCGGACAGGCTCATGCCGGCCAGCAGCGCCAGGCTCGTGACGATCGAAGCAGTTTTCATCAGCATTCTCCAGAATCAAAGTGTTGGCAGTGCAGTTGAAACAGGGTGTGCCCGCTGGCGGCATACTTGGCCTCGAACGGGCTGATCGGGTATTCCGGTAAGAACGATACCACCGCGCTGGTCGACGCGCCCGCCAGCCGGGCCGCCCGTGCAAACTCCTCGGCGTATACGCGCCAGTTGCAGCGCAGCTCCAGTGCGCCCAGGCGCAGCAGGTCGGGAAACACCGGATGGCCATGCCAGCGCCGCTGCAGCTGGGCCGGCTTGGGCCAGGGGTTCGGGTACAGCAAAAAATGACGCGCCGGGCAAATACCGGCATCCAGCAGCAGGCGCCAGATGTCCTCAGCCCGGGCCCGGAGCAACAGCACCGAGTTGGGCACCTGCTCCAGTCCGCGCCCGAGCCGATGGTCCGATTGGTCGATGCCCAGCACCTGCGAATCCGGATACCGCTCGGCCAGCCGCAAACAGGACCCGCCGGTGCCGCAGCCCGAATCCAGCAGCAGCGGGCGGTCGGGACAATACCAATCCAGAACGCGCTCGAAGGCACCTGCACTGGACGGATGCAACGGCTGCCGCCAGCGGTTCTGGCAATGCCGCCGCACGATCTCTTCCAGCCGCGGATGCGGCTCGCGCTGGGTGGTACGCACGCGACGCGAAGTACCGGGTCGCATGACCGATCGCGGGCCCGGCGAACCATCCATCCCTTCATTCACGCTTGTCACAACTACGTTTTCACGACTGGAACATCCCCACTCGCCGGCTCCACCCGGCATGCCGATCCGAACCGCAGATACAACGCCGGCACAACGACCATATTCAGCGCGGTCGAACTGATCAATCCACACAGAATGACGATGGCCATCGGCGCCTGAATCTCGCTGCCCGGCTCGCCGTTCGCCAGGGCAAGCGGTACCAGCGCCAGCGCGGTCGCCAGCGCGGTCATGACGATCGGAATCAATCGCTGCTCGGCGCCGATGCAAACTGCATCGAGCGCCCGGTAGTCATGCTCCTCGACCAAGCGCCGGATGTGGTCGACCAGGATGACGCCATTGCGCGTCGCGATCCCGAACAAGGTGATGAAACCGATCAGCGCGGCAATGGTGACAATCCCGTCGGTCAGCCAGACACCCACCACCCCGCCGATCAGCGCCAGCGGCAGGTTGAGCATCACCAGGGCCGCATCGCGCGCCGACTGAAAGGCGGTGACCAGCAGCAAGAAGATGCCGACGATCACCACAAACCCGAGCAGGAACAGGCGCTGCTCGGCCGACTCGGCGCTTTCAAACTGTCCACCGAACTCCACGTGGTACCCGCTGGGCAGTTCGGCGCGCTCGGCGATCCGGCTTCGCATGTCCTCGACCACACTGACCAGATCGCGATCGGCGACGTTGGCCATCACCACCAGCTTGCGCTGTACGTTCTCGCGACTGATCGTGTCCGGTCCGCGCTCACGCACGATGTCGGCGATGCTGTCCAGCGTGATCTCGGCACCGGACGGTGTCTCGAACAAGCTGTCGCGCACGCGCTGCAGATCCTCGCGCTGGGTGTGCGGGTAGCGCACCACCAGATCGAATCGTGCCGAACCCTCGCGAACCTCACCGACCACGGTGCCGCCAAACGCGGCCTCGACCATTTCTGCAGCCTCGGCCACGGTCAGACCGTAGCGTGCCAGCGCCGGACGATCGAAGTCCACGCGCACCAGCGGAATCTCGCTTTGTTGCTCCATCGAAACATCGACCGCGCCCGGCACTTCGTTCATGATCGCCTCGACGCGCTGACCGATGCGTCGCAGTTCGGCCAACTCCGGGCCGAAAACCTTGACCGCGATGTTCGCGCGCGTGCCCGAGAGCATGTGATCGATGCGATGCGAAATCGGCTGGCCGATGACGATGTTGGTACCGGGCACGGCAGCAAAGCGGCGGCGCAGCTCGGCCAGCAGCGCTGCCTTGTCGCGCGTGCTCATGGCCAGGTTGACTTCGATCTCCGAGGCATAGACTGCCTGCGCGTGCGGATCGAGCTCGGCACGCCCGGTCCGACGGGTGGTCGCCACGACCTCGGGCTGCTCGAGCAGAATTCGTTCTACCTCGCCGCCAATCCGGTCGGACTCCTGCAGCGCGGTGCCCGGCAGGGTCACGACGCTGACCGTGAGGCTGCCCTCGTTGAACTCGGGCAGGAAGCCGCGACCGGCCAATACCAGCGCAGCACAAGCCGCAAGCAGCAGGCCGATGGCGCAGGTCGCGACCAGGTACCAATGCCGCAGCGCGAACGTCAGCACCGGCCGATACGCCCCCTTCAACGCCTTCGTCAAGCGGGTGTCATGATCGGCTTGCGTTTCGCGGCGTCCCGGCAGCCACAACAGGCACAGTACCGGCGTGACCGTCAGGGCAACCAGCAGCGATGCGGCCAGCGACACAACGTAGGCCAGCCCCAGCGGCGCCAGCAAGCGTCCCTCGACCCCGGTCAGGAAGAACAGCGGCAGGAACACCAGGATGATGATCAGCGTTGCGAACACGATCGAGCCCTGAATTTCCCGCGTCGCATCGAACACGATACTGGAGGCCGAATGGCGCGTGGCCGAAGACCGCTGGCGGTTTTCGCGCAGCCGACGAATGATGTTCTCGACCACGATGATCGCATCGTCGACCAGCGCACCGAGCGCGATCGCCAATCCGCCCAGCGTCATCGTATTGATCGTCCCACCCAGCAGACGGATCGAAAGCGTCGCAGCCAGCAGCGACAGTGGGATCGCCAGCAGCGCAATGCCGGTCGCGCGCACCGACAGCAGAAATACGAACATGATCGCCACGACCAGAATGGCTCCATCGCGCAACGCAACGCCAAGGTTGTCAACTGCCACCCGGATGAAATCGGACTGCCGGAATGCATCGGTCTCGATCCGCATGCCCGCGGGCAACCCGGCCTGAATCTCGACGATCGTGGCATCCAGGCGCTCGGTCAGTTCCAGCGTATTCACGCCGGGCTGCTTCTGGATACCGAGTACCACCGCCGGCCGGCCGTTGTGAGCCGCCGTTCCGCGGCGCGGTGCCGGGCCGACGACAACCTCGGCCAGGTCGCGCACCAGCACCGGCACACCGTCGCGCACGACCACCACCGCCTGCTCGATGTCAGCGATCTCACGCACCCGGCCAAGACCGCGAATCAAGAACTCCTGGCCGTTTTCCACCAGAAACCCGGCCGAAGCATTCCGCCCCGCCGCGCGCACTGCCTCCAGCACGCGCCCGAGTGGTACGTCGAAAGCTGCCAGCTGCTCGGGATGGACGACGACCTGGAACTGGCGCGTCTGGCCGCCGATCGGAATCACCTCGGCGACGCCCGGCACGGCCAGCAGGCGTCGTCGAACGACCCAGTCCGCGGTCGTCTTCAACGCCATTTCGTTGTGCGCTACGGACTCCAGCGCGATGAACATCACCTCGCCCATGATCGATGTAATCGGGGTCAGCACCGGCGGCGTCAGATCGGCCGGCAACGACGAGCTGGCGGTCTGCAGTTTCTCCGCCACGATCTGGCGGGCACGATAAATATCGGTCCCCCAGTCGAACTCGATGGTCACGATGCTGATCCCGATGCCGCTGGTCGAGCGCACGCGTCGCACACCCGATGCACCGTTGAGCGCAGTTTCGATCGGCAGCGTGACCAGCGCCTCGACGTCCTCGGGCGGCATGCCATGCGCCTCGGTGACCACGGTCACCGTCGGTGCAGTGAGGTCCGGGAACACGTCGACCGGTGTTCTCAGCGCCGACCAGCTACCCCAGATCAGCAGACCTGCAGCCGCGACCAGCACCAGCAGCCGGTTGGCCAGCGACCAGCCGACGACGCGATCAATCATGAACGCGGGCCCGAGGTTCGCCGAGCCTGACCGCGCGCATGTCAATGGGCATGACCGTGCCCCACTTCTTCGCCGCCAACCGCCGCTCGCCGGACGTCATAGGCACCGACTGTGACCACGCGTTCGCCCGCGACCAGGCCCGAACGCACCTCGACCAGACCGCCGTCGCGGATGCCGGGCTCGACCGCACGGCGCTCGAAGGTTTCACCCCCGGTCTGCACGTAGACCACTGGCCGGCCACCGTCATCGACGACCGCGCCGACCGGAATCGCGAGACGATGGTCAGGCGCACCGACCAAAACGTGCGCACTCAGATTCTGACCAATCAGGGCCGGCACCGGCGCAACCGACGCAGCACCGCGATGCAGCGGATATTCAAGCGTCACCGCAACCGTTCGTGAAACCGGGTCGACGCGCCGGGCGACCTGCACAACGCGCGCGCCATGGGCTTCGTCCAGCACCACGACACCGCTTTCACTGTCGAACCACACCCCGGTCGCCTCATGCACGGCGGCGGCCCGACCCTCGGGCACGCGCACCTCCAACCACCGGCGATCCGGCACGGCCAACCAGATCAGCGCCTCGCCGGCGCGCACGAACGCACCGGAAGAAACAGCCACATCGATGATCTCGCCGGACACCGGCGCCGTCAGCACGATCCCGGCTTCGTCCGACCCGCCGGCGCGCTGTTCGATGCGACTGCGCGCGGCGCGCAGTTCACTGCCAGCAATCTCGAGTGCGGCCCGGGCTTCGATCAAGCGTCGTTCGGGCACCGCACCGCGCTCGACCAATGGCTCGAGGCGCGCAACATCGCGTTCGGCCAATTCGGCTCGACTGCGGGCGCGCTCGAGTTCAACCCGCAGCCGGCCGATATCGCTGCCCTCCCCCAGGCGCGGCACCAGGTACCCCAGCACATCACCGGCAGCGACACGCTGGCCGGCCCGCGGAATCGCCGAGGCCGCGAAATAACCGTCCACCGGCGCGCTCACCTGTGCTCCGCCATCGGCCGGGGCGCGCACACGCGCCACACCCGGTACCGACCGACGCATCGGCACGCGAGCCGCCGGCCGGGTCGCAAACGGCGAGCGCCACTGCGCTTCCTTGAGATAGCTGATCGTTCCGGACGGCGATTCGGTCACCGCCCGGGCCGAGGCGGCATCGGCAAACACCCGGAAGATTCCCAGTTCGTGTACCACCTGCAGCCCGGGCGCGTCGACCTCGATAAGCAGCTCGAACTCGCCGGGGTCGCGCGGCGTGACGGTTGGCGTGAACAGCCCATCGCGAGTGGGTTGATCGACCCGGAACCGGGCCACGGTCTGCCCATCGCGCCGCAACGCCACATCCAACCGGCCTTCCCGCAGGGGCTGGAAGTCCTGCAGCCGGGTGATGTGCGCGGCGAAGCGCGAGCCACGCCCGACGACCAGCGGTGAGAATTCAACAAACAGCTCGCTCGATGCGGTGTAGTCGGTCACCGTCTCGATCACTTCGGCCGTGTCGCCGTCGTGCGCATGTTCACCCGCGTCCGCGCCGTGGCTGTGACCCCCCGGCCCCGCATCACCGCAACCGGCCAGCAGCAGCATGGCCAGCAGCGGCAGCAAACGTTCAAGCATCGGGCTGAGCTTCGTCGGAGGCAGACTCCGCGGCATGAGCATGGTTGCCATCGGCGTGCGCGTGATCACCACCATGATCGTGAGCATGATTGTCGTTGCGGGCGTCGTGGCGAGCGTCGTTGCCAGCGTCGAGGCCACCGTCCTGCTGCGCGTCGCCATGGCCGTGGTCAGCGTCATGATGATGCCCGTGATCATCCACGTTCGATTCGATTTCGGCCGCGCTGCGCTCGGCATCCTGCGCGTAGAACGCCTGCGTCTCAGGCCCGGCCGCATCGCCATGCGCATGATCGCCTTCACCGTGGGCATGACCCTCGTCATGCGCGTGGCCGTGGTCGTTCTCACCGCCATCATGTGCATGTTCGCCGCAGCCGGCCAGCAGCGCCGTCACTGCGAGTGCGGCAAGAAGTTTCGAGCGAGGGGTCATCATCATTCTCCAGTCAGGTGCAGTAATTCGATCGCGGCCACGCGCGCGGCGTGCTCCAGTTCAACGGCCTGCAGTCGCAGTTGCATCTCGGTCTGCCAGGCATCGATCAGCGCCATCACGCCCATTTCGCCGGCGCGGTACGCGGCCTCGGCCATCTCCGGCAGGGTGTTTGCGCCATCGCCAATGTCATCGCGCAAAGCCTCGGCGGCTTTTCTTCGGCTTTCCCGTTCTTCCAGCAACGCGCGCGCCTGCGCTTCCAGCCGGACGCGCAGCAACGCGGCCTCGGCCGATTTCGCACCGGCGCCGGCATTGGCCGCATCACGACGCTGCTGCCCGCGATCGAACAGCGGCAACTCGACGCCGACCGAAAACACACCGCCGGTCTGCGACAAGGCAGCATCCTCGAACTGCCGCACACCCACACCCACGGTGAACTCGGGCCAGGATTCGCGCGCTGCGGCCTGCGCGGCATAACGATCGGCCTCGGCACCCGCTTGCAATCGCTGGAGTTCGGGATGTCGCGCCAGCGCCGCGGCAAGCTCGGACACGGCCGGCGCCGGACCCGGCAGCAGTGTGCCGGTGAGCGCGCGGGGAGCGCTGCCCAACAGGCCGAACAGACGCTGTCGCGCTGCAACCTGCTCCGCCCGACGCGTGGCCAGGCGGGAATCGAGCAGCGCGAGTTCGCGCTCGATGCGAAGACGGTCGAAGGACGACGCATCACCGGCCTCGACCCGCTCGGATACGGCGACAACCAGCAACGCCAGTCGGGCCTGCCATTCGGCCATCGCCTCGTGCTCCCGCCGCAGTCGCAATGCCTGGTAGAACAGTTGTCGAATCGAGGTCGCGCGCCGGCGCTTGACCTGCTCGATCTCGGCCGATGTCAGTCCTTCGGCGGCCCGGGCCGATTTTCGTTCCAGGCCGCGGCGACCCGTCAGATCCAGCGGTTGGCGCAACCAGTAATAGCGCTCGGTGTTGCCGCCGGGCAGGTCCAGCGACTCGTCGCTGAACTCGAACTCGGGATTCTGCATGCGACCCGCCGCCAGCGTGCGGCTGCGTGCCTGGCGCAAGGATGCATCCGACCAGTCTCGCAGTGCCGCGGCTTCCAGACCCAGCCGCACGGCCTCGATCTCGGTCAGCGGCTGGGCATGCAGCCGCCCGGTCACGGCCAGCAACCCCGACAAAACGGTGATCATCAACACGGTTCGGGTCATCCGATCAACCTCCCAGGCGCAGCAGCCAGGCGGCTGCGGTCTCGAGTGCGTGGTGGCGCGACAGCAAGACCGCGGTCAGGGTCAGGACGATCGCGATCAGTCCGACTTCCAGCTGCGGCCGAAGATGCAGGTCCTGCGCGTCCCCGACCAGCCGCCGGATGCGTCGTTCGACCGAACCGGATGCAACTGCTGCGGTCAGTGAAACCGGGTCCGGGCGATGAAGGTTCGCGCGTACGATCTTCAGCAGCGCTCCGGCCAGCGTCAGTCCGTCGCCGCGCGCGCGTACAGAATCATCCGCACGCTCCTCGGCCGCATCACTCCAGTGTTCCCACAAGCGCTTCTGCAAGCTCGGAACGTGCATCGCAAGCAACACGCCCAGCCCCAGTCGTCGCGCCGCATCGCCGTTGCGCGCGTGTGCGATTTCATGACGCAGCACGGCCCGCCGCTCGGCCGGCGTAAGAAGGCGGTAAAGCCCCGACGACAGCACAATCCGCGGTCGAACAATGCCAAACATATAGGCTTGCGGCTCGGCCGATTCGGTTCGGACAACCCGATACCCCGCCGGTGCCAGGCGCTCGATAACGGCCAATTCCACCGCCTCACGCCACCGCACCCGCGCCCAGCGCAGGACGCCGATCAGCGGCCAGATCAGCAGCGATGCGACCGCCGTGATCAGAGCACCCGGCGCCACCACCGGCAGATGGCGAAAACAGAAATGCAGGTGACCGGCGTGGTGCAGGCAATGGTCGTCAATCAACCCGGCCAGCTTGACCAGGGCTGGAATCACCAAGACAGCGACGCCAAGGACAATGCCGAGCAGCGGCAACATGGCGATCCACTCGACACGACGGCAACGAGCCAGCGGCGCTGCACCTGCACAACGAAGCCATGGCATGCACAGCGCCGCACCGAGGGAGCCCGCCAGCCAACCGATCGCGGCTGCCGCGGCCAGCAACGTGATCGGGGTCAATAGCCCCATCAGTGTTGACGCTCGCTTCGTCGGGCTTCGATCAGTTGCTGCAAGGCATCCAGCGCCTGGTCATCCAGCGCCTCGGCCGCATCGACCAACGCCGACATCGTACTGGCCGTATCACCGCCGAAGCGGCGGGCGCTATCGGACACCAGCGCTGCAAGCAGCGATGAGCGCGTCACCGCACTCGAGTACTGAAACGCCCGGCTGACCTTGCGTCGGGCCAGCAAGCCTTTTCGATACAGTCGGTCCAGGGTCGACTGAATGGTGTTGAGCGAAACACCGCGCGCCTGCCCGATCGCCTCATGCGCTGTTTTTGCCGTCGCTTCATCCACCTGCCAGAGATGGTGCAGCAGGTCGGACTCGAGTTCACCCAAACGGGGCGCATTGGCTTTGGATTGGGAAGACATGTTGCCCGCGAACTTCGAACGAGTGCGGCACGGTACATGGATAAAAACCGACTGTCAATCGGTTTTCAGCGCGCGAACAGGCTTTTCAATCCATCCCCGTTCGGGCAACATCGGCAGCCCCATCTCGAGCACCCACTGCAACAGCTCGTTGTTCGCGTAATCCACCCAGGGGACAAACGTACCGGGCTGGACCAGACGAAAGACCGCCTCGAACGCCCCCAAACCAACGCCGCGGAGCCACCACGACACCGGAGTCCCATCCAGCACAACCGACCATCGGGCAGGCGACGCATAATGACCCTGCGGGTCACCCGTGTGAAAGCGAACACGATGAGCAAAGACAAACCTGGTTCCGACAGACCGAGCGCGTCCGGACTTGGGGACGAGCACGACGATGTCACCCACCTGGCGACCGAGTTCGACGCCGGGTCCGAGACAGACGAGACTGAAGACGAGCTCAAGATGCCCGGCTACCAGGTGCTGCGCCAGTTGGGCAGCGGCGGCATGGGCACGGTGTTCCTGGCCCGCCAGCTCGAGCCGGTCGAGCGCCAGGTCGCGATCAAGCTGATCCAGCGCCGGATCCGCAACCCGGCCGGCGAAGTGCACTTTCTCATCGAACGCCAGGCCCTGGCGCAGATGCAGCACCCGGCGATCGCCCAGATCTTTGAGGCCGGCACCAATCCCGACGGCTTTCCCTTCTTCGCCATGGAATACGTGCCGGGCGAGCCGCTGCTGGCGTTCTGCAACTCGCATCAGCTTGATATCGACGCGCGGCTCAAGCTGTTCATCAAGATCTGCCAGGGCGTTTCGCATGCCCACCAGAAAGGCATCGTGCACCGCGATCTCAAGCCGTCGAACATTCTCGTGTCGCTGATCGACGGCCCGCCCCAGCCGAAAATCATCGACTTCGGCATCGCGGTCGCGGAAACCAGGGCCAGCGAAAGGCATAACCTGGGGTCGATCGGCACCCCGGTCTACATGAGCCCCGAACTGTTCGACAACAGCACCGGCATCGACACGCGTGCCGATATCTACTCGCTGGGCGTCATTCTTTGCGAACTGCTGTGTGATCAGCGCCCGTATCCGGGCAGCCTGTTCAAGGCGACGGACACGTCGCACATCCGGCAGAAGCTGATCGAACGGCCGCCGGCGTCGGCGTCTGAATTGCTGAATCGGGCCGGCGGCGACGCCGAGCGTATCGCGCGCCAACGTAACACCAGCCTCGGCAGGCTCGGCCGCAGGCTGGCGGGCGACCTGGACGCGATCGCGTTGAAATGCATCGCGGTAAGGCGCGAGGACCGCTACGCCAGTGCCGTCGAACTGGCCGACGATGTTGCTAACCACCTGCAGCGCAGACCGGTGCGGGCCAGGGGCGATGGCCGCGGCTACCGCTTCGGCCGCTTCGTCGCGCGCAACGCCTGGGCCGTTGCGGCAACGTCGCTCATCATCCTGGCGCTGGCCACCGGCATGACCTTCGCATTGATCGGCATGAACCAGGCGCGCATGCAACAGCAGGTCGCCGAGGCGCGGACGCAGGACCTCGAGCGCATGGTGACGTTCCAGCAATCGATGCTGGGCGACCTGGATCCGCGCCGGCTCGGCGAAGGATTCGTCGAACGCTTGCGTCGCCAGTACGCTCAATCGTTCGATTACGCGGCCGACCCGGAGACCGTCGAGGCCGGCATCGAAGCATTCGAGATCGCCGTCGGGCGGATCAATCCGACCGACCTGGCGCAGGATCTGATGGACGAGTTCATGCTCGGCCGCGCGGTCGAGAACATCCAGCAGGATTTCGCCGATCAGCCGCGCCTTCAGGCCGAGCTCTACCAGACCGTGCGCGACGTCTACGACAACGCCGGGATGATCGAAAGCAGCCTGCCGCTGGCCGAGCGGATCGTCGAGCTTCGGCTCGAAGCGCTGGGCCCCGACGCCACCGCCACGCTGCACGCGCGCCAGAATTATTTCCGCCTGCTGTCGTACAACGGCGACTTCGACGTCGCGCGCGAACAGCTCGACGAAATCATGGCGCGCATGGATCCCGACGACCCGGAACAGTTGGACCTGCGCCACGATACCTGGGACAGCCTGGCCAATCTGCTGGTCAATACCGGTCGCAACGAGGATGCCCTCGCAAGCGCGCTGGTCAACCTGGCGCGCGCCGAAGCCGAACTGGGCCCGCACCACGCCAAGACCGTCAGGGCGCTGAACACCGTCGGATACGTGCACGCCTTGTCGGGCAACCTGGAACCCGCGCTGGAATATTTTCAGAAGAGCGCGGATCGGGCGCGCGAGAATTTCCAGCCCGCCGACCAGCCCTACTACAGCGCCAGGCTGAACGTGGGCGCGGCGCTGAGCGGGCTGGGCCGCGACGAGGAAGCGCTGGAAGCCAACCGGGAAGTCTTCGAAATTCTGAGCGCAGCGTTCGGCCGCCGCAACGCATCGACGCTGCGGGTGATGAACAACATGGCGCTGACCCTGATGGACCTGGAGCGCTTCGACGAGGCCGGCTCGCTGCTTCGCGAGACCCTGATGCTCGGGCGCGACACCTGGGGCGTCAGCAATCCGATCACGCTCGGCGTCCAGCAAAGCCTGGGCAGCCTGTACATGGAGCTTGACCAACCGGCCGAGGCGCTGGTGTTGTACGATGAGCGTATTCACGCAATCTGATGGTGGTGTTTTCACGTTGTTTGATGGATGTCGCCGGGCTTGAGAGGTCCGCCCCGGCGTTGATGCTGGGGCGGTGTTTTGTGGGTGGGTTCAGAACGGCAGTGGATCGTTGAACGGTGGGTCGTTGGGCAGCGGCTCGGGCAAGCCGGGTAGGGATTGCTGCTGATGGTTTCGCAGCGCCAGGTAGTAGTCGGTCTCAAGGCGCTCGACCAGTTGGTAGAGGAAGTGGAGCGTGGCTTTGGCGTGTTCGAAGTCGATGGTGATGGGGTGGATGGTGAGTTCGGTTGGTTTTTTCATGGTGATCTCCGGTCAGGCGCGCTTGCGGGCGCGGGCGGGTGTTGGGTTGAAGCATTCGAAGTAGAGCTTTTCGTCGAGGGTTTCGCGTTTTGTCCGCGCGGCGGTGGCGAGCAGTTCGGCGGCCAGGGTGGTGAGCACGCGGTAGTTGCCGGCGGCATGTTCGGCCAGGGTGGTCATGAGGCCCTGGGTCATCAGCTGCGGGTTGCCGGCGGTCTCGAGCAGGTGGCCAAGCGCGGCCATGAGCTGTTCGGTGTCGGCGTACTCGGTGTTCAAGCGGACGCGGATGCGCGAGCCCAGGG
>JAVVDV010000002.1:0-142507 GCA_032251355.1 Wenzhouxiangellaceae bacterium
TCTTGCTGGCTTTCTTCTTGCTGGCTTTCTTCTTGCTGGCTTTCTTCTTGCTGGCTTTCTTCTTGCTGGCTTTCTTCTTGCTGGCTTTCTTCTTGCTGGCTTTCTTCGGACCGGCAGATGCGGCGTCTTCCGGAGCGGTCGCGCTTGCAGTCGCCGCCTCGTCGTCCAGCGCCATCGACACGGTCTGATCAGTATTGTTTTGCATTCGTCTGTTCCCTTTCCGGACAAGATTCCGCTTGCGCGGAGCGATCAATCCATGCGTTCTGATCCAGATCTCGCAATCATCGGAACGGATTGTGACGTCAAGTTTGCCATAATCGAACCGGTGATAAAAGGGGGCAGATAAAATCACGCAATGAAAATGGCTCAGCAAACCGGCGATTCACCCATCTCCGAAGCGCAGCGACCATCTGCCTGCGCGCCCTGGCGGCGCTTCGCGGCCATGCTCTATGACGGCTTGTTGCTTCTGGCCGTCTGGATGCTGGCCACCTTTCCGGTGATTGCCATCATCGGCCATGAAGTCACGGTCGGCAATCCACTGTTTCGGATATATCTGGTCGCGATCGCACTTGCATACCTTCATCTTGGCTGGAATATGCAAGGCGCCACGCTGGGCATGCGTTCGTGGCGCATCCGCCTCGAACACGGTCCGGCGCCCTGGACCTTGGTTCGCTCGGCCCGGCGCTTGCTGGCCGGAACGCTGGGACTCACCGTATTCGGGCTGGGTTATCTGAGCATGTTGTGGCGTCATGATCGCCGCAGCTGGTCGGACCGGTTCAGCGATTCGAGCCTGGTCGATACCCGGCCGCAGCAATCAACGACGCAGCAACAACCAACCGATCAATAGGAACACGACCAGCGGCAGCAGGTGCAGCACAAACAGCGGACCCGGAACGATCGGCGCAAGACCAAGCACCAGCCGTTGCACCAGTAAAAAGCCAACGCCCAGCGCAACCCCTGAAAACACACCGAGCCCGGGCGGTACCGAACGAGACAGCGCCAGCATCATGGCCATCCCGGCAAACACCATGGCCAGCAGGTTGAACGGGTACAGCAAACGCCGCCAGAAAGCCTGGTCGAACTCCACCGTCGCCTGTCCGTTGCTGGCCAGCCAGCTGCGGATGCGCGCGATGTCGCGCAAGGACATCAGGCGCGGCCGCGTGGCCAGCGCACGGAAAAGCCCGGGATCCAGGCTCGACTCCAGCACCATCAGCGACTGAACTTCTGCACGATCACCCGTGCCGATCGTGCGCACGCGGGCCTGCGACAACTGCCATTGACCCGGCCAATGTTCGGCGGAATCAGCACGGATCCAGCCTTCGATATCGCCGTTGCCGTCGAGCTGGTAGAGCGTCAGGTCATCGAAGCGAATGCGTTCATCCAGACCCTGCGCCCAACTCAACCAGGCCACGTGGATGATGCGCTGGCCATCGCGCACCCACAACGACTGACCGCTGCCGCGACCGAGCTGGTTGTCGAGTGCGCGTTCGCGTTCGATGCGCGCATCCAGCTCCAGACCCGGCGCCAGCCACTCGCCGACCTGCATCACCACGACACCCAGCAACAGCGCCACGCTCAATAGCGCCCGCAGCAAGCGCGAACGATGAAAGCCACAGGCGCGCATTGCCACCAGTTCGCTGCCCGAGGCCAAGCGTGCCAGCGCCAGCGAGCTGCCGATCAACAACGCGAACGGGAACAGGTCATAGATGCGTGCCGGTGCGGTCGCCAGCACATACATCATCACTTGCAGCAGACCGTAACCGGCACGCATGTCGCGCACTTCGCCGACCAGATCAATACCGAGGTACAGACCGAGCAGTACGGCCAGCGTGGCCATCACCGCGCGCAGTTGCTCGCGCGCCAGGTATCGCCAAAGGCGCGGCAACATCACCATCGTCGGCACCAGCGCAGCAGCACCACCATGACTACAGCCACGACCAAACCGTGCATCATCCATAACCAGGCCATGTCCAGCGCACCGGCCTGCACCTGTCCGATCAACAACGTGGCGCCGTTGCTGTAAAGCAGATACCCGGCCAGCGCCGGCACGGTTGAGCTCCAGCGACTGCCGCGCGCGCCGGAAACACTGGCCGGCAGGGCGATCAAGGCCAGCAGCACGCAGGCCAATGAAGGCAGCAGCCGACGCTGCCACTCCAGCATCACGTTCGGGTCCTCCAGCGCGATCAACTCGTGCAGGGCCAGCAGCTGCAGGCCACTGCGCGCATCGGCCGCCGCCGGCAACGGCAACTCGATGCGGTTGACCGCGAAATCCACCACCCGATACGGTTGCAGGGCATAGGCCGGGTGACCGATATGGCGGCCCTGTTCAAGCACCAGCAGGCGTCGGCCGGTTTCGGGCTCGCGCTCGATCCGGCCGGCGCGCGCAGTCACCACCTCGATCGCGTCGCCGTTGGAAAAGCGCACGAAAAGCTCGCGCATTCTGCCGGTCGCGGCATCGTGCTGTGCGGCATGCACCGTTATCCGGCCGCCGGCCACAGTGCGGAACTGGCCCGGCTGAATGCTCGAGACCAGCAAGTCATCGGCCATCCGCGACGCCAGCTCGGCACTTTGCTGCATCGCCCAGGGCTGGACCCAGCCGGCCAGCAGCAGCACGCCGCCACTCCACAGCGCGACCGGCAGCAGCATCCCGGCCAGCACGCCGAATACGGGCGTGCCGGCTGCGCGCAGGGCATCGAACTCGCGACCTTCAGCCAGACCGCCGAAGCTCATCAAAAGTCCGACGACCAGCGCCAGCGGCGCACTCATCACCACCGCTTCGGGCAGGCGCAGCAACAGCAGGGTCAACAAGGCCGAGCCGAGCACCTCACCATCGGCAACATCGTTGAGCAGCTCGGCCAGAAACAGCATGAGCGTGATCGCAAGCAATACCGCAAGCGTCATCGCGGCCGCCGCCAGCGACTGGCCGGACAGGTAGCGGGCGAGGCGCGCGCGCGGACCGAGGCGGGCAACAACGCGGATCGAGGCGGGCGGCAAGCTCATGGCTGCAAGGTTACAATGCGCGCTCATCTTAGGGCGAGCTACCGGCGGACTCTTGCAGCGCCGGGAGATTTGATTGCGACCCGGCTGCCCGCTGCAAAGGGCACGGCAATATCCACGGTGCCGGTGCGGTCCGGATCGAAATGACGATCAAGATTCGCCCTGCCACCCCAAGCGGAGCGATTCAGCATGCATTTCCACCTCTCCTCCCAGGCCCCGGAAAGCCTCGATGTCGGCTGCCTGATCATCGGCGTATTTCGCGATATCGATGTCGCCGAACAATGGCCGGCTCTCGACAAGGCCAGCAGCGGCGCTCTGAGCGCATTGCACCAGGCCGGCGAGTTCAAACTGGCGACCGGGGCCTGCGCCCTGATCCATCAACCGGCGGGTCTCGCAGCCCAACGCCTGCTGGTGGTCGGCCTCGGCAAGCGTTCGGCGTTCGACGACGCCGTCTACGTGCGCTGCGCGCAGGCGGCCGGCAAGGCGCTGCGCCAGTCGCGCGCCACCGACGCGCTGTGCCTGCTGCCCACCGTCAAGCTCGGCGGCCGCGATGTGTCGTGGAAAACCCTGCAGGCTGCGCTGGCGCTGGATCATGCCGACTACATCTACGACCATACGCGCAAGCCGCCCGAACATGCCGCACCGGCCACCGAAGAGGTCGCTTTTGCCGCCTGGGATGGCGCACAGGCGGTGCTGGACCAGGCCGAAGCGATCGCCAGGGGTGTGCGTTGCTGCCGCCTGCTCGGCGATCTGCCGCCGAACATCTGCACCCCGGCCTACCTTGCTGAAACCGCGACCCGACTGGCCGATGAACTCGACGGCCTCGAGGTCGAAGTGCTCGATGAACACCAGATGACCAGAATCGGCATGCGCTCGCTGCTGGCCGTGGCCCAGGGCAGCGCCAACCGGCCACGCCTGATCCGGCTGCGCTGGCGCGGCGGGCCGGACGATCAGGCACCGCTGGCGCTGGTCGGCAAGGGCGTGACCTTCGATACCGGCGGCATTTCAATCAAGCCGCGCGAGTTGATGGAACAGATGAAGTTCGACATGTGCGGGGCAGCCACCACGATCGGCGTGATGGAAGCCGTCGCCCGACTCGGCTTGCCGATCAACGTCGATGGCGTCGTCGCGGCAGTGGAAAACATGCCCGACGGCAACGCCTATCGGCCGGGCGATATCGTCGAAACGCTGTCGGGCAAGACCGTCGAAGTGCACAACACCGATGCCGAGGGCCGCATGATCCTGGCCGATGCATTGACCTGGACCGCGCGCGAATCCAGGCCCGCCGCGATGGTCGATATCGCCACCTTGACCGGGGCCTGCGTGGTCGCGCTGGGTCATCACGCCACCGCCATCATGACCCGCGACGACACGCTCGCCGATGAACTGCTCGGCGCCGGTCTCGAAGCCATGGATCGCGGCTGGCGACTGCCGCTTTGGAAGGACTATGAGCAGCAACTCGACAGCCCGTTTGCCGACATGAAGAACATCGGCGGCATGGCGGCCGGATCGATTACCGCCGGTTGTTTCCTGGCGCGCTTCGTCGAGGATCGGCCGTGGGCGCATCTCGATATCGCCGGCTCGGCCTGGCGCTGGGGCAAGGCCGAAAGCGCCAGCGGCCGACCGGTCGGGCTGCTGGTGCGCTGGTTGATGGATCGCGCCGCAAGCTAGCGGCCGACGCTTCGCGCCATGTCCACGCCCCCATCCGGCAAGCCGCCACGGGTTGATTTTTACCAGATCAACGGCGGCTTTCGCACCCCGCTGGAGGTCGCCGGCATCCTCGTCGGCAAGGCGTTTCCGGGCGCACGCGAGATCGTCATCACCGGACCGCGCGCCGCGCTCGAGGTGCTCGACGAACAACTGTGGGAGCGACCCGAGGGCCGCTTCCTGCCGCACGGTATCGATGCGGCCGAGGCCCCGATCCGGCTGACCGAGACCTGCCCGGCGCAGGCCGAAATCCTGATCAACCTCGACCCCGAGGCCGAACTGCCGAGCGGGCAATACCAACGGGTGCTGGAAATCGTGCCGCCGGACGAGGCGCTCAAAGCCCGGCTGCGAGAACGCTGGAGCGCGTGGAAAGCACGCGGCGCCGAACTGCATCATCACGTCTTGAAGTAAGGCAACATTCGCGCATGGAAAAGACCTACACCCCCGAGTCGATCGAACAGCGCTGGTATCCGGCCTGGGAACAATCCGGCTGTTTTGCGCCCTCCGGCCAGGGCCGGCCGTACACCATTCTGCTGCCGCCGCCGAACGTCACCGGCACGCTGCACATGGGGCACGCGTTCCAGCACACGCTGATGGATTGCCTGATTCGCGTCCACCGCATGAAGGGCTGCGACACCTTGTGGCAGGTCGGTGTCGACCACGCCGGCATCGCCACCGAGATGGTGGTCACGCGCCAGATCGAGGCCGCCGGCGGCAAGCGCGACGATTTCACGCGCGATGAATTCATCGACCGGGTCTGGCAGTGGAAGCACGAATCGGGCTCGACCATTACCGCGCAGATGCGCCGGCTCGGTGCCTCGGCCGACTGGTCGCGCGAACGCTTCACGATGGACGATGACCTGTCCGAGGCCGTGCTCGAGACCTTCGTGCGGCTGCACGAGCAAGGACTGATCTATCGCGGCCCGCGGCTGGTCAACTGGGACCCGGTGCTGCAAACCGCCATTTCCGACCTGGAAGTCGTCAACCAGGACGAACAGGGCAAGCTGTGGTCAATCCGCTACCCGCGCAGCGACGGCAATGGCGATGTCGTGGTTGCGACCACCCGGCCGGAGACACTGCTGGGTGATGTCTGCGTGGCCGTTCATCCCGACGACGAGCGCTATCGCGACCTAGTCGGCAAGACCGTGCAACTGCCGCTGACCGGGCGCGAGATTCCGATCGTGGCCGACGAGTACGTCGACCCGGAATTCGGCACCGGCTGCGTCAAGATCACCCCGGCGCACGATTTCAACGACTGGGAAGTCGGCGCTCGCCACGGCTTTGATCCGATCAATATCTTCACGCCCACCGCCAGCATCAATGACAACGCGCCGGAAGCCTATCGCGGACTGGATCGGTTCGAGGCGCGCGATCGCGTCATCGCCGACCTGACCGAGCTGGGTCTGCTGGTCGAAGAAAAGCCGCACGCGATGGTCGTGCCGCGTGGCGATCGTTCCGGCCAGATCATCGAGCCGTTTCTGACCGACCAGTGGTTCGTCCGGATGGACGAGCTGGGCCGGCTCGGGCTGGCGGCGGTCGAGTCCGGCAAGGTTGAATTCGTGCCCGGCAACTGGATCAACACCTACCGCCACTGGATGGAAAACCTGCAGGACTGGTGCATCTCACGCCAGCTGTGGTGGGGTCATCGCATTCCGGCCTGGTACGACGCTGACGGCCGCGTCTACGTCGGTCGAAGCGTCAACGAGGTCCGCGAATTTCACGGCCTGGGCGCCGACGTTGCACTTGAGCAGGATCCGGACGTACTCGAAACCTGGTTCTCCTCCGCCCTGTGGGCCCACTCCACGCTGGGCTGGCCCGACCCGGAGCGGATGGAACACGAAGGCTTCGAACGCTACCTGCCGACCTCGGTGCTGGTCACCGGCTTCGACATCATCTTCTTCTGGGTCGCGCGCATGATCATGATGACCGGCCACTTCACCGGCCGGGTGCCGTTCGAACAGGTCTACATCACCGGCCTGATTCGCGATCGCGACGGCCAGAAGATGTCCAAGTCCAAGGGCAACGTGCTCGACCCGATCGACCTGATCGACGGCATCGATCTCGATGCACTGGTGGAAAAGCGCACCAGTGCGCTGATGCAGCCGCAGATGAAGGCGAAGATCGAGGCGCATACCCGCGACGAGTTTCCCGACGGCATCCCGGCCTTCGGCGCCGACGCGCTGCGCTTCACCTTCGCCGCCCTTGCCGGCCATGGCCGCGACATCAAGTTCGACCTGTCGCGCTGCGAGGGCTACCGCAACTTCATCAACAAACTCTGGAATGCCAGCCGCTTCGTGCTGATGAACCTGGGTGATGCAGTCGTCGATCGCAGCGCGACCACCGATGCCGACGTGATCTCGCGCTGGATCCGCTCACGCCTGAACCGCGCCATCAGCGAGGTCGACCGTGCGCTGGCCGACTACCGCTTCGACCTCGCCGCCGGCGCGCTCTATGAGTTCGTCTGGCACGAATTCTGCGACTGGTACCTGGAGCTGGCCAAGCCGGCACTCGCCGACGATGCCGACCCGGCCGTGGCGGCCTCGACCAAGCGCACGCTGGCCGAAGTGCTCGACGCCATCCTGCGCCTGCTGCACCCGATGATCCCGTTCGTCACCGAGGAGATCTGGCAGCAGCTCAAGCCCTCGCTGGATATCGAGACGGACTTTCTTGCCCGCGCATCCTGGCCCGAAGCCGACGCAATTGATGAGACCGCCGAAGCCGATACCGAGTGGCTGCAAGCCATCATCCTGGCCGTGCGTTCGGCCCGCACCGAACTGCAACTTGCGCCGGGCAAGCCGATGCCGCTGCTGATTCAACAGGCTACCGGCGAAGACCGCGAACGGCTGACACGCTTCGACGCCCTGATCCGACGCCTGGCACGACTCGAACGCATTGAACAGGTCGGTGATGAACGCGACTCCGGCGACTGCGCCGTGCAACTGGCCGGCAGCATGCGCCTGCTGATTCCACTGGCCGGACTGGTCGACATCGGCGAAGAACGCGCGCGGCTGGAAAAGCAGCTCGAACGCGAACTCAAGGGGCTGGAACAGGCCGAAAAGAAACTCGCCAACGAACGCTTCGTCGCCAACGCGCCGGACGCGGTTGTCGCCAAGGAACGCACCCGCCTGGCCGAACATCAGCGCAAGACCGAAGAACTCAAGACCCAGCTCGAGCGGCTGCGCCAGCTCTGAAGCCACGCTTCCTGATGCAAAGCCGGACACGCGCCGGCAGCCAGCTGTGTCCGATTGCATTACCAGGGCGATTGTGGCAATCTCCTTTTATCCTTACTTCCTTACATTCTGTGCATGCTCGCCAAGAAAACCTCCAAGAACCAGATCACGCTTCCCAAACGCATCGTTGCGGGGTTTCCGGATGTGGAGTACTTCGATGTCGTCGAGGAAAACGGCGTAATCGTACTCAAGCCGCTCCGCCCCAGCAACGCCGACGAGGTTCGCCGCAAGCTGGCTGATCTGGGCATTCAGCCCAATGATGTCGATGACGCAGTACGATGGGCCCGAACACCCTGAAATGCGTTCTTGACACCAATGTCGTCGTTTCGGCGCTGATCTTCTCCGGACGTCGTATGGCCTGGTTACGCCGGGCTTGGGCATCCGGAGACATGCTTCCCCTGGCCAGTCGCGCGACCACCGACGAATTGCTCCGGGTGCTCTCGTATCCTAAATTCAAGCTTGCTCGAGAGGAGCAGCTCGAGCTTCTCGGGGATTACCTGCCCTATTGCCAAATCGTGCAGATCGACTCGGATGTGCCGGAACTGCCGCGCTGCGAGGATCCCGATGACCAGAAATTCCTCGACCTTGCCAGCGTAGGCCAGGCCGATTGGCTGATTACCGGCGACCCGCACTTGTTGGCCCTTGCCGGGCAAACGTCCTTTGCCGTCCTCAAGCCCGCCGAGGCGCGCGATCGGCTGGCAACGCGACCCCGGTAAGGCCCAAGTTGAACCGCGGCTACCGCCAGTCCGACGATCACCTGCGCACAATTCTGGATTTCTTCGATCTCAAACGAATGACTTCGACAGTACGAGCGCGAGTGCTGGAAATCCTCAAAGTCGAGGATTCGTCTTCTCGCCACCCGGCTTGACTTGCAGCGTCCGGCATCGAATACTTGTGTTCGTGCATTGCAGTCACGATGAATCCCATGAGCACCCGCGATCCGGCCAGCGCAGACCACGGCGAGACCCAGGCGCGGCTTGAGCGGGTCTACCAGTCGTTGCGCGGGATTGCGCGTCGCGAGCGGGCGCGCAACCCCAGCCAGACGCTCAACACCACGGTGCTGGTGCACGAGGCTTGGTTGAAGCTCGAGCAGAGCCGCACCGACCTTGCCTCCGACAATCACCTGATGGCCACCTTCGCGCTGGCCGCACGCCAGATCCTGGTCGACTACGCGCGGCGACGCGCCGCCGTCAAGCGCACCCACTCCGAAGATTATGAAGCCTTCGAGCTGGGCGACCGACAAACGCGTACGATCGAGGACATTCTCGCCATGGAGCAGGCACTCGAGCAACTCGAGGCACTGGATGACCGGCTGGCACGGCTGGTCGAACTGCGGTTTTTCGTCGGCTGCACGCTCGAGGAGGCCGCCGATTGCCTGGACATCTCGCATCGCACCGCGACACGCGACTGGACGCGGGCGCGTGCATTCCTGAAGACGGTGCTGACATGAGCCTGGATGTCGCCACCTGGACGCGCGTGACCGAGCTGTTCGAACAGTTGGTCGAGCTTCCACCCGTACAGCGCGAACAGGTGCTGGAAAGCTCGCGGCCCGAGCCGGTCGTGCGTGAATGGCTGGACAAGCTGCTGTGCGCGCACGAGTCCAGCGACGAATGCCTGATCGACCACACCGTGCTGGGTGTGGTCGGCGAACTTGAGTCGTCCACGAATGCGGCCGCCGACCATGAGACGCGCCGGCCGGCACTGCCCGAACGGATCGGCCCGTGGCGACTGGCCGGTGAAATCGCGCGCGGTGGTATGGGCATCGTGGTGCGCGCCGAGCGCGACGACGGCCAGTACCAGCAGCAGGTCGCGATCAAGCTGCTGCGCGCGCGCAGCCTCGATGCCGCCGAGCAGCGCATGCTGCAGCAGGAACTCCGGTTGCTGGCGCGCCTCGAGCATCCCGGCATCGCGCGCCTGATCGACGGCGGCGTGAGCGAGGAAGGCCTGCCCTACATCGTCATGGAATACGTGGCCGGCGAACCGATCGACGAATGGTGCAACCGCCATGGCGTGGATCTGGACCAGCGCATCGCACTGGTCGAACAGGTCTGCGAGGCACTGGCCCACGCCCATCGACGGCTGGTGGTGCACGCCGACATCAAGCCGGCCAACGTGCTGGTCGACGAGCAGGGGCGCGTACGCCTGGTCGATTTCGGCATTGCCGGCCTGCTGGCCGAATCGGACTCGGCCGCGGTCCGCACCGAGCTGCGCTGCTCACCGGCCTGGTGCGCGCCGGAACAGCTGGCCGGCGAGTCACCGGATGCCAGCCAGGATATCTTTGCGACCGGCGCGTTGCTGCGACGGCTGCTGACCGGGCGGCGAATGCGTTCCGGGCAGGCCATTACCTGCTGGCTGGCCGGTCAATCTGGCGACTACCAACCACCGGCTCCGCCATCAACGGAGGCGTTGGACATCCTCGCGCCGCAACGGCTGCGCGGCGATCTCGACGCGATCTGCCTGCGTGCGCTGCAGGCCGATCCACAGCAGCGTTATGTCAGCATGAATGCCCTGCGTGCCGACCTCGAGCGCTGGCGTCAGGGCCACATGGTCAGTGCCCGGCCGTTGTCGCCGATCGGTCGCTGCGGTCGATTTCTCCGCCGCCACCCGCTGCCGGTGGCGGCGTCCACCGTGGCCGTGCTGGCGCTGGTTGTGGGTTTCACGAGTGCAACCATCAACGCCCGGCAGGCCCGTCTGGCCGCCACCCAGGCGCAGACCGAGGCCATGCGCGCCGACGCGGTGCGCGACTTCGTGCTTGACCTGTTCCGGGCCGCCGATCCGCTGCGCCAGGGCGGTGCCGAGCTCAGCACGCGCGAGGTGCTGGCCGGCGCGGTCGAAACACTGGACGCCAATGCGAAGCTGCCGCCCGAGGTTCGCGTCCAGATTCTCAACCTGCTTTCCGACGTGCAGCGCTCGCTGGGAGGCTACGACGATGCCGAAGAACTGCTTGCACGCGCCGAAAACGTGCTGACCAAGACACCGGACCTCCCGGTCCTGCTCCGGGCCGAAACCCGGTTTCAGCAAGCCTTGCTGGCTGAAAAATTGTCGGACCGCGAGCGTGCGCGCGAATCGCTGACCGAAGCCGCCCGGCTGCTGGCCGATCCGAACGAGCGTTCGGCCGTTGAGCTGCGTGCACGCATCGAGATCGAGCTTGCGCTCAATGCCTCCCGCAGTTCGGAACCGGAACGCGCCGAGACGCATTTCGACACCGCCCAGCACCTGCTGGCAACCCTGCAGCCACCTGAGCTGGACATTGAAAAACTGCTGCACGGCAACCGCGGCGTGGCCGCCTACCGCGCCGGCGACTACGAACGCGCGCTGGACGAAATGCGTCAGACGCTGGCGATTCAGCAGCAGCTGGGCAATGCCGAACAGGGCGCGATCGTCACCACATTGAGCAACCTGGCCGCGATCGAGGCCCAGCTGGGCCGACTCGATGAGGCGCTGGACTATGACCGCCGGGCGCTGGCGATCGCGCGCCAGGCGTTTCCGGAAGGCCACATGCTCATCGGCCGAAGACTGTATTCGCTCGGCGACACCTTGCGCCAGCGCGGAGAGTTTGACGCGGCGCTGGAGGCCCTGGCCGAGGCACGCCGGATTCAGCAGGCCGCCGACCTGCCGGCGCAGGTCGAGCTGATCGATCTGACCCGGGCGCGCACCTTGCTGGCCATGGGCCGGTTTGATGAGGCCGCCGATCTCGCCGCCGAAACCGGGCAGGCGATGGCCGCGCGCGAAGGCCCGTTGGCCGGAGAAGTTCTTTTGCTGCTGGATTTCGAACTCGCGGCGCTGCATGCGCTGGATGATCCGTTGCTGGCCGAACGACTGATGCTCGCCGAGCAACGTCTGGCCAGCGCCATCGAGGCCGAGCGCGTTGGCGGCCACGGCCGACGGCTGGCGCTCACGCTGGCCGCGATCGCACTGGATCGCGGTGACCCTGCTCGGGCCGGGCGGTGGCTCGCGCTGCATGGCGATCGCTCCGCTTTCGAGGCCGGTGATGTGCCGCTGATTGCGCTCAGCCTGGAGTTGCGTCGCCGCGTGTACATTAATGAACCCGCCGCGACGACCGGCCTGGCTGAGCGCCTGCAACATGCGCTGAACGAATCCACACTCACCGCTGAAACCCGCGCGCATGCCTGGTGCGCACTGGCCGAGGTCGCCGCTGCCGGAAACCAGGGCCGGCGCCTTGCGGTCGCGCTCGACGAACTTGAGCAGCTTGCGGCGAGCGAGACGACCGATGCCCCGTCCCGGCGCATGATCGAACGCATGCGCGCAGCACTGGACGAAACCGGTACTTCTTAACCCACCCGACTGCGTGCGCGGACTGACTCAGGTCCGGATTCAGCCGGCCGGGCCCGGTCGATCGAGCGTGCAGGCCGCACCCAGTCGGCGCGGATCGGCCGCCTGGTCGTCGTCGGAAACGGCGTGCACGCCACCGAAGAACAGGCTCCGTCGCGGCCAATGGCGCGCCTCGGGCCAGTGCCGGTTCAACCAGTCAAACACGTCTTCCGACCAGGCCTCGGACGAACATTCGACCGAAAGCGCCTGACCTTCCAGGTGCAGACGCGGTGCACGCACCGCCTCGTTCAGGTCCATGCCGAAGTGCATCACGTTGCACAGCACCTGGGCGATCGCGGTGCGGATGCGGTTCGAGCCACCGCTGCCGAGCACGATGCGACGGCCGGCATGTTCAATCACGGTCGGCGCCATCATCGAGGCCAGCCGTCGATTGCACGGCCAACGCCCGAAACCGAGCCGGTTCAGATCTTCCTCGCCGAGCATGTTGTTGAGCATGAAGCCGCGCCCCGGCACGGCCCGACCGCAACCCTCGCCGTTCGACAGCGTCATGCCGGCGAGGTTGCCGTCGGCATCGCGCACGCTGATCTGGGTCGTGCCGCGCGCAACGATCGGTACCGGACCATCGAGCGCCCGGAACGCCCGCATCAACTGACCGCTTTCCTTCAGGCACTCGGGGCGCTCGAGTCGCCGCCGTTGCTGCTCGCTGATGTGCATCGCTTCGATCAGCGCCTCGAGATGAGCCACCGACCCGAATCGCGCTGCGCGCGGCAGTTGGCGTTCCAGTGCCCGGGTCATCAACTGCACCATGATGCCGCCGAACGCCGGCGGTGGGTTCGACCCGATCCGGGCACGCCCCAGTTGCCAGTACAGCGGCCGATGCCAGTGGGCGCGATAGCGCTGGAAGTCGATCAAGCGCAGATGACCGCCGCGATCCAGCGATTGCTGCGCCATTTCGCGCGCCAGTTCGCCGTGATAGAACAGCCCCGCGCCTTCGCTGGCCAGCGCCTCGAAGCTTGCGGCCAGCGCCGGGTTGGCGACTCGCTCGCCGAGCTTTGGCAACGGTGCCGCGGCATCGTCCAGCCCGAAAATTTGTGCCGCACCGTCGCTGGCACGGACGATCGGCTCCAGGATGCACAAGGCCTCGCGCTGAACCGCATTGAGCTCGACGCCGTCGCGCGTCAGCGCGATTGCCGGTGCCATCAGCTCGCGCATCGGCAAGCGTGCGTGGCGGCGCTGCAGCGCGAACAGCCCGGCGACCATGCCGGGCACGGCGGCCGAACCCAGGCCGATATGGAACTCCTGGCGGTCGGTGCCGAAATCACCGCTGATGGCAAAGAAATCCTCACCGTCGAGCCGACGCCGCGCCGGCGTCTGCGCGAAACTATCGAGCACCAGCCCGGCACGCCCGCGCGGCCGCACCAGCGCGTAGCCGCCACCGCCGGGCGAGCAGAACACCGGCTCGGCCACGCACGCGGTCCAACCGGCGGCAATCAGCGCATCGACCGCATTGCCGCCGGCGCGCAGCACTTCGGTTGCCGCGCGCGTCGTTTCGGCGTGACCGCTGGCCACGCGCGCGCAGCCGGTTGTTCCCACAATCCCCGGTTTCATGAACGCATTGTGCCGAATCCGCGACATCGTGTGCGCGTCCATCCCGGCCGGTTTGCGACGGCTGGCGTGGGCGCTATACTTTCGAGTCCGCGCATCGACCGAAGAGCTTTGCCATGCGAACCATGCTTGCCGGTTGCCTGCTGATGGCCGCGACCCTCGCCCTCGGCCAGATTCCCGAAGATGTATCGCTGGAACCGGTCCTTGGTGAAGGGGAATTAAAGGCGCCGCTAGGCGTCAAGCACGCGGGTGACGGCTCCGGCCGACTGTTCATCGTCGAGCAAGGCGGGGCGATCCGGGTCCTGACTGCCGAAGGCTCGCTGCTAACGACACCCTTCATCGACATCGGCTCGCTCATCACGTTGTCCGGAGAGCGCGGCCTGCTCGATATCGCCTTTCACCCGCAGTTCGGCAGCAACGGGCGGTTCTATCTGCATTACTCGGCCGGTACCAATCGGCCTGCGGGCACGCAGCCGGGCGACACCCTCGTGGCCCAATTCAGCGTAACCGCCAACCCGAACATCGCCAGCAGCACGCCGGACCGGATCATCCTGACGGTCCGTCAGGACTTCTCCAACCACAACGGCGGCCAGATGCGCTTTGGACCAGACGGCTACCTGTATATCGGCCTCGGCGATGGCGGCAGCTCCAACGATCCCTGCAACCGTTCGCAGACTTTGGATCCCGCAGCAATCATGACCGACGGCAGCTGTTCCGCCGACCGCAGTGTGGCGCTGCTTGGAAAGATGCTTCGCATCGATGTCGACCGGACCACCAAAGCCGGTGCAAACAACCTGTGCGCGGCGCGGTCGGACGGGTCGGCCGAATACGCTGTGCCGACCGAAAACCCGTTCGCTGACCAACTGGATCGCTGCGGCGAAGTTCTGTTCTACGGCCTGCGCAACCCCTGGCGCTGGAGCTTCGATCGCGAGACCCAAGACCTGTGGATCGGTGATGTCGGTCAGAACACCTGGGAGGAAGTGTCCCGAGTCCCCTGGCCATTGGCCGGCGGCGAAAACCTGGGCTGGAACATCTGTGAAGGACGCTTCATGCGCGGCTCAGTCAGTGTGCCGTGCAGTCTGGCATCGTCGCTGCTACCGATACTTTCCTACCGCA
Source organism: Wenzhouxiangellaceae bacterium (assembly GCA_032251355.1). GTDB lineage: Bacteria > Pseudomonadota > Gammaproteobacteria > Xanthomonadales > Wenzhouxiangellaceae. The sequence goes on from JAVVDV010000002.1 coordinate 14,949, forward strand.
CCGGCCAGGACGGCAACTGCTCGATCACCGGCGGCTATCGCTACCGCGGACCGGTCACCAGCCTGCGCGGACGCTACGTATTCGGCGATTTCTGCTCCGGTCGGGTCTGGTTTGCGCGGCGAGACAACGCCTCCTGGACCGCAGAAGTCTTCGGATCTGCCGGCGGCAACATCCGTTCGTTCGGCGAGGACGAGGCCGGCAACCTTTACGTGCTGGCCAACAGCACGCTGCAGCGCTTCAACGGCATGCAAGACGTAATTTTCACCGACGGCTTCGAACGCTGATTCGGCTTCAACGTCGCCGCGCTCAGTCGGCGGCGACCGGCTCGAAGCGGTTGGCGTCGCGGTTCTTGCGCACCGCGTGCGGATTCCAGACGCGACCGTTCATGGCGATCCACACGCCATCGGGCAGGCACTGCACGGCGCCGACCGCGCAGCCGATGTTGAACATCGCATCCGAACCCAGGAAACGCGCCGGGTTGAGCGCGCCGGTCAGCACGATCACGCGGCCGGTCAGCGCTTCGAGCCGCAGCGCGGTCTCGACCATGGTGTCGGTACCGTGCGTAATCAGGAAATGCGAGGCGTCCGAGGCCGCGACCGCATGCGCGATCAGATCGCGGTCGGCGTCGGTCAGCTGCAGCGAGTCCTTGCGAAGCAACGGCTGGACCTGCCAGCGAAAGGCAACATTCATATCGGCCAGGATGCGCGCGATCTCCGGCTCGCCGATCTGATAGTCGGACTTGGCGTCGTAGTAGATCTTGTCGATCGTGCCGCCGGTGGTAATGACCTGTAACAGTTTCACGGGATTGAAGATTCCTGGTTAGCGATCGGCGAACACGGGTTCGAGCCGGAAGCGCTGCACGGCGTGGTGCAGCATGACATGCAGCGGGGTCCGGCTGTCACTCGGCGCGACCGCCACCAGCGCAGCCAGTTCGGCCAGCGCCAGCGTGCGGTAGGCATTCAGCGCGATCGGGCGCGCGTTGGCTTCCAGCATTTCCGGCGGGTGTTGCAGATCGGCCTGCAGCTGCTCGACGGCGCGATCGATCACCGGCACAACCGTTACCGGCACAACCATTTCCGCCACGCCATTCGGATCGCTGCCGACCACAAGTGCCCGAGCCCGTGCCACGGCCCGCTGCCAAGGCGCCAACCCGACCGCGGCCAGCGCGCGCAGGAAATCCAGCGCCAGCACATTGGTGGTGCCTTCCCAGATCGACAGCACCTGTACATCGCGCAGCAACTGCGGAATACCGGTGTCTTCGACGTAGCCGGCGCCACCGAAGGCCTCGACCACTTCCGAGGCGACCGCGACCGCATCACGCGCGGTGCCGAGCTTGACCAGCGGCGTGAGCAGCCGCAGCAGGTCCGGGTCGGCCGCTTCGTGACCGGCCTCGACCCGACCCAGTTCGCGCACCAGCGCGAGCGCGGCGCAGGATGCCAGCGCGCTATCGGTATCCAGCAGCGCCAGCGTGCGCCGGTGCAACGGCAGATCGATCAGCCGTTTGCCAAAGGCCTCGCGGCGCTCGGCGTAGCGTCGCGCCAGCAGCAGCCCGTGGCGCATCAGCGCGCACGCCGTGATCGCGTTCCAGGTCCGGGTCAGGTTCAGCATCGGCGTGATTGCCGCGACGCCGCGCTCGAGCCCGGCGACCGGCGTTGCCGGCGCGCCATCCAGCCACAGTTCGGCGGTCGGCAACTTGCGCGTGCCGAGCTTGTCCTTCAGGCGCAGGATCTCGATGTTGCGCAGCCGGCCATGTTCGTCGTGCGGCTCGATGTAGAACAGCGCCAGCCCGCGCGAACCATCCGGGTTGCCTTCCGGTCGCGCCAGTGTCAACGCCATCTCCGAGGTCGCCGCCGAGGTAAACCATTTGCGACCGGTCAGACGCCAGCCGCCGCGTTCGTCACGCCGGGCCACCGTTTCAGTGCGGCTGACATCGGAACCACCGATGGTTTCGGTCATCCACTGGCCCGAAGTCCAGAATGCTTCCGGGTCACGCGCCAGCAGGTGCGGCAGAGAGCGCGCGGCCAGCTCCGGGTTGCCGGCATCGCTGAGGATGCGCGCAGCACCATCGGTCATCGCCAGCGGGCAGCCGTAGAAATCGGTACTCGGGATGAACAGCCAGGCGCGCGCGAACTGCACGCTGCGGGCGTGTTCGGCCAGCTGCGCGTCGTAGCCGGTCGCAACCAGTCCATACTCGGCCGCCCAGCCCTTGGCCCGCTGCCACAACGGCGTCAGCTCGATCGTATCGATGCGCTCGCCCCAGGCATCCCAGCGGGTCAGACGCGGCTCGTTGAGGCGATCAGCCTGCTGTAGCGGCTGCCATTCGCGCGCCGCCCGGCGGCCCAGCTCTTCGAGCACCGGCCGCTCGGCATCGAGTCGCTCGGCCGGCAGGTTCGCCGTCAGCCAGGCACGCAGCAGGACATCATCGCGCCATGGATCAACCGGCCCGGGTGAAGGCAGCGGGGTGGACATCGGGTTGGTCATGGTTCGAGTATATCGGCACTCACTCCGAGCCGGCACGAGCTGCCCGCCAGCCCTGGAAAAGGCCGACGAAAAACAGCGTGATCAATACGATCTGCACAAGAGCTGCAGCTCGTGCATCGGGATTGACCCAGGCCTCGGCCACGGCCAGGCAGAAATAGAGCAGCAGCAGCAGGCCGCCGATCACCAGACCGCCGGTGCGCAGCCGCCACACCCACCACACCGGCAGCAGCAGCGGGATCACCGTTACCGCCAGCATCACCGCAATCGGTATCTGTTGCGGTGGAACGAGCACACCAAACCAGGCCAGCTGCAGCGCGATCAGAGCCAACCACAGCCAACGGGTCCAAGCCAGCGTGATCACTGGGCTTGCAACTGCCGGGCCAGCTCGGCGACACGACTGCCCAGGGCGCGCGCCAGCTTGATTTCATTTTCATCGGCCGGCCGGTCGGACTGCTGGCCCGACCAGTGGCTGGCCCCATACGGCGTGCCGCCGGCAGTCGTTGACAGCAGGCGGCGCTCGGTATAGGGAATGCCGACGATGTACATGCCGTGGTGCAGCAACGGAATCATCATCGACAGCAGCGTGGCTTCCTGACCGCCATGCAGGCTGGAGGTCGAGGTGAACACCCCGGCCGGCTTGCCCGCCAGGGTGCCGGAAAACCACTCGCTGCCGGTCGAATCGAGGAAATACTTGACCGCCGCGGCCATGTTGCCGAATCGGGTCGGGCTGCCCAGAACCAGACCGGCGCATTCGGCCAGATCCTGCCGGTCCACCAGCGCCGGCCCGTCGTCGGGCAGCGCGGTGGTGACCGGTTCCAGCGCCGAGGTGATCGGCGCGACCGTGCGCAGACGGGCACAACAACCTTCGACCTTGTCCACGCCGCGCGCAATCTCGCGTGCCAGCGCCAGCGTGTTGCCATGCACCGAGTAGGTCAGAACCAGGATTTCATGCATCACGAAGCTTCCATCATTGAATCAGCATCAGCCTAAAGCGTGCGGATCAATCCGCAGTCGAGCACCGCACCGGAACCGATGCAATCAATTGGTCAGAATCTCGAGTACCGCCTCGGGCGGACGGCCGATCCGTGCGCGCTCGCCGACCACCACGATTGGTCGCTGGATCAGGATCGGGTGGGCGGCCAGTTGCGCGAACACGGTCTCCTCGTCGGTATTCTCTGCGTCCAGACCCAGCTCCAGCCACGCCGGCTCGCCGCTGCGCAGCAGGTCAACGGCGCGCAGCCCAAGCATTCGGGTCAGCTGCTTCAATTGCTCCACTGAGGGCGGCTGGTCCAGATAGGGCACGATCTCCGGCTTGATGCCGTGCTCGCGCAGCAGCGCCAATGTCGCCCGGCTTTTGGAGCAACGCGGATTGTGGTGGATAATGACGCGCATGCAGACTCCGTTTCGGCAACAACCATCCGCACATTCTCGCGCAACCGGCCTCGGCACGCTGACCAACCCGCGCTGGCTGCGCGCGTTCGGCCACCACCTGTGGAAGCATTTCCGCGAGGATCGCTGCTTCGAGGCCGCCGCGGCGTTGTCGTATACCAGCCTGCTGGCGCTGGTGCCGCTGATGGCGGTGATGCTGGGTGTGCTGTCGGCGTTCCCGGTGTTCGACTACGGTGTCGGCCAGTTGCAGGACTTCATCTTCTCGAACTTCGTGCCGGCCGCCGGCGACGTGATCCGTGAGTACCTCGACCAGTTCATCGCCCGCTCGGCCGGGCTGACCGGCACCGGCACGCTGTTTCTGGTGGTCACGGCGGTGATTCTGATGGCCACGATCGAGAAATCGCTCAACCGCATCTGGCGCGTCGACCGACCGCGCCGACCGGCCAACCGCCTGACCGTCTACTGGGCGGTGCTGACGCTGGGGCCGCTGCTGCTTGGCGGCAGCCTGGGCCTGACCTCCTACCTGGCCGCGCTGCCGCTGCTTGCGCCGGAACTGGTGCGCGGCCCGCTGCAGTCGCTGATCCTCGTCGCCACACCGTTCGGGGTCGCAATGCTGGCGTTCACGCTGATCTTCGTGATCGTGCCCAATCGCCACGTGCGCTGGCACCATGCGCTGGCAGGCGCCGCCTTCTCGGCGCTGGCCTTCGAGGTCTCCAAGCGCGGTTTCGTACTCTACGTCGCCCACTTCCCGACCTACCAGAAACTCTACGGCGCGCTCGCCGCGATCCCGATCTTTCTGGTCTGGATTTACGTCTCATGGGTCGTGATCCTGCTTGGTGCCAGCGTCTCGGCGGCCCTGACCACTTTCAATTACCGGCGCGCCGACTGGCGCTGGAACCGTCGCCACCACCTGCTGCTGGCGCTGCGGCTGATCGGCCACCTGCGACATGCCCAGCGCGAGGGACGCGGCTGCTCATCCGAAGCACTGCTGGAACTGGAATCGGCCGCCACCGATGCCGAGTTGCAATGGTTGCTGGATCGGCTGGATCGCGCCGGCCTGTTGCAGCGCGACGAACGCGGCAGCTGGTTCCTGTGCGCCGACCTCGACGAGGTCACGCTGGCCGACCTGTACCGCAGCATGCCGCTGGTGCTGCCGCTGTGCGAAAGCGATACACTGCCGTCCCACGACGCGCTGGACGAACACCTGATCGCCGCGATGCAGCAGATCGAGCAGCAGGCCGGTCCCGTCCTTCAACGGTCGCTGAAATCATTGGTCGAGCTGGAATTGCGGCCGGAAAAAACTGGAGAATCGTCTTGAATATCCGTCAACTTGCAGCCATCGTTGCGCTTCTTGCAACAATTACCGCGAATACTGTCCGCGCGGAATCCGCGCCGATTATCGATTTCTCGCTGCCGATGCTCAGCGGGGAGACGGTCGCGTTGAGCGACTGGCGCGGGCAGTGGGTGCTGGTTAATTACTGGGCGACCTGGTGCGCGCCGTGCCGCAAGGAGATTCCCGACTTCAGCCAGATGCACGATGCACGCGACGACATCACCGTGCTCGGGCTGGCGTTCGAAGACACCGACGTGGCCACGTTCGAGGAATTCCTGGTCGACTACCCCGCCAGCTATCCGATCCTGCTGGTCGATGTCTATGCACCGCCGGAAGCGCTGGGCGCGCCGCGCGCGCTGCCGACCTCGTTCCTGGTCGATCCCGAAGGCCGGCTGGTCGAGACCTGGATTGGCCCGCTGACCAGCGAAACCATCATGGCGCGGGTCGATCAGACGCTGAGCGAATGAGCGCGTGCCGCCGCTTTGTTGTTTCGGGCAAGGTCCAGGGCGTGTTCTTCCGCGCCACCACCCGCGAGCAGGCCGAGCGGCTGGGCCTGACCGGCCACGCCATCAACCTCGCCGATGGCCGGGTCGAGGTGCTGGCCTGCGGCGCGGCCGCGGCACTGGATGAATTACACACCTGGCTGCAGCACGGGCCCGATCGTGCCCGGGTCGATGCGGTCGAAGTCGAGCCGATCACACCCGAAACCCTGCCGGTCGATTTCCGTACCGGCTGACCGCTACAGCAACCGCAACTGGCGCACCGGCGCGAAGCTCTGCCGATGTTCGGCGCACGGCCCCAGGCGCTGCAAAGCATCGAGGTGGATGCGCGTGCCATAGCCCTTGTGGCGGGCAAAGCCATAGCCCGGGAAGCGCGCGTCAAGTTCAACCATCCACTGATCGCGCTGCACCTTGGCCAGGATGCTGGCCGCGGCGATCGCCGGATCGCTGCCATCCCCACCCACCAGCGCGATCGTGCGCAAGCCCCCGAAATCCGGCGCGCGGTTGCCGTCCACCCGCACCTCGTCGGGGGCCAGCCCAAGCCCGACAACCGCGCGCTGCATGGCCGTAAAGGTCGCCTGCAGGATGTTGATGCGATCGATCTCGGCCACCTGACTCACGCCGATGGCCCAGGCCCGGGCGCGCGCCCGGATTGCCTCGGCCAGCTGTTCGCGGCGCTTGGGCGATAGCTTCTTCGAATCATCCAGGCCGTCGATCGGGCGGCCCGGGTCCAGCACCACGGCCGCGGCCACGACCGGTCCGGCCAGCGGTCCGCGTCCGGCCTCGTCGACCCCGGCCACGATCATCGCAGCCGCGCCCGTTCCAGCAAGGCCTGCGCCGCTTGCCCTGCGGCATTGCAGGCCAGCTGTCGGTGGATCGCCTCGGCCTGCTCTTCGAATTTTCCGCGTCGACCGGAATCATCCAACCAGGCCAGTGCATCGGCCGCCAGCCGCTCGGGTGTCGCCGCTTGCTGGATGCGCTCGGGCACCAGCTCGGTATCGGCAAGCACGTTGGGCAGGCTGATCCAGCGGCTCTTGACCAGCCGCAGCGCGCGCGCCAGCCGATAACTGGTCGCGGCCAGGCGGTAGAACACCACCATCGGCGTGCGCGCCAGCAGCGCTTCCAGCGTGACCGTGCCGGATGCGGCCAGGGCAACGTCGGCCGCAATCAGGCCGGTGCGGGTGCGCTCGACGTACACCGCAATCCCGGCATCGACCGGATCGCACCCGGCCGCGGCGACAAAGCGCGCGCGGTCGGCCTCGGCGGCCAGCAGCAGACACGGCTGGATGGCTGCGGTCGCTTGCAGCTGGCGAACGGTTTCGACCAGCAACCGCGCGTGGCGCGCGAGTTCGCCGGGCCGACTGCCCGGCAGCAAGGCAATCACAGGGCGCGCCGCATCCAGCCCCAAGGCCCCGCGCGCGGCGATACGGTCGGGTTCCAGCGGCATCTCGTCGGCCAGCGGATGGCCGATGAAGCGTGCATCCAGACCGGTACCGGCAAACAGCTCCGGCTCGAACGGAAACAGCGTCAGCAAAAGATCCAGCGAGGCGGCTATGCGCCGGATGCGGTAACGCCGCCAGGCCCACACCGACGGGGCGACCACCTGTGCGGTAACAATACCGTCGCGCCGCAGCCTTCGCGCCAGACCGAGATTGAAATCCGGCGCATCGAAGCCTGCAAACAGCGCCGGCTTGCGGGCGATGATGTCGGCGGCCAGTCCTCGTCGCAGCCGCGCCAGTCTGGGCACATGCCGGACCACCTCGGCAAGTCCCATGACGTTGAGTTGATCGAGATCGGCCAGGGCCTCGGCCCCGGCCGCCCGCAGCGCCGGACCGACCAGCCCGAAAGTCTCCAACTCCGGCTGTTCGATGACCATCGCGCGCAACACAGCCGCGGCCAGCCGATCGCCGGAATGCTCGCCGGCCGCGAGCGCCAGCCTCACCGCAGCAGGCCGCGCGTCCCGGCCGCGATGCTCGACAGCAAGGGTTCGAGTTCCGGCTGGTCGGGCAGCCGTTCGCGCAGTTCGGCCAGCGCCTCGTCCAGCGGCAGACCCTTGCGGTACACCAGGCGGTAGGCCTCGCGGATGTTGCGGATCGCGCCCGACGAGAAGCCGCGGCGTTTCAAGCCCTCGGTGTTGATGCCGCGCGGCCGCGGCGGCCGGCCCGAAATCATCACGTAGGCCGGAACGTCCTGCGGCACACCGGCGTACATCCCGAGAAAGGCGTGGTCGCCGATGATGCAGAACTGGTGCGCGCCGGAGAACCCGGCGAAGATCACGTGATCGCCGACCGAAACATGACCGGCCAGCGTGGTGCCGTTGGCGAACACGCAGTGCGAACCGATCCGGCAATCGTGCGCGATATGGCTGTAGGCCATGATCCAGTTGTCGTCGCCGAGCCGGGTGGTGCCGCCGCCGTCGGCGGTGCCGCGGTTGATCGTGACATACTCGCGAATGGTGTTGCGCGCGCCGATCACCAGCGCGGAATCCTCGCCGGCGTACTTCTTGTCCTGCGGCTCCTCGCCGATCGATGCGAACTGGAAGATGCGCGTGCCCGCGCCGATGGTCGTGCGTCCGGTCAGGACCGCATGCGACCCGATCCGGCAACCGGCGGCCAGCTCAACCTGCTCACCGATAATCGCGTAGGGACCGATTTCGACGTCGTCGGCCAGCCGTGCGCCTTCGGCAATGACTGCCGTCGGATGAATCATGCCGGCCCGGGGCGGGCCGCACACAACAACTCGCAGCTCGACACGCGAACCCCGTCAACGTGGGTCTCGGCCGCGTACTGGCCCATACCGCGCACCATCCGCTTCTGGCGCACATGGAAGTGCAACTGATCGCCCGGCACCACCGTGCGGGTAAAACGTGCGTTGTCGATCTTGACCAGGTAGAACAGTTGCTCGGCGGCCTGCTCGGCCTCGCGCGCCAGGTGCGCCAGGCAACCGGCGGCCTGCGCCATGGCCTCGAGGATCAGCACGCCGGGCATTACCGGGTGACCCGGAAAATGACCATTGAAGAACGGCTCGTTGATGCTGACGTTCTTCAGCGCATGGATCTCGGGCGGATCTTCCAGCCGGTAGTCCAGCACCCGGTCGACCAGCAGAAACGGGTAACGATGCGGCAGCAGCCGCATGATGTGTTCGATATCGACGTGGGGCGCGTCACTCATGACCTGTCCTTGTTCGGGCGTGACCGGCGAAACAGCTGCTCGAGCTGGCCCAACCGCACCAGCAGGCGTTGCCAGCTGCGCTGCGGTCGGGCCGGGATGCCCGAACCGTAGGCACCGGGCCGGTCGATGGAATCCAGCACCGTGCTCATCGCCGTGATCTGCACATGATCGCAGATTCGCAGATGACCGGCGATGCCCGAGGCACCGGCGATCATGCAGTAGCGGCCGATGGCGGTCGAACCGGCGATGCCGACGCAGCCGGCGATCGCGCTGTGGTCGCCGATCGTGACGTTGTGCGCGATCTGGACCTGGTTGTCGATGCGCACATCCACGCCGAGCACGGTGTCGCCCAGCGCACCGCGATCGATCGTGGTGTTGGCGCCGATCTCGCAGTCATCGCCGATCACGACTCGGCCCAGCTGGCGGACGTTGCGCCAGCGGCCGTCGTCCATCGCAATACCGAAGCCGTCGGCACCGATCACCACCCCGGGGTGCGCGCACACGCGCCGGCCCAGCCGGCAACGCTCGCCGACCCAGACGCGCCCGACCAGTCGGCAGTCGGCTCCGATCTCGGCATCGGTACCGATGAACGAACCGGGTCCGATCACGGCGCGCTCGCCAATCACGGCACCGGCAGCGATGTGACACAGCGCGCCGATCACGGCCGATTCGGCCACCCGGGCACCCGCCTCGATGACCGCCGTGGCGTGCACACCGGGCTTCGGCGCCACCCGCGGATACAGAACATCCAGCGCACGCGCCCAGCCGACGTAGGGATCGTCGGCCACCAGTGCCGCACCTCGACAGCGCGGCAGATCGGCGGCAGCAACCACCACGGCAGCGGCGCGGCTGTCGCCAAGCCGGGCCCGATAGGCCGGGTTGGCCAGAAATGACAACTCGCCCGACCCGGCTCGATCCAACGGTGCGGCACCGGTAATGATCAGCTCAGGATCGCCGTGCAACAGCAGCGAGGCCTGCTCGGCCAGTTGTGCCAGCGAAACGCCTGAATCTGCACGCACCGGGGCCAACGCCATTAGCGCGCGTCGGGATCCCGCAGGCGGAAATCGGTCTCGAGGAACTCGAGCACCTGAGCGGTAATGTCGATGCGATCAGAGGCGAACGCCACCGGACTGGACAGCACCAGGTCGAAGCCCTCGCGCCGCGCCACGGTCTGCACGGCCAGCTCGATCTCCTTGCCCAGTTCCTTGATCTGCTGGTTGCGGCGATAGTTCAGTTCTTCGGCCAGATCCTCGCGACGACGCTCGATCGAGCGGTCAAGATTGCGGATCTCGCGCTGCAACGCGGCAACCTGCTCTCGGCTCAGGCCCGAGGACGCGGCCAGCTCCTGTTCCAGATCCAGCAGGCGCGCCTCGTCGGACATCAGCTGGTCATTGACCGGCCGGAACTCCATATCCAGCGTGACCCGGCCCTCGATCACCTGCGGCGCATTGTCGAGCAGTCGCTTCATGTCGACATAACCGATGCGCGTTTCCTGGGCCGTGAGCACCCCGGAAACCAGCAGCATGGAAATCAACAACAGCGCGCGCATTGCAATCTACCGACGTAAAATCTCCGACAGTATAGGCTCGAACGCGGCATCAATCCAGCCCTTGCCGCAGGCTGTGACCTGCCGCGGCAACCCGACCGGAGCATTCCTCAGAACTGGGTACCGAACGAGAACTGCAGGAACTTGGTCTCGTCGCCCTCGCGCTCGCGCAGCGGGGTCGAGAGGTTGAGGATGATCGGCCCGACCGGCGCCTGCCAGGTCAGTGACAGACCGGTCGAGGCGCGGATCAGCTTCTCGTCCCAGCTGGAAACATCCCTGAACACGTTACCGGCGTCGACGAACCAGGCCATACGCGTGCCTGAGGCCTGCACGAACGGCAGCGGGAAAGCGATCTCGACACCGCCGGTGGTCTTGAAATCACCCCCGACCGAACGACAGAACTGGTCCTTCGGCCCAAGCGTATTGTCATCGAAGCCGCGCACGTCCGAAACCCCGCCGGCGAAGAAGTGCTCCCAGAACGGCAAGCCGCGGTCGAAGGTTACAATTTCGTCGACCTGACAATTGCCGGCCAGGCGCTGCGGCTCGACCGGATTGCGATCGATCGGGTCATCGCCGTCGTAGGTATCGCCATAGGAAACATCAGCGCGCAACACGAACGCGAACCGGCCACCGAGCGGGAAGAACTTGCGGCCGCGGTAGGACGCGGTGTAGTACTCGCGCGTCGAACCCGGTAGTGCCAGGTTCAGGAACAGCTGGTTCGACGAGCCGCGGGTCGGCGTCAGGAAGTGATTGCGGGTGTCGCGCGACCAGCTTGCATTGGCAAACAGCGAATCGATCTGGCGCTCATTCGAGCTCAGCAGGCCATTGCCGTTGGTATCGAGCGTAATCGCCAGCGGCCGGGTGACGGCGAACTGCAGTTCGGTCCCGCTGTCGGGATCATCCGGGTCGATCGGCACCGCGACCAGCTGACCGATATTGATGTCCTGCCGCCGCACACTGGCGCCGACACGAACGAAGTCGATTTCGGTCACCGGGAAGCCAACGTTGGCACCGAGCGCGACCGAGCTGGTCGAGAACGCGGAAATGTTGGCGCGGCCCTGGTTGAACTCGGAGTAGCTGGCGAAGTAGCTCAGCGACACGCCGTCATCGGTGAAGTAGGGGTTGGTATAGCTGATATTGACGCTACTGGAGATCGAACTGCGACTGATGCCCAGGCCGATGGTGCGACCGGAACCCAGGAAGTTTTCCTGCTGCACCGAGATCGACGCGATCAAGCCCTGCAGCTGCGAGAAACCCAGCCCGATCTGGAAGCTGCCGGTCGAGCGCTCCTCGACGCTGACGATGATGTCGATCTGGTCCTCGGTGCCTTCGACCGCCGGCGTTTCGATGTTGACGTTCTCGAAATAGCCGATGCGCTGCAGGCGCAGACGGGAACGATCGACCGCGGCCTGCGAGAACCAGGAGCCCTCGAACTGGCGCATTTCACGCCGGAGCACCTCGTCCTTGGTCTTGGTATTGCCCTGAAATTCGACCCGGCGCACGTAGACGCGCTTGCCCGGCTCGACGAAGAAGGTGATCGTGGCGGTGTTGTCCTCGCGATTGATGCGCGGCACCGGGTTGACATTGGCAAACGCATAGCCGAAGTTGGCCAGCACCGCGGTAATCGCCTCGACTGTGCCCTCGACGCGGCGGCGCGAGAACACCTGCCCGGGCTGGACCTGAACGAAAGCCCGCAGCGTTTCCTCGCGCAATACCAGATCACCGGTCAGCTGCACGTCGGAGACCGTGAACACCTCGCCCTCGCGCAGATTGGCGGTGACGTAGATGTTCTGCTTGTCGGGGCTGATCGAAACCTGGGTGGACTCGATCGCGAAATCCATGTAGCCGCGATCGAGGTAGTAGGCGCGCAGTCGTTCGAGGTCGCCGGACAGCTTCTCGCGTGTGTAGTTGGTGCGCCCGCGCCAGAAAAACAGGCCATTGCTGGTATCGGATTCGAAATCGTCGCGCAGTTCCTTTTCGCTGAAGGTCTCGTTGCCGACGATGTTGATGTGGCGGATCCGTGCCTGTTTGCCTTCCTCGATGCGGATGACGATGCTGACGCGGTTGCGGTCCAGCTCGGTGACTTCGGGCGTGACTTCAACCGCGTAATGACCCTGGCTGAAGTACTCACGCACCAGCTCCTGCTGGATCCGGTCGATCGCCAGCTGGTCGAAAACCTCACCCTGTGCAATACCAATCTCGGCCAGCGCGGGGAATAGCGCGTCTTCGGGAATCTTCTTGTTGCCGTCCAGCTCGACCGAGGATATTGCCGGTCGCTCTTCGACTCGCACAACGAGGATTTCACCCTCGCGTCCGATTTCGATGTGCTCGAAGAAGCCGCTGCGGTACAGATCGCGGATCGCCACGCGAACCAGCGAGGGGTTGAGCCGCTGGCCGACGTCGATCGGCAGAAAGCTGAACACCGTGCCCTCGGAAATACGCTGCAGGCCATCGACGCGAATCTCGCGCACGGTGAAGTCCTGTGCCATCGCCAGCGGAGCGGCAATCAGCAGCAGCGCGAGCAGTACAGTTCTCATCCGGTTCCTTCGCGTGGTTGCCAGGTCTTCGGTCATCGCGCCAGTCTATTGCGCCAGCCGGAGAAAATCGTTAAACAGTGCAATGCTCATCAGCGTCAGCACCATCACCAGGCCCAGGCTCTGTCCGATCGCCAGACCGCGATCGGACAGTGGGCTGCCCTTGACCCACTCGATCAGCAGGTAGACCAGGTGGCCGCCGTCCAGAATCGGAATCGGCAGCAGGTTGATGATGGCCAGCGACAGGCTGATCAGGCCGAGAAAGAACAGAAATCTCGACACACCCAGCCGGGCCGAATCCTGCGCCATCTGCGCGATTGTAATCGGTCCGGACAGGTTGCTCAGCGATGCCGAACCGGTCACCATGCGCCCGAGCATGCCGAGTGTGGCACCGGTCAGGCGCCAGGTCTCGCCCACGGCCTCGGTCATGGCGGTGACCGGGCCGTGCCGCACCACGGTGAACGCGCGCTCCATCTGCGCCCGCAGTTCTTCGCCCGGCTCGACCGGAGACACCCCGATCACCGGCCGGCCGTCGATCGGCTCGGGCCGAATCACGACCGACTGTGCCGTCCCGTCACGCTCGATCGCGACCGTCAGGCGGCCGTCACCAGCGGCTTCGGGAATGGCCTGGACCAGGTCGTTCCAGCTCGCAATCGAGCGCTCGTCGATCGCAATCACGCGATCACCGCTGCGCAAGCCGGCGCGCTCGGCCGGCGTGTCGGGCGCGACACGACCGATCACTGCCGGCAGATCGGGGCGCCACGGCGACAGGCCCAGCGCCTCGAGCACGCGTTCTTCGCGAAATTCGTTACCCAGGCGGTCCAGCGCCAGCATCGCCTCGCGCGTGCCGCCGAATTCGGTCTCGGCCCGGACCGCGACTGCGCGGCGATCCAGCGCCGGCGGAATCAGTGCCAGCACCGCATGCGTCCAGCTGTCGACCGAACGGCCGTCGACTGCAACCAGGCGGTCGCCCTCGCGCAGCCCGGCTTCGGCCGCCAGGCCTTCGGTGGGGCCCAGCACCGGCCGCGTCTCGGGCACGCCAACCATGAACATCAGCCAGAACGCCGCGACCGCGAAAATCAGATTGAACAGCGGACCGGCCACCACGATCGCCGCACGTGCCGACAGCGACTGGTTGTTGAACGCCTGCGCGCGTTCGGCCGGATCGTCCACCGGAGCCTCGCGCTCGTCGAGCATCTTGACGTAGCCGCCGAGCGGGATCGCTGCGATCACGAATTCGACACCGTTGTCGGCACGCCGTCGCCACAAGGGCCGGCCAAAACCCACCGAGAAGCGCAACACCTTGACCCCGGCCCGCCGCGCCACCCAGTAGTGACCGAACTCATGAAAGGTCACCAGCAGACCCAGGGCCACCACCAGCCAGAACACCGAACCCAGAAATTCCATTAGCGCACGACCCGTGTTGACGAGAAGGGATCAGACACGAGTACGCCGACGACGTTCACTGTCCCAGCCACCAGACCGCCAGCGCACAAAACGGGGCGGCCGCAACCAGGCCGTCGATGCGGTCCAGCAGGCCACCGTGGCCGGGCAGCAGCGCCGAGGTATCCTTGAGCCCGCGCTGGCGCTTGAGCAGGCTGAACAGCAGGTCACCACACACCGACAGCGGCGCGAGAATCAACGCCAGCACGGCCGCCGGCAGCAGGGCCAGCGCCACCTCCGGCAGGACGCGCGCGGCCAGCATCGCGACCAGCGCACTAATCAGCAGCCCGCCGAACACACCGGCCCAGGTCTTGCCCGGCGAGATCGAAGGCGCAAGCTTGGCACCACCAATCGCCATGCCCGAAAAGTAGGCGCCGACATCGGCTCCGGCGACCACCAACAGCAGCCAGATGACCCACCACGGCGACTGCACGTGCAGCCAGGCAATCGCCAGTACGGCACCGATCAGGATCAGCGCCTGCAGCAGCAGCTTGAGCGGCTCGACCCGCCCCGACCGGGCGGCCGCGAAGCCCCAGACCGGGCGCGCCAGCCACATCGGCCAGACCAGCCACAGCGCGGCCGCGAAGGCAAGCAACCACGGCTCGACGGCTTGCTGGTGCAGCAGGGCGATCGCCGCGGCCGCGAGCACACCCAGCAGCGCACACCAGGCCAGTCGCGCCGGCGTGCCGGCCAGACCGGCCAGACCGGCGGCTTCCCAGCCGCCAACACCCAGCAGCAGCAGCGCAAGCACCGGCGTCAGCCAAATCGGGGGCAGCAACAGCAGGGCCGAACCGACCACGAGCGCAAGCACCACCGAGGTGATGATGCGCAGTTCAAGCATGACGCAGGAGTGGCTCGCCCGAATAAGGCACGCCGCCATAGCGGCGTTCGCGCGACGCGAAGTCGGCCAGTGCCTGGTCAAGGTGCTGCTCGGTGAAATCGGGCCATAACACATCGCTGAACACCAGCTCGGTGTACGCCAGATGCCACAGCAGGTAATTGGACAGGCGCTTCTCGCCGCCGGTGCGGATCAGCAGATCGGGCGGCGGCTGTCCGGCCAGCGCGGTGCGGTCATCAAGCATGTCCTCGTCGATCGCATCCGGATCGAGCCGACCGGCAGCCGCCTCGCGCGCCAGCGCACGTGCGGCCTGCACCAGCTCATCGCGGGCACCGTAACTGGCGGCGATATTGAGCACCAGGCGATCGTTGTCGCGCGTGATCAGCTCGGCCCGATTCATGCCGGCCTGCAGCCGCTTCGGAAACGTTTGGCGGTTGCCGATGAAGTTCAGGCGCACGCCGTTGGCATGCAGATCATCGATCTCGCGGTCCAGCGCGCGCCGAAACAGGCTCATCAGCCGGTTGACCTCGGTGCGCGGCCGCGACCAGTTCTCGCTGGAAAAAGCATAGACGGTCAGCGTTCGTATGCCGCGCTCGGCCACCGCTCGAACGATCTTGCGGGCCGCCTCGGTGCCGGCCTGGTGACCGTAGGTGCGCGGCTTGCCGCGCCGCCGGGCCCAGCGGCCATTGCCATCCATGATGATGGCCAGGTGACACGGCAACGATCCGGGCTGCATGCCCTTAGACCTCCATCAACTCTTTTTCCTTGGCCGCGATCATCTCGTCGATCGTCTCGCAGTGACTGTCGGTGAGTTGCTGGATCTCGGTCTCACCGCGCCGAAGGTCGTCCTCGGTGATTTCCTTGTCCTTCTGCAACTGCTTGAGATGGTGGTTGGCGTCGCGACGGATGTTGCGCACCGCGACCTTGGCCTGTTCGCCCTCGTGGTGAACGACCTTGGTCAGGTCGGCCCTGCGCTCTTCGGTCAACGCCGGCAGCGGCACGCGGATCACGGTGCCGGCCGAGGATGGGTTCAGGCCCAGGTCCGAGGTCAGGATGGCCTTCTCGATCTTGCCGATCATGGATTTGTCCCAGGCCGTAACACTCAGGGTGCGCGAGTCCTCCACGGCAACGTTGGCAGCCTGACTGATCGGCACCAGCGAGCCATAGTATTCGACCTGCACGTGCTCGAGCAAGCTGGGGTGGGCACGGCCGGTGCGAATCTTGGCCAGTTCGATTTTCAACGCCTCGAGCGACTTGTCCATCCGCTCCCTGGCGTCCTTGCGAATATCTGCGAGCATGAGCTTCGCCCCTGTTTGGTTGACCGGAATGGTGGCACGGACCGCACACAAGTCTAGCGCAGCCCGACGATGCCGGACGGATCAGCAGACCAGCGTGCCGATGTCCTCGCCGGCCATCAAGCGCGCCAGATTGCCCTCGCCATCCAGGCCGATGACGCGAATCGGCATGGCCTGATCCCGGCACAGCACCATGGCATTGGCATCCATCACGCGCAGCTTGTGCTCGATGACCTCATCGTAGCTGACCCGGTCGTAGCGACGGGCTTCCGGATCGATGGCCGGGTCGGCAGTGTAAACACCATCGACCTTGGTGGCCTTGATCATCAGATCCGCGCCGATCTCGATCGCACGCAGGCTGGCGGCCGTATCGGTGGTGAAAAACGGGTTGCCGGTACCGGCAGCAAACACCACCACCCGGCCCTTTTCAAGGTGCCGGATCGCGCGCCGTCGGATGTAGTCCTCGCACACCTCACGCACTGAAATCGCCGACATCACGCGCGTGGTCACGCCAGCGCGCTCGAGCGCATCCTGCAAGGCCAGCGCGTTCATCACCGTGGCCAGCATGCCCATGTGATCGCCGGTGATGCGATCCATGCCGGCCGAAGCCAGGCCGGCACCACGGAAAATGTTGCCGCCGCCGATGACGATACCGACTTCGATGCCCGAATCCACCACCGCCGCAACTTCGCGCGCGATCCGGCTGCTGACATCCGGGTCGATGCCGTAGTCGGCCCGACCCAGCAAAGCCTCGCCGCTGAGCTTGAGCAGAATGCGGCGATAGCCGGGCGCGTTCATGGCAGGCTCCAGTCCGAAACGCTCAGCCGCCGCGCGCCTGCTGCATTACTTCGGCGGCGAAGTCGGATTCTTCCTTTTCAATGCCTTCACCGACCTCCAGCCGAACGAACGCCTTGACGGTCGCCGAACGAGCCTTGAGCAGCTTGGCCACGGTCTGATCGGAATCCTTGACGAATGGCTGGCCAACCAGCGTAATCTCGGCCAGGTGCTTGTTCAAGCGACCGGCGATCATCTTCTCGACGATTTCCGGTGGCTTGCCCGAGTCCAGCGCCTGCGCGCGCAGGATTTCCTTTTCCTTTTCCAGCACGTCGCCGGGCACGGCATCGGCATCGAGGTATTGCGGGTTCAGTGCCGCCACGTGCATGGCCAGGTCACGCGCCAGGTCGACATCGCCGCCGTCCAGCGCCACCAGCACGCCGATCCGGCCGCCGTGAATGTAGCTGGCGATCACACCATGGTCGGCACCGAGTTTCTCGAAGCGACGCACCTGGATGTTCTCACCCAGTGTGGCGACCAGCTGCTGGCGCTTGTGCTCGACCGACTCACCCGGCGCGAATTCGGCCTGATTCAGTGCCTCGACCGAATCGGCCATCAGCGCCAGATCGGCCACGCGCGCGGCGAAGGCACGGAAGCTGTCGTCCTTGGCCACGAAGTCAGTCTCGCAGTTGATCTCGACCAGCACCGCCGCATCACCGTTTTCGGCCTCGACGATCGCCCCTTCGGCCGCGACCCGACCGGCCTTCTTGTCGGCCTTGGCCAGACCCGACTTGCGCAGATGCTCGATCGCGGCATCGAGATCACCGCCGGTTTCGACCAGCGCCTTCTTGCACTCCATCATGCCGGCGCCGGTGCGCTCGCGGAGTTCCTTGACCTGGGATGCTGAAATGCTCATGACGATTCCTTGCTGTCTGATGCGCTGTCGGATTCGGGGCCGGCAGCAGGCTTGGGTTCGGCAGGCGCTTCGGCCTCGACGGTGGCTTCCGGCCCGGGGGCAGCCTCGGCCGGCGCGGGCACTGCATTCGGCGCAGTCTCCGCCGCAGCATCATCTGCCTTGGCCGCCGCCGGCTTGCTGGCGGCTTTCCGGGCAACCTTCTTGGATGCTTTCTTCTTCGCAGTCTTGCGCGTGGCCGCTTCGGATTCGATCGGGTTGCCCTCGGCATCGAGCTCGACGAACTCGTCGGCATTGCCCTGCACCTGCGGCACCGAGGCCTTGCCCTCGAGAATCGCGTCGGCGGCCATCTGCGCGTACAGACGCACCGAGCGAATTGCATCGTCGTTGCCGGGGACGACGTAATCGATGTTTTCCGGGTTGTGGTTGGTATCGACCACCGCCACCACCGGAATGCCGAGCTTGCGCGCCTCGGCCACGGCGATATCCTCGTGGCCGATATCAATCACGAACATCGCATCGGGCAGCGAATTCATGTTCTTGATGCCGCCCAGCGACTGCTCCAGCCGATCGCGCTCACGCGTCAACTGCAGCACTTCCTTCTTGACCAGGCGCTCGAACGAGCCATCGGTTTCCATCGCTTCGAGCTCCTTGAGGCGAGCAATGGACTGACGGATGGTGCGGAAATTGGTCAACATGCCGCCCAGCCAACGGTGCGACACGTAGGGCATGCCGCAGCGCGCGGCTTCTTCGGCGATCGCCTGGCTGGCCGCACGCTTGGTCCCGACAAACATCACGGTGCCGCGCTTGCTGGCCATGCGGCTGAGGAAATCCAGCGCTTCCTTGAACAGCGGCAGGGTACGTTCGAGGTTGATGATGTGAATCTTGCCGCGGGCGCCGAAGATGTAGGGTTCCATCTTCGGGTTCCAGTAGCGGGTCTGGTGACCGAAATGCACGCCGGCTTCCAGCATCTGGCGCATCGTTAAATCAGGCATGTAAAGCGCTCCTTGGCACGGGGCCGGAATCATCCGGCCATGGTTTGGGTCGTCCGCGTTTCCCCATGCAGCGACCCGAAGACCATCGGCCTTTCGGGCAACCCCGCCGCACGTGACGGAACGCGTGTGAATTTTGATCGGCCAACCTTGGAAGAGTCGGCAAATCCCTTCAATTCTAGCCTGAAACCATGCCGGAGAGCAAGTCCTGTTGCGCTACACTAGCGCGCCAACCGCTGCCCGTCGCTACCGCGCCGTCACCCGCCATGACCCAACGCCGCTCGCTCGCCAACGCCATCCGCGCCCTTGCCATGGACGCCGTACAACGCGCCAATTCCGGCCACCCCGGCATGCCGATGGGCATGGCCGACATCGCCGAGGTGTTGTTCAACGACTTTCATCGCCACAACCCCGTCCACCCCGGCTGGCCCGACCGCGACCGCTTCGTGGTCTCCAATGGCCACGGCTCGATGCTGCTGTATTCGCTGCTGCACCTGAGCGGCTATGACCTTTCGCTGGACGATCTGAAGAATTTCCGCCAGTTGCATGCGCCAACGCCAGGCCACCCCGAATATGGCGAGGCGCCGGGCGTGGAGACCACCACCGGGCCGCTCGGCCAGGGACTGGCCAACGCGGTCGGCATGGCGCTGGCCGAGAAACTGCTGGCCGCGCGCTTCAACCGCGACGGGCTGGATCTGGTCGACCACTGGACCTGGGTGTTCGCCGGCGACGGCTGCCTGATGGAAGGCATTTCGCACGAGGTCTGCTCATTGGCCGGCACCTGGCAGCTCGGCAAGCTGGTGGTGTTCTACGACGACAACGGCATCTCGATCGATGGCGAGACCGCCGGCTGGTTCTCCGACGACACCCCGAAGCGCTTCGCCGCCTATGGCTGGCAGGTGATTGCCGATGTCGACGGCCATGATCCGGAATCCATTCGCGCCGCGATCGAGCGCGCACGCAGCGACCGCGAGCGCCCGACCCTGATCTGCTGCAAGACCGTGATCGGCTTCGGTGCACCCAACAAGCAGGGCACCGCGGCCACCCACGGCGCACCGCTGGGCGACAAGGAAATCGCCGCGGCCCGGCGCGAACTCGGCTGGCCGCATGCGCCGTTCGAAATTCCCGACGACATTCGCGCCGGCTGGGATGCGCGCGAACGCGGCCAGCGCTTCGAGAACGAATGGCTGGAAACGCTGAATCAGTATCGCGAGCGCTTTCCTGACGACGCCTTGGAATTTGAGCGCCGGCTGGCCGGCCGACTGCCCGATGGCTTCGCCGATCGCGCCGCAGAAATCGTCGACGCAATGCAGGCCGATGCAAGCAAGGTCGCTACGCGCAAGGCCTCCGGCGCCAGTCTGGAGCAGTTCGGCCCGCTGCTGCCCGAGCTGATCGGCGGCTCGGCGGATCTGACCGGATCGAACAACACCGACTGGTCGGGCAGCGTCGACATCCTCGATGATGCGGCGCGCGGCAATTACATCTATTACGGCGTGCGCGAGTTCGGCATGACCGCGATCGCCAACGGCATCGCCCTGCACGGCGGCTTCATCCCGTACACCGGCACCTTCCTGGTGTTCTCCGATTACGCCCGCAACGCCGTGCGCATGTCGGCGCTGATCCCGACCGGCGCGATTCATGTCTACACACACGACTCGATCGGGCTGGGCGAAGACGGCCCGACCCACCAGCCGATCGAGCACGTCGCAAGCCTGCGCATGATCCCGAACCTCGAGGTCTGGCGACCGGCCGACAAGGCCGAAACCGCGGTCGCCTGGCAGCAGTCGCTGCTGCGCCGCGACGGACCCAGCACGCTGGTGCTGACCCGCCAGGGCCTGGTCCATCAGGCGCGCGATGCGGAGCAGTTGGGCGCGATCGCGCGCGGCGGCTACGTGTTGCACGAGGCCGACCCGAACCCGCAGCTGATCCTGATTGCCACCGGCTCGGAAGTCGAACTGGCGATGCAGGCCGCCGCCCGATTGGCCGACGATGGCATCGCCGCGCGCGTGGTCTCGATGCCCAATCCCGGCCGATTCCTGGCCCAGGACACGGCCTGGCAGCAAGCCGTGCTGCCCGATGCGGTGCGCGCGCGGATCGCCGTCGAGGCCGGTGTGAGCGACTACTGGTACCGCTTCGTTGGCCGCGAAGGCCGCGTGATCGGCATCGACCGCTTCGGCGCTTCGGCCCCGGCCGAGCAGCTGTTCGAACAGTTCGGGCTGACGGTCGAGGCGGTCGTCGAACAGGCCCGGGCGCTGCTGAGCGCCTGATCATAGCGCCCCGTCACTTCCACTCAATCCAAGGTTTCCATCTGCTATGTCCACCCTGATCTGCGGCTCGCTGGCCTACGACAACATCATGGTCTTTCCGGAACGCTTCAAGGATCACATCCTGCCGGACAAGACCCACATGCTCAACGTCGCCTTCCTGGTGCCCGAGATGCGCCGCAACTTCGGCGGCACCGCCGGCAACATCGCATACGGTCTGAAGCTGCTGGGCGGCGAGCCGTGGCCGATGGCCGCGGTCGGTGCCGACTTCGACCGCTACGCCGACCACCTCGAGAACCTCGGCATCGACCGCCGCCACATCTTGCGCGACAACGCCTTTTTCACCGCCCAGGCCTACATCACCACCGATCTCGACGACAACCAGATCACCGCCTTCCATCCCGGCGCGATGAACCTGGCCCACCGCAACCCGGTGCCGACCGACGGCAGCGTCAGCTGGGGCATCGTCGCACCCGACGGCAAGCAGGCCATGCTTGAGCATTCGGCCCAATTCAAGGCCGCCGACATCCGCCACATTTTTGATCCCGGCCAGGGCCTGCCGCTGTTTTCCGGCGACGAGCTCAAGGCGATGATCGACGGCGCCGACTGGCTGACGGTCAATTCGTATGAATGGGAGATGATCAGTCGCAAGGCCGAGCTCGATCGCGCAGACGCGCTGGCGCTGCTGCGCCAGGGCCTGATCATCACGCACGGCGGCGAAGGCTCGGAACTGATCACGCACGCCGGCTCCGAGCGCATTGCGGCGGTGCCACCCGAGCGCATCGCCGACCCGACCGGCTGCGGCGATGCCTTCCGCGCCGGCTTTCTGTTCGGACTGGAAAACGGCTGGAACGCACAAACCGCGGCCCGGCTGGGCAGCCTGATGGGCTCGATCAAGATCGCGCATGCCGCGCCGCAGGGCTACGCCGTCGCCGATGACGAACTGCGCAGCCGCTACCAGGCCGCATTCGGCGAAGCGCTGCCGGGCTGAGCGATGAGCACGGGGCGATTGCATGCCTTCTGCCGCTGCAATCGCAGGGTGCGTTTCGGCTTCGGCTCATAAAAAATCCGGATGAATACAGCCAACACGAGACGGTTCGCGCTGGTCGCAATGCTGATTCTGGTCTGCTCCGGGCTTGCGGCCGAACCTCGGGGCACAGCGCCGCTGGTGCGCCAGTTCGACCGCATCGCCGCACTCGAGTCACCGTCGAAATCCAATCGCCAGACAATCGAACTTCGCGCCGGCCGGCGCACCTGGACCCTGCAACTGGAAGATCATGCCGCACTCATCGGCCGTCTGCCGAGTCAGGCACGGGCCGGCCTCGCGCGCGGCGGTGCGCGCTTCCTGCGCGGCAACGTCGAGGGACTGGAAAACTCCTGGGCACGGCTGAACTGGATCGACGGGCGCTGGAGCGGTGCGGTGTTCGACGGCAACGAACTGTGGCTGATCGACCGTGCCGACCGACTCGGCCTGGAGCAACGCAGCCGGGCCAGTGACGCCGTGCTGTTCCGCATGGCCGATCTGGCCATCGAGCAATTCATCGACCACGGCGGCATCACCGTGCCCGGCGCGCAACCACCGCCCGCCCGCCGCAAAGCCGCGCCCGCAACCGACTACCGCACCTTCGCCAGCCACCTGCGCGAAATCGTCGCACTGCAAGGCACGGCGATGATGGCGCTGCCGATCACGATCGTGACCGACACTCACTTCACCGAAGACTTTCCTGGCAACGAACTGGCCATCACGCTTGGGCGGATCAATTTTATCGACGGCATCTACAGCGACCAAGTTGGCGTTGGCATCACGCTCTGGCACCACGAACCGCTAAAGAGCGCTAACGTGATGACAGCTTCGGATGCCAATCAACTTCTGAGCGAATTCGGCGAATTCATGAATGGTGCCGGCAGCGAGATTCCTTTCTCTGGGCTGGCGCACTTATTTACCGGTCGGCCCCGAGATGGCAGCACCGCCGGAATCGCATACCTGTTTCCCGACCAGACCGCTACCGTAATCTGTAGACGACTAGACGGCATGGGTGTGGTTTGGACACTTGCCTCTGAAACCACATCTTCGCTTGTATTCGCCCACGAGGTCGGCCACAACTTTAATGCCCGGCATGACGATGTAACCGACCCCAAAGATCCTGCAGCATGTCCGGAAGGAACCTTTCGCGGCATCATGAACTCGTTCTTACGACAGGACACTCCACAGCAATTCAGTCAGTGCAGCCTGAATGCCATGCTGCCAACGCTGGCCGGCGTCAGCTGCCTGGTCAATATTGAGGACCTGTTCGCCGACGGCTTCGAGACCACCCCCTGAACCCGATCCGATCCAGCACGCGCGCCCGCGAAGACTTCCGCAGGCCTTGATTTTCGGCTGAGAACCAGCAATAATTACCGGCTTACCCTCGTGGCTACGTAGCTCAGCTGGTTAGAGCGCGGCACTCATAATGCTGAGGTCGGTGGTTCAAGTCCACCCGTAGCCACCACTTAATTTCCCTTCCAAACCAATATATTACGATACTTTTCTGACTGGTCAAATTTTGACCAATTCGGCTCTGTGCCCAAATTGTGCCCATCCTGTGCCCAAATTGTGCCCACGCGGATTCCGGAGATCGGCCGATTTGACCTAAGCACTACTACCCGAGCACCCGGCATGCCGAGGTCAAAAATACGCGACCTAAGCACTTTCTGGGCACAGAATGGTCACAGAATGGGCACAAGTTCGGCGCAGGATGGGCACAGGAATGAGCGCTCGCTCAACAGCGATCGCGGAGAACGGTTTAGCGGCTATTTTGCGTCGCGCGGATCAAATCGTCTCCGAGCGTCGGCAAGTCGCTCAAGTACGGGATAGCGCTCATCCGCGGCGTTAGGCCTCTTGGAAAGAGCGAGTCATTCCCGGCGAGTTCTGCCTTGCAGCTACGCGCTTTCCGACTCGCTGAACGTTACAGTATGAGTGGCGCGGTACACTGGCGTTCATGTGCGGACGCGGCGGCCATGACTTTTCCTGGAAGCAGGTTTACGACTATCTGAACATCGCCGGAGAGGCGCCAGCGGGTCATTTCCGACGGCTCAATGTAGCGCCGTCGAGCCGCCGTGCCGATGGCGTGGCCTGGACCCGACTGCCGACGATGATTGCCGATGGCGATGGACGCCGGGAACTGGTGCGCATGGTCTGGCCGCTGGTGCCCGGCTGGATGAAGGGCGAGCTTCCGAAGTTCTCGACCGCCAACTGCCGCTCCGAGCCGTGCGAGCCGTTTTCGATTACGGTCAGCAAGAAACCGACCTTCCGCACTGCCTGGCGTCGGAACCAGCGCTGCCTGGTGCCGTTTTCCTGGTTTTACGAGTGGGATCAGCGCAGCACGCCGAAACAGCCCTGGCGCGTATTTCCGGCCGATGCGTCGATGCTGGTGATGGCCGGATTGTGGGACGAGACGCAGCCTGCCGATGGTCCCGCATTCCGTTCGTTCACCCTGGTGACGACCGAGCCGAACCCGTTATTGCGCGAGATCGGTCATCACCGGGCGCCGGTTTTGCTGGGCCCGGAGCAGTGGTCGATCTGGCTGACGGGCTCATCAACGGCGGCCGAGGCGCTGATCGGTCCACCGCCGAATGCTGGTCTGCGGGCGCACCGGGTGACCCGGCAGGTCAACAATCCGAGTTACCAGGAGGACGATCTCCTGGAGCCTCAGGAGGAACCCGAAAAAAGCCATGAAGAAAACCGGCGCGCCGGAAGCCGACAACAGCACCAGCGTTTACCATGACGCAATGCTGTTTACGCGCGTGTTCGGTCAATGCCGTTGAAACTCCTCGCCGTTGGCGATCTGCACCTCGGCCGCACGCCGGCGGGCGTGCCGTCGGTTTTGGGCGAGTCGGTCGGTCGCTTGGGGCCGGATGCGGCCTGGCGACGGGTGGTCGATACGGCGATCGCCGAGAGCGTGCACGCGGTCGCGCTGGCCGGCGACCTGGTCGATCATGATCAGGATTTTTTCGAGGCCCAGCGGCTGCTGGCCGCAGGCATCGAGAGACTGCTGGAGCACGGCATCGCGGTGTTCGCGGTGGCCGGCAACCACGATGTCGACGTGCTGCCGCGGCTGGCCCGGACGATTCCCGGTTTGCAGCTGCTCGGTGCCGGCGGACGCTGGCAGCGTGAACAGCTTGAGGCCGGCGGCGAGACGCTGTCGCTGCACGGCTGGTCGTTTCCGGCCCGGCACGTGCACGGCAGCCCGCTCGAGCGGGGCCAGCCCGAATCAGGTCCCGGCGTCAACCTCGGCCTGCTGCACTGCGATCTCGACGCATCCGGGTCGCGCTACGCGCCGGTCGCGCGCGCGGCGCTGCAGTCGACCGGTCTTGACGGTTGGCTGCTGGGCCATATCCACAAGCCTGGCGCGCTGGAAGCGCCAAACCCGATTGGCTACCTCGGCTCGGTCAGCGCCCTGCATCCGGGCGAGACCGGGCCACGCGGACCGTGGTGCGTCACGATCACCAACGGACGCATTGAATCGGTCGACCAACAGGTGCTGGCGCCGCTGCGCTGGCAGCCCCTGAGTCTGGACCTGTCCGGCATCGAACAAGCCAGCGAGGCCGAGGATCGCCTGCTCGAGCGCATTGTCGATCTCGAGCGCGAGCTGGATCGCTGCCACCAACCGCCGCTTGCTGTCGGCCTGCGGCTGACGCTGACCGGGCGCACCGGGCTGACCGGGGCAGCGGTCGAGCAACTCCGACAGGCCGCGACACGCAACCTGGCCGGTCGCTCACATCGACAAGTGTTCATCGATCGACTGCTGGCCGCGACCCGACCCGAGCAGGCGCTGGAGCGGCTGGCCAAACGCAATGACCCGATCGGGATGGCCGCCCAGCGCCTGCTGCTGCTCGATCAACAGGCCGATGATCCGGCGCGCCGGCGCCTGGTCGAAGCCGCCTGGAAACGCGCCGGCCGGCTGGCCGCTGAAAGCCGCTGGAATGGTGCCCGGCCGCTGGTGCTGGACGAGGCCTTCGTGGTCGAGCAGCTGCGTGATGTCGGCGTGCGCCTGCTCGACCGGATGCTGGCGCAGCAGGCCAGACCGGACGCATGATCCTCGAGCGCCTGCAGATTACCGCCTTGCCCGGGCTTTCCGACGCTCTCAAGCTCGATCGCTTGGGCGCGGGCATGCATTTCATCATCGGGCCGAATGCCTCCGGCAAGAGCAGCCTGGTGCGCGCTCTGCGCTATCTGCTGGCCGGCTACCGCACCGGCGACCCGGCCGGGCTGTGGCTGGAGGCCGATTTCCGCCTGGGCGAACGTCATCTGAGCGTGACCCGTCACGGCCGCGAGACGCGTTGGAGTGAATTCGGCGATCCGGTCCCACCACCGGCGCTGCCGCCGCCGGATCTGCTGCACTGCTACCTGCTCGGCATCGAAGACCTGGTCGATGCCGGTGGCGACCGTGACCGGTCGATCGCCCAGCGGATCAAGCGCGAACTGTCCGGCGGCATTGATTTCGATGCCCTGCGCGACGGCGAATTCGCGCGCCAGCCCCGGGTCGGCCTGCAGGAACGCGCGGCCCTGGATGCGGCCCGGCAGCAGCGCGAGGCGATCGAGGCCGACTATCGAGCCCTGGCCGACGAGGAAGCGCGGCTGCCGGAACTCGACCGCCAGGTCGAGCAAGCCGCCGCATTGCGCCGCCGCCAGTCCGCGCTGGAGTCTGCGCTGGAATGGCACGAAACCGCTGCCCGGAAGCAGTCACTCGAACTGGAACAGGCGGCACTGCCCGACTGCCTGAGCCGGCTGCGCGGGCACGAGCTGGAGCAGCTCGAGCAACTGGAAGGCGAGCGCGACCGGCTGGCCGGCGAGGCCGCCACCATTGAGCAGCAAGGTCGCCGGGCCGAGCGCGATCTCGAGCAGTCCGGACTGGCCGCCGCCGTCCCGGACCCCGGCGAACTGGTTGCCTGCGCCAGGCGTCTGGATCGCTTGCAACGGCTGACCGATGAACAGCGCCAGGCCGATCGCGTGCGGGCCGAGCAGAGCGCACGGCGCGCCGAGCTGGTGGCCGCGCTGGGTGCCGGCGAGTGCGACACACCGCCGGTCACTCCGGCACGGCTGGACGAAGTCGAGCGCTGGGCCGGGCGCTGGCGCGCATTGCAGCTCAAGCGCGAAAACGTGCAGGCGCGGCTCGATTCCGACGAAGAACAGCCGTCTGTCGAGGACCTGGATGCAGCCGTCAAGCAGCATGACCGTGCCCTGCAGGCGGTCGACAACTGGCTGCAACGCGGCCCCGGCCCGATGCTGCCATGGGCACTGGCCGTGCTCCTGCTGGCGCTTGCCGCGCTGGTGTACGCCCCGCACACCAACCTTGCCGGGCATTTGCCGTCGATGGATGGGTTGGGCGGTGGCCGGCTTGCCGCGCTGCTCGGCGTGGCCGGTCTGCTGCTGGGCGGTCTGGCCTGGCGGCTGCACGCGCCGCCCCGGCGACGGCTGGAACACGACCTGCGCGAGCTGGAGATCACACCCGGGCGCAACCGACATGCATTGGCAACCACACGTGGTCGGCTGGCTGAACGCCTGGCCGCGCTGAACATGGCGCGCGAGCAGGCAAGGCGGGCCGAGCACCGGCGCGAGGAGCTCGCGGCGCTCGACGGCGAGGCCCAAGTGCTGGCCGATGAGCGCGCCGCACTTGCCCGGGTCTGCGGCTTCGATCCCGAATACGCGGCAAGCGCGATCGAGTGGTTCGCGCGACGGCTCGGCGAGCTGGCGGCACTTGATCATGACCGGGCCGCCGCCCGCGCCGCCCAAACCTCCCGAGCACACGACATCGAGGAACTGGAACAGGGGCTGATCCGCACGCTTGTCCGCTATTGCCCGGCGCTGAAGGAAACACCCGATGTGGAGGCGTTATCCGCACAACTGGAGCAGTTGCAGCAACGCGCGCGCCAGGCCGAGGCTGCCCGCGCCACACTGGCCGATCTGGCCGCACGGGAACCCGAACGGCAGCGGCGGCAGCACGAGGTGCGCGCCCGTATCGATGCACTGTACCAGGACGCCGGCCTCGATCCGGGCGATCAACATGCGCTGGAGCGGGCATTGAAGGCCTTGCCGGACTGGCAGCAGCGCGGCGACGAGATCCGCAGTCTGGAGTTGACGCTGCAGCGGCTGCACGCGCGGCTGGAACGCGACGTCAACGACTTGCTTGAACAGCTCCGCGACGGCGGTGAAGTGCTGTTGCGCGAACAGCTCGACACCGTCAACGCCAAACTCGAATCCATCGACAGCGCCCAGACCGAACGCGCCGGGATCATCGCGCGCCTGCAGCAGGCCGGTCGCGACGGTCGCCTGAACGCGGCCGCGCGCGACGAGCAACGCGCCCGCGACGCGCTCGAACAGTCACGTCAACGCCAGCTCGAAGCCGAACTCGCCGACCTGTTGACCACCGACATCGAGCGCGAATACCGCAGCCGCGAAGCGCCCGTGGTGCTGGGCCGGGCGCGCGAAGCCTTTGCGCGCTACACCCGCGGCGCCTGGGCGCTGGACATCGATACCGAAGGGCATTTTCGTGCACTCGACTGCGCCAGCGAACGCCACCGGGCACTGGCAGAGCTATCGACCGGCACGCGCATGCAATTGCTGCTTGCCGCGCGCATGGCCTGGGCCGCGCGCCATGAAGCCGAGGGCGTGGCGTTGCCGCTGTGGCTGGACGAGGCGCTGACGACCAGCGACCCGGAACGCTTTGCCGCGGTCGCTGCGGGACTGGCCGATCTGGTCCGGGACGGTCGCCAGGTGTTCTACCTGTCGGCCGGCACGCAGGAATATCAATTCTGGCAGCAGCTCGCACTGCCGCCGGCGCGCAGGATCGATCTGGCAACCGCAGTGGAAACGCCGGCTCCGGTTACCCTCGAACTTGATGCGCAACCCGTGCTGCCGGTGCCCGGCGACAGCACACCGGCGGCCTACGCGCACCGGCTCGGCGTGGCGGCACCGGATCCCGACCAGCCGGCTGCGGCGCTGCACCCGTTCTACCTGCTGCCCGATGATCTGGAGCACCTGCATGAACTGATCAGTCGCTGGCACATCACCCATCTGGGTGCGCTGGACGCGCTGCTCGACAGCCCGCTGGCTGCCCGTGCGATTGGAGATGCCACGCAACGCGCGCGCCTCGCAGCGCGTGTGCGGGCGGCACGGACCTGGTTCGAGGCCGTGCGCATCGGGCGCGGTCGACCGGTCACGTCGGCAACGCTGGAGCGTGCACTGGACAACGACGGTGGCCTGAGCGAAAACACCCTGCCCGGCGTGACCGCGCTGCTGACAGACAACGGGAGCGATGCCCAGGCCTTGCTGGAACGACTGGAGCAAGAACCCATCGCCATGCAGTCGGGCAATCGACAGCGGCTGGGCCGCCGCCAGCGCGAAAAATTCGCCGCCTTTTTGCAGGAATCCGGCCACCTCGACCCGCGCGCGCCGCTGGCTGCCGAAGCACGCTGGCGCTACCTGCTCGAGCACACCGGCCTGGAGCCCGACGAGGTGTGCCCGGTCTATCGCGCGCTCGAAGCCGGGCTGGATGCGATGCGATAGTATGCAAACGCGTGCGACCGGTTCGCCGGTCGGCGGTGGACAGCGATCCGGGCGCGTACTGCACGACTCGCATCGACCAATGAGGTCCGACTTGGCCATGATCACCAACACCGGACGATCCGGCACCGCGCTCATCCTCACCGTACTGCTGTGCGTGTTGCCATTGGCGGCATCGGCGCAGTCGGCCGAAAGCGCCGAACATGCCGATCGGCAGGAGCAGGAGTCGCTCGGACAGCGCATCGAGCGCGACCCGCGGTCGGCGCTGGCGTGGATCGAACAGCGACTGGCCGCCGAACCCCGGCCAGCGCTGGCCGAACGCGTCGATCTTCTGGCCACGCGCGCCGGCATCCTGCGCGACTATGGCGAACTGGCCGCAGCCGCCGAAGATCTGCGTACGCTGCAGGAACTGGTGACGCAACTCGACAACCCGGGCCTGCGCTCCGATATCCGGTTTCTGGCCGGCACCCTGGCCGCCGAGCGCGGTGCGCTGGACGAGGCACTGGAGGCATTCCTCGAAGCCGAACGGCTACTTCAGGGTACTCGTGACGAGCGCAGGGTCCGGGTGCTCAACGCGATCGCCACGACCCATAACTTCCGCAACGACAATGACCTTGCGATCCGCTACTACGAGCGCGCGCTGGCCGAGCTGGATCCCACCAGCGAGCCGCCAATCAAGACCACCCTGCTGATCAACCGTGCGCTGGTGATCGGCGAGCTGCGCGGTCCGGCGGCCGGCGTCGAGGCGCTGGAGGACGCGTTGGCACACGCGCGGGCCCACGACCGGCAGATGGCCGAACTGCAAGCGCTGGCCAACCTGTGCAACCTGCACGTGCAGGCCGGCCAGCTGAATGATGCAGAGGCCGACTGCAAGGCCGCGCTGGAAGGCTTCGAGACTGCCCCGAACGCACGCCTGGAGGCCGGCACGCGGATGTCGCTGGGCGACCTGTATGCCGCCCGGGGCCAGCTCGAGCGCGCCTCCGAAAGCTATCGGGCGCTGCTCGAGGACATCGGTGACGATTCGCCCTGGGTGGCCCAACCGCTGCTGGAAAAACTGGCCGACCTGGAGCAAGCGCGTGATCGCCCGGCAGCGGCACTGGATGCCTTGCGGCGCCTGATGGCGCTTCGCAGCGACCTTGATCTGCGCGAGCGCGACCAGCTTGCCCAGCAACTGGAAGCGAAGTTC
This sequence comes from Wenzhouxiangellaceae bacterium, assembly GCA_032251355.1. Lineage (GTDB taxonomy): Bacteria > Pseudomonadota > Gammaproteobacteria > Xanthomonadales > Wenzhouxiangellaceae. The sequence continues at coordinate 46,149 of JAVVDV010000002.1, forward strand.
CGGGCCGAACAGCGCGAGCGGGAGATCGAGATGCTGCGACTGGAAAACGAGCTGCAGCAGTCGCGTCTGGCCGAGCGCAACCTTTGGCTGGCCGGGATCGTCTCGGTACTGCTGATGGTGTCGGGCTTTACCGTCTACAGCCGACGGCGCCTGCGCGAACGAGAGGCGCTGCGCAAGCAACTGGCCGAGCGCAATACCGAACTCCAGCGCGCGCTGGATGAAATCAGCCATCTTGCACGCGTCGATGAACTCACCGGCCTGCTCAACCGGCGCGCCTTCATCGAGCTGGCGCGTGAGGAAAGCCGCCGCAACCGCCGCTTCGGCACCAGCTCGGTGATCGCACTACTCGACCTGGATCACTTCAAGGACGTCAACGACCGGCACGGCCACCGCGTCGGCGACCAGGTGCTGGTCGAACTGGCCCGGCGCCTGCGTCGCGACCTGCGCGATACCGATGTCGTCTGTCGCTGGGGCGGTGAGGAGTTCGTGCTGCTGCTGCCCGTGACCACCCTGCGCGATGCCCGGCAGCGCCTGCGCAGCCTGTTCGCGGCGTTCCGTTCCGAGCCGATTGAGACCGATGCCGGTGTCATGACGATCACCCTGACCTGCGGCCTGAGCGACCTGCACGATGAGCTGGACGAGGCACTGGAGCATGCCGACCAGGCCATGTACCGAGGCAAGCAGGCCGGCCGCGATCGGATCGTGTTCGGCGATGAAATGGTCGACAATGAGGCCGGACCCGAACCACCGGATGCAACGTGAAGCCGCAATCCATCCCCGCCACCGACGCCGATTGTGCGCGCCGCCTGCTGGCCATACTTGATCTGACCCGGCTCGAGGACGACACCGACGACCAGGCCGTGCGCGCACTGTGCAGACGCGCGCTGGCCGCCCCGGTTCGACCTGCTGCGATCTGCGTGTATCGTCATTTTCTCGCCGCGGCCACGGAAGAGCTCGGCAGTGCTTCCAGCATCAAGCGGGCCACGGTTGCCAACTTTCCGGCTGGCGACCCTGATCCCAAACTGGCCGCGCTGGAGTGCGAACAGGCGATTGACGCCGGTGCCGACGAAGTCGACGTGGTGTTGCCCTGGCGCGCGCTGGCCGCCGGTGACGAGGCGGTCTGTGCCGACCTGGTCGCGGCCTGCCGGTCGGCCTGCGGCGATACGCCACTGAAAGTGATCCTCGAGTCCGGCATGCTGGCCAACGCGCATCGCATCCGCCGTGCCAGTGAAATTGCGATCGATGCCGGAGCCGATTTCCTCAAGACCTCGACCGGCAAGGTTGCCGTCAACGCCACGCTGGAGGCCGCACGCGTGATGCTCGAGGCCATCGTCGCCAGTGGCCGGCCGGTCGGCATCAAGATCTCCGGCGGCGTGCGTACGCTGAATGATGCACGCCCGTACCTGGAGCTGACCGAACAGTTGCTGGGTCGTGATGCAATCGCGCCGGCGCGCTTCCGGATCGGCGCCTCCGGACTGCTCGATGACCTGCTCGGCCACTTGAAGGTCGAGTGACGGCGTGCTGCCGCAGGAAGTCATTGCCGCCAAGCGCGATGGTCGTGAACTGGCCGACGAGGCGATCGCGACGTTCGTGCGCGGCATCGCCGATGGCAATGTGGCCGACGAGCAACTCGGCGCTTTCGCCATGGCGGTGTTGCTCAAGGGCATGAGCGCGGTCGAAACGCGCGCGCTGACTCTGGCGATGCGCGACTCCGGGCGCGTACTGCGCTGGCCCGACCTGCCCGGGCCTGTGCTCGACAAGCATTCCACCGGCGGCGTCGGCGATACCGTGTCGCTGATCCTCGGGCCGTGGGTGGCCGCCTGCGGCGGCTTCGTGCCGATGATCTCCGGGCGCGGGCTGGGCCATACCGGCGGCACGCTCGACAAGCTCGCTTCCATTCCCGGCTACGATCCGTTCCCGTCGCCCGACGCGCTGGCGCGCATCGTCGCCGACATCGGCGTTGCGATCATCGGTCAGACCGACGACCTGGCACCGGCCGACCGTCGCTTCTACGCGGTACGCGATGTCACCGCCACGGTCGAGTGCCTGCCGCTGATCGTCGCCTCGATCCTGTCGAAAAAGCTGGCCGCCGGACTCGATGCGCTGGTGATGGACGTCAAGACCGGCTCCGGCAGCGTGATGGGCGCGCCCGCGCGCGCCACCGAACTGGCGCACGCGATTGCCGAGATCGCGGCCGAGGCCGGCCTGCCAACCACCGCGCTGGTCACCGATATGAACCAGGTGCTGGCGCGCAGTGCCGGCAACGCCCTCGAAGTGGCCGAGGCGATCGACGTGTTGACCGGGCGCGTGAAGAATGGCCGATTGCTTGAACTGACGCGCGAACTGGCCATCGAGATGCTGCGCGCCGGCGGGCTTGCCGAGGACCGCGACGCGGCCGGCGAGCGGCTGGACCGGGCACTGGCCGCAGGCGAGGTTGCCGAACGTTTCGCGCGCATGGTGTCCGCGCTGGGCGGGCCCGATGATCTGCTCGACGCCCCTGTGCGACACCTGCCGCAGGCGGCGCACATCATCGACGTGCCGATCGAGACGCCGGGCTTCGACGGCGCTTATGTTGGCGCCATCGACGTGCGCGAAGTCGGGCTCGCCGTGGTCGAACTGGGCGGCGGCCGCACGCGCGCCGACCAGTCCATCGATCCGGCCGTCGGCCTGGACCGGATCGCCGGGCTCGGGGACCGGATCGAGCCGGGCCAGCCCATCGCCCGCATCCATGCGCACGACGAGGATTCGGCCCGGCGCGCCGCGACCCGGCTGCAGCAAGCATTCGAATTGCAGCCCGAAGCGCCGGCGCCACCGGCACTGATCATCGAGCGCATCTGCTCGTAAGCGACCAAGGAGCCCGTATGGAGACCCTGCCCCCCAACCTGCTCGAACAACTCCGCAGCGCGCGCGAGAATGCCTATGCACCGTACTCGCACTACCACGTCGCCGCACTGATCGAGTGCCCGGACGGCAGCCGCTTCGTCGGCTGCAACGTCGAGACCGCGCACTACAAGAGTATCTGCGCCGAGGCCTCGGCAATCTCGGCGATGGTCGCGGCCGGCCGCACGCGCATCCGCCAGGTCTGGGTGCTGGGCGGCGGCGACGAACCCTGCCCGCCGTGCGGCGACTGCCGCCAGCGCCTGTTCGAATTTTCCGATGAACACACTGAAGTTCACCTGGTCGATGCCGACGGCCGCATCCATCGCAGTGAGCCGATCGGGCACCTGCTGCCCGGCGCGTTCCGTCTGAATCCGGAGGCCTCGGCATGAGCAACCACAAACGCAATTTCGTCGTCCTCGGGCTCGGCACCTTCGGGCGCACCATCGCCACCGACCTGGCCGGCTACGGCAACCATGTGCTGGCCATCGACAGCCACGAAGAAAACGTCAACGCTGTGATCGATCAGGTCGCCGAAGCCGTGATTGCCGACAGCCGCGACGAGGAGGCACTGCGCCAGGCCGGCGTCGGCGATTACGACGTCGCCGTCGTCGCGATCGGTCACGATCTCGAGGCCAGCGTACTGTGCACGATGAACGTGCGCCTGCTCGGCGTCAAGACGATCTGGGCCAAGGCATTGAGCCGCACCCATCACCGTATCCTCAACAAACTCGGCGCCGATCGCGTCATCCACCCCGAACAGGAAGTCGGCCAGCACGTTGCCCAGATGCTGCACAACCCGCTGGTACGCGACTACCTGAGCCTGGGCAACGGCTATTACATCGTCGACCTGCGCGTGCCGGAGAAGCTGCATGGCGAGTCCGTCGACAAGCTGGCGCTGAACAAGCACCCGGATCTGCGCTGCATGGGCATCATGCGCGGCACCCAGCACCTGGATCCGGACGCCGGCGGCACACCGCTGGAGGCCGACGACAAGCTGCTGTTGCTGGGCAAGCGCGATCAGCTGCGCGACTTCAGCGACGCGCTGTAAACGGCGATCCACGCGCTGCCCGTGCCTCGGCATCGACATATCCGCCTGCCGCCGACCGCGGTCCTGGTGCTGGTCTACGCCACGCTGATCGTCTTGGGCACGGTATTGCTGGCGCTGCCGCAGGCGGCGCACCAGCCAACCGCGTGGGCGGATGCGTTGTTTACCGCGACCTCGGCGGTGACCGTGACCGGGCTGGTGGTGGTCGATACCGGCAGCCACTACACGCTGTTCGGCCAGATCGTGATCGCGCTTCTGATCCAGCTCGGCGGACTGGGCATCGTGACCTTCGCGGTACTGGTGTTGTGCATGCTGGGCTTGCCAATCAGCCTGCAACATAAACTTTTCCTGCGCGATGAGCTGAATCAGACCTCAACCCGCGACCTGTTGCGCATGGCGCTGGTCGTGCTGCGCGTGGTGCTGGTGTTCGAGGCCATCGGTACCGCCGCGCTGGCCTGCGTGTTCATCCCCGAGTTCGGTTGGTGGCAGGGGCTGTGGCAGGCGCTGTTCCACACCATTTCGGCGTTCAACAATGCCGGCTTCGGGCTGTTTCCCGACAGCCTGTCGCGCTGGGCCGGTCATCCGCTGGTCAACCTGGTCGTACCGCTGCTGTTCGTGATCGGCGGGCTGGGCTTCAGCGTACTGACCGATCTTCGCTACACCCGCGGCTGGCGGCGGCTGTCGCTGCACAGCAAGCTGACCCTGGCCGGCAGCGCCGGCCTGATCGCCTGGTCTGTGCTGACCTTCGCGGTGATCGAGTGGAGCAATCCCAATACGCTCGGCACCCTGGGCTCGGCCGCCGACAAACTGATGGCATCAATCTTCCAGGCGCTGACGCCGCGCACGGCCGGCTTCAACACGCTGCCGATCGACCAGCTGGAGGACGCCTCGGCGCTGATGACCATCCTGCTGATGCTGATCGGCGGCGGCTCGGCCTCGACCGCCGGCGGCATCAAGATCACGACCTTCGCGGTCATGCTGCTGGCCACGGCCGCCTGGTTGCGGCGCCGCGCCAATCCGGTCGCGTTCGGTCGCAGCCTGGGCGGCGATGAAGTGATGAAAGTGCTGGCGCTGATCTCGATCAGCCTGATCGTGGTCATGACCGCCACCTTCATCCTGACGCTGACCCAGCAACTGCCGTTCCTGATGCTGCTGTTCGAGGTCGCCTCGGCGTTCGGTACGGTGGGCCTGAGCATGGGCGCGACCGGCGAAGTCGACGCCATCGGCCGCGCCGTGCTCATCGTGCTGATGTTTCTCGGCCGCGTCGGGCCGCTGGCGCTCGGTCTGTTCCTGGCCACGCGCACCCCGCCGCGCGTGCGCTATCCGGCCGGCCAGATCTTCCTGGGCTGAGCCGGACCCGCAACCCAATCCACTTACAATGCCGCGATGACCCCCGAACGCCGCCAGCGCATCATCAACACCGCCTGCCGCCGCCAGCCCGACCTGACGGTGTTCATGGAGCGCGTGCACAAGCCGCACAACTTCGCCGCCATCCTGCGCACCTGCGACGCGGTCGGGGTGATGCATGCCCACGCTGTGCCCGGCGAGCACGGCCTGCCGGCGCTCAACAACACCGCCCAGGGCGCACAGCGCTGGGTCGGGTTGACCCGCCATAACGACACCGCTGCGGGACTGGCGGCACTGCGCGAACAGGGTTTTGCCTGCATCGCCGCGCATTTTTCCAGCCGCGCGATCGATTTCCGCGCGGTCGACTACACGCGCCCGACAGCAATCGTTCTGGGCACCGAAAAGTTCGGCATCAGCGATGAAGCCGCGGCGATCTGCGACGAACACGTCGTCATCCCGATGCACGGCATGACGCAATCGCTGAACGTGTCGGTGGCCTGCGCACTGATCCTGTACGAGGCCGAACGGCAGCGCCGCGCCGCAGGCCTGTACGACCGCCACGAGCCCGATCGCGAACCCTTCAAGCGTCTGATCGAGCACTGGGTCGCGCGCGACCTGGCGCGGCGCAAGACCCCGCTGGAACCGGAAGGCGATCGCGACTGAACGGTCGACCGTCTACGGATACAGCATGCGCCGCTGCCAGCCGTCATCGGACGCGCTGTACTCGATGCGCTCGTGCCAGCGATATTCGCGGCCGTACCAGAACTCGATCCGGTCCGGCTCGACCCGGAAGCCCGACCAGTGCGGCGGACGCGGCACTTCACGGCCTTCGTACTCCGCCTCCAGCGCCGCGATACGATCGGTGAACAGCTGACGTTCGGCCAGCGGCGCGGACTGGTCCGAGGCCCAGGCACCGATCTGGCTGCCGCGCGGACGGGTGGCGAAATAGGCATCGGCCTCGGCGTCGGTAACCTGGCGGGCCGCACCCTCGATGATCACCTGCTCGGCGGTCTCGCGCCACCAGAATGCCAGACACACGCGTGGGTTGGCCTGGATCTCGCGGCCCTTGCGGCTGGTCAGGTTGGTGTAGAACACGAAGCCCGACGCGTCGTGCTCCTTCAATAACACCACACGCGAGACCGGCCGACCGTTGGCGTCGGCGGTTGAAAGCGTCATGCCGTTGGCCTCGGGAATGGCGGCTTCGCGGGCACGCCGGAAGCCGTCGTCGAAGCGTTTGAGAATCGCTTCACTCATGTGCATTTCGAATCTCCTGATCAATCAGTTCGGCGTAGCCGGCACGAAAATCCGGGTAGGCGAACTCAAAACCCGAGTCCACCAGCCGCCGCGACGACACGCGCTTGCCCTGCCCGCCCGCTGCATGCTCCTCGACCGGGCCGGGCACGCCCAGACGCTCGGCCAGCCAGCTCAGCACGTCCCAGCGCGTGGCCGGTTCGCGATCGCTGGCGACATACAGCGCGTCGGGGTTTTCAAGCTTGAGCAGATGGTCCAGCACCGCGGCGCAGTCGTCGGCGTGAATGCGGTTGGTCCACTGCGGCGGCTCGCGCCGGCACGCCACCGCGCCGGCTTGTGCCTGGCGCAGCATCCAGGTACGGCCCGGCCCATAGATGCCGGAAAAACGTACCACCCGCCCGCCGGCGGACTGCGCGAGTTGTTCAGCCTCGCGCACAATGCGGCCGTTGAAGGCCGTCGCCTCGGTCGGGCTGTCCTCGTCAACCCACGCGCCGTCGTCCTGGCCATAGACGGCGGTGCTGGATACAAAGATCAAGCGCTTGCATTGCACCCGCTCGAGCAGACGATCCAATCCTTCGACATAGGCGCGCCGGTAGGCCGCCTCATCGCGCGCCGACGGCGTGGCGGTGTAGACGATCGCATCCCAGTCGAGCGCCAGCCCGGCCAGCGAGTCGGCATCGCCCAGATCGAACGGCTCGGGCACGATCGTCGACGGCAGCACCTCGACCCGCCGACGCAGCCCGTGTACCTGCCAGTCGACCAGCCGTCCGGCCAGCCGAATGCCGAGATCGCCGCAGCCGGCAATCAGCAAACGCGGCGAATTTGCGCTCATGCGCCGGCCGCCGCTGCTGCGGGATGGGCGTCCGATTCGCCATCGGGCGGACCGCCGCGGCCGCGCGGCGGCAGCATGCGCAGCCAGATCAGCCACACCACCAGCGCGTCGAGAATGATCAGCGCCTGCCACAGGTACAGGTGGAACCACTCGAACCAGACCATGTTCCACTGGCCCATGTAGAACAGGCTGATGATGCGCACCAGATTCAGCGACTGGATCGCGACGAAACCGATCGCGAAGCCGATCAGCTTGTTCTTCAGCGGTGCCGGAAACGCGAACATGGCCGCAAACAGGATAATCAGCGCCTCGACGCCGTTGCAGCCCGGCTCGATTGACACGGCAAAACCCGATTCCACGTCGCGGATGATCTTGCCGGCCGCGACCACGCCCTCGTCGAACAGCTCGATCAGATTGACGCTGACCCAGGCAATACCCGAGGTAAACGGCAGGATCACGTGCTCCTGCACCGGCTTGAGCACCTCGAGCGTAAACAACGCAACCAGCAGCACGACGAAAATGATGAAAAAACGCAGCATGGAAGTCTCGTGAGCAATTTCAAACCGGGAGTCTATGGTACCGAATCCCCGGCATCATCAATGTCGGCATCAGGCGACCGGCACAATCGAACCGTCCAACGCCCGCTGCCAGGCGCTGCACTTGGCCTCGAAATCCATCGCCGCGTGGGCCGGGCTGGTCGACGGTGCGACCGCGCGCTCGATTGCAGCGAAGGTTTCCGGCAAGGTCGGCAACACATGCCGTGCATACAAACGCGCGGCCGTCTGGCCATTGAACACGATGCGTTCAATCCGCGGACAGCACCGGAACAGCTCTTCGAAATCGTTGACCTGTACAGAGTCGGCGCGAATGCGCTGGTCCAGACTGCCCGGCCGCACGCATTGCGCAACCACATCCCACAGCGCGATACCGGTCTCAGGCAGACGCGCAATGCGCTCGGCGTAGGGCCACGCGGCCGCCACGCCGGTCAGCTGTTCGATGATCGGCCAGAATGCGTTGCGCGGATGGGCGTAATAGCGCTGCTCGGTCAACGACTGCGCGCCCGGCATGCTGCCTAGCACCAGCACGCGCGCACCCGGAGCCGGCAGCGGCGCCAGTCCTTGCAACATCGAAGCGTTCCCCGGCAGGATGAGTGAAGCTTGCGGTAGCATCATGCCATCGTCAACGGCAAAGCGCGCGCGTGGACAACGTTTTCCTGATTGGCCCGATGGGTTCGGGCAAGACCTCGCTCGGCCGTCGCGTTGCGCCACGCCTGGGGCTGGACTTCATCGACCTCGATGAAGAACTCGAGCGCCGTTGCGGCGTTGAGGTCGCAGTAATCTTCGAGATCGAGGGCGAGGCCGGTTTCCGCCAGCGCGAACACGAACTGCTGGCCGAGATCGCCGCACGCGACGGGCAACTGGTCGCGACCGGCGGCGGCATCGTGCTCGACCCGCGCAACCGCGCAATCATCAACGCCAGCGGTCATTCGGTCTGGCTCAAGGCTTCGGTCGATCAGCAACTGCGTCGGCTGGCGCGCGACCGGCGCCGGCCATTGCTGGCGGCACCCGACCGCCACCAGCGCCTGCTGAAAATGGCCGAGCAGCGCAACCCGATCTACGCCGCGACCGCCGATCATGTGGTTGAATCGCGCAACCTGCCGGTCGCGCGCATGGCCCGGGAACTGGAACTCAAGCTCAAGGACGTGCTGCAGATGGCTGCTTCGACATGAACACCACCACCCTGGGCCTGGAGCACGCGCGCGGCCAGTGCCCGATCCGGATCGAGCGCGGCCTGCTCGGTCGCATCAATCAATGGCCGACCACGCCGGCCGCCGCCGTGCTGGTGGTCACCGATGACAACGTCGCCGAACATCACCTCGAACCGTTGCTGGCCGCGCTCGGCCAGTCGCGCGCCGACGCGCTGGTGCTGCCGGCTGGAGAGACGGCCAAGACATCCACAACCTGGCTGACTATTCTCGAACGCCTGGCAGCAATCGGCGCGACCCGTGATGCGACGCTGATCGCGCTCGGCGGCGGCGTGATCGGCGACCTGGTCGGCTTTGCCGCAGCCAGTTACATGCGCGGCATCAACGTGATCCAGGCCCCGACCACGCTGCTGGCCCAGGTCGACGCGGCCGTCGGCGGCAAGACCGGCTTCAACCTGGCCGCCGGCAAGAACCTGGTCGGCGCGTTTCACCAACCGGCCGCAGTGCTGGTCGACGTCGACACGTTGACCACGCTCGATGCGCGCGAGTACATCGCCGGGCTGGCCGAGGTGATCAAGTACGGCGCCATCCGCGATGCCGACTTCCTGGCCTGGCTGGCAGCAAATGCGCACGCCTTGCGCGCGCGTGATCCGGCAATCGTCGAGCAGGCCGTGGCGCGCTCGATCCGACACAAGATCGAAGTGGTCGAGGCCGACGAGCGCGAGGCCGGCGGCCGCGCGCTGCTGAACTTCGGCCACACCTTCGCCCATGCGCTGGAGACCGAAACCGGCTACGCTCGCTTCCTGCACGGCGAAGCGGTCGCGATCGGCATGCTGCTGGCCGCGCGCCTGAGCGCCGGCATCGGGCTGCTGGATGCGTCACAATCCGATCAGCTGACCGAACTGATCGCAGGCTTCGGCCTGCCGGTGGCCGTTCCGCCCGAACTGGACCGCGAGCGGCTGCTGGCGCACATGCGGCTGGACAAGAAAAACCGCGCCGGGACGATCCGGCTGATCCTGCTTGAAGCCGCCGGCCGCGCCGTGATCCGCGACGACATCGACACCGACACCCTGCGAGACACCTTGAACTGATGACCAACTCTCTGCACGACAGCCGCTTCCTGCGCGCGCTCCGGCGCGAACCCGTCGACCGCACACCGATCTGGCTGATGCGCCAGGCCGGACGCTACCTGCCCGAATACATGAAAACGCGCGCCCAGGCCGGCGATTTCATGACCCTGGCCTCGACCCCGGAACTGGCCTGCGAAGTCACGCTGCAGCCGATCCGTCGCTACGGCTTCGACGCCGCGATCCTGTTCTCCGACATTCTGATGCTGCCGCACGAGATGGGCCTGGGGCTGGGCTTCACGCCCGGTGAGGGGCCGAAGTTCGAGCGCACGGTGCGCAGCCGCGCCGAGATCGAGGCGCTGCCGCGGCTGGATCCGAACCAGGCCACCGGCTACGTGATGGACGCGGTACGCCTGATCCGGCGCGACCTGCCGGCCGACACGCCGCTGATCGGCTTTGCCGGCAGTCCGTGGACGGTCGCGACCTACATGATCGAGGGCGGCTCCAGCCGTGACTTCAAGCACGCCAAGAAACTGCTGCTGGCCGAGCCGGAGCTCGCCGGGCAACTGATCGACCATCTCGCCGACAGCACCGCCGATTACCTGCTGGCCCAGGTCGAGGCCGGTGCCGATGCGCTGATGGTGTTCGACAGCTGGGGCGGCGCGCTGTCGCCGGACTTGTTCGAGACCTTCTCGCTGGCCGGTATGCGGCGCATCGTCGAGCGCGTGCGCGCGGCGGCACCGGCCATTCCGGTGATCCTGTTCGCCAAGGGCTGCGGCAGCCAGCTTGAAAAGCTCGCCGACACCGGCTGCCAGGGGCTGGGGCTGGACTGGACCACCCGCCTGCGCGATGGGCGTGCGCGCGTCGGCGACCGCGTCGCACTGCAAGGCAACCTCGACCCGGCGGTACTGACCACCACGCCCGAAGTGGTCGCGCGCGAGGCGCGCAAGGTGCTGGCCGACTTCGGCCCCGGCAGCGGTCACATCTTCAACCTCGGCCACGGCATCACGCCCGATGTCCCGCCCGAGCACGTCGAAGTGCTGGTCGAAACCGTGCGCGAAGCCACGGCGAGCTGACCACGGTCCCAGCCACCGGAGGAGCCGGTCATGATCACCATCCATGACCTGCACAAGCACTACGACGGTGGCCGCATCAAGGCCCTGAACGGGCTTGATCTGCAGGTGGATGCCGGCGCTATCGTCAGCCTGATGGGACCGTCGGGCTCGGGCAAGAGCACCCTGCTGAACCTGATCGGCATGCTCGACGTGCCCGATCGCGGCGAAATCCTGATCGAGGATCGACCGCTGGCCAGCTACGGCCCGGGCTGGCTGTGGCGACGACGACAGGTCGGCATCGTGTTCCAGTTTCACCACCTGCTGCCCCGGCTCGACCTGCACGACAACATCATGGTGCCGCTGGCACCGGAGCGCTTGCAGCGCCGGGAAAAGCGTCGCCGCGCGCTGGCCATCATCGAGCGGCTGGGACTCACACCACGACTGCATGCGCGCCCGGCCGAGTTGTCCGGGGGCGAGCGCCAGCGCGCGGCGCTGGCGCGTGCGCTGGTCAACCATCCACGGATTCTGCTCGCCGACGAGCCCACCGGCAGTCTCGATCGCGAGACCGGCGAACGCGTCATCGACCTGCTGTGCGAGGTGACTCGCGATCAGGGCATCACGACCCTGGTGGTCACCCACGATCGACCGATCGCCGAGCGCAGCGACCGCATCCTGGAACTGATCGACGGCCGGATCGCAGCACCCGCGCAGGCAAGCGGCGAGCCGAAAGCGGTGATTCGGGAGTAAGCTGGTCACAGCTTTCAAACGAACCCGCCGTCGACCGGACATCTGCCCGTGAGTGCCATCAAGACCGTCGTCGCCAGCCTGCAGCAGCAGCCGTTGCAAGCCTTGCTGACGGTGCTGGGTATGGCGTTCTGCATCGCCTTGTTTCTGTGTCTGTCGACGCTGAGCCTGCTGTTCAGTTCGCAGATCGAGAGCATTGCCGACACCTATCGCATCGACATCGCGGTGCAGTCACGCGACGCGGTCACGCCGATGACCTCGCGCATCGAGCCGCATCTGGCCGATGAGATCGAGCGGCTGGAATCCATCGATCGCGTGATTCAGTTGTCGATGGATCGGCTGCGCCTGCCGTGGAACCCGTACTCGATCGTGCTTGGCATATCCGAACCCGAAGCCTTTTCCGAGCATCTCCGTCTGCTCGATGGTGCTCTGCCCGCCAGCGACAGCGATGAGGTGCTTATTGGCCACCAGACAGCCGCGCAAGGCTACGGCGTGGGCCAGTTCATTCAACTCAGGGACAACGCGCGGTTTCGCATCAGCGGCACATTTTCCAGCGATATTCCCTTTCTCAACGGTGCCCTCGTGCTGCCATTGGAAGGTTCGCGCCGCATTTCCGGCCGCGACGGCATGATCAGCATGCTGATGATCCGTGTGCAGCCGGGCACTGATGTCAACGAATTGATCGATCGCATCAACCGGCAATTCGACGAATTGCGCGCGACCCCGGCTGGCGGTCTCGGGCGCGAAGGATTGATCGTGGAATCGGCCAACCACCTGATGTGGTTGATTTCGGCCCTGGCGTTCTGCATTTCGGTGCTGCTGATGAGCAACATGCTGGTGGTGTCGATCATCGGACGAACGCGCGAGTTCGGCATCCTGGCCGCAGTCGGCTGGAGTCGGATGGATGTCGCGCGCCTGGTGCTGCTCGAATCGCTGCTGGTCGCCGGACTCGGCTACGCCTGCGGATTGGCCTTGGCCTTTCTGATTCTGGCCGGGCTGTGGTGGTTCGACTTCGCCGGTGCCAGCTGGTGGATCTCGGCCAGAATTCCGCTCCAGTCCATGCTGCTGTGTGCCGTCGTGGTGCTGGCGCTGAGCGTGCTGGGCGCGATTTACCCGGCTGCACTGGCAACACGCAAACAGACCATCAGCGCGCTGCATCATGCCTGACCGGATAACCCATTCACGCGCAGCACGCTCGGCAGCGCTGATCACACTGCTCGTGCTGAGCGCGCTGGTGTCGGCCGCAGCACCTGGTCCGCAACCGGATGCCCAGACCCTGGTTCGGGCAACGCTCGACAACCATTTACCCCGAACCCGCATCAGCCTCGAGAGCATGACGCTGCAGCCGCCGAATGGCTCGCCTCGTACTCGCAAGCTGTTGATCATTCAGCGCAATGACGCGCAAGCCAGCCGCACCTTGCTGCGCTTTCTCGAACCCGCCCGGCTGCGCGGCACCACGCTGCTGACGATCAATCAAGTAGACCGGCAAGGTACGGACCAGTGGATCCATCTGCCGGAACTGGGCGACGTTCGGCGCATTCCGGCCTCTGGACGCGGCAACCGTTTCGCCGGCTCGGATTTTCTGTTCGAGGATCTGTCGCTGGAAGATGTTACCGAGCAAAGCTTGCAATTCATTGATGTCCGCACCATCAACGACATCGAAGTTGCGCGCATCGAGGCAGTTCCGGCGTGCGATGCGATGAGCAGCTATGCGCGCCGGGTGCTGTGGATCGAACTGCCGCGCCGGGTGCTGCTGCGGATCGATTTCTTCCGACACAATCGTCGCGAACCGATCAAGCGCTACGAGACCCTGCAGATGCAGGAGGTGGATGGCCGACAGCTGATCACCGAGGCGCAGATGATCGATCTCGAGAGCGATCATCGTACGCTGCTGTCGACCGAGGCGATGGATACCGATCGCAGTTTGCCCGACAGCTTGTTCATGCCACGCGCGCTGACCGACCCGCGTCTGGACCAATGGATACCCACCCGACCGCGGCCTTGATCCGCCTCGCGCCGCGGCACAGGCGAGCACCTGCGTCGAGCCTGTCGGTGCTGCTGCTGGTCACATCGATCGTCGCCGCCGAACTGCCACAGCCACCCGAGCCGCAGGCCGCGCAACAGGTCCCATTGATCACCCCGGAACCCGTCGCTGCGCGCACGGACTGGTTGTCATTTCATGCCGATACCCTGCACACCGAATTCGGGGTGCTGACCGAGCGCCGAGCGGCCGCCGATGGTCAGTTCTATCTGCGCGCGCAACCGCGCATCGAAGCACGCCTGGGCAGCGCATGGAGCCTGCGTCTGCAGCCGCTGCTCGAGTCCTGGCATGAACTCGGCCTGGATGATGCGCAACGCACGCGTCTGGACAGCGCCGAAAGCTATCTGCGCTACCGCAACACCCGGCGCGAGATCACGCTGGGCGCACAGTTCCTGCGCTGGGGTCGCGTCGATCACGAACCGCCGCTGGAAATCGGCTCGCGCATGGACCTGATCCGGCTGCCGCTGGATGACTGGCATCGCCAACGCCGCTCGGTGCTGGCGCTGAACTGGCGCGAATGGGGTTCGCAACTGAACTACGAGGCGCTGCTGATCCCGATCTTCCGGCCTTCACGCCTGCCCGACCGGGACAGCATCTGGTATCCGATCAACCAGCGCAACGGCCGCTTTCTCGGCATCCGGCCCAGCACCGGCCTGTCGCTGGTCGGACGGCTCGGTACGATCGACGACAGTTACCCACGCGGCCGCTTTGGCGGTGCCGGGCTGCGGGTCGGGCAGGAGACCGGCAGGCTGGAGTGGCACCTGGCCGTTCAGAACCTGCGTCGCGCCCAGCCCTATTTCGAGATTGATCGCGAGCTGCAGCCGCTGCTGCCGGATCAGATCTCGCTGATTGACGTACTACGCGCGCGCACCCGGCGCCCGACCTTTCAGGTACGCCACCCCATGACCTGGGCAGTGGGCGGCGATCTCGGCTGGTCCGGCCAGCGCTCGAGCTGGCGCATGGAAGCCAACTGGAGCGAGAAGCTGCCGGTCACATCCAGCGGGTTCCGCATGATCACGCCCTCGGCGCTGGACTGGGCGGTCGCCTGGGAGCGCTTTTTCGGCACGCTCGATGCGCGCATCAGCCTCCAGCTGCGCGGGCGGGACATCTTCGCCGACCGCCCGGTACTCGATCGTTACCAGCGAGTGGCGCTACTGGGTGACGCCCAAATCAACCTGGCGCGCGGTCGCTGGAGCTTGCGCCTGCGCTTCCTCGAGGGACTGCTGCCGACAACGCAGGTGCTGAACCCGGAAATCGCACGGATCACCGAACACTTCGGCAGCTGGTATCTCGGCTACCACCGCTTTGCCGGGAGCAGCGCCACACCCGGCGAGTTCTACGCTGACAACGATCTGATTGTTGCCGGCTGGCGGTGGCAGCCCTGAACCCGGCCCGCCTCGATTGGCGGCTCGCGCTGCTGCTGGTGCTGGTGCTGGCGCTGATGCCCTGGCTCCAGGCGCTGCAACTGGAGATCAGCAATCGGCCGGCCGACTACTACGGGCCGGATTTCCCCGAACAGCCGTTCGCCCATCGCTTCCCGGAAAACAATTTCCTGTTCCTGGCCTTCGAAGTAAAGCCTGCCACGGCGGCCCGGCAACTGCAGCGCCTCGGCGCACTGGTGGACGAAATCGAGCGCCTGCCCGGGGTCGACGCGGTACTGTCGCCGCTGAACCTGCCGCCGGATCTGATCGGCGATCCGCGCATGCCGCCCGAGGCACCCGACGCGCTCGCGGCACTGGCCGGCAACCCGCTGGCGCGGCAGGTACTGATTGCCCGCGACGGTGGCACCGTCGGCGTGGCGGTACGACCGCTGCGCCAGCTTGCAACGCGCGACAAGCAGCGCCTGGACGAGCAGGTGGCCGAGGCGATCGAACGCCATGGGCTGGATTCGAGCTGGCTCGCTCGAAGCGGACAGGTCGCGCTGGAGGTCGCCAACTACCGCATCACGATCCGCGACCTGGTGCTGTTTCTGGCCTGCTCGACGCTGGCCGGATCACTGTTGCTGATGCTGATCTACGGCCGCATCCTGGTGTTGCTGATGACCGCGAGCGTGATTCTGTCGGGCACCGGCTCGGCGCTGGCGCTGTTGCAGATGCTCGGACAACCGCTGACCCTGGTCGGAGCGGTTCTTCCGGCCCTGGTCGCCTCGCTCGCCATCGCACTGCTGGCGCACTGGTTCAACAGCCTGGCCCGGGTCGAGAGCGGCACCGATGCAGGCAGGCGGGCGGCAATGGCATGGCGGCAGATTCACCGGCCAGCGCTGCTGTCGACCGTCACGACCATGGCCGGACTGCTTTCGCTGACGCTCAGCGACGCCGCACCGCTGAAATCGGCCGGCCTGGCCGGTGCCGCCGGCGTATTCGTCCAGTACATCCATGTGTTGTGGCTGCTGCCCGCGCTGCATGCGCGCTTTGATCACGCACCGTGGGACCATCATGGCAACGCAATCGCGCTGCTGGATCGAATCCTGCAAACCACATCGACCCTGGCCTTGCGCCACCGTCGGGCGGTGCTGGTCACGGCCGCGATTGCAACGGTTCTGCTCGCGATCGGCGGCCGTGACCTGCGGGTGGAAACCGATTTCCTGCGCTTCTTTCCCGATGACCATGAACTGATTCGATCCACACGCCTGATTCAGCAGCGACTGGCCGGACCGTCGATCCTTGAACTGCATGTCTCCCACGACCGTGTCGAAGGTCTGCTGGAGGCCGATGCACTGCACTTGATCCGGCGTCTGGCGGCCTGGATGGAACTGCGACCCGAGGTCGACCGCGTGGTCAGCCTGGCCGACCTGCTCGACGAGCCCGGATCGAGCGCGGGCACCGATTCCGACCCGGCGGCCCGGTTGGCGCAATCGCTGCTGTTGTACTCGCCGTTGCAACTCGAGGAACTGGTGGATCGAAGTTTCTCGGATAGCCGGCTGGTGGTGCACCTCGAGCACGCGGGTTCTGGCGAAACGCGCGCGTTGATCGAGGCCTTCGAGGCATGGCTGGAAACGGTCGACACCGGCCGCATGCGAGTCGCCGCGGCCGGCCCGATGGAGCAGTTGGTGCGGTTCGAGCGGCTGTTGATCCGCGGCCAGTTGTGGAGCCTGTCGATCGCCGCACTGGCGATCGCGCTGCTGTTCTGGATCGCATTTCGGCGCGCCATCGATATCGCCTTGTGCATGGCGATGAACCTGTTCCCGCTGCTGGTGGTGTTTGCGGCCATGAGTCTGCTGGCCATTCCGCTCAACATTGCCACGGTCATGGTCGCGAGCGTGATGCTCGGAATCGCCGTCGATGACACGATCCATTTCTATCATCATTTCCGCGCGGGCCTGCGCGACGGACTCGCGCCGGAGTGCGCCACCCGGCGCGCCTATCAGCGCGCCGGTCGGGCGATGACGCTGAGCACCATCATCCTGGCCACCGAGTTCCTGCTGCTGGGCATCTCGGAATTTGCGCCGAGTCGCCAGTTCGGCCTGCTGGCCGCGTTGGGCCTGATCGGGGCGTGGTGCTTCGACATGCTGGTGCTGCCGGCACTGGTCACGACGCGGCAGCTGTCGAGGGCGCTGATGCCGTCTCGATCGTAGGCAAATCCCGGCTGTTTTGGCATTCACATCAGGTTCACGCGCCTTGAGGAACAGGCTGAAAAAGCGTATAATCGGACCCACAATCTGCAGAGGAGAGATCATGAAGATTTCCAGCCTCACCCGCGCCCCGAGCCTGCGTCTTGCGGGGCTTTTCCTGCTCCTCGCACCGCTTGGCCTTCAGGCTCAGCAGCCCGAGTTTCTGCAAGTTCCCCAGCCGCTGGCCAATTCGGCCGATGAAATGTCGCGGTTCGACGATCCGGCACTGGTTGATCTCTCCCAGCGCGCCTTCATGTCTGCCATGCAAGCGCGCGCCGAGCGACTCGGCAAAGCCGGCGCAGCCGATGACTTGATCATCCAGGCGATGTCCGATCCCGCGCCGAAACGCGCCGAGGGCTCGGCAACGGTTCAGGCCATCGGCGGCACCAGCGATGAACCGACCGGCGAGATCGATCTGCCGGTCGACCCGAACCTGAGTTGCCCCGGTTTCTATGTGGTGCGTGCACATGCCGGGCAGGATTCGCGCCCCGGCCGCTTCGGCATCGAACTGGGACTCAACAGCGGCCGACGAATTCTGGCTGGCGGACTGAACTTCGGCGGTCGTGCCAGTTCCTCGGTCGGCGGTTTCTCGGCCTTCAACATCGCCAATGCGCGCAACGAAAACCAGACCGTCGATATCGGCATCAGCGTCGGCGCGGCCGGCCGGCTGCGGCTGCAGCGCCGCAGTGGCGGCCAGGTGGTTGCCACACCGGTGGACAGGGCCGTGCCAGCGGGCGACTCGACCGTTTCGGTGGTCGTTCCGCCGGGGTTTTACGTAGTTGGTTACACGCCCGACAACTCACCCTCGGCCCGCTTTGCGGTCTCGGCGCTGACCTCATTCACCAACCGTGCCGGCGGCGGCTTCCAGGGCGGCGTGGTTGCCGGTGGTTATCATGATCCATCGCGCGCGGCCGGTACCACACGCACGACCGGATTCGCCGGTTTCTGCATCTTCGAGCCGCAGCGGGTCGACGTCTCTGTGCTGTCGGCACCGACCTATGGCTCGTCGGGTGCGCGCGGCATGGCCTTCTCGCTTTCCTCCAACAGCGGCGAGAAATTCCTCGAGTCGCGCACGATCCAGACCAACCCCGAGGTGTTCCTGTCCGACGGCATCGACCGGATTGCGGACTATCCCGGCATCCTGACCAATCTCGACCTGTTCGTACCGAACGACAGCCGTACGCGGGTTCGCCAGCAACTGGGCCTGACCGAAACGGACCTCGACCTGCTGCTGGACTTCGTGCTGATCGGCGTGGTCAGCGATCTGGGCGACGATCAACGGCGGGCGCTGGCCACGCAAGTCAACCGTGGCGATACCTTCCTGGCACAGCTCCGGGCGCTCGTCAGCAACGGGCTGTTCGTCTGGCTGGATCCGGCGGCGATCGGCGCGATTCCGCTCGACGACCCGGACACGGCAGAGCGGGAAACCCTGCAACCGCTGGTTGATGCCTTGCTGCTGGAACTGGAGGACCAAGGGCTCAACGACATCGCGCAGGCAATCTCGAACGTGCAACCCCTGCGCCTGACCGGGTTCGAGGGCGCACTGGATCCGGCCGATCTGGTTCCCGGACCCGCCGTTGCAGCCGAACTTTCCGCCTCGCTGCAGACCTTCCTGCTGGCCTCGTCCGACGTCCGCTTCCTGGAATCCACCGCAAATGGCGACTGGGTAAGAACGGTCGCCTCCACCGTTGACCTGGTCGACTTCCTGTTTCAGTTGTACGCCGATTTCGGCATCGTCGATGAGCAGGATGTGCCGATCACCGAACAGGAAATCCGCGACCTGATCGCCGAGGCCGGCCTGTCCGAAGTGGTCTTTGCCGACTTTCGCATCCTCAATGGCGCGGTCGACAGGCTGTTCATCGAACTCGCCTCGCTCGACGCCACGCTCGGATTGTCGCCGGGCGATGCGTGGCTGGGCGTAATCATCGAATCGTTCTCCGACAGCCTCGGCCCGCTCGAAGATGCCGTGCTGTTCGACCTGTGCCGGCTGCCTCCGGACGTGTTCGAGTGCAGTCCGTGATCCTGCGGCAGATGTTCTGCCCGAACGACCGAGACCGGCGCCTTGAAGGTGCCGGTTTCGTTTTCGGCGACCCGCGATGAGTATCCGGGTTGTGGTCACGGCGCTCGCCGTGCTTGTGCTGGCTGGCGGCTGGCTGAACGAACGGCAAAACCGGGCCGGACTCGAGCAGCAGCACCGACAGACACTCGAAGCACTGCGTAATGACTACGAAGCTCGCATTGCCGAGCTGCGCTTCCAACTCGAAGGCCGAGAATCCACCCAGAGCCGAGACCCGGTCAGCGTGATCAGCGACCTTCGCGATCGGCTCAAGCAACGCAGGACCGATGAACGCGCACAGGCGTTGCTGGACATGCAGACCCAGCTTGAACTGAGCGACTCGCAAACTGCAGAGCTTCGACAGCTGCTCGAGAGCATGGATGAAGAGCGGCTGGCGCTGATCCAGCAAAGTCGGGCCAGCGGCAATTACCTGGAGGAAAGCTATTTCCGGCAACTCAACGCGCTTCGTGCACGCGTGCTCCAGCAAATGCTCGCGCTGATCCCGCAAGACCGCCAGGATGCATTCGGCCAGTCGGACTTTGCGGCGCGACTGGACCTGCAACCCGGGCCGGTCGATGCGCGCGTCCTGCGCGACAGACTGGCAGACCCGCCGAACCGGGCCCCGCCGGACCGCTGAAGACTCGCCTACATTCCCCGACCGCGAAACGCCTGATCGAGCAGCATCGCAAGCAGGCGCGATTCAATCAAGGGCGGGCGCAGCTGCATCAGCATCGGGTGATGCCCGTGCTCGAACGGGCCGAGTGACCAGCACGGAACACCGGCATCCAGCAAGGCCTGAAGGGCGTCGTCCGTCAATTCGCCGGGCGCGATGATCGCAGCGTTCAGCGCGGCGCCATCGGGCATGCCGGCCCCGCGGCCAGCCTGCGCATCCAGCCTCAGCACCTGCAGCCGCCAGCGCCGCGCCAGGCGGCCGAGCACACGGCGATCCGCTGCACCCAAGGCCGCACCAATGCGCCAGCCGGCCAGAAGGCCGGTCGACAATGGCGCTTGCGGCGCCAGTCCGGGCAGGGGCAAGCGCACGCTGAAGCGGCTACCGCGGCCCGGGATCGAGTGCAGATCCAGCACACCATCCATGGTCTCGACCAGCTCGCGACAGATCGCCAGCCCCAGGCCAGTGCCGGAATGCGCGCGCGTGCTCGATGATTCCAGCTGCGCGAACGGTTCAAACAACTCCTGCTGCTGCGCTTTGTCAATGCCCGGACCGGTATCGGAGACCGCCAGCAGCAAACGGTGGTCGGCATCCAGCGCGGCCTCGACCTGCACCGCACCGCGGCCGGTGAACTTGATCGCGTTGTTGACCAGGTTGCCCAGCACCTGCGCGATGCGATCACCATCGCCCACCGCCATCACCGGCAGGCGGGCCGACGGTAGCAGACGCAATGCCAGACCCTTGGCCTCGGCGGTGGAGGCATGCAGGTCGATCACGCCTTCGATCAGCGGCATCAGGTCGAACGGTTCGGGTAGCACGCTGAGCCGCCCGGCCTCGATGCGCGACAGGTCAAGTACGTCGTTGAGAATGCGCTGCAGCTGGCGACCGGACACCATCATGGTGCCGAGCATGTCGAGTTGTTCGGCGTTTCCGGCGCCGCGCTGCAGCAGTTCCAGCAGGCCAAGCAGGCCATGCAGCGGCGTGCGGATCTCGTGGCTCATGGTCGCCAGAAACCTCGATTTGGCCGCATTGGCTTCGCGCGCCTCCTCGGCCAGGCGGCGCACCTGTTGCAACAGGCGTGCATTTTCCAGCACCTGGCCGGCAGCCTGGCAGAACAACTCCAAACGGGCGTTATCGGGCAGACCCGTCGTTGAACCCGGCGCGTCCAACCACACCGCCGCGCAGGGCGCACCATCGCCGAGCCGGATGATTTCGGGTGCTGCGCGCACCTCGACCGCAGCCAGAAACTCGGCACGGCCGACGACTGCCCCCGGCTGCGGCCAGCAATGCAGCGTATCCGGGAATTCAGTCGCGAGGAAACCGAAGCAGGCCCGGCGCGCGCCGCATAATTCGGCCAGCGCGGTCACCAGCACGCCGGCCAGGTCATCCGGCTCCAGGCTGCGGTTGAGGCGGTTGAGCAGATCGCGCTGCGACTCGGCCAGTTGCTGCTGGGCCCGCGCCCGACGCAGCGATTCGCGTCGTGCGCGACGCAGCCGCAACGCGCGCCAGGACCATGCAATCAGCAGCGCCAGCACCAAGGCATACGCCAGCAACGCACCCGGCGAACGCCAGGGCGGCGGCGCAATGACCAGTTCCAGCGCATCGCCCGCGCGGTTCCAGACCCCGTCGGCATTTGCGGCCTGAACCTGGAACCGATAGCGCCCGGGCGCCAGGTTGCCGTACCAGCGGCTGGACTGGCCGAGGAAATTCTGCCAGTCCTGCTCCCAGCCCTCCAGACGCGTGCGGTAGCGCACACGAGCGGGGTCGGCGTAACTGAGCGCCTGGAATTCGAAATTCACCGAGTTATTGGTCCAATCCAGCACCAGCGGTTCACGCACACCGGGCAGCAATGACCAGTCGTGTTCGCCGGCCCGGGCGCGCGTGATGTAGACCTGTGGCGCGACCTCGGCCGGACGGACGCGTTCGGGGTCGATGATGACCAACCCATCGGGCGTGCCGGCCGCAATCCGACCGTCGGCCAGCTCCGCCACCGCACCTTCGCTGAAACCCACGCGCGTCAGGCGATTGCTGATCCGGAAGCTCCGGAAATCATTGGCCTGCGGATCGAATCGGAACAGGCCGATGCTGGTCAGCAGCCAGACAAATCGATCCTGCACCACCAGCGCACGAACCTGACCGGCCGGCAAGCCGTCACCCGCGGTCCAGCGCGCCTCGGCCTCCAGTCTGCCGTCGCCCTGTCGCACGAGACGGTGCAACGAAGAATCCGATGCAAGCCACAGATGCTCACCGGCAAACGTCATCGCCAGCAGCTGCTCCCCTTCGGTTCGGAAGCGCTCGACGAACCGGCCATCGGGCAGCTGTTCGGCCACCCCACGATCGCCCAGCAGCCACCATGTGCCATCCGGGCCGCGCTGCAGATCGAGCACGCTCTCACCGGCCAGTTGCGCCGGCTCCGGCGCATCCCCGCCCCATCGCTGCTCGACCTGACCGTCGGTCGCGCGCAGCAACATCAGTTCCGGACCATCGCCACCGATCCATAAGCGCCCGTCTTCGGCCGGGACCAGCAGCCGCAGGCTGGGCGAGTTCTCGCGCTCGCGCACCATCAACTCGGTCCACTCGCCCGTATCGTGATCCAGCCTGAACACGCCCAGCGCCGTCAGCGCCCACAACTGTCCGGCCTCGGCATGCAGATCGTGCACCAAGGAATTGGAGGGCAGAGCCACCGTGGTCTGCGGACCCTCGCGGATGGCCGCGGGATCGAGTGACTGGATCCGGCCCTGGTTATCGCTCATCCACAGCCGCCCCTGCTCGTCCAGCATCAGGCTGGTGACTCTTTGCAGATCCAGCCCGGCATCGCCGGTTTGCAACACCTCGAACGCGCGCCAGCCGGCCGGCAGCCGGGCGACGCCGTTCAGGGTAGCAATCCACAATCCACCCTCATCGTCGTACAGCAGATCGCTGATCATCATCCGATCGAGTCGGTTCTCGGCATCGCCGTCGCCCTCGACCCGGAAACTGCCGCGACCGGTCACCGGGTCGAACAGCTCGAGCCCCTGGCGCGTGCCCACCCACAGGTGACCGCCATCGGCAATATGCAGGCTGCTCACGCTGACCGATGGCCAGGAATCGACCAGCGCCACCCCGCTCGGGCCCATCGCCAGTTGCACGATGCCGCCGCTGGTGCCGACCCAGAACGTTCCTTGCGGCGAAATATCCAGCGTGAAGAAAAGCCGGAACTCGGTCTCACGGCTGTCGAAGGCATGCTCGAAAGCGACCCCGTCGTCCTCGCGAACCCGCCACAAGCCATCGGTCCGGGCCAACCACAGACGACACTCCGCGTCGACCGCCAGGTCCAGCCCGAAGCCACCGTCGGGCAGACCATGGCTGCCCGGCGGAAACGTACTCAGCGCGCCATCGGGTGCAATGCGAACCAGGCCATCATTGGCAAACATCGCCCACAGGCTGCCGTCACACTGCTCGACCATCGACCAGATGAAGCGCCCCGGCAGTTCGCCGCCATCGTCGGCCGGTCGCAAATGACGCTCGACCCGAAGCCCGCGGATCTGGACCAGCCCCTGGCCCGAAATGGCCGCCCAAACGCTGCCGTCGCGGGTTGTGCTCAGCGCGAGGATGTTGTTTCCGGGCAGCGAGTCGGGATCGCCGGGATCGTGCCGCAATACGCTCAGCGTCGCACCCTCGTGGCGCACCAGGCCGCCGCGCGTGCCAATCCAGAGGTAGCCGTAGCGGTCTCGCGCCAGCGCCTCGACGCGTTGATCCGGCAGACCATTGATGGTGGTCAGCCACTCGACCAGATCCGAGGGTCCAGCGCGCACGGGCTGCCACTGGCCAAGCAGGATCAAGGCCCAGATAATCGCCCATCGAACGTTCAGCCTGACCCCCGGATTCATCACCACTGCCGTAACGACTTGACCAGACCGTGAGCATACCGTTATTCGATCCGGGCGCGGCACGGCGTGGCGTTGATGGCAGGGCGCTACACTGCCGCTCTTTCCGCTCCGAACGAGACCTTACCGATGCGTTCAACATTGTCGCGCGCACTGTCTGCCCTGGCCCTGGTCGTGCTTGCCGCCGCCTTGCTGTATGTTTCGCCGTGGCGGTCGGATCGCGGCGACGACGATTTTCAGATCACCAGTGAGGCGGTCGATCGAGGCGATATCACGCGCGTGGTTTCGTCGGTGGGTTCGGTGCGCGCGCTCAATACGGTCGAGGTCGGCTCGCAGCTCTCCGGCCAGATCGAGGCGCTGTTCGTCGACTACAACAGCCCCGTCGCGATCGGCGATCTGCTCGCGCGCATCGATCCGCAGACCTTCGAGCGACGCGTGCAGGAGGCCGAGGCCAATCTCGCCGTCGCACGTGCCAATGTCGAAATCCAGGCCGCCTCGATCCAGCGCGCCGAGGCCAACCTGAAGGCCGCCGAGCGCGAATACCGGCGCCAGCAGTCACTGGTCGAACGCGGCAGCGTGTCGGCATCGGCGCTGGACAACGCCGAGGCCGCGTTCCAGTCGGCCCGTGCCGAGGTCGCCATTGCCAATGCCCAGTACCAGAACGCGCAAGCCACCGTGGCCCAGCGCGAGGCCGCACTGGACGCCGCACGGATCGATTTCGAGCGCACCGAGATCCGCTCGCCGATCGACGGTGTGGTGATCGATCGCGCCGTCGATGTCGGCCAGACCGTCGCGGCCAGCCTGCAGGCACCCATCCTGTTCACCATTGCCCAGGATTTGACCGAGATCCAGATCGAGGCCAGCGTCGATGAGGCCGATATCGGCAGCGTCACCGAGGGTGCAGCCGCTTCGTTCACGGTCGACGCCTTCCCGGAGCGCGAATTCAGCGGCCAGGTCGCACAGGTGCGGCTGGCACCCAATGAGGCCGGCAACGTCGTGACCTACACCGTCGTGATCAGCGCGCGCAATCCCGGCCGCCGGCTGCTGCCGGGCATGACCGCGAGCATCGACATCGTCACCGGCACGCGGGCGAACGTACTGCGCGTGGCCAACGCCGCGGTGCGCTTCCGACCACCGGAGGGCCTGCTGCCCGAAAGCGAGTCGCAAGAAGCCGCTGGCAACCGGCGCAATCCCGGCGAGCAGCTGCAGACCACCTTGACCGAGCTGGGCGTGGATGCCGACACGCGCCAGCGCATCGCCGACGACATGCGCGAGGCCTTCGCATCGATCCGCGGCCTGTTTGCCTCGGGCGCCGACCGTGACCAGATTCGCGAGCGCATGCAGGCGATCAACCGCGAAGTGCTGGGCCGACATCTGGACGCCGATCAGCTGGCGGCCTGGAGTGAACTCCAACGTGCCCGCGCCGAAACCCGACCGGCAACGCTGTATGTGGCCGACGGCAAGCGCATCGAGCCGCGCTCGGTCCGGCTCGGCATCTCCGATGATCGCTACACCGAGGTGGTCGAGGGCGCACTCGAGCCCGGCGAAACCGTGGTCACGCGCGTGCGGCGAGACGCGGCCGGATGAGTACTGCGGTCGACACAGCAGCCGGCCGTGCGCTGGTCCAGTGCCGGGCGCTGACGCGCGACTACCGCATGGGCGACAACCTGGTGCGCGCGCTGCGAGGCGTGACGCTGGATATCGAGGCCGGCGAATTCACCGCCATCATGGGCCCGTCCGGATCGGGCAAGTCGACCTTCATGAACCTGGTCGGCGCGCTGGACACGCCCACGGACGGGCACCTGACGATCGCCGGCCACAACATCGGCCGGCTCGACGGCGACCAGCTCGCCGCGCTGCGCAACGAAACCATCGGCTTTGTGTTCCAGCAATTCATGCTCCTGCCCCGGACCAGCGCGCTCGACAACGTCAAGCTGCCGTTGATGTACACGCGCATGGAAGCGGCCGAAAAGCAGGCGCGCGCGGTCGCCGCGCTCGAGCGCGTCGGCCTGGCCGAGCGCATGGACCACACCCCCAGCCAGCTGTCGGGTGGGCAGCAGCAGCGCGTCGCGATCGCGCGTGCGCTGGTCAACCAGCCGCGCATGATCCTGGCCGACGAGCCCACCGGCGCGCTGGACACGGTCACGGCCGAGGAAATCATGGCACTGTTCGGCCAGCTCAATGCCGAAGGGGTCACCATCGTACTGGTCACGCACGAGGAAGAAATCGCCGACCACGCGCGCCGCGTCATCCGTTTTCGCGACGGTGTGGTGATCGAGGACCAGCGGCGCGAACCGGCAACAAGCACGAGCACCAGCCCATGAACCGTACACCGAACGCACTGATCCAGACCGCGCTCGTCGCCGACGGCGCGCTGACCGCGCGGCCCGGGCTGCACCTGTCGGCCAGTCTCGCGATCGCGATCAAGGCGATCCGGACCAACTCGGTCCGAAGTCTGCTCACCATGCTCGGAATCATCATCGGCATTGCCGCGGCGATCGTCTCGGTGTCGATCTCGCAGGGTGCCGGCCAGCAGCTGCAGGAACAGATCGAGAGCTTCGGCACACATGTGTTGCAGGTGCGTTCGGGTTCGAGTTTCTTCGGCGGTCGCAGAGGCGGGGCCGAGAGCGCGCGGCCGATGACCGATCGCGACGTCGAAGCCATTGCGGGCTTGAGCGACTGGATCGAGGCGGCCTCGGGCCGCGTGCAAACCGGTGCCACGCTGGTCGCCGGCGGCAACAACTGGCCCAGCCAGGTGCTGGGCGTGGACGTGGACTTCGCCCGCATCGAGGACCGCGAAATCATCGAAGGACGCGATTTCACGGCCGCCGATATCCGCAGCAGCGACAAGGTCGCCATCATCGGCCAGACCGTTGCGCGCGAGCTGTTCGACGGCAGCGACCCGGTCGGCCAGCGCATCCGCATCGGCCGCACGCCGGTCACCGTGATCGGCGTACTGGAAGAGAAAGGCGCTTCGAGCTGGGGCCAGGACCAGGATGACATCGTCTGGATGCCGCTGACCACGGTGCGCTCGCGCATCGCCGGGCAATCGGCCGACAGCGTACCGGACGACGCCGGCCGCATCTATCTGAAAGTCTGGGACGATCGCGATGTACTTGAAGCGCAAAGCGAAGTCGAAAACCTGCTGCGCGTCCGCCGCAACCTGCAACCCGGCGCCGAGGACGACTTCCGCGTGATCAACTTCGCCGAGTTCATCCGCGCGCGCAACGAGACCGAAAGCCTGCTCGGCTTTCTGCTGGCGGCGTTCTCGGCCACCTCACTGGTGGTCGGCGGCATCGGCATCATGAACATCATGCTGGTCTCGGTGACCGAGCGCACACGCGAAATCGGCCTCCGACGCGCGGTCGGCGCGCGCTCGCGCGACGTGCTGACGCAGTTTCTGGTCGAGGCCACCGTGCTCGGGCTGCTCGGCGGCCTGGTCGGCATGCTGGCCGGCATCGGTGCGACCCACCTGGCCGCCAGCCTCGGCAGCTTCCCGGTGCTGATCAGCCCGTGGACGCTGGGCGGGGCGGTGTTCGTCGCCGTGTTCATCGCCATCTTCTTCGGCTATTACCCGGCCCGGCGCGCCTCGAAACTCGACCCGATCGAGGCGCTGAGGTTCGAGTAAGTGCCGCGTAAATCTTCGGCACCCAGCGCTCAAGCGTTGCGATCAATACCGGTCAGATCCGCCAGGTGAGCCGCCAGCGCGCGCGCTGCACGCTCGTTCGGCACCCAGTCGGCGATCGTGACCTTGGCCGATTCACCCCAGCGCTCGAGACGGATCCGGAAATAGAGCGTCTGGCCGATGCTGCCCGAGCGCGTGATATCGATCGCCCTGATCGCGCGAGTCTCGACCTCGTGCCAACCACCGAACACACCGTGACGCCAGCGCAATCGGCCGCCGCCGATGACGATCTCGCTGCTTGACAACAGCATCGTCAGGCCGGCCCAGCCGATCAGCACGCCGACCAGACCGAACACCCCACCGAACAACCACAGCCCTTGCCCGAGCAGCAGAAAACCGCCGCTGCCGGCGAACACCAGCGCGAACACCAGCGTTCCCAGGCCCGCACCGACCAGACGTAGACGGGGAAAGAAAAAGCGCCGACCGGCCGTCACGTATCCATGTTGCACGCCGGTTTCGTTCCAGTCATCGGCCGCGAAGGGCCGATCGGCAGCACTGCCCGTTCTATCCGCATCCTGAGGGCCGACGTCGAACACCGGCAGTTCGAACAGCGCCCGGTAATCGACCCCGGGCTCTTCGCTGCCGACTTCCAGGCGCCAGATGATTCGGTCACGCGCATCCGGTTCGCCCGCCGGCGGTCGGTCGTCTGGCAACCGCATCTCGATGCGCGCCGAGGTCTGCCCGGGTGCGCTGCCGCCACGCAGCCCGATTCTGGCCTGGTCGGCCCACAGCACGCGTTCGGTGGTGTTGCGGTTCGTGCCGCTGCGGCTGCGGTCGCGATGGACGCAGCTCACCTGCACCGACAATGCCCGCCCCTGCAACCGTACGGGAACCTGCAACGTGGCCGCCAGGCGCCCGCCCAGGGGCACCGGCAAGGCATCCAGCAGCAGCACGCTCTCGCCATAGCGACGCCGGCGAATCACCTCGCGCGCGGCCCAGACGATCAGCCCAATGCCGATCAGCGGAAACACTACAGCGATCAGGATTTCCGGCCTGCCGGCGGCAAATTCAGCCGGAATCACGAACCACAGCGGCGCGCTGGCCAGGTTCCAGACCAGCACGAACACAATCGCCACCCCCATCGCCGAGCGTCCCTCGCAGCTCAGCCGTGTCGACTGCCAGCGCTTGTGCTGAAGCCACGGGCGCTGTGATGACTCGGTCGATCCGGTTTTGTGGGCGCGCATGCTGTGTCGTTCCGCGAGACCTGGCCCAAGCATAGCCGGTGACCGCCGGCCCGTAGCCCAACCGATCGATCGACGAAACCCGTAACCCCATTTGCGCCACGCCGACGTTGTTTGGATTGAGCAGCGGCATTTCGCCGTCTGGCCACGCTGGAAGGAGCATCGACCATGAAACGCCATCTGCCTGTCTTTTCACCCACGCTGGCCGCATTCGGCCTGACCCTGGTGCTGGCCGCCTGCATGTCGCAGCCAGCTGATGATGCCGCCATCGCCGAGCCGATCCAGGCCAGCGATGACACTTCAACACAGAACCCGCCGCCCAGTCAGCAGCCTCTGCCGACACCGGCGGTCCATCCGCGTGCCGAAGTCATATCCACGCTGGCCGGTCGGACACGGCCATCGGCTTCGTTTGCAGCCGACAACCGGATCGGCTTGATCGCGCCAAACCGCCCGGTCGAGCGCGAGAACTACGCCAACTTCGACGACAACCCGGTCCGGCGCGTCGTCGAGCATCCGGTGTCAACGTTCTCGATCGATGTCGATACCGGCAGTTACGCCAACGTGCGCCGCATCTTGCGCGAAGGTCGGCTGCCGCCAGCCGATGCGGTGCGGGTCGAGGAACTGATCAACTATTTTTCCTACGACTACCCGGCGCCCGATTCGCCCGAGACGCCGTTCAGCCTGAGCATCGAGCAGGCGATCACGCCATGGAATCCGAACACCCGGCTGCTGCAGATCGGTATCCAGGGTTATCGACCCGATCCGGCATCG
Organism: Wenzhouxiangellaceae bacterium; assembly: GCA_032251355.1. Taxonomy (GTDB): domain Bacteria; phylum Pseudomonadota; class Gammaproteobacteria; order Xanthomonadales; family Wenzhouxiangellaceae. The sequence goes on from JAVVDV010000002.1 coordinate 75,955, forward strand.
ATTCCGGCAGCCAACCTGGTGTTCCTGGTCGATGTCTCGGGCTCGATGAACTCACCCGACAAGCTGCCGCTGCTGGTCAATTCGCTGAAGATGCTGACGCGCGAGCTGGATGGCGATGACCGCGTCGCGATCGTGGTCTATGCCGGTGCCAGCGGCGTGGTGCTCGAATCCACGCCCGGCGATCAGCACGCGAAGATCATCAGCGCGCTCGACCAGCTCTCGGCCGGTGGCCCGACCCACGGCGCGGCCGGCATCGAGCTTGCCTATCTGCAGGCCGAGCAGGGCTTTATCGACGGCAGGGTCAACCGCGTGATCCTGGCCACCGACGGCGATTTCAATGTCGGCATGGTCGACTTCGAGGCACTCAAAACCCTGATCGAACGCAAGCGCAAATCCAGTATTGCCCTGACCACGCTGGGCTTCGGTGCCGGCAACTACAACGATCGGCTGATGGAACAGCTGGCCGATGCCGGCAACGGCAACCACGCCTACATCGACACGCTCAACGAGGCGCGCAAGGTGCTGGTCGATGAACTCAGCGCAACCCTGTTGACGATCGCGCAGGACGTCAAGATCCAGCTCGAATTCAACCCGGCCGTGGTCACCGAATACCGGCTGATAGGCTACGAGAATCGTATCCTGAAGCGCGAGGATTTCAACAACGATGCCGTCGATGCCGGTGATATCGGCGCCGGCCACACGGTCACGGCGCTGTACGAGATCGCGCTGGCCGGTTCGGGTGGCGAGCGGATCGAGCCGTTGCGCTACCGGGACGAACCGCGTGCGGCAACCATCGAACCCGCAGCGCGCGAAATCGGGTTCGTGAAACTGCGCTACAAGCAGCCGGGCGAGCCGCAAAGCCGACAGGTCGAGCAGGCCATCGAGCCGGGCGCAAATCAACCGATCTCCGATCGCCTGGCGTTTGCCGCGTCGGTCGCCGCATTCGGCCAGCATCTGCGCGGCGGCAGCTACCTGGAAGGCTTCGACCTCGAGCAGATTCATGCTTTGGCCAGTCGGTCGAAAGGCGCCGACCCGTTCGGTTACCGCGGTGAATTCCTGCAACTTATCCGGCTGGCCGAGGGCTTTGGGCTTGCTCGCGCATCCGACTCCGCAGAGAAGCCCGCAATGGTAGACATCGGCTTCGGCCGGCAGTAGGCTGCAATGCATGACCGACGCGCGTACTGACGATGACCTGATGCTGGCCTTCGGCCGCGGCGATGATCAGGCCTTCGAGGTGTTGTACGCGCGTTGGCGAAAGCCGCTGTATCGCTACCTCTACCATGCCGTCGGCGAGCGCGTGCTGGCCGATGACCTGTACCAGGACGTGTGGTCGCGCATCATCGATGCGCGCACGAAATTCCGGCGCGGCAACGGCTTCAAGCACTGGGCGTTCCGGATCGCGCACAACCGGCTGATCGATCACTGGCGTGTGCTGGGCCGACAACCCGGGTCCGACGTCGATGCACTGGACAGGCAAATCGACGACGAGCAGCGGGCGCCGGACCGCCAACTGGAAGCGACCCAGAGCACCGAGCGCCTGCGCGCGGCGCTGCTGCAACTGCCGCCCGAGCAACGCGAAGCCTTTCTGTTGCAAAAGGAAGCCGGACTGTCACTGTCGGAAATCGCCGAACACGCGGAAGTCGGCCGTGAAACCGTCAAGAGTCGGCTGCGCTACGCCGTCGCACGACTCAGAAACCTGCTCCAGCCCGGACCGGAGGCCGCCGGCAAATGAACCGCAACGCCACCGACAAGCCGAACCCGGAACTCGACGCACTCTACTGCGAGGTCGGCGATGTCGAGCCCGCGCCGAGCAGCGACCGGATCATCCGCGCGCGCGCCGCGCAGGCCGCTGCAGACGCTCGCCCTGGCAAGGGCGCCTGGCTGGGCGGCCTGGCCACGGCCTCGGTCGCAATTGCGGTGATGGCGGTCGTGCTGCAACAAGCGCCGGTTCCGGAATCGGCCGGCATCCGCGCGCCGGACCGGCAAGCACGACCGGCGGCTACGGCGACCGAAACCCTCAGCCGCACCGCACCGGCGACCACCGCCGCGGATGCTGCCGAATCCGAGGCTGGCGCCGGTTCAGTGCCCACCCGTGACATCACGACAGACGTTGAGCGCTCCGCCCTTGCCGCCCCGACATCGCCGGAGCAGGGGCTGCTGCTCGGCGCGCGACTGCGCGAGGCCGACACGATCGAGTCGCAGCACAAGGTCGGTACTGACGAGGCATTGTTCGAGCAACTCCGGGCGCTGATCGAGGCCGGCCGGCTGGACGAGGCTCGCCGGCTGATCGATGAACAGGAATCCGCTGGCCCGGCGATCACTCTGCCCGAAGACATCGCATCGCGGTTGAGCCTGCCGCAAGCTGGCAGCTCGGAGACGAAACCGGGTACTCCGTGACCCCGTGGCGCGCATCCGCGGAAAGTCCCGGACTGCGACCCAACACAAGTTTAATTCCTGACTCAGCGTGACTTAAGCTGCACTCGGCTTCAATGCGAGACGTCTTCCGGAAGGAAATCTCGCCATGTACGTCGCCGCATTTGCCGAAGCCGAGCCCGTGCCGCAGCAGGCTCGCCGCCGGATCGATCCGAAGCGCAGCCCCTTCATTGCCGGATTCGGTAGTGCGTCCTGGCAGCGATCGGCCGCACTGGTCCGCCAGCAGTATCAATTAAAGTTCGATGCCCATATCGAGCCCGATTACCCGCGCTATCTCGGCCTGCGAAACGCCGATCACGCCCCACTGGCGGTGATTGGTGTCCGCAGCAGCGCCGAGCAGACCCTGTTCTGTCAGCGCTATCTGCAGACCGACCTGTTCGAGCGGCTCGCAGCGTGCAGCGGCGTTGACGTCCAGCCGGGCCAGGTGGTCGAGCTTGGCAATCTGGCGCTGACCCGGCGGCGCCTGCTGCGACCCTTGTTCGGCCATGCGCATCGCTGGACCCGGATGCGCCCGTTCCGATGGCTCGTGTTCTGCGCGACCCGCGAGGTTCGCCTGGCGCTCGCCGGTACAGGGGCGCAGCTGATCGAACTGGGGCCTGCGCGCCCTGAAAGCATCGGCACTGATCTGCCGCAATGGGGCCGCTACTTCACTCATGATCCGATCGTGATGGCCGCGCGCACCGATCAGTCGGCCGTGGCGCGTGCACCGATCCATCGCGTCGGATGAGCCGCACTTGCCAATCATTGACCGGTGCATCATTGACCGGGCGCTGGCCGGAGCTGGATCAACGGACCATGCACTGGCGCAAGCGGTTCGGCGCGCTTGGTGCCCGCCGCATCGCGCTGGCACTGGACAACGGACTGGATTGGCTGGCAGTGGATCTGGCTGCACGCGCCGAGCAATTGATCGTCGTTCCGATCGCACCGTTCTTCTCGGCTACCCAGCGCCTGCACGCGCTTGATTCGGCCGGTTGCGACCTGCTGCTCACAACCGCCGACCCGGACCCAGGCGAGCCTCACCGGGCAGCCGGCTTCCGCATGCTGGACGAGGCGCACCGAATCCGGATCTGGCAGCGAGGACTGACGAACCCACCCGCGCTGCCGCCGGGCACATTCACGATTTCCTACACCTCCGGCACGACCGGCACGCCCAAGGGCGTGTGCCTGGCGGCCGATCTGCTGGAACAGGTCGCCGCATCACTCGCCGAGCGTACCGCCGCGCTCGGCATCGGCAAGCACCTGTGCCTGCTGCCGCTGGCGGTCCTGCTGGAAAATGTCGCCGGTGCCTGGGCCGCACTGCACAGCGGTGCGCGATTGATCCTGCCGCGGCTGGCCGAAACCGGGCTGGCCGGCAGTTCCGGGCTGGACCTGGCGTGCTTCGCCGCCTGCCTGCAACGCCACCAGCCACACAGCATCATCGTGCTGCCCGAGTTGCTCAAGGCACTGTGCCACTTGGTCGAGTCGAAGCAATTCGATCCGGAAGATCTGCGGCTGGTCGCGGTTGGCGGCGCTCGAACGCCGGCCACGCTGATCGAGTATGCGCGCGGCCTTGGCCTTCCGGTCTTCGAAGGGTACGGCATGACCGAAACCGGCTCGGTGGTGTGTCTCAACGCGCCCGCTGCCGACCGCATCGGCAGCGTCGGCCGGCCGCTGGCGCACCAGAGACTGTCACGCGCCCGGGACGGCGAGCTGCGGGTCCACGGCCCGCGGTTTCTCGGCTATGTCGGCGATGCCGCCCAGTCCCCGGACGAGCCGTTTCGCACCGGCGATGCCGGTGATATCGATGGCGATGGCTTCGTCCATGTGCACGGTCGGGTGGGCAACGTGTATTCCACCTCCTGGGGACGCAACGTCGCGCCGGAGTGGATCGAAGCCGAGCTCAACGCGCAAGCGGAAATTACACAAAGCTTTGTACACGGCCGCGATCTGCCCGAAAATCTCGCCGTTCTGGTGCCCTCCGCAGCCGGCGAACACGCGCTGCAGGCCGCTGTCGAGCGCGTCAATCGCGACCTGCCGGACTACGCCCGAATCAGCCGATGGCGCGTGCGCGCCCGACCCTTCAGCACCGACGACGGCACCGCGACGGCTAATGGCCGCCTGCGCCGCGGACAAATTCTCGCCCTGCACGCCGAGCATCTCGGTCTGCCCGATCCGGGCGATCGGTCGTGCCCGACGGCGAGCAGCAACGAACCACCTTCCATGCAAACAGCGAACCCATCGATGACCTTCTATCAGACACTCCAACACCAGACCGAAACGGCCCGCGCCGGGCTCCTCAGCCAGCCGGTCATCCAGCGCGCGCTGGCCGGTCGGATCGATCGCGCCACCTATCTGGCATTCCTGCACGAGGCCTACCACCACGTGCGTCACACCGTCCCGTTGCTGATGGCCTGCGGCGCCCGGCTGCCGGCCCGGCTGGAATGGCTGCGCACGGCCATGGCCGAATACATCGAAGAGGAAATCGGCCACCAGGAATGGATCCTGAATGACATTGGTGCCGCCGGCGGCGATCCGGACCGCAGCCGTAACGGGCATCCGTCGCTGGCCACCGAAACCATGGTCGCCTACGCCTACCACACCATCGACCGCGGCAATCCGGTCGGCTTTCTCGGCATGGTTCATGTGCTCGAAGGCACCAGCGTGGCACTGGCCGACAGCGCGGCGGACATGATCGGCAAAACCCTGGGCCTTCCGCGCAAGGCGTTCAGCTACCTGATTTCGCACGGCAGCCTCGATCAGCAACACGTCAAGTTCTTCGAAGACCTGGTCAATCGCGTCGATGCGACTGAAGACCAAAGAGAAATACTGCGCTGCGCGAACAATTTCTACCGCCTGTACGGCGAAATCTTCGGCACGCTGGAGCATGTTTCGGCGCGCGCGGCATGAGCCGGCTGGCCGGACGTCGCGTGATTCTGACCGGTGCCGGCGGCGGCATCGGATCGGCGCTGGCAACGATCCTGATCGAACAGGGCGCGCGATTGATGCTGCTCGGGCGCAATCCGGAAGCGCTGGCGCAACAGGCCCGAACACTGGGCGCAGGCACCGGCCATGCGGTACTGGATCTGCGCCATGCCGACCAACTGGACGCACTGCCCGGCCGGGTCGCGCAACAGCTTGGCGCAGCCGACACCTTGGTCCATTGTGCCGGTGCCGGTCATTTCGGGCCGTTCGAGGCCTGCCGGCCCGATGACATCGAGCGCCTGATCGAGGTCAACCTGACCGGTCCGATCCGGTTGACGCACGCGCTGTTGCCGATGCTGCTCAAACAGCCGTCGCCGCAACTGGTTTTGGTCGGATCGGCGCTGGGCCGGATCGGCTACCCCGGCCAGGCGACCTACTGCGCCAGCAAGGCCGGGCTGCACCGATTCGGCGAGGCCATTCGCCGCGAGTATCGCGACCAGGGGCTGCGGGTCGTTCATGTCGCGCCCCGCGCAACCGCAACGGCGTTCAATTCAACCGCCCAGCAGGCCACCAACCGGCGCCTGAAGGTTGCCGAGGATCCAACCGATCGGGTTGCGCACGCCATCGTTGAGGCGATGACACGCAACCGGATCGAGACGGTGCTGGGCTTTCCCGAATGGCTCGCCACACGCCTGAATCAATGGATGCCCGGGCTGTTTGACCGAGTATTTGCCACCCATGCCGAGGTCATGCGCGACGAGTCCGCACGCGCCGCCCAACTGCCCGGCAACGCGATCGAAGGAGTACGGAAATGAAACTTGCAACTCGACTGCCTCTGCTCGCCCTGATCCTGGCCTCGGCGAGCGTGTTCGGGGGCTCGGTGCCCGAACCGACCGACGCCAATGCGCTGGTCCGGATCCAGCAGCGCTGGGCGCAAATCAATTACCAGACTCCCGAGCAGGATCGTCGCGATGCATTCGGCGAACTTGCCGCGCAGGTCGACCAGGCCGTGGCCGCAAATTCCGAGGATGCCGCGCTGCTGACCTGGCAGGGCATCGTCCATTCCACCTGGGCCGGAACCGGCGGCCTCAAGGCACTGGGGCGCGCCAAGGCCGCGCGCAAGGCGCTCGAACGCGCAATCGAGATCGACGAGACCGCACTCAGCGGCAGTGCGCATACCTCGCTGGGCGTGCTCTATCACGAGGTCCCGGGCTGGCCGATCGGCTTCGGCGACGACGAACGGGCGCGGCAACACCTCGAACGCGGGCTGGCGCTCAACCCCGACGGCATCGATTCGAATTATTTCCTCGGCAAATTCCTGCTTGACCAAAAGCACTTCGGCGAAGCCCGCGCGCGCCTTCAGCATGCACTGCAGGCACCGGACCGGCCCGGGCGGCCGATTGCAGATCAAGGACGTCGTGCAGAAGTACGTGCAGCATTGGAAGGACTTGACGACCGACACTGATCGAGTCAGCCGACGACGCGATCGATACAACCCGTGAAAGGCATACTACCGATATCGTGCGACTCCTCCTTGCCGAAGATGATGAATTGCTGGGCGACGGCGTGGTCACCGCGCTTGCGCGTCGCGGGCATGATGTCGACTGGTTACGCGACGGCCGCGAAACGCTCGCCGCATTGGAAACCGGCTCGTTCGATCTGATTCTGCTCGATCTGGGCCTGCCGCGCGTCGATGGAATGCACGTGCTGAAAGCCGTGCGGGCAGCCGGAGACGATACGCCGATACTGATCCTGACCGCGCGTGACGCGGTCACCGAACGGGTCGCTGGACTGGATGCCGGTGCCGATGATTATCTGGTCAAGCCGTTCACCCTCGACGAATTGCTGGCGCGGGTGCGCGCGTTACTGAGGCGGATTCAGGGGCGGGCCGTGAACGATCTCGAGGTCGGTCCTCTGGTTCTTCTGCCGCAGCAGTTCGTTGCCCGTCTGGATGGGCACGACCTGAATCTTTCGCGGCGCGAATTTCAGATTCTGCTGCAGCTCGCCGTCGACCATCCTGCGCCGGCCAGCAAGCGCAAACTCGAGCAATCACTGTACGGCTGGGACGAGGCCGGCAGCGCGAATGCCATCGAAGTACACATCCACAATCTCCGGCGCAAACTGGGCGCGGACTGGATCGAGACCGAGCGCGGCATCGGCTATCGGCTGGCGCCGCAGTGAGCACCCAACAACGATCGCTGCGCTGGATGCTGTTGATCGGCATTGCGGTGGCCGCCGTGCTGGCTGCAACATTGACGGTAACGGCAACCCGTTATTTCCTGCACGCAGAAGCCGGTGAACTGCTGGATGCGCAACTGGCGCGCGCTGCGAGACTGTTCGATGCGGCGCGTTCAGCCATCGACAGCGCCCCCGGCACCGTGTTGCAGTTACCCGACCTGGGAACAACGATCGGGCACGAAGTCGCGTGGCCGGACGGGCATGCCTACGAGCTGCATGTCGCGCTTCAGATTTTCGATGCCAGGGGACAACTGTTGATGCGCTCGGCCAACGCGCCGGACACCCCGATCGCGCCGCTGGATTCGGGCTTCCACGATTCGCCGGATGGATGGCGCGTATTCGTCCTGACAAGCCGGGTCGATGGCGCTCGAATTGTCGTCGCCGAGGACGACCGCGCTCGGCACGAACTGCGCGTCGGATTCTCGGCGGTTGCGCTGCTGATCACGCTCGGTGGCTTTGCGCTGCTGCTGGCGGTGTTGCTGGTCCAGGTCGATCGCGGCCTGGCGCCCGTACGACGGCTGGCGGCCCGCCTGGCCCGACGTGAACAGGGCGACTTCAGTGACGTACCCGGCACAGGCCTGCCGAGCGAGATCGGTCCGCTGGTCGAGGCGCTGAATCATTACTTGGGGCGTCTGCGCCTGGCGTTCAGGGCCGAGCAGGAATTTGCAACGCGTGCGGCGCACGAACTGCGCACCCCGCTGGCGGCCATTCGCATTCATACCGAGAATGCGCTCGACGCCGACAGCGACAGTGAGCGTACCGAGTCGTTGCTTCGATTGCGGGAAGGGATTGATCGTGCCGGCCGCTTGACCAGCCAGCTGTTGCTGCTCACCCGACTGGAGAAGGTCGAGTTGAAAGAGCAGTTTGCAACGCTGAATGTGCGTCGGCTGCTCGAGCGATCGGCATCCAGTCAGGAACCCATCGCACATGCACGCGGGCAATGGATCCGTGTCGATGCACCACCGGATCTGAACATTCGCGGCGACGAAGACTTGCTGCTGACCGCGCTCGATACGCTGATCACAAACGCCATCCAGCATGGTGGCGGCGAAGGCATCACCTTGCGCGCCTCTGCAACCAACACGCATGTAACGATCGCGGTGATTGACTGTGGCGCCGGGCTGGACAAGGCTCGTCTTGAATCGTTGCGCGATTCCCTGCGCGACACCGACGCCGATCGCCGGCCGGGGCTTGGGCTGGAAATTGCGAACTGGATTGCCCGCGCGCATGGCGGGCAGGTATTGCTGGAACACGGCGCCGATGGCGTCGGGCTGGTTGCCTCGGTGCGTCTCCCGCTTGCCCGTTGAGGCTCATGCCGACAGCCACACTTCCACGGTAGAATAATGCTTGAATTCGGGGCCGTAGCTCAGCTGGGAGAGCGCTGCGTTCGCAATGCAGAGGTCGGGAGTTCGATCCTCCTCGGCTCCACCAACACCAAGGGCCTGGATCCAATCCAGGCCCTTTTTTAATCACCCGTTTCGCGGGGCTCACCAGGATCTCGAGGAAGCGATCACTTTTTACCTGGACCAAGGTGCGGAGTCGGCAGCGTTGGCGCTGATCGATGCGTTCGAGCAGGCCTGCAGCCACCTCGGTTGCCATCCGGCGACCGGTTCGCCACGCTACGCCCACGAACTGGACCTGCCCGGCCTGCGTTTCTGGCCGCTGGGCGGCTACCCCGTGCCGCGGGCATCAAGATTCCTGATTACGTACTTGTTTCCGCTATGCCCCGGAACGACGGGCGCGGCGTAGGGTGGGTTGAGCCGCAGGCGAAACCCACCGGCTGAGCTTGAAGCGACCAAGGCGCATCCGTGTCGGGTGCGGTGCGTGTTCGCTGCGCTCGACGCACCCTACGGCGGGCACGGTGGTGTGCCGGGCACTCAGTGCAGCCTGCCCAATTGTCATCGACGATCGTCGATGGCTGAGAAAAATACGTAATCAGGTCAAGATTTGACCGTTGCGGCCGTTACCACGAATGAATTCAGCGGAACTCCGGTTTTAGGGTTCGTTCGAGGGCAAGCATGGAACTTTCGATGATCCAGGCCCACCTGCAGATGCAGCGGCGAATGCGGGAAGCTGATGACGCCTCGCTGCTGCGGCGCCTGCAACTGGCACCGGCATCACTGCCCGACGCGCCCGGCAACGGCACGCGACGCGACATGCCAGACTGGCAGCATGCCACCGGCAACCGGCACGATGCAGGCACAGCGTTCGGGCGTTACCTCGACTTCGACGCCTGAGCCGCAACACGGCAAAGCGATCGCCCTCGGGCGTTGAACCGCGCGCCACACTGTGCGAGCATGATCGGCTCGCGGGCAGCGACCCGGCAACCCGGACAGGACATGAAGGTCGAGCTGGACATCCACTGGCGCATTGGACTAAACGAGGCGCGTGCGGTCGATCCTTTGCTGTTTCGGCTGCTCGAAGCAATCGAGCGCGGCGACAACCTGCGCGAAGCCACCCGCTCGGCCGGTGTGTCCTACCGCCATGCCTGGGGACTGTTGCAGCAGTGGCAGGACGAACTGGGCGTCGAACTGGTCGAACTTCAGCGCGGCCGCGGCGCGCGCATGCTTCCGCTGGGACAGGCCCTGCTGGGCGCGGCACGGCATGCCCGCGGTCGGCTGGCGCCGACGCTGGCCAGCCTGGCCGCCGAGCTGGAGCATGACCTGATCCGTTTGACCGACCAGGACCAGCCGGTACGCATCAGCGCCAGTCACGACAGCGCGCTGCGGCTGCTGGTCGACCACTTGAACGTTGATGCACCGCCGCGCTTCAATTTGCAGCATCGTGGCAGCCTGGAAAGTCTGCGCCAGCTGGCCGGCGAGCGCTGCGAGCTGGCAGGATTCCATCTGCCGGAAGACCCGCCCCAACCGGCCATCGGTGCGCGTTTCCGGCCGCTGGTCCCGTCCGGTGCGTTTGAACTGCTGCATTTCGTGCGCCGCCGACAGGGGTTGATCCTGCCACCCGGCAATCCGCGAGCGGTTCGGAGCCTGGCCGATCTGGCCGCGCAGCACGTACCGTTCATCAACCGCCAACCCGGCTCGGGCACGCGGCTGCTGTTCGACGCGCTGCTGACCCGAGCCGAGATCGCCCCGGATGCAATCGAGGGCTACGCGCGTGAGGAGTACACCCACCAGGCGGTGGCCGCGATGGTCGCCAGCGGGCGCGCCGAGGCCGGCTTCGGCATCGCCCACGCCGCGGCCGATTTCGGCCTGGACTTCGTGCCCCTGGCCAGCGAACGCTACCTGCTGGCGTTTCCGCGCCGCCTGGCTGACAGCGGCTGGGTGCAGCGCTTGCGCGCGGCGCTGGACGATGCGGGCCACGACCCGCGCTTGACCGGGATGCCCGGTTACGACTTCACCGATTGCGGCCAGCCGGCCGGGATCGAGGCGCGCTGATCGCTCACCGCAGCTGCGCACGCTCGGCGCTATGCTCGCGCCGCGATTTCATCGACAAATAACCTTCTGATTGGGTACTTGTTTCAGTCGAACTCCGGTGACTATGGTCAGTCGATTGGAAAGGGCGTTTGAACCGCAAATGCACGCAAATAAACGCAAATGACGACTCGAACGAGCCGATGCGACTGAAATTGTCAACCGAAAAGGTCGCGGAATCGTCTGAATTCAGAACTGGACAGACGTATTTTTTCCTTCGTGCCATTTGCGTCCATTCGCGTTCATTTGCGGTTTCAATCAGAAAGCATTCCTTGATCGAGATCGCGGCCACTGGCTTAAGATCGGTACCCAATCAGGAACAACATATTGAACCTGCCTACAAGCATGCTGCCCGACGGCCTGCTGCTGGCCGCACTGGCGCTGTACCTGCCGCTGATGCTGTGGACGCTGGCGCGCGCGCCGTGGCGGCTGCTGGCGCAGAATCTGCTGGTACCGGTCTATCTCGGCGCGCTGGTGCTGCTGGCCGGGCTGTGGAGCATGCAGATCGGCGCCGCACACGGACCCGGACTGCATTTCCTCGGCCTGTCGGCGATGGTGCTGGTATTCGGCCCCGAGCTGGCGCTGGCCGCCGGCATGCTGGTACTGCTGGGGCTGGGTGTGTCGGGCGTCCACGAGCTGGTCGCGCTCGGCGTCAACGGGCTGATCGGCGCCGTGCTGCCGGTGGCGCTGGCGACACGGCTGCACGCGCTGGTCTACCGCTTCTTTCCCAAGCACTACTTTGTCTACGTGCTGATCAGCGCGCACTTCGCCTCGATGGTCGTGATCGCGGTTGTAATGGTGACCGGCACGCTGGTTCTGACGCTGGCCGGTGGCGCGAATCTGGCCACGCTGGCCGGCAACTACCTGGTGTTCCTGCCGATCGTGATGCTGCCCGAAGGCTTTCTAAACGGCGCGATCATGGCCATGCTGACGGCCTGGAAGCCCGAATGGGTGCGCAGCTTCGACGACCGCGATTACATCGACGGCAAGTAGCTCGGCCTCACGGATCGTTTCGCTTGACTGCTGCCGCCGCGCGCACGGCCAGCGCAATGTCGGGGTGATCGGTAAACAGCGCATCGATCTTCAAGTCATGGATAAACAGCGCCAGCATGCGCTCCAGTGTGACACCCGGCGGCATCGATTCGCGCCGGAAGGTGTAGGGGTGAACGGCCAGCCCGTTGGCACGGGCGCGCTCGAGCAAGGCGCGGTCTGCCGAGTCGGTCGGCACCAGGCGTGCGATCGGCGGGCCAATGGCGTCGGCATAGCGCGCGATCGCCGAGAGTCCTTCGGGCGTGCGCATCGCGTCGTAGTCGACCTCGTTCATGGCCCAGTCGTTCTCGCCGATCAACTGCACCAGCGCGAACCGGTCGCCGTGTTCGCGGCGGATGCGCACCAGCGGCTCAGGCTCGAAACACTGGATGAAGACCGGCAGGTCCGCACGCGGCAATTCGTGCGCCAGCAGTTCCTCGACCACCGCCGCTGTGATGTCGTGGCCGGCCTCGCGGTGCAGGCTTGGGAACTTGATTTCCGGATAGATGCCGACCGCGCGGCCGGTGGTGCGGTTGAGCCGGGTGACCAGTTTTATCAACTCGGCCAGCGTGACCGGCTGGAAGCGTCCCTGCCCGACCGGCCAGCGCGCCGGGTAACGCGCCAGCCCGCTGTCGGGCTCGACGCGCTCATTGAAATTCAGCGACCGGATTTCGGCCAGCGTGAAGTCCATGGCATAAAAACGACCGTCGCCTCGGTCACGGGTCGGGAAACGCTGGGCGACATCGGTGGTCGCCTCGAGCGTGGCGTCGTGCAGCGAGATCAGCGCACCGTCGGCGGTCATCACCAGGTCGGGCTCGAGAAAATCCGCGCCCATGCCGTAGGCCAGCAGGTAGGCCTCGCGGGTGTGTTCGGGCAGATGCGCCGAAGCACCGCGATGGGCGATGATGCGGGTGCCCGGATCGGCAGACACGGTCGCGGCAGCAAGCCAGATCGTCATCGTCATGCACAGCCAGACCGGCCAACGCGGGTAACGGCTTTCATTCACGCCAGCACCCGGTCGGCGACGATCACGCCATTGGCATCGGCATAGAGATACTCGCCCGGCCGCAACACCACGCCGCCGAACGACACCGGCACATCGGCCTGGCCCTCGCCGCGGCGCACGCTCTTGATCGGCACCGCACCCAGCGCCAGCACGCCCAGATCGATGCCAGCCAGCACCTCGACATCGCGGCAGGCGCCGTGAATGACCACCCCGGCCCAGCCGTTGGCCTGGGCGGCGGCTGCAATCTGGTCGCCGATCAGCGCGTGGCGCAGCGAGCCGCCGCCGTCGACCACCAGCACCGCACCATTACCCGGCTCGGCCAATCGCTCCTTGACGCGCGAGTTGTCCTCGAAACAGCGAGCGGTGCGGATGGGTCCGTGAAATTTCGCGCGCCCACCAAACGAGCGCCAGTCGATCCCGGTCACCACGCGCACGTACTCGGCATGCGCATCGCACAGATCCGGGGTGGTCCAGTGTTCGGTCCTGTTCATTTCACACCTCCGGCCGCCAGCCGGTCCAGTTTGACTTCAACGCGCTTGATTTCGCGCAGCACCGAGTTTCGGTTCATTTCCATGAAGAACCATAGCTTGAGCATACTCATCGCGTGGAAGCCGAACAGCGCCCCCAGGCCCCAGAGCAGACGGTCACTCGCCGCATCCAATGTCACCACCTGCCAGACGCACCACACGGTGAGCACCAAAAATACCAGCGTCAGTGCCATTGCGTAAGCGGCCCAGCGCTTCAGACCGCCGACGAACACGCGCCGGAGCATGCCGAACAAACCACCGTCGTCATCGGGCAATGCGTCGATTTCGTCGACCTGGCGTGCCAGTTCTTCACGAATTCTGTGATCAAGATTCATCGTCGTCTCCTTGCAGTTGATGTTTCAGCTCGCCGCGCGCCCGGTGCAGTCGGGACTTCACGGTACCCGGCGGAATGTCCAGGACCAGTGCGATTTCGGCAATCGAGAGGCCCGAGAGGTAGAACAGCCCGACCACTTCGCGTTCTGGCGCGGCCAGTTGGCCCAGCGCGCGAGCCAGGTCAAAATCGGTCGCCTGCGCCCCGGCCTGGCGACCACCATCGTCGGGCTCGTCCCCCGCTGTAATGCCGGCGGTCGGCGACCGGCGGCGCAGTTGATCGAACACGCGCCAGCGCACCTGACGGAACACCCAGGGGCGGAAACCGCGCGGATCGTCGAGCCGCCGCAGATTGCCGGCCACGGCTACCCAGGCGTCCTGCACCGCATCGCGCGCGAGGTCGCGATCGCGGGCAATAGCGAAGGCGAACCGCAGCAGGTCACGCTGGGTGGCGCGAACCAGAGTCTCCAACGCACCGCGGTCCCCGTCCTGGGCGGCCAGTACCAGCAGATCAAGCTCGGCGGAATTCATGCGCAGTGGCGTCATTTCTTCGTACTTGTCCAACAAACGCACGATCCACGGAAAAGGTTCGCAATCGACCGGATTCGATGCTACATTTCGCGCCAGAACCGAGGTGGGGGCCGACGATGAATCATCGCGAGCTGGTCGAGGCGCTGTTCGAGGAATTCGACCAAAACAACGACGGGAAGCTGAGCAAGCGCGAGTTCCGCGAGCTGATCACGTGCATGCTGGGCGAGCATGGTCTCGAGACCAGCTCGCGCATCTTCGATCGCTTCGACACCGACCACGACAACGCGATCACGCGCGAGGAGCTGGTCGATCTGGTGATCGAGTACGCGATCTGAGCCCGGCTCCGTGCCATCAATCGCGTCGGCGCGACAGTCGGATCGCGGTCCAGGAAATCGAAACCGCGGCGGCACACCAGGCCAGATAACGCAGCGCCTGGTGGACGGCGAGCGCGCCGATGTGCCAGTCCGGCGCCGTCAAGCGAAGTCCGAATGAGGCGGTCAACAGGCCGAAAGTCACCACCAGCGCGATGTAATAGACCTGTCGCCGCTTGAGTCCCAGTCGGGCGAACGCGACCAGGTGCGCGGCAAACAGCAGTAACAGCAAGACATTGACGGTCGTTGACATGGCGCGATTGTAGCGACCTGCTGACCTGACGCGGCGCGATTGATGCCCCATTTGCTATCCTGACGATCACACCGCTCCCGGACACCGATCATGATCAACCGCCTGCTGGGCACCGGCCGCCGCCGGATCATCACGCTGGCCGTGCTCGCCCTGATTCTCGTCAACCTCGGCTTGATGTGGTGGCTGAACGAAGAGCCCGAGACCTTCGACCCGGTCGATCGCGCCCAGGCCCGGGCCGAACAGGCCGGTCACCAACTCGCCACCGGCTATGTCACCACCGCAACCCTGATCGATGTGGTGGACACGCTGCTCGGCAAGCGTGGCGGCTATCTGGTCAACGACAAGTTGCCGCCGTTCGTACTGCTCGACAACATCCCGAACTGGGAAATCGGCGTGGTCTTCCAGGTGCGCGATCTGGCGCGCTCGCTGCGCAACGACTTCAGTCGTTCGCAGACACAGTCCGGGGAGGATTCGGATCTGGCGATCGCCGACCCACAGTTCTCGTTCGATTATTCGGCCTGGGTGCTGCCGTCGACCGAGCGCGAGTACCGCGACGGCGTGCGCGCGCTGAAGCGCTACCTGGAGCGTCTGGGCAACGACCAGGCCGACGATGCCCGCTTCTACGCCCGCGCCGACAGCCTGCGCGAATACCTGGCCTTGGTCGAAAAACGCCTCGGCAACATCAGCCAGAAACTCTCGGCCAGCACCGGCGAGCGGCGCACCAATACCGACCTGGCCGGCGAGCCGGCGGCAAGAGAATCCAGCACCATCGGCCGCGAGGTGCAGGTGCGCACCTCATGGCTGCAGATCGACGATGTGTTCTATGAGGCACGCGGCACCACCTGGGCGCTGATCCATTTCCTGCGGGCCGTCGAGCACGACTTCGCCTCGGTGCTCGAAGACAAGAACGCTCAGGCCAGTCTGAATCAGATCATCCGCGAGCTGGAGGCCAGCCAGCGAGCGCTGATGAGCCCGGTGGTGCTCAACGGCTCCGGCTTCAGCGTGTTTGCCAACCACTCGCTGGTGATGGCCAACTACATTGCGCGCGCCAACGCAGCGTTAATCGATCTGCGACGGCTACTCGAACAGGGCTGAGCCGTCAACCATCAAACACCAGCTTGCGCGAGGCCAGATAATTAAAGGTCATGCCGACCAGACCGCCGATCCAGATCGCGAACAGCGGCAGCAGTGCCTGCGACCAGCCGCCGAGCTCCAGCCGCCCGCCCAGAAGCACGACCAGCGCAAACACCGCGTAATTCAGCACACCGCCGACGGCATGTACGCTGAAGAACCGCAGCAGTTCATCCCAAAGCACGCGCGCGCGATCGAGGTGGCGAAACGTGAAGTAGCGATTGAGCAGGTAGCCTGCGCTCATCGCAGCGCCATAGGACACCACGCGCGCGGAGTAGATATTGAAACCAGGCGCGTCTTTCAACAGGTAAAGCAGGCCGGCATCGATCAGCGAGATCGTGCCGCCGACGCAGGCAAAGCGAAAGAAGGTCGCGCGGCTGCTGGTTGAATGCGCGCCGCGCTGAAGAAGCCGCCAGGCGGCACGTGCCGGCATCGTGGGCCCCTTTCGATCAGTTGTCGGTCAGCAGGGCCTGATAGCGCTCGCGCACCCACGCTTGCCCATGCCTTCGCTCCAGCCGTCGGATGGTGAAATGGCCGCGGGCGATGCCCTGGAAGTGCTCGATGAACGCGGCATTGATCATCGCGCCACCGACAGCGCCGACCAGCGGCACGGCCTGGGCGGCGGCCTTCTGCGAAACGACGATCGAAAAGCGCGAAGCGATCGCGGTGATCAACCGGGCCAGCGCCGGCGCACTGCCGCTGCCGAGACCGGCGCCGGCAAAATGCGCAGCGGCCTCGGAGACCGCGCGTGCCAGCAGCGCGCGGGTTGCGAAATAGCCAGTCTCGGTCGCATCGTCACGACGCGTCGGGCCACCCAGGGCAAACACCTGCAGGCACTGCACGCGCGCTTCCGGGCTGTCCAGCGACTCGCCCTGGGCCTGCGCAATCGCACCGATCGAACGCAGCATCAGCGTGGTCGAGACCGGCAGTTCGACCGCCAGCGCGGGCAGTCCGAACGCACCGCCCAGTCCGCCGCTCAGGGCCGCGGCAAAGCGGTGCCGCTTGAGGGCCGGGTCCAGGCTCTTTTCATTCAGCGTCGAGATTGCCAGCTGCAGGGCGCGCTCCAGCGCGGCGTTGGTGATTGCATCAATGCGCCCGCGCCAGCCGTCGGGGAGACGCTGCAAGCCGCCTTCCAGCGGCCGGCCGACCAAATCGCTCAGGCGCGCGGCCAGAGACGGATTTTCCAGCAACCGTCGCGCCTCGGCCAGGTCGTTCAGGTCGGCCGACGAGAGCGGGGACGCCGCAGGCGCGAGCTCTCCCATGGACTCAGGCGGCGCGCTTTTTCTTCGGCGCGTACAAGTCGGTAATGGTGCCCTCGAACATCTCGGCACCCATCATCACCGACTCCGACAGGGTTGGATGCGGGTGGATGGTCAGACCGATATCCTCGGCGGTCGCACCCATTTCGATCGCAAGCCCGATCTCGGCGATCAGGTCACCGGCATGCATGCCGACCACGCCGCCGCCGATCACCCGACCGGAAGCCTTGTCGACGATCAGCTTGGTAAAGCCCTCGGCGCGGCCCATGCCCAGCGCACGGCCGCTGGCCGCCCACGGGAACTTGCCGACGCCGTAGTCCAGCCCCTGCTCGCGGGCCTGGTTCTCGGTCACACCGACCCAGGCGACTTCCGGATCGGTGTAGGCCACCGACGGGATCACGCGCGCATCGGCCGCACGCTTCTCGCCGGCGGCAACCTCGGCGGCGACCTTGCCCTCGTAGCTGGCCTTGTGCGCCAGCATCGGCTGGCCGATGATGTCGCCGATCGCGAAGATATGCGGCACGTTGGTCCGCAGCTGCCCGTCGACTTCGATGAAACCGCGCTCGGTCACCGCCACGCCGGCCTGGTCGGCGGCCAGCCGATCGCCGTTGGGTCGTCGACCCACGCTCACCAGCACGCGGTCGAATTCGGCCGACTCGGGCGCCTTGTCGCCTTCGAAGCGTGCGGTTAGCGAACGCTCGCCGGCCTCGACACCGGCCACCCGGGTTTCCAGGTAGAACGTGGTGCCGAGCTTTTGCAGGTGCTGGTGCAACGGTTTGACCAGATCCTTGTCGGCGCCGGGCATGAGCTGGTTCATCATCTCGACCACGGTCACCTGCGCGCCCAGGGTGCGGTATACACAGGCCATCTCCAGCCCGATGATGCCGCCGCCAATGATCAGCAGCCGATCCGGCACCTCGGCCAGTTCCAGCGCGCCGCTCGAGTCCATCACGCGCGCATCGTCCCACGGAATGCCCGGAATCTCGATGACGCGCGAACCGGCGGCGATGATGCACTGGGCAAAACTCACGTTGCGCGACTGACCGTCGTGCTCGACCGCGATTTCGTGCGCGCTACTGAACTGCCCACGGCCGGTAATCACCTCGACCTTGCGCTTCTTCGCCATCCCGGCCAGCCCGCCGGTGAGCTTGCCGACGGTGTCGTTCTTGAATTTGCGCAAGGCATCCAGATCGATATTCGGTTGGCCGAAAGTCACGCCATGATCCGCCAGATGCGCAACCGAATCGATCACCTGGCCGACGTGCAGCAAGGCCTTGGAGGGAATGCAGCCAACATTCAGACAGACCCCGCCAAGTGTTTCGTAGCGCTCGATCAGCGCGACCTTCAGGCCGAGATCGGCGGCCCGGAACGCGGCCGTGTAGCCACCCGGTCCGGCGCCGAGCACGACCAGATCGAAGTCGTAGTTCTCGCTGGACGCGCCGGCTCCTGAAGAAGCCTGCGGTTCCGTGGCCAGCTTCGATTCGCCAGCCTCAGGTTCCGCCTCCCGATCCGACGCTGGTTCCCGCGCCGGCTTTTCGCCGCCGGAATCCCCGCCGCCGGATTCGGCACCCTCGGCCTCGACCACCGCGATTACATCACCCTCGGAGACTTCGTCACCCTCGGCAACCTTGAGCGCAACGATCTTGCCGGCCGCCGAAGCCGGCACCTCCATCGTCGCCTTGTCCGATTCCAGCGTGATCAGCGACTGCTCCTGTGCCACCACATCACCTTCGGCCACCAGCACCTCGATGACCGGCACCTTCTCGAAATCTCCAATATCGGGGACGCGAATTTCGGTTCTATTTGACATGCGGTTTCTCTTTTGAATTTGTTACCGCAGATGAACAAACCAGGAAACCGGAGGTGTTCTTCTTTCGTGGTACAGCAGAAAGCTTTGAACAGAAAACTGTTTTCACTGATCCGATCTTCCCATTCTTATCTGCGTTTATCTGCGTTCATCTGCGGTAAGAAAAAGACCTTGGTACTGTTCAAAGCATCAATCGACGCACGTCGCCGAGCACGTGGCACAGGTACTGGCTGAAACGTGCGGCGTCGGCGCCGTCGATGACGCGGTGGTCGTAGGACAGTGACAGCGGCAGCATCAGGCGCGGTTCGAACTCAGTTCCATTCCAGACCGGCTTTGTAGCCGCCTTCGACACACCGAGGATCGCAACCTCGGGCGCATTGATGATCGGCGTGAAGGCGGTACCGCCGATGCCGCCGAGGCTGGAGATCGACATCGAACCGCCCTGCATGTCCTCACGCGAGAGCTTGCCGTCACGCGCCTTGCCCGAAAGCTCGGCGAGATCCTTCGCCAGCTCGATCAGGCTTTTGCGATCGGCATCGCGGATCACCGGCACCATCAGGCCGTTCGGCGTGTCGACCGCAACACCGACATGAAAATACTTCTTCCACACCAGCGACTCACCATCGGCGGTGATCGAGGTATTGAATTTCGGGAACTTCTTCAACGCCGCAACCACACCCTTGATCAGGAACACCAGCGGCGTCATCTTCGCACCGGCTTCCTCGGCTTCAGCCTTCGAAGCCTTGCGGAAGGCTTCCATCTCGGTGATGTCAGCCTCGTCGAACTGGGTAACGTGCGGGATGGTGACCCAGTTGCGGTGCAGGTTCGGCCCGGAGATCTTCTGAATCCGCGACAGCGGCTTTTCCTCGATCTCGCCGAACTTGGAAAAATCAACCTTCGGCGGAGCGGCCACCGCCATACCCGCACCGCCGGCGGTTGCAGCGGCTGCCGCAGGCTGCTCGAGCTGCTGCTTGACGTGTCGCTTGAGATCACCCTCGGTGATCCGCCCATGGTCGCCACTACCCGTCACGCCGGTCAGGTCGACGCCGAGCTCGCGCGCGAGCTTGCGCACGGCCGGCGAGGCATGTGGGATCGACGACGGATCGCGTCCCATTTCGGCAAATGGCACGGGTGGCGCCGGCAGATCGCCGGCGGTTTCAGACTTCGAGGCTTCGCTGGACGTCTTCGATTCCCTGACGGCCGATGGTTCATCCGAAGCCTGCCGGGTTGGCCGCGCATCGGAGCTGTCCGCCGCGTCGCTGCTCGCCTCATGATCAGCAGGCTGCTTGCGTTCGTCGCTGGAGTCGGCCGTCGCCTCCGAGCCGCCGCTAGACTCATCAGAGACGGCCGAATCCCCCTCGACCTCGACGATGGCGATCACGTCGCCTTCGGAAACCTCGTCGCCCTCGGAAACCTTCAATTCAACCAGTTTGCCGGCCGCCGAAGCCGGTACTTCCATCGTCGCCTTGTCCGATTCCAGCGTGATCAGCGATTGCTCATCGGCGATCCGGTCACCGACGGCAACCAGCACCTCGATCACCGGAACACGCTCGAAGTCGCCGATGTCCGGGACCCTGATTTCAGTTCGGGTTGTCATAGTCAAATCTCATTTTCCAAACCGCTGCTTGGCGGCAGCGCAAAAAACCAATTTTTACCGCGGATGAACGCGGATGAGCGCAGATGAATGCCAGTCACAGCTTAACAACAAACTTGCCGTGGCCTCGCGCGGTTCAAGACCTCGCAAGCGAAAGCCAAAACGGTATTCACGCTACAAGCTTCATGCCAGTCACCAGTCGTCCGAAGGCGAAACGGCGAATGCACTGCATGTAATCCGAGATTCGCGTGTTGAGCTGTTGGATCTGCGTTCATCTGCGTTTATCTGCGGTTACGAAAAACGCCTTGCTCAGCTCGCACTCGGCAGCGGTTTGTCCGCGTCGATGCCGAGCTTCGAACGCGCGGCCAGCAGCTTCTCGCGCTCGAACTGACCGGCGCGGTGCAGGCCGACCAGCGCGGTCCAGGCGATCTGATTGCGGTCGACCTCGAAGAAGCGGCGCAGGTTCTCGCGCGTGTCGGAGCGACCGAAGCCATCGGTGCCCAGTACTAGGTAATCGCGATCGCCAAGGAACTCGCGCACCTGGTCGGCGTAGGCGCGGATGTAGTCGGTCGCGGCAATCACCGGGCCGCGGGTACCGGCCAATTGCTGCGTGATCCACGGCACCGGCGCTTCGGCCTCGGGCTTGAGCCGGGCCTGGCGGTGGGCGGCCACCGCATCCTTGCGCAGCTCGTTGAAGCTGGTCGCCGACCAGATGTCGGCCTGGATGCCGAAGTCCTGCTCGAGCAGATCGGCCGCGGCGATCACTTCGTTGAGGATGGATCCGCTGCCGAGCAGCTGCACCGCGGCGTTGTCGCGCGCACGCAGTCGATACAAACCCTTGCGGATGCCTTCCTCGACGCCCTCGGGCATCGCCGGATGCAGGTAGTTCTCGTTGAGCGTGGTGATGTAGTAGTACACGTCTTCCTGCTCGACGTACATGCGCCGGAGGCCGTCGTGCAGGATCACCGCCAACTCGTAACCGAAGCTCGGATCGTAGCTGACGCAGTTCGGAATCGTGCCGGCCAGCACGTGGCTGTGACCGTCTTCGTGCTGCAGGCCTTCTCCGTTCAGGGTGGTGCGCCCGGAGGTGCCACCGATCAAAAAGCCGCGCGCGCGCATGTCGCCGGCCGCCCAGGCCAGATCGCCGATGCGCTGGAAGCCGAACATCGAATAAAAGGCGTAGAACGGGATCATCGGCAGGCCGTTGGAGGCATAGCTGGTGGCCGCGGCGATCCACGAACTCATCGAGCCGGCTTCGGTAATGCCTTCCTGCAGCACCTGACCCTTCTTGTCTTCCTTGTAGAACATCAGCTGGTCGGAATCGACCGGCTCGTACAGCTGGCCTGAAGGCGCGTAGATGCCGATCTGGCGGAACAGTCCTTCCATGCCGAAGGTGCGCGCCTCATCGCAGATGATCGGCACGATGTGATCCTTGACGTTGCCGTCGCGCAACAGCACCGCGAGACAACGCACGAACGCCATGGTGGTCGAGATTTCGCGTTCGCCCGAGCCCTTGAGCACGGCCTCGAAGGCCTCCAGCGAAGGCACCTCCAGCGGCTTGGCTTCGGCACGGCGCTGCGGCAGATAGCCGCCCAGCGCCTTGCGTCGGGCCTTGAGGTAGCGCACTTCCTCGGAGTCCTCGCCCGGATGGTAATACGGCACCTCGGCCAGGCCCTCGTCGGGCACCGGCACGTTGAAGCGGTCGCGGAAGTACTTCACGCCCTCGTCGTCGAGCTTCTTCTGCTGGTGCGAGATGTTCATGCCCTCGCCCGACTTGCCCAGCCCGTAGCCCTTGATGGTCTTGGCCAGAATGACGGTCGGGCGGCCCTCGTGGTGCACCGCTTCGTGGTAGGCGGCGTAGATCTTGTGCGGATCATGGCCGCCACGGTTCAGGCGCCAGATGTCCTCGTCGCTCATGTTGGCGACCATTTCCTTGAGCTCGTCGTAGGCGCCGAAAAAGTGCTCGCGCACATAGCCGCCGTCCATGGCCTTGTATTTCTGGTAGTCGCCGTCCAGCGCTTCTTCCATGCGCTTGCGCAACAGCCCACGGGTATCGCGTGCCAGCAGCGGATCCCAGTAGCTGCCCCAGATCACCTTGATCACGTTCCAGCCGGCACCGCGGAACACGCCTTCGAGTTCCTGGATGATCTTGCCGTTGCCGCGCACCGGTCCATCGAGCCGCTGCAGGTTGCAGTTGACCACGAATACCAGGTTGTCGAGCTTCTCGCGCCCGGCCAGCGAGATCGCGCCCAGCGATTCGGGCTCGTCGCACTCGCCGTCGCCCATGAAGCACCAGACCTTGCGCCTGGCTGCGCGCAGCATCTCTCGATTCGTCAAATACTTCAGGAAGCGCGCCTGGTAGATCGCCATGATCGGACCCAGACCCATCGATACGGTCGGCAACTGCCAGAACTCCGGCATCAGCCACGGATGCGGATAGGAGCTCAGGCCGCCGCCGACCTCCTGGCGGAAACGATCAAGCTGCTCGCGCGAGACCCGGCCTTCGAGGAAGGCACGCGCATAGATACCCGGCGAGGAATGGCCCTGAATGTAGACCAGGTCGGCGCCATCGGGATGGTCCGGACCCTTGAAGAAATGATTGAAGCCGACGTCGTAGAGCGTGGCGGCCGAGGAGAAGCTGGCAATGTGCCCACCCAGTTCACCCCCGCGGCGCGCCGCACGCACGACCATCGCCATCGCGTTCCAGCGGATGATCGAGCGAATCCGGTGTTCCATTTCCGGATCGCCCGGGGCGCCAATCTGGCGGCCGGGTGGAATCGTGTTGACGTAGGCCGTGGTCAGGTCGAACGGCAGATGCGCGCCTGAGCGCCGCGCCAGCTCGACCAGCTTGTCGAGCAGAAAATGCGCGCGCTCGCCGCCCTCGCGGTCGATCACCGCGGCCAGTGACTCAAGCCACTCGCGGGTTTCCTCGGGATACTGGTCGTTCGCGTCGGGATACTGGTCTACCATGGCTTGTCTACCGTTTCATTGTCGTTGGTTGTTGTCAGTCGGCTGCGCGTTCACCGGCGGCGGGCGCCCAGCCGACCGTGCCCGGCGCAAATCGCTTGCCACGATCGTGCCGGAGCACCGACGGGTGCCCGATCATACCAGCCAGACCGGATTCCTCAAACTCCGGAATTCATCAGTCCTCCGGATTACCTCTGGCACATCGACCTGCCGCGATCGGCGAATGTGGCAAAATCCTGACATGTCCAGACCCAGCCCAGCAAGACAGCCGACCGCAAGCGCGGCGCGATTCCTGTGAAGACGACGACCCACGAAGCCTGGATGCTGGCGCTGGTCGTCGTGCTGGGCCTGGTCATCACGGCCGTCGCCGGCTGGCGAGTCGGGCAGATCGAGCACCAGCGCAACGCCGCGCTGCTGGACAGTCGGGCCGAACAGGCCATTGGCGAAATTACCAGCCGCACCGCGCAATTGCAGACCCTGCTGAACTCGCTCAACGCCTACGTTCAGCAAGCTGCCGAAATCGACCGCGAACCACTGATGCAGTTCGTGCGCACGCTCGCCCAGAGCCAGCCACTTACCGGCGCGCAGGCACTGTACTGGATTCCGCGCGTGGCCGATGAAGACTGGCCGCAACTGCAGCACGAACTCGGCAGCCTGGTGACGTTGGCGGACAGGGCTGACACGAGTGATCAACAACCCTGGCATTGTCCGATGCTGTCGCTGACCGCGAACAGCCCGCCGATCGATGCCTGCACCGAACCGGCCCTGGAGAAAGCACTGGAACAGGCGCGCCGCAGTGGCGCGCTGACTGTGGCCCGGCTGTTGCGCGAACCGCTCACGCCCAAGGGCGACGGGCACGACTATATGGGCCTGCGCTGGCTGGCCAGCGGTCCGCACGAGCAAGCCGGCTGGCTGGCCCTGGCGGTCGACGCCGCGCCGCTGTTCGAGACCGGCTTCCTGGGCCAGGAACAAGGCTCGATCGCGGTCTACGACATCAGCGACGGTATCGAAGCCGCAGTGCAACTGACCGGAGAGCCCACCGTGCTGCAACCGGATGAATCTGCCAGCGGCATGCATGTCCGGCCCTTCGAACTGTACGACTTCCAGTTCGCCGTGCGGGTCGAGGATGCCTCTTCGATCACCGCCATTGCCGCGTTCATGACGCTGGGCGGTGTGCTGTCGACCACGCTGATTACGCTTTTCGTGGGGCTGAGCCTGCGCATGCGCAAGCGCGCCCTGGCGCTTGCGGCGAAGATGAGCTCGGCCGCGGCCAGCAGCGAGCAGATGCTCAAGTCGATTACCGACAACATCTTCGAAGGCATCTACCGCGGCGAAATGGATCGTGGTTTGACCTACGTCAACCCCGCCCTGGCGCGCATGTTCGGATTTGCAAAACCCGAGCAGATGATCGCGCATGCCGGTCCGGTGCTCTATGCCGATCCCGAGCAACGCGACGATCTGGCACGACGCCTGCGGCAGGATGGCCACTATCGCGATGTCGAGGTCGAGTTCGTACGGCCCGACGGCAGCCACTTCATCGCCGTCAACAACGCGGTGGCCACGCGCGACGAGCACGGTCAGGTTCGCTATTTCGACGGCGTGGTCTACGACATCACCGAGCGCAAGCAGGCCGAGCAGCGCGCCCACCACCTCGCGCACTACGACTCTCTGACCAATCTGCCCAACCGCGCCCTTCTCGACAAGCGCCTGCGCCGGCTGGTCGAGCAGGCGCGCAGCACGGATACCACGCTGGCGCTGATGTTTCTGGACCTGGACAACTTCAAGACCATCAACGACTCGCTCGGCCACGAAGCCGGCGACGAGCTGCTCAAGCAGGCCGCCGCGCGCTTCCGGCACACGCTGCGCAACGACGACCTGATCGCGCGCCAGGGCGGCGACGAATTCCTGATCGCGCTCGACGGAGCCGATGCCGAGGCCGCCGACAGCAGCGCGCGGCGCATCATCGAGGCCTTTTCGGCACCGTTCCGGATCCAGGGCCACGAGCTGCGCGTGACCACCAGCATCGGCATCGCAATGTTTCCGACCGACGGCAACAGCGCCGAGGAACTGGTGCGCAATGCCGACGCGGCAATGTACGCGGCCAAGGAAGACGGTCGCTCGACCTCGCGCTTCTACACCGAGGAACTCAACGAACTGGCGCACCGCCGGCTGGCGATGCAGAACGATCTGCGCCGTGCGCTGGAGCAACAGCAGCTGTTTCTGGTCTACCAGCCAATTATCGAACTGGCCAGCGGCCGCATCGTCAGCGCCGAGGCGCTGCTGCGCTGGCAGCACCCCGAACGCGGTCTGGTCTCACCGGCCGATTTCATTCCGATCGCCGAGCAGAGTGGCCAGATCGTCGCGATCGGCGACTGGGTGATCGATCAGGCCTGTCGGCAACTGGCGCAATGGGACGCGGCCGGGCTGACCCGGATCCGGGTCTCGGTCAATGTCTCGGCGATCCAGTTCTGGCGCGGCCAGCTGCTGGACCATATCCAGGACTCGCTGCAATGCCACGGCATCGCGACCGACCGTCTGGAAGTGGAACTGACCGAGAGCGTGATCATGCGCGATGCCGATACAGCCGCCGAGATCATCGCCCGCCTGCGCGAGCTCGGCACCCCGGTGGCAATCGACGACTTCGGCACCGGCTACTCCAGCCTCAGCCAGCTCAAGCGGTTCCAGATCAACAAGCTCAAGATCGACCAGTCCTTCATCCGCGACATTACCTTCGACCCGGACGATGCGGCAATCGTCGCGGCTGTGCTCAGCATCGCCGCCAACCTGCGCCTGGATGCGATCGCCGAAGGCGTGGAAACCCATGAGCAAGTCGAATTCCTCAAAGCGCTGGATTGTCCGCACGCCCAGGGCTACCGCTTTGGTCGCCCGATGCCGCCCGAGGAATTCGCAGCGCTGCTGGCCGTCGGGCACGCGCGAGTGGGGTAATCGCGATTCAGAAGGTCGACAGCCCGCTGGCTTCCATCACCCGGTACAACCAGGCCTTGAAGCGACCGCGATCAGCCCAGGTCGCGTAGTCGAGACTGTAGACGCGATCACCGGCGTTCACCCAGCGGCGTTCGAACCAGCGCTCCACATCAATCACCAACGGATCCCCAACTGCTGTGAGCACGCGCAGGTTGGTTTCCAGGTTCAGATCATCAAGGTTGCGGCGCGTGAAGTTGGCCGACCCGGCAATCAGTTCGGCCCTGCCGTCGGCGCGCCGGATCAACAGCAGCTTGTCATGGCACTGCTCGCCGGTGGTTTGGCACCAGCGAACATCGATGCCCTGCGCGACCAGTTCCGCGGCCACCGGCCGATTCGGGATTCCGTTCTTCTCGCGCCCGAAGGCATCGTGATTGGGGTCAAGCAGCGCACGCACCCGTGCGCCGCGCGCGTGCGCGGCCAGCAGTGCCTCGATCACCTCGCGATGGCTGAGATAGAACATCGCCAGCACGATCTCATCGCCCGGCCCGGTGCGCGCCAGCGCATCGAGCAGCGTGTCGCGAATTGCCGCCTCGGTAATGATCTGGAGGCTTGCTGCATCCGGACTCGCCGGTGCAGGCGGCAGCTGCGGGCGCTGTGGCCAGTCCAGCTGTGGCGCCGAGAATGCTGCGACCGCCCGCTCGGTTTCCAGCAAGTCCAGCACCGCCGGGCCGT
This sequence comes from Wenzhouxiangellaceae bacterium, assembly GCA_032251355.1. Taxonomy (GTDB): domain Bacteria; phylum Pseudomonadota; class Gammaproteobacteria; order Xanthomonadales; family Wenzhouxiangellaceae. The sequence continues at coordinate 103,420 of JAVVDV010000002.1, forward strand.
GGAACTCCAGCGCGATGTTGCTGTGCGCGCTGGAGGCATCGTGCGGATTGGCCGAAGTGACCACACCGACCCAGCCGGCCGGCGTGTCGGCCACCAGCGTCTTGCGATGGTTGGCCTTGAAGTTCGGCAGCGCCAGCAGGCCGCGCAAGGTGACCGGCTCGTCGCCGACCGGGTTGGGCAGCCAGCCGCCATCGGCGTTGTTGCCCAGCCAGGCGCAACACAGTCGCCACAGCCCCGACCAGGCCGGGTTGGAATCGCGCAACGGCTTGAGATCGGAAACGACCACATCGATGCCGGCCTCGCGCAGCCGCTCGATCTGCGGCAAGCGGAAACTGCCATAGAAAGTGTTGATCGGATCGGTGATCAGGATCACCCGCAGATCGGGTCGCTCGCGCTTGCGCTCGATCAATACCTGGGTAAGCTCGCGCGACAGCGGCCGCATGTCGTCACCATCCGGATCGCCGGCGAAGTGGTTGAACAGGAACAGGTCGGCCACGACCAGTCGTTCGGCCCGCGCAATATGATCGAACATGCGATCGAGGATGCGTTGCTCGACCTGGCGCTCACCACTTTCATCCAGGTAAGTTTCATCGGCAAGAAATCGAATCTGTGGGGTCGGTCTTGAAGGCATCGCCACGCTGACCCCGGTTGGCAGCGGCTTGTAGACACCGTGCCACAGACCCATGCCCAGCCCGGCGATCGCCACCATCACCAACACTGCGCCCAAACGTGCAGCAGAGCGACCGCGTTTGCGGGACCGAAACAAGGAACGACGCTTCATGCGCATCCGTGCGGGCGCACGCTGCCGGCCTCGCATTCCGGGCATGCCGATCAGCGCTTGAACTCGCGCAGCACTTCCGGCCAGCCGTCGCCGCCCAGCCAGCCCCGCACATGCTCGACTTCCAGCGGGCGACTGATCAGGTAACCCTGCAGGCCATCCACCTCGGAAGTGGCCAGCTCGGCAAACTCCGCGTCCAGCTCCACACCTTCGGCGATCACCTTGAGGCCAAGCGCATGCCCCATCTCGATCGCCGCCTTGACCAGCTGGCGCTTGCGCTCATCACGGTCCAGCCCGCGCACGAAGCCGCGGTCGATCTTGACTGCCGTGAACGGATAGTCGCGCAGGTAGCTCAGCGACGAGTAACCGGTCCCGAAGTCGTCCATGGCGATGCCGACATCCAGCGAACGCAGCCGCGCCAGCGTCACCTGCAGGTCCTCGCCGGCAGCCAGCAGGACGTTTTCGGTGATTTCAATCTCCAGCGCCGAACCCGGCAAGCCGGCGTGGTGCAGGCGCTGCTCGATGAAGTCGACCAGGTCCGGATCGCGCAGCTGGTGCGGCGACATGTTGACCGCCAGCTGCAACTCCGGGTGACCGGCTGCACGCCAGCGAGCCAGTCGGCCGAGCCCCTCCTCGAACACGTGCGCACCCAGTTCGAGGATGCGCCCGGTCTGCTCGGCGATGCGAATGAATTCATCCGGCGGCACGTTGCCCAGTTCCGGATGCTGCCAGCGCATCAGCGACTCCATTGCCCCGACCCGGCCGGTCAGCAGGCAGAAAATCGGCTGGTAGACCGAGCGGATCTCGCCACGCACCAGCGCCGAGTGGATGTGCTCCTCAATCAGGGCCGCGCGCGAGACAGCCTCGTTCATCTCGGGCGTAATGAACTGGTAACGGCTGCGACCGGAACGCTTGGCGTGGTACATCGCCGTATCGGCCTTCTGCAACAACTGGCTGGCCGAATCCCCATCTTCCGGACTGACGGCAATGCCGATGCTGGTGGTGAGCACGAACTCGTGATTTTCCACCGTCAGCGGCTCGCGGAACGCGGCGACGATCTTGCGCGCAATGGCCGCCAGATCATCGGGTCGGTCGAAATCTTCAACGATCACCACGAACTCGTCGCCACCGATCCGCGCGACCGCATCATTCTCGCGAAACAGCCCGGACAGCCGGCGCGCGGCATCCACCAGGATGGCATCGCCGCATTCGTGACCGAGGGTGTCATTGACCTTCTTGAAACGATCGAGATCCATGAACATCACGGCGACATGACCATCTTCGCGTCGCCGGCGGGCCAGCGCCTGCTCGATCTGCTGCTGTGCGAACATTCGATTCGGCAGCCCGGTCAGGTAGTCGAAGTGGGCCAGCTCGAACATCCGCCGCTCGACCTTCTTGGCCTCGGTGATGTCCTGCGAAAAACCGCGCAACAGCGGCCGGTCGTCGTCTTCCAGGTCCAGTTCGGCCGATACTCTTAGCCAACGCTCCTCGCCGTTACCAACGTTCCGGATCCGGTGCTCGATCTGCAGCACGCGCCCGGAACGCAGTGTTTCGGCGAGGTGTTCGCTTGCCATCGCGCGGTCCTCTTCGGGCATCAGCGCCAGAATCTCGGCCATCAGCATCTGCTTTTCGCCGATTCCGATCAATCGGCGAGCCTCATCGGAGGCCTCGAACACGTCGTTCTCGATATCCCACTGCCAGCTGCCCATGCCGGCCAGCACCTCGGCATGCTCGCGCATCGCCTCGACCTGGCGGATGCGTTTCGTGGCCTGGCGGTGCTGCAGCGCTGCACCCACCAGCTCGGCCAGCAGCACCAGGGTCGTAATTTCCTCGTCGACGAAGGTATGCAGACTGATACCCGTATCCATGCCGATAATGCCGATCAGCCGACCCGCCGCCACGACTGGCAGGGCGATCAAGGAACGGACCTCGAGCTGTTCCAGCACCTCGCGCTCCGAGCCCCATTCCGCAGGCAGGCGCGCGACATCGTGGATCACCACCGGCTCGTTGCGCTCGAGCTGCCGTACCATCTGTGACAGCGGCTCGAGCGACTGGTCCTGCAGCAGGTCACGCTGCGAGGCCGCGCCTTCGGCTACCCACTCGTGGGTGTTGGTGTACCGCGTCATATCGTCGCTGAAGCGGATGAAGTAGGCCCGCTCCATGTTGCAGCGCAGGCCGAGGCCTTCCAGCGCCTCGTCGAGCACGCGATCGAAATCGCCGATCTCCGAGGCCAGGAAGCGCTGCGAGACCCGCACAATCCATTGCTGCAGGTCGACCACGTAGATGCGCGCCGCCTCGACTTCCTTGAGCTCGGAGATGTCGATCATCGCGCCGACCAGGCGCGCAGGGCCGTCTGTCAGCGGCACGACATTGACGTAGTCGCGCAACCACACAGTCCGACCATCGGCGCTGATCGCGCGGTAGTCGAACACATGGCTGCGGCCTTGTTCGGACGACACCCGGCAGAATTCAGGTGCCCATTCGCGATCTTCGGGATGCATGATCGAGAGCCAGAACGACTTATCGTTCAGCCAGCGATCGGCGGGATAACCCAGCAGTTTCTCGGCCTCTGGGCTGATGTAGTCAAAAGTGAACGAACCGGCCCGGCCCTCCCACAGGATCGCCATGGTCGACTCGACCATGTTGCGGTAGCCGCGCATTTCAGCTTCCGAGCGCTTCGCCAGGTCGGCAAAGTTCAACGCGGTGTCGATGTGCTCGACCACCAGCGCTGAGAATCGGCGCGCCATGACCAGCATGGCGACGAGGAACAACAACAAAATGGCAGCGATCGTCAGCGACATCCCCTCATCGGATTGCGCGAGCTGCCAGGCATAGGGCAGCAGCATCGGCAGGATGTACAGCCACACCGCCTGCCAGGCCACGCCGAGATTGATGACCGATCCGGCCCCCAGCCCGGCGACGATGAACGCCATCGGCACCTGGAAATCGCGGAAGGCGTCGTCGACGAACAGCCATGCGCCGCTGCCCCAGACGACACCGGCCAAAAAGGTCGTGAGCAACAGCGCAATCCACCACGGCCCGACTTCCTCCGGGGTCGGATGGATCCGTCGGTACAGCCCCATCAGCGCCAGACGCAACCCGGACAACAGCAGGAATGCGATCAGCCAGGCCAGCATGGCCGGGTCGTACCACGGACGCGGCACGCCCCAGACCAGCAGCAGGGCACCCAGCGTGGTCAGGACAACAATGGTCGGGATTGCGCCGAACAGCCGCCGCACCTGCTCGGCGCGGATCGCGGGTCCGTGATCCGCGTCGGCTTCGCTGATCCGCTGAATTGCGCCGTCGCCCATGCTGTGCCGTATGCTCCCCGAAAAGGTCTTGATGCGGCGCGGTTGTTGTGCCTGGCGCACCCGAATCACTGGACGGGCACCGAACCGGTAACGGGTTGCACGCCGTGTGAACGAGCCTACTGTAGCCGATTCATGACACCTGAGTAAACTGCGCCTCGCTCGGCGCCAGAACGCTTGCCATGACCGAAACCTCATCAATTCGCACCGCCATCCTGGGCGCCGGCTTCGGCGGCATCGCCACGGCCGTGCAGCTGGACCGACGGGGCGAGCGCGACTGGCGCCTGTTCGAGCGCGCCGCGGGCATTGGCGGCACCTGGTGGCACAACCGCTACCCCGGCTGTGCCTGCGATGTGCCCTCGCACCTGTACTCGCTGTCGTTCTTCCCCAACCCCGACTGGACCCGTCGCTTCGCGCCGGCCGCCGAAATCCAGGCCTACCTCGAACGCGCGGTCGATCAGTTCAGCCTGCGCGGCCGGATTCTTCTGGACAACGGCATCCGCCGCATGCAGTGGCAGGCCGACACAGCGCGCTGGCATCTTGAAGATGATGCCGGCCGACACTGGCAGGCCGAGTTCGTGGTGCTGGCCACCGGCGGGCTGTCGCGCCCGGCGGTGCCGGCCATCGATGGACTGGACACGTTCGGCGGTGCGATCGTGCACACCGGGCGCTGGCCGGAAAACTTCGACCTGACGGGTAAGCGCGTGTCCGTAATCGGCACCGGTGCCTCGGCCGCGCAGCTGGTACCGGCAATCGTCGACCGCGTGCGCGCGCTGAGCGTCTACCAGCGCACCCCGCACTGGATCCTGCCGCGCCCGGACCGATCCATATCCACACCTCAGCGTCGGCTGTACCGGCGTTTTCCGATACTGCAAAAGCTCGTTCGATTCGGCATCTGGCTGGTGTCCGAGGCGCGCGTGCCGGGGCTGGCCTGGGATAACCGGCTGGCGCTGGCGCATCGCGCGCTGGCCGACCGCCACCGCCGCAAGCAGGTGGCCGATCCGGATCTGCGCGCACGGCTGCGACCGGATTTCGACATCGGCTGCAAGCGCGTGATCCTGTCGAGCGACTGGTACCCATCGCTTGCCCGCGAGCACGTCGAACTGGTAACGACACCGATCCGAAAGATCACGCGCGATGCAGTCGTCACCAATGATGGCCAGACGCGCGGAAGCGACGTCCTGATCCTCGCCACCGGCTTCCGGGCGACCGATCCGGTGCCGCGCGGGCTGATCATCGGTCGCGATGGGCGCGACCTCGGCGCGGACTGGCAAGACGGCCCCGAGGCCTGGCGCGGCGTCGCCGTACACGGCTTTCCCAACCTGTTTCTGACCCTCGGACCCAACACCGCACTCGGCCACAACTCGGTACTGCTGATGATCGAAGCCCAGGCCGAATTCATCGCCCGCGCCATCGCCGGCGCCCGAGGTGAGATTCTTGAAATCGCAGGCGGCGAGCAGGACTGCTACAACGCCTGGCTGCAGCAGCGCCTGGCCGGCACGGTCTGGAACGGCGGCGGCTGTTCGAGCTGGTACCTGCACCCGCGCAGCGGAAAGAACTGCACATTGTGGCCGGGTTTCACCTGGCAATACCGTCGTATGATGCGGCGAGCCGACCCGGCCGCACTGCACGTCGCCGCGCGCGGCACGCCGCCTTCGACCTGAACCGACCCGGAGCCCGAACCCCAATGCCGCATGTGCGCTCGATTCGATGGCAGCGGTCGACACGATTGTGGCTTTGCGCTGCACTCGTGCTGCTGCTCGCCGTGATCGGGCCGGCGCGGGCGGCCGGCGAGGTGCCGCTCCGGATCACTCCATTGGATGACCCGAGTGCCGCGGCGGTGATCGGCTGCCCGGCCGACTCGGCGCGCAGCCAGGGGCGCAACTGGTTCAGCGGCAGCGGGGCATGGCGCATCACGATCGAACGCGGCTGGCGGGATCAACCCGGCCGAATGCTGGTGCTGGACTATCCGTTCGGCAGCGAATTCCGCATTCACGACAATCCCGATTCACCGCCGCTGCGGCGCACCAAGCGCGGCCCGGACCGCGATCCGAGCTGGCCCGCGCGCCTGGCGGTGGTGGCGCTGGATGACACCCTGACCGATGGTACGGTCATCGATATCTGCCTGCGCCAGACCCTCGGTCGTGCGGTCGCGGCGCGCGTGGTCGAGGAATCCAGCCTGCGCGCCGAGGTGCGCAAGAACGCACTGCTCAACGGCATCGCGCTCGGCGGGCTGGGGGCGATGGCGCTGGCCGGCGTCGGCATGACGCTGGCGATCGGCAGCACGACCTTCCTGCTGATCTCGCTTGGTCTGGCCGGCGCGATGCTGTACCTGGTGACCGGCCACGGCACCGTCTACGAGCTGCCGCTGCTGGCCATGATTGCCGATCAGTGGTCGCTGCAACGCATCGGCGGCAACCTCTCCGTCCTGACCCTGGGACTGGGGCTGTCGCGCCTGGTCGAATTGCCGCAACGCCATCCCCGCATCAACAGCCTGTTGCGGCTGGCGCTGGCGCTGGTCGCGCTGCTGCTGCTGGCATTGCTGGTCCCCGCGATCAGTCGCGCCGATTGGCCGGCGACGGTCGGCAATCTGCTGTTGATCGCCGTGTCGATTCTGCTGTTCGGCACCGCTGCTCGCGATGCACTGCGCGGTCACCGCAGCTCGCGCAAGCTGCTTTTGGCCTGGAGTCCACCGTTCCTGGTGGCAGTCGCGCTTACGGTCGATGTGATGACGGGCGCCAGCGTCAGCGCGCTGATCGAGGCGCTGTTCCCGGCCGCACTGGCGGTATCGAGCACGGCATTGTTCTTCGAACTGGCCGACACCATCGGTCGAGTGCGCTCCGAGCGCGACCGGGCCGAACGGCGTGCCGACCGCGACGACCTGACCGGCGCACTGGCGCGCGCGTCCTTCGACCAGGCACTGTTTGCGGCACGCAAGCGTGCGCTGTCCAAGAATCAAGCATTGTCAGCCCTGTTCATCGATCTGGACCGCTTCAAGCAGATCAACGACGAATACGGCCATGCCGTCGGCGATCGTGCGCTGGTGCGGGTCGTTGGCATCATCGAGACCTGCCTGCGCGACGGCGACCGCCTCGGTCGCTACGGCGGCGAGGAGTTCGTCGTTCTGCTCGAACAGGTCGACGCCGAAGGTGCGCTGGAAATCGCCGAGCGCGTCCGCGAGCGGATTGCCAATCATGGACGGCCACTGCAAGCGAAGCTGCCGGCGATGACCGTCTCGATCGGTATCGCCGAACTCGACCGCGCGTACCACGAATCGGCCCGTTCGCTGATCGAACGCGCCGACACGGCACTGCGCTGGTGCAAGGAACACGGACGTGACCAGATTCGGCTGGCACCCGTTCCGAATTCGTCCGACCGATGATACGAGCAATAACACCGCGACGCGAATCATCCGGACGCCTTGTCTTCACGTTCGGCGCGCTGCTGATGATGATCGCCACGACTTCAGCGGCTGAGCGGATCCTGCCGGCCGAGCTCGCCGCCGCCCCCGCGCAGACCTTCGCCGGTGACACCGACTACCGGCTCGCATCGGGAAGCGACAGCCGTGCCGAGCATCCGGCGCTGCATGGGCTGTGCACCGCGGCAACGGCCTCCGGCCACCTGCTTGAGACCCGCGTCGATCTGGCGCAGACTCCGATCCTGCGCTGGCGCTGGCGGGTCGATCGCGGCCCGGTCGGGGTCGATCCGCGCACGCGCGAGGGCGACGACCATGCCGCGCGCATCTACCTGGTGCATGAACGCTGGCCGCGCTGGCGCAGTCGCGTGGTCAGCTACGTGTGCTCGCTGACCGAGCCGGCCGGTGCGGATTGGCCGAACCCGTATTCGGCGCAGTTCGCGATGGTCGCGGTGGCCGGACGCGAGGCGGCGCTGGGGCAATGGCGCGACGAGCAACGTGATGTCGCGGCCGATTTCCAGCGTCTGCATGGGCTGCAGATCGACCGCATCGACGCGCTGGCGGTGATGACCGACTGCGACAACACCGACCAGCCGGCCGAGGCCTGGTACGGACCGATCGAATGGCATGCGGCCGAACCGGACTGAAATCTGCCGGCCACACCGTGCAACGGCGCCCCAGCGATGGCCCACGCTGCCGGACACGGCGGTAGCATGACGGCCTGACGGCGTGCAATTGGGCACGTCGTCAACGATCGGGAATCGCATGATCGAGTTCATCGCCACCGCGCCGCGCGGGCTGGAAGAACTGCTGGCCGCCGAGCTCGGCGGGCTGGGGCTGGATACCCGAGTCCGGGGACCGGGTGCGGTCGTGTTCGAAGGACGGCTGCCGGATGCCTACCGCGCCTGCCTGTGGTCGCGCGTGGCCAATCGGGTGCTGCTGCCGCTGGCCGCGTTCGAAGCCGACGACGGTGATGCGCTGTATGCCGGCGCCGGCACCATCGATTGGACCGAGCACCTCGACCCGGGCCGCACGCTGGCGGTCAGCTGCACCGGCCAGCGCCCGGCGATTACGCATGGTCGCTATGCCGAGCAGCGGGTCAAGGATGCGGTTGTCGACCAGTTGCGAACGGCCAGCGGCGAGCGTCCTTCGGTGGACACCCGATCGCCCGATGCGCGGCTGCACCTGCATCTGGCCGGCAGCCGCGCCGAACTCGCGCTCGACCTGGCCGGCGACAGCCTGCACCGGCGCGGCTACCGCGAACCCGGAACGCGCGCGCCGCTGAAGGAAAACCTGGCCGCGGCCATGCTGCTGCGCGCCGGCTGGCCGGGCATCGCTTCAGCCGGCGGTGCTTTGTGCGACCCCATGACCGGCTCGGGCACGCTGCCGATCGAGGCGGCCTGGATCGCCGGCGATGTCGCGCCGGGACTCAACCGCACCCGCTTCGGCTTTCTTCGCTGGCGCGGGCACGATGATGCGGCCTGGAAGGACCTGGTCGACGAGGCGATCGAGCGCGAACAGGCCGGGCGGGCGCGCATTCCCGTCATCATCGGCCACGATCGCGACCCGGCTGCGATCAAGGTCGCGCGCGCCAACGTCGAACGCGCCGGCCTGACCGGAAAGGTGCGGATTGAATGCAGCGAACTCGGCACCCTGCGCGCACCCGATGGTCTCGAACACGGCCTGGTCGCGGTCAACCCGCCATATGGTGAACGGCTGGCCAGCACGCCGGAACTGTTGCCGCTGTACCTGCAGCTCGGCCGCGTATTGAAGACCGGCTTCCCCGGCTGGCGCGCGATCGTGCTCAACGGCGCCGGCTGCGAGCTGGGCCTGAAACCCGAACGCAGCTGGCAGATGGACAACGGCCCGATCCGCTGCCGACTGGAGCGCTTCGAACTGGCCGCGGCCAGCCCCGGATACGACACGGCGGCCGACGACAGTCCCGCGGCGATGCCCGCGCCGGATCTGGTCAATCGCATCCGCAAGAACCAGCGTCAATTGCGCAAATGGCTGGCGCGTGAGGCGATCAGCTGCTACCGGGTCTACGACGCCGACATTCCCGAATACGCGCTGGCCGTGGATGTTTACGGCAGCGAGCAGGGCGACTGGCTGCATGTGCAGGAATATGCGCCGCCGAAACAGGTCGACGAACGCGCCGCACGAACCCGGCTGCGCGACGCGCTGGCTGCCCTGCCCGACGCGCTGGACATCGACCCGGCGCGCCTGGTGTTCAAGGTGCGCGAGCGCCAGCGCGGCGCGCAACAGTATCGGCAACTGGGCCACCGCGGCGAATTCCTGACTGTGAACGAAGCCGGTTGCCGGCTGCTGGTCAACCTCACCGACCATCTCGATACCGGCCTGTTTCTCGACCACCGCCCGCTGCGCCGCTGGCTGCAGGAAAACGCGCGCGGCAAGCGCTTTCTCAACCTGTTCTGCTATACCGGCGCGGCCACCGTGCACGCCGCGCGCGGCGGCGCGCGCAACACCACCAGCATCGACCTGTCCAACACCTATCTCGACTGGCTCCAGCGCAACCTGGCACTGAACGGTCTCGACGATGGCCACCAGCGCGTCATCCGGGCCGATGTGCTGGACTGGCTCCAGCGCGCCGATGAGCGCTTCGAACTGATCTTCCTCGACCCGCCGAGTTTCTCGAACTCGAAGAAAATGGACGGCGCGCTGGACCTGCAACGCGACCATGCCGATCTGATCGACCAGGCCATGCGTCTGCTCGCGCGCGGCGGCGTGCTGGTGTTCTCGACCAACCGCAAGCGCTTCGCGCTCGACCCGGCCTTGAGCGAGCGCTACGCCATCGACGACCGCAGCGCCTGGTCGATTCCGCGCGACTTCGCACGCAACCGCAGCATCCACCGCTGCTACTTCATCCGCCACCGCGAGGCGAGCGCCCCAACGGAGGACCATCCGACATGAACACACCCGACCCTTTCCTTCAGGCGGCCATCGACGAGGCGCACACCGGCCTGGCCGAAGGCGGCATTCCGATCGGTTCGGTGCTGGTGCACGACGGCCGCATCGTCGGCCGCGGCCACAACCGCCGCATCCAGCGCGGCAGCGCCGTACTGCACGGCGAGATGGACGCGCTCGAAAACGCAGGCCGACTGCCAGCAGAGGTCTACCGCCAGTCCACGCTCTACACCACGCTGTCGCCGTGCAGCATGTGTTCCGGCGCAATCGTGCTCTACGGCATCCCGCGCGTGGTGATCGGCGAGAACCGGACCTTCCTCGGCGAGGAAGCCTGGCTGACCGAGCGCGGCGTGCAGCTGACGGTGGTCGACGATGCCGACTGCATCGCACTGATGCGCGGCTTCATCGACAGCTCGCCGGAACTGTGGAACGAGGACATCGGCCAGCCCTGAGCGCTCAGGTCGATTCCGGCAGCGGCTGCAATTCGACGATTTCGGCCGAGGATTGCAGGTCACGGTCCTCCGCGTCACGAGCCGACGTCTCGTCGCGATCGATCACCAGGCGGTTTCTGCCGGCCTGCTTGGCACGGTACATCGCATCATCGGCGCGCCGCAGCCAGTGGTTCCAGTGCTCGCTGCGGCCGCGATGGGCCAGACCGGCCGAGTAGTGCACCGGCGCGCCGTCGACTTCAAGCGCACCGCTGGTGGCCACGTGCAGGCGCTCGGCGGCATGCTCGGCCGCATCGGGTGGGAGATCGTGCAGCAGCACGATGAACTCCTCACCGCCGAACCGGAACACGTCATCGACCGCACGCACATGCCGGCGCAGCAGATCGGCGAAGCGCAACAACAGCCGGTCGCCGAGGTCGTGACCGTGGCGGTCGTTGAGTTGCTTGAAGTGGTCGATGTCGAGCAGCAGCAGCGAGACTGGACGATTGCGCGCGGCCGTCTCGTTCATCGCCTGGCGCAAGGCGCGCCGATTGCCGCTGCGGGTCAGCGGATCGTTCAGCGCCAGGTGTTCCAGTTCAGCCTGATACTTCGCCATCTGATGCGTGAACATCCAGGCAAACGCGATGATCATGCCAGTGGTGATGAAGTAGGTCACCTGGTAGACCGGCCCGGCGAACAGTTCGGTCTGTAGCCCGAGGGCGGCGACCAGCAGCAGATTGAGGGTCAGTGCAAAACGCGGTGTAGCCAGCATGAAATTGATCCACAGCACCACGTAGCCCCAGAACAGGCCGGTGACCCCGAACATGGCGCTGGACGCAAACGCGGCCGTCCCGGCCACACAGGCAAACAGGCGCCCGCTGCGACGCGTCTCGCCGGTGCGCAGTGTGTGCACCAGCACCAGCGCCACACCCAGCGCCATCAGCCCATCGATCAGACCCTCGCGCAGATAACCGGCCGCGAGCCGGTAACCGGTAATCCCCACCAGCACGACCAGGCTGACGATGCTGAAACGCACCACGGTCGCGAATCGAAAATCTTCCCGGAATTGCCGGCGTACGGACGCCCAGTGAATCGCTTGCTTCCCCATCGAACCTTCTCCTACCTGCGAATTCAGTGTATGCGAATACAAGCGCAACGGGTGCGACAAGAAACTTCAGGATCATCCGGCCCCCGAGCCGCGCGCGATGTTTGCACCGCAAAAAACCATCGGCTATGCTAGGCGGCCGTCCAGCGGCCCGGCGCGAATCGTGAAAACTCTCTACCACCCTGATTTTGAAAGAGATGCCTGCGGTTTCGGGCTGATCGCCCGGCTCGATGCCGAGCCGCGCCACGACACCGTCAGCGATGCGATCGCAGCACTCACGCGCCTGACCCATCGTGGAGCGGTCGCGCCCGACGGCAAGACCGGCGACGGCTGCGGCTTGCTGATCGGCCTGCCTGAGGCTTTTCTGCGGCGCGAGGCCGAAGCCCTGGGTCTGGATCTGGGCGCGCGCTTTACCGTCGGCAGCGTGTTTCTGGATGCCGACGACACGCGCGCGGCCGAGCAACGCAAACGGCTGGAACAAGCGCTGGCCGACCAGGGTCTGGCGGTGCCGGGCTGGCGCGTGCTGCCGACCGACACCGACGCGCTCGGCCAGGCCGCCCAGACCACCCGACCGCGCATCGAGCAGATCTACGTCACACCCCGCCCCGGCCATGAGCTGATTGACGAGGCGGCCTTCCAACGTCGCCTGTACCTGGCCCGGCGACTGGCCGAGTCGGCCTGCCACGACGACGAGACCTTCTACATCGCCAGCCTGTCGGCGACCACGCTGTCGTACAAGGGCATGGTCATGCCCGGCCACCTGGCCGAGTTCTATCCCGATCTGACCGACCCTGAACTGCGCACCTCGGTGGCCCTGTTTCACCAGCGCTTTTCGACCAATACGCTGCCGCAGTGGAAGCTGGCCCAGCCGTTCCGGATGCTGGCCCACAACGGCGAGATCAACACCGTCCGCGGCAACCGCATCTGGGCGCGGGCGCGCCGGGCGCAGCTGGCGGGACCCGGACTGGAAGCACTGGCCGAGATCGATCCGCCGGTCAACCTGCACGGCTCGGACTCCTCGTCGCTGGACAACATGCTGGAGTTGCTGGTGATGGGTGGCATGCCGCTGCCGCAGGCGCTGCGCATCCTCATTCCACCGGCCTGGCAGACCGCCGACAACCTCGACGCCGACCTGCGCGCCTTCCATGAATTCTTCGCCTTCCACCAGGAGGCCTGGGACGGCCCGGCCGGACTGGTCATGACCGACGGGCGCTGGGTGGTGTGCGGACTTGATCGAAACGGATTGCGGCCGGCACGCTGGACGCTGACCGATGATGCGCGCCTGATCGTGGCCTCCGAAACCGGCGTCGTCGACGTGCCGGTCGAACGCGTGCTGGCACGCGGCCGGCTCGGGCCGGGCCAGCTGCTGGCGCTGGACCTGGCCACCGGCGAGCTGCAGCACACCGACGAGATCGACGACCGGCTCAAGCAGCTGCACCCATGGCAGGACTGGCTCAAGCAGGGTGTGCGCTATCTGGACTCGGAGCTGGTCGATGTGCACATGGCTGCCGAACCGTTCGATGCCGATACGCTGGCCAGCTACCAGAAGATGTTCAACCTCTCGCGCGAGGAACGGCGCGAGGTGATCCGCGTGCTGGCCGAAACCGAATCCGAGGCGATCGGCTCGATGGGCGACGACACGCCGATGCCGGTGCTGTCGACCCGCATCCGCTCGCTGTTCGACTGTTGCCGCCAGCAATTCGCCCAAGTCACCAACCCGGCCATCGATTCGTTGCGCGAACGCATCGTGATGTCGCTGGAAACCGGCCTGGGTCGCAAGGGCAGCCCGTTCGAACCGAGCGCCGAACTGGCCGAGCGCGTGGTGCTGAACTCGCCGGTACTGTCACAGCGCAAACTTCGGCAACTGGTCAACACGCCGCAGCTCGGCCTGCCGTCGGAGCTGCTGGACCTGAACTACCCCGAAGATGTGAGCCTGCCCGAGGCGCTGGCCGACCTGTGCGAACGCGCCGCGCGTGCCGTCGATGACGGTCGCCAGCTGCTGATCCTGTCGGACCGCTACCTGGAACCGGGCAAGCTGCCGGTGCATGCGCTGCTGGCCACCGGTGCCGTGCACCACCACCTGGTCGCCACCGGCCAGCGGCCGCTGACCAACCTGATCGTCGAGACCGGCAGCGCGCGCGACCCGCACCACTTCGCCTGCCTGATCGGATTCGGCGCCACCGCCGTCTACCCCTACCTGGTCTACCAGACGCTGCAGGCAATGGCCGCCTCGGGCGAGATCGACAACCCGCGCGACGAGGCCATGCAGCTCGGCCGCGCCTACCGTCGCGGCATCCGCAAGGGTTTATACAAGATCCTGTCGAAAATGGGCATCTCGACCATCGGCAGCTACCGCGGTGCGCAGCTGTTCGAGCTGATCGGGCTGGCCGATGAAGTGGTCGAGACCTGCTTTCCGGGCGCGGTCAGTCGCATCCAGGGCGCGGACTTCGACGACCTGTGGGCCGACCAGAAATCGCTGGCGCGCTGGGCCTGGAACCGCCAGATGCCGATCGAGCACGGCGGCCAGTACCGCTACGTGCACGGCGGCGAGTTCCATGCCTGGAACCCCGACGTGGTGACCGCGCTGCGCACCGCCGCACGCACCGGCGAGGCCGCCGACTACCGGCGCTACGCCGATCTCGTCAACAGCCGCGAACCGGCTACGCTGCGCGACCTGCTGCGGCTGCGCTCGGAGCATTCACCGATCCCGCTCGAGCAGGTCGAGCCGGCCAGCGAGATCGTCAAGCGCTTCGACTCGGCCGGCATGAGCTTAGGCGCCCTGTCACCGGAAGCACACGAAGCGCTGGCGATTGCGATGAACCGGCTCGGCGCGCGCTCCAATTCCGGCGAAGGTGGCGAGGACCCGGCCCGCTACGGCACCGAGAAGTCGTCGAAGATCAAGCAGATCGCCTCGGGTCGCTTCGGTGTCACGCCGACCTACCTGGTCAACGCCGAGGTCATCCAGATCAAGATCGCCCAAGGCGCCAAGCCCGGCGAAGGCGGCCAGCTGCCCGGCCACAAGGTCGATGGTCTGATCGCCCGACTGCGTTTTGCCACCCCCGGGGTCGGCCTGATCTCGCCGCCGCCGCACCACGACATCTACTCGATCGAGGATCTCGCCCAGCTGATCTACGATCTCAAGCAGGTCAACCCCGAGGCGCTGGTGTCGGTCAAGCTGGTGGCCGAGCCGGGCATCGGCACGATCGCCGCCGGTGTGGTCAAGGCCTATGCCGACCTGATCACTGTTTCAGGCTATGACGGCGGCACCGGCGCCAGCCCGCTGACCTCGGTCAAGTACGCCGGCGCTCCGTGGGAAATGGGGCTGTCCGAGGTCCGCCAGGTACTGACCCAGAACGGGCTCCGGGGCCAGGTCCGCATCCAGGCCGACGGCGGCCTGAAAACCGGTGTTGACGTGGTCAAGGCCGCGGTGCTGGGGGCCGAGAGTTTCGGCTTCGGCACCGCGCCGATGATCGCGCTGGGCTGCAAGTACCTGCGCATCTGTCACCTGAACAACTGCGCGACCGGCATCGCTACCCAGAACCAGACCCTCCGGCGCGAACACTTCGTCGGCCTGCCCGAGATGGTCGTGCATTATTTCCTCGGCGTGGCCGAAGAGGTGCGCGAAATTCTCGCCACGCTGGGTATCGCCCGGCTCGAGGATCTGGTCGGGCGGACCGAGTACCTGGAACGCCTGCCGGGCATCACCGGCCGGCAACAGAAACTCGACCTGGAGCCGCTGCTGGCCGCCGAAGGCTTGTCACCGGATGATGCGCGCGTGTGCTGCGTCGATCGCAACCCGCCGCACGATCGCGGTGAGCTGGCCTCACAAATCGCCGCCGACACCGACCAGGCCGTGCGCACCGGCTTCGGCGGCCGCTTTGATTACGCAATCCGCAACCATGACCGCTCGATCGGCACGCGGCTGTCGGGCGCGATCTCAAGGCTTTACGGCGCCGCCGGCATGCCCAAGGCGATCGATCTCGACCTGAGCGGCACAGCCGGCCAGAGTCTGGGCGCCTTCAACGCCGCCGGTGTGCACATCACGCTGACCGGCGAGGCCAACGACTATGTCGGCAAGGGCATGGCCGGCGGCCGCATCGTGCTGCGCCCTCCCGCTGGCATTCGCTACCAAGCCCACCGCACGCCGATCATGGGCAACACCTGTCTGTACGGTGCGACCGGTGGTGAACTGTTCGCCGCCGGCACCGCCGGCGAACGCCTGATGGTGCGTAACTCCGGCGCGATCGCCGTGGTCGAGGGCGCCGGCGATCACGCCTGCGAATACATGACCGGCGGTGTCGCCCTGATCCTGGGGAACACCGGCATCAATTTCGGTGCCGGTATGACCGGTGGCTTTGCCTACGTGCTCGATCTCGATCGCGGCTTCGTCGATCGCTACAACCACGAGCTGATCGAAATCCACCGCATCGCGGCCGATCAGATGGAACATCATGTCCAGCACCTGCGCGATCTCATCCAGCGCCACGTCGAGTTCACCGGCAGCCGCTGGGGCAGCGAAGTACTCGACAACTTCCGTCGCCTGCTGCCCAAGTTCTGGCTGGTCAAACCCAAGGCCGCCGAACTCGATGAACTCATTTCGCGTTTGAGAGAGGCCGCCTGAATGCGAAGGGAACCGCAGATAAAAGCAGAGCAAATGCGAATGAAACCGCAGATGAACACAGATGAACGCAGATTGAAAGCAATTGGCCGTCGTGGCCTGCGCAGGCCGGACGAACGAAGCGCGTCCAGCATTTTTGGCTTGAGAGATCTGAGCCCAGACGAGGACGCAGAAAAAGAAAATCAAGACGGATGCTCGAACCCGAGCGCAACGTTTGATTACCGCACGATTCCCGCCCTGACGCGTACACAGGCAAACCGTATTTTCTTCATTCCCGTCGTCAATGCTTCTGGTTTTTTCATCTGCGTTGATCTGCGTTCATCTGCGGTAAAAAATAACTTTTACAGGTGCGCCGGATGACTCAATACTCCAACCTCCACTTCATCGAATCGCCGCGCAAGGATCCGACCGAGGTGCCGGTGGCGGTTCGTATCCAGGACTGGAACGAGATCTACGGCCAGTATCAGGCCGAGAGTGCGGCCGATCAGGCGGCGCGCTGCATCAACTGCGGCAATCCCTACTGCGAGTGGGAATGCCCGGTGCACAACTTCATTCCCGACTGGCTGCGGCTGATCAAGCAGGGCCGGCTGTTCGAGGCCGCCGAGTTGTCGCACCAGACCAACTCGCTGCCCGAGATCTGCGGCCGCATCTGTCCGCAGGACCGCTTGTGCGAAGGCGCGTGCACGCTCAATGACGGGCTCGGCGCGGTCACGATCGGCTCGATCGAGAAATACATCACCGACGAGGCGGTCAAGCAGGGCTGGCGGCCGGACCTGTCGCACGTGCAACCGACCGACAAGCGGGTAGCCATCGTCGGCGCCGGACCGGCGGGGCTGGCTTGTGCCGACGTGCTGGCGCGCCACGGCATCGCGGCCACCGTGTTCGACCGCAACGCACGCATCGGCGGCCTGCTGACCTGGGGCATCCCGCCGTTCAAGCTCGAAAAAACCATCGTCGAAACCCGCCGCGAGTTGCTCGAAGGCATGGGCGTGCAGTTCCGGCTCGGCGTTGAAGTCGGCCGCGATATCGCGCTTGCCGACCTGCTGGAGCAGTACGACGCGGTGTTCCTCGGACTGGGCACCTACCAGTATGTGCGCGGCCGCTTTCCCGGCGAGCGTCTGCCCGGCGTGGTCGAATCGCTGCCGTTTCTGATCGGCAACGTGCACCGCGTGCTGGGCACGCAGGACCATCGCTTTCCCTACATCAACGTGGCCGGCAAGCGCGTGGTCGTGCTCGGCGGCGGCGACACGGCGATGGATTGCGTGCGCACGGCCATCCGCCAGGGCGCGTTCTCGGTCACCTGCGCCTACCGGCGCGACGAGGCCAACATGCCCGGCAGCCGCAAGGAAGTGAAAAACGCGCGCGACGAGGGCGTGGAATTCCTGTTCAACCGCCAACCGGTGGAAATCGTCGGCGATGGTCAGGCCGAGGGCGTCAGGCTGGTCGAGACCCGGCTCGGTGCGGCCGATGAGAAGGGGCGCCGACGCCCCGAACCGGTGCCCGACAGCGAACACACCTTACCCGCCGATGTCGTCATCGTCGCCTTCGGCTTCCGCCCCGACCCGCCCGACTGGCTGGCCGAGCACAGCGTCGCCTTGCACGATGACGGTCGCATTCGCGTCGGCCAAGACGGCCGCCTGCCGCACCAGACCACGAATAACCGCATCTTCGCCGGCGGCGACATGGTGCGCGGCGCCGATCTCGTCGTTACCGCCGTGTTCGAGGGCCGCGAGGCGGCCAAGGCCATTGCCGGTTCACTCGGCGTTACGGCCGGGCAAAAGCCGGAAGCAGCCTGAGCGATTCAAGAGCCCATCGACTGCGGCTTACCGGCCGCAGCTTATCGCCCCCGATAGTGGTCGATGCGCTCGCGATCGATCGCCGGGTTCTCGAACTGGATTTCCAGCGTGAAGATAAAGCGCCAGTCCGCGCGCCGGCGGCCCGTATTTTCGTCGATCGGCCAGGCGTGCTCGGGCTGTAACTCGTAGAACAGCCAGTCACGCAGAAAGGAGCGCCGGTAACGCACGTTGACGAACCACTCCTCGGCTTCCAGCCCCGGATCGGTAAAGCCGAATGCGCCGATCTCCGAGCGCACCGCGCTCTTGCGATCAAGCTGACGAAAGCCGATCAGGCCGGTGCGCCAGTCGATGCCGTCGGATTCTTGCGACACGGTGCCACGACCGGTCAGCCGCACCAGTGTCAGCCGATTCGGCAACCATTCGAAGTCCGCGCGCGACGTTGTCCCGAAACCGTCATCGCGCTCCCAGAACAGCGATTGCGTCCAGCGCGCGAGCGTCGTATCGGTCAATCCGCGCGTGTGCCGAACGCGGCCGCGCACACGCGGATTCAAGCCGCCACCGCTGACCTTGATCGTGCCGTCGACATCAAACTGCGTGCGGCCGAGATCGGACAACAGCAAGCGCAGGCCCAGCCGGGTCTGATTTTCGTCGTCGGGATCACGCGCAATGTCGCCGATGTTGCCATCGCCTTCCAGCGTTTCATCGCGACTGATCAACAGCCGCACGCGATCGGAAACCTGCGGCAAGCGAATGTTGGCCGACAACTGGATGTCGTGGCCAAAATCGCGCGACTGATCCCAGACCAGCGAGTTGCGCAGCCGGAAGAACGAGCCCACCGTGGTTTCCTCGTAAGCACGCTCGCCGCCGAAGAAACCGTCGAACCACGCGGCCGGTTCGCACAGCTTGCGGCTGAGGTAGGAGTGGGTGCGGTCGAGCCAGCTTTCGGGTCGGCCTTCGGGATCGCGGCACGCAAGCTCAACGTCTTCGGTCGGCGGCTGTTCCGGCGTCTCGGCCCACGCGGCGACACCGCCGGCCAGTAGCAGCCACGCCGGACCTGTCTGGAGAATACGCGTCAATCCACCCATGTCTGCATGATAGCGGTCGCGGTATCGGGATGGCAGAGTGTCGACGTGACCCGCCGGGCTTCGATCGGGTTCAAACTGAGCGCATGCAAGCCTCACAGACAGAACCGGAAACACGGCCGTTCGACGCGCTTCGACCGGAAATCATTCTCGAAGCCACCGAACGGCTGGGGCTGGTCACGGACGGACGGCTGCTCACGCTCAACAGCTACGAAAACCGGGTCTGGCAGATCGGCCTGGAGGCGGCCGAGCCGGTGATTGCCAAGTTCTACCGGCCGGGGCGCTGGAGCGACGCGGCCATCATCGAAGAGCATGCCTTCACGCTGGAACTGGCGGCTTCCGGGCTGTCGGTGGTCGCACCGCTGAAAGTCGACGGCCAGACACTGTTCGAGCACGCCGGCTTTCGCTACGCGCTGTTTCCGCGCCGCGGCGGGCATGCACCGGAGCCCGAGCACAAGGACACGCTGATCCAGCTCGGCCGCGCGTTGGGCCGGATGCACGCGGTCGGACGTGCGGCGCGTTTCCGGCATCGTGAATCGATTTCCATCGAAGCGCTGGCGCGCGAACCCGCTGCCTGGCTGCTCGAGCAGCAATGGATACCGGCGCATCTGGAAAACGCCTTCGAAAGCCTGGCCCGCGATCTGGTCGCGCACGCCGAGGCGGCCTGGCAACGCGCCGGCGACTTTGCGACCCTGCGCCTGCACGGCGATTGCCACCCCGGCAACATCCTGTGGCGCGATGGGCCGCATTTCGTCGATCTCGACGATTGCCGCACCGGTCCGGCCGTCCAGGACCTGTGGATGCTGATCTCCGGCGAGCGTGAAGCGCGCCGCAGTCAATGGCAATGGCTGCTGGAAGGCTACACGCTGTTTTCTGACTTCGACCCGCGCGAACTGCACCTGGTCGAAACCCTGCGCGCACTGCGCATGATCCACTACCAGGCCTGGCTGGCCCGGCGCTGGGACGATCCGGCCTTCCCGCGCGCCTTCCCCTGGTTCGACGACGACCGCCACTGGGAAACCGTCATCAACCAGCTGCGCGAGCAGCTTTCGGACATTCAGGAACCGGCGCTGGATCTTTGAACCGGTCGAGGCCCGGCATGCAACAACGCATGCCGGACCGAGCGGTTCAGTGCGGGTCGCCGAAGTCGTCCTTGAAGATCATGTCCACCGGCACGCGCTTGAGCACGACGATGGCGTTGTCCTCGCTGGCCACGACGTAGATGTGCTTGTCATCGCCGCTGGCCACGACCGCGGTCGGACCGGCCATTTCGAGAATCTCGCCCTGGTCGTCGAACAGCGTCTGGCGCACGACCAGTGCACCGGGCACCCGGTTCTGCTGGTCGGCCTCGCCAATGCGCTCGAACAGCGTCAGGCTGTGGTCGGCCAGCCCGGTCGCGAACACCTCGGTGCCGTCGGGCGAGATCGCCAGACCCTGCGCACCGCCCAGGCCCGGACGTTCGGGACTGGACTGGCGCCACACTTCGCGCTGACCCAGCGTGCCGTCAGCATTGCGGTCGAAGCGCAGCACGGCGTTTTCCTGCTCGGCGGTGACGTAGACATGACGATCGTCGCCGCTGACAACGATGTTGAACGCGCCGTCCAGGCCGATGACGCCGGCCAGGCCGTTTTCATACGCGCTGACGAAGCGCAGCCTGCCGGGTATGCCATCATCACCGGCGGGCAGGCGTTCGAAGACCTGCAGCGCATCGCCGAAGCGTGACGCGACATAGAGCTGGCGACCGTCGCCGGACAGCGCCAGCCCGGCCGGGCGGTCCATGCCGCGCACCGCAAGCTCGTCGCCTTCGGCAACCGGGCGACCGTCAAAGGCGGCCTGAATGAACTCCAGCGCCCCGGTGACAGCATCGCGGCGGAATACCGCAACCGCTCGCTCTCCAGCGGCGGCGGCATACAGGTTTGTGCCATCAGCGCTGACGATCAGCCGGCGCACACCGGTCAATCCTGTGATTCCGGGAGTGGCCTGGGCCCGATTCTCGACAAAGCTCAGGCGGCCGGTAGCGGCGTTGCGCGCCAGCACCGCGATAGCGTCGTCTTCGCGCGCGGCGACGTACACATGCCGTCCATCCGGGCTGACGGTGATATCGATGACGCCGTCGAGCAAGGCGTCGCCGAATCCGGCAGTCGAGACATCATAGCGATCAAGCGCCGTGAGCCGTCCCGAGCGCGCATCGCGCCGAAAGGCCACCACCGCATCCAGCGCCTGGCTGGTGACATAAGCATGCTCACCGTCTGGCGACAGCGCCAGCGCGGTCGGGTTGGCCATGCCAATGACATCCTGCTGATTGACCACGTCCTGCTCGTGCCGGGCTGCCGGCCGGAAGCGCGGATCGTTGATCACACCCAGCGCGCTTGGCTGATCGAGCACCAGGTTGAATGCGCCGCTGAAGCGCAGCTGGAAGCTCTTTGGCGCCGAGGTGCCAGGGGAGTTGAGGATCGTGACCGGGATCTCGGTCTCGAGTTCGCCGGCCGGGATGGTGACGCTGCCGCTGGTGGCGACGAAGTCGACACCCGGCTGGGCGTTCAGCGCCACCGTCGTGTAGTCGAAGCGCGCCTCGAAGTCGGAGCGCTTACTGAGTTTCGGCCGGAACACCGCGTCCAGCGAAGTGCCCGCGGGCGGTTCCAGCACCGAAACATCGGCCACGCGCAGGCCCGGCACGTCGTCGTCGTCGATGATGGTCCCGAACGCCGCAGGTCGTGCCGGCACCGCGCCCTGGACCTTGAGCTCGACCTTGAAACGACGGGTGGGCTGGACCTGCGTGTTGCCGCAGACCAGCACCGTGATGCTGCCCTGCATCTGGCCGGCCGGAATGATCAGTTCGTTCTGGTCGGCGAGGTAGTCGATGCCCGCAGTGCAGATTGCGCCGCCCACGGCGCTGTCGTCGACGGTGTTCCAGAACACCCGCACGTCGTCTTCGGCAGTCGTCACCATGGTCACGTTGAAGGTCATCGGCGTAGTGCCTGCATTGCCCTCGAATACTTCGGCATTGCTTATGTTCAGGCTCGGGCCGGTACCCAGGTTCTGCGGGTCAAGGTCCAGCCGGACCGCCGTGCCTTCGGCACCGACGACCGCCTCGGCAGCCGGCACGTCGCCGATCAGGATGCGCACCGGGTCGCCCGGGCGCGCCCGGCCCTCAATGCGCGGATCGACGGTATCCATCGGCACCCGCAGTGCGTACTGATCACCCAGCCGTTCATCGAAGCCGAGTTCGTAGCTGGCCAGCACCTCGCCGGTAGCGAGCATGCGCACCTCGACGCGCTGGCCGGGAGCCGCCGGCGCACCGAACAGCGTAACGTTGCCGTAGAACACATGATCCGGCGCCTCGATCCGGGCTTGCGCGGCGGTGGTGAGTGCTACACCGGCCAGTAACAGCAATCCAGTCTTGATATTCATGATCACCGTCCCGTGTACGCGTAGGTCTTGAAGAAGATCAGGATGTCGTCGACACCTTCGCCGTCACGCTGGCTGTTCGAACCCGGCACCAACTGGCCGTTAATAAAGGTCTCCAGCCCGGCGTCCGGGTCAGCCAGGAAGGTTCCGCCCGGGATGATCAGCACCCAGTTACGGTTCCACACCGACCTTCCGACCAGTCGGCTGTCGGCGATCACCTGGCTGTCGTCGAACGGCTCGGCGAAATGGAACGCCGGGAAGCGGCCGTAGCGCCGGATCTCGGTCGGCGAGCCGCTCAGCGTATCGGCGCTCGGCAACCAGTCGAAACGCTCGAGATCGTTGGCCTGGACCGGGAACGGAATCGGGATGGCCTGATCGACAATCTGCCATTCCCGGGTCCGGAAGTCGTTGGCCGAGGGCGCGCGCAGCACGTCGGCGCCGGTCGGGAACAGGTAGATGCGTGGCGTCTCGGCCAGCGGCAGGCTGGCGTAGTTGCCGAACCAGGTGCCGACCGAGCGGATCCGGGTGGCGAACTGGCTGGAGTCGTAGCTGCTGTCGCCGGCCCCCAGCTCCCAGCCGAAGAAGTTCAGGCCGAAGTTGACGTTGGTCGTGAATTCGATGACCAAGCCCGGCTGCGGCCCGGCCGACTGCGGTGCGAACGGCCGTGCGTACTGGCGGAACTCCTGCAGCTGCCACAGATCGTCGACGCGGGACTCCTCCAGCTTCTGGCGCCACAACGCATCGCCCTCGGGCCCGTCCGGAATCCGGAACAGCTCGCGCCGTAGCGAGAAGCGGTTGGTCTCGACCTGCGGGTTGTTGAAGCCCATCTGGCCCTTGAGCACATCGAAGTTGAGGTTCAACTGGGCCATGGAATCGGCCAGCCCCGGCGTGCCCGGCATGGGTTCACCGGAAATGATCTGGCCGAGGTTACGCTGGCGCACGATGTCGGTCAGGAATCGCTGGCCGGCCTGGCCGTCGCTGCCGAGCAGGTTGGTCTCGTAATCGTAGGCGGCCGCGGCGAGGTAGACATAGCGCGCGGCCATCTCGAACGCCGAGCGGTACTTCTGCAGCGCATCATTGCGGAAGATCCGGAAGGCCATGTCCTGGAAACGGAACTCCTGCACCTCGGCCGCACCCTGTCGACGGAAGGTCAACAGGCGGTCGTAGGCGCGCAGGCCTTCGGCCAGGGTCGCATGGTAGTCATTGACCAATTGCTGGATGGCTTCGTTGCGAGCATAGATTTCATTGCGCAGAATCGGCTCCTGGCGCAAGAACGCATCGATCTCGCCCTTGGTGTTGAACAGCTCCAGGTTTGCGCTGTTGAGTTCGGTGCGAAGCCCGGCCAGCTGCGAAACATCCTCCTTCGAAGCTTCGGTCGCGTTGGCCGCGATATCAAGACCGTCGGCAACGGTTTCGGCCGTGACCTTGGCCGCCGCCTGGGCGAATGTCAGCGAGCAGCGCGCCGCCGAGGTCACGTCGCCGCCGGCCGCAAGACCGGCGATCAAACTCTTGGGTACGCAATCACGAGCGCCGCCAAATGTATCCGAAATCATCTGGCCGACCCGGCGCGCAGCAATGGCACTATTGCTCATCACAGCAGACGCGATGGTCAGATTACGCAGCGTCTTGCGCGTATCGTTGGCGATCTGGAAGTTGGCCCGACTGACATTGAACGTTGCCTCCAGGGTCTCGATCTGAGCCTCGATTTCCAGCCGCAGCCGATCGTATTCGAGCACGCTCTGGCGCAGCCCGATACGGGCCTGAAGCATGTCCTGCAGGATCTGCTGGATCCTGCCCGGTGCGCGCCGCTGCCCGGTCCAGCTTTCCGGCTTGGTAAACCACAGGCCGATATCCGGCGAATTGATGGTCGTGTACTCCACCTGCAGGCTGTCGGCACCATCGCTGTCCAGTTCGCCAAGGGCGCAGCCGCTCTTTTCCGGATTCTCATTACACGAGCTGCCGTCCAGCGCCTTTTTCACCTCGCCGCCCGACTTCGGCGTGAAGTCGAAGAAATTCACGCCGTTCGGCACCGGCCTGTAGACGCCTGTAAATTGCTCGATCTGGCCCAGTGAGAGCGGATTGTTGGGGTCGCCGTCCTCGAACAGCGTCTCGGCAAATGCCGGGACATCAACCAGCATGTAGTTGTACATGTCCGGACCGTTGTAGCCGGCCGGGTACGTTCCGGCCGGCCCGATGTCGTCGGCATACGGATAGCCGAAGATCTCGATGAGCTGGTTGCTGAAGTCGGTTTCCTGCGCCGCCGAAGCCCGACGCAGATCGTCGACGGTATTCTGGTTGCGCCTGAGCTGGTTGGTCAGCTCGTTGGCGAAGTCCCACACGTTGACCGCATTCTGCAGCGCACTCATCGCGCGCTCGGCGATCTGCTCGAACTGCGTGGTGTTGAACCGGTCGAGCTGCGAAGGATCGATGTCGAACGGCACCACGCCGGTGGCCAGCCCCAACGGGTTGAGCCCGGCGTCGGCCTCGTCGACCTGGCCCTGGATATCCTGATAGTGCGCGCCGATCTCACCGATCTCGCGCACCGTGGTGCGATCGATCTTGCGAATTCCGACATTGGCTGGGTCGGTGTCCTCGGCCGGCAGGATGGAATTGACCGTGACCCAGTCCAGGTATGCGCCCATGCCGGCTCTTCGGCCCCACTCCGACAGGCCCCAGGCCCGCTCCGGATTGGTGTCGGTATAGCCCTGATACTGCCCGTTGGGGTCGGCAACGTAGCGTTCGCGATAGGTCAGGTCGACTACTTCAGCGCCAGCGCGCGCCTTGGCCGCGGCGGTTTCGGCGAACTGGCGCTCGTCGAGGAAGTCAACCTCGATCGGCACGCCGGCGACCAGAATCGATTCGGTACGCGGCTCCCAACTATAGAACGGGTGACGCAACAGGTCGTAGTACATCTTGTTGGCCGTCAGGTAATGCCCCCAGGCATCGCCATGCCCTTGCGGAAACTGGATGCGCGCATCGAACTCGTCGATCACCCCGTCGGTGTTCTGGTCGTCGATGTTGTAGGACAGCGCGTAGGCCACCTCGCCGTCGCCGGTGGTGAAGTTCCAGAACAGCCGGTTGTAGACCGGACGGGCGGTAACCGGCCCGTTGGTTGTATCGCGACCGCGCAGCAGCACCATCTCCTCGTCGAGCAGCGTGGCCAGCTGGTTCTGGAAATTGAAGATGCTCGGCGCCAGCGAGAACGTGCCGTCGTTGGTGGTAATGCCGATGGTCGGATCCTGCGCGTCGGCGAACGCCTCGTTGCCGAGCAGGGTGTAGAAGTCGACCAGGCGCGATGCCACCAGCAGGATGGCGTTGTTAGCCGGACCGAAGTTGACCGGCGGTGTGCCGTCGACCGACAACTGCAGCGCGCGCCGCATGACCGTGGTGTAGGCCTCGATCAGGCCGAACGAGTTGAGGTTGTCCGGATCGTTGTTGAGCGCGATCGGTCCCTCGAAGCGCTCGCCGAGCTGGATCAGCATGCTGGCGTAGTTGTTGGTTGCGGCCTGGGCGAAATTCTGTACCCGGGCCTCGAACGGATTGAGCCGGTTGAGCACGCGCTTGACCCAACCTTCGGCCAACTGGGCCAGCGGCTCCAGCGGCGTGCTGCCCGGGCTGCCGGCGAACAGGCTCCACTCATTCTGATTGTTGCAACCCGGCAAACCCCGGTAGCGCGCCAGATACCAGTTGTCTGACAGTGTCTGAATGTTGGCGCCCTCGATCGAAATCTCGACCGCACCTTGCGATTCGGCAACCGGAAACTGGATCCAGCCATTGAGCTGGCCACTTTCCGGGTTCGGCGGCAATTCGGGCGGGCGGCCGGTCGAATCGGGCTGGAAGAACCACTGGAAGTCAAGCGCGTCGGGGTTGCCGCCGAAGTCACCGCTGTGGCGCAGCACCAGCTGCTCGTCGAAGATGTTCTCCGGCGCCAGCACGTTGAGCTGGCCCTGGAACGGCGCCAGCAGCGGCGGCGTCGTGGCATCCGAGGCCAGGCAGCCAACCTCGATCACCTCGAGACTGATCGGCAGCGGCGCCAGCGCTTGATTGTTGTTGAACGCCACGGTCATCAGTCCGCGGCCCTGTGAAAAGCCGGCGGTCAGCGCGGCGTTGACGCCGACGGCCTCGAACGGCTCGAGGATGCCGTCGCCCTTGGCCGACGCATCGTTGCCCGGATCTGCCGGCGGGAATTCATCCTGGAAGCCGATCAGCACGTCGTTGTCGTTGACGTTGCGCGTGCTGTCGCAGATCAGGTTGCGATCGGCATCGACGCGCGGTTCGCTGGTGCAGATCCGGGTGATGCCCTGCGGGTTGCGCGACAGGCGGAACAACTCGTCGATGGCCGCATCCCAGGCGCTGCCGCCGGCACCGTCGATTTCCTGGAGCTTCGCACGGTCGCGCTTGGACAGCACGTTGAGCAACAGAAACGGGTCGCCGGCGCCGCTCTCGTCGAAGATCCCGGTCAGGATCAGTCGGCCGTTGAGCGGATCGTAGCGCAGCCGATCGCGGATCGAGACCGGCAGCTTGATCGTGCCGGCGACGTTGCCGAGTATGGCCTCGGTGCCGTCGCTCTGGAATTCGGTCGCGACGCTGGCCGGGATCTCGTCGAGCGAGACGATGCGCGGGTTGAGCGGATCGATCAGCTGGGCCAGCGTATCCGACGGCGTCAGCGGTGGCGCGCCGGGTGGGCGCGGACCGTCCTGCAGATCGTCGTAGACCACCTGAACCGCGGCCTGGTTGAGGATGTCGGGCAGCCCGCGCTTGGGCGTCAACAGCGTTTCACCGGCAATCAGCAGCGGCTTTTCATCCGGCCAGCGGATGTCGTAGGCCACCCGGATCGGCACACGCGTATTGCGGGTGCCGCCCTGGTCTTCGGGCAGGCGCGGCAACCACGGCTGGCAGACCGGGCCGTTCTCGAAGTCGATGTCGTTTTCATCATCGGTATTGAGGTCGGTGAAGAAGCCGGGCTGGGCCGGGTAGAAGTAATGCACCGCGCCCTGGCCGGCCGACTTGGCCCACAGCTGGCTGGTGTAGTCACGGAAGAACGGTGCCGGCGGCTGGGGAGCACCGTCCGCCTCACCATCGACAAAGGACTCGGCGCAGCTCGGCAACAGGCGGAGCGGATACGGCGGCGCGACCGTGGTCGCGGCCGTCCCGCTGAATCGGAAGTTCGAGAATCCGGCGCCGGTGGCCTCGACGCGATAGATGCGGAATCGCCACTGGTTGACGGCCTCGGCGAAATATTTCAGCAGCACGTACGGATCCGACGGCGCGGCCGCGTCGTCGGCGATGGCCGAGCCAAAGTCCGAGCGCAGCGCGAATACGGCCTCGACGCCGGAGCCGATCTGCGACGGCGCCATGAACGCGTGCTCGTCGTTGGGGTTGTAGCCGGGCAGGCTGAAATCGTTCTGCACGTAGATGCGCGCGTTGGTAAACAACTGCGGGTCGATCGGCTGCTGGCCGAGCACTTCGCCGCCCTGTTCGCTGGCGATGATGATGCGCTCGGGGTCGAACGGCCAGCGCGGGCTGTAGCGCACCGCCTTGGCCGGCCAGAACACGCCCTTGGCGTTGGCCCGGTACCAGGCCACGGCCAGTTCACGCCCCTGCTCCTGCGGACGCGCGCTGCTGTAGCGATTGACCGGGATGATCGGGCCCTGCCGGCTGGTGCGGTTGTAGGCCGCATCAGCGCCGTGGCCGTCGTAGAACGCGTTGGCATTGACGACGAAGCCGTTGCGGTTGGGTTCGTTGTGGAACGGATCACGGATCGGCTGGCCGATCTCGACCTCGACGTCGTCGACGAACAGCGGCACGCCGGTATACGGCAGCGTGGCCACGATCTCGACCACGGTCGGGTGCTGCAGCTCATCCAGCGACGGACCGTTGACATAGATGATGGATGAAAAACCGGTGCGCTCGGTGGTGAACGTGCCGCCGCTCTGGCTCGGCAGGCTGGAACTGGACTGCGGCGAGATCACCCGGAACACGCGGAAATTGCCCGACGGCGGCTCGGCCTGGACCGGCGCGCCGACCACGTGCACCTGGAAACATTCGCGGGTGACGGTTTCCGAACACGGCTCGCCCGGCCAGGTGATGCTGCCCTGGGAACTGACCCGCGCCTTGCTCTCGGCCGGCTCGCCGGCAATGCGCCAGCGCACTTCGATCGCGCCGAAGGCCTGTAGCGGAATCAGCCTGGCGGTCTCGCCCTGGGCCTTGCTCCAGGAAAAGATTTCAGCCTCGATGGCGCCGAAAGGCTCGCCGTTGACCAGAAAATCCGGACGCAGCGCGACGTCGTTGATCGCGGCATTCGGCGGCGGCGTGAGCGGCTCACCGGCAATCCAGCCTTCTTCCTGGAAGAACCGGCCGTCGAGGCCGAGGTTGAACAGCACGCCATCACTGCCGCCGGCCGCGGCCAGCGAATCAACCGGCCCGAAGCTCGCCAGCGAACGGAACGATCCGCCAACGTAAAGGGTCGCGAATCCGTCGGTGGCAATGGCCAGCCCGCGGTCGTCCTCAGTGCCGCCGGCGAATGCCGGGACGCCGAAATCGGGATCGGCCTCGTTGTCGTTGAGCACGCCGCCGCCGGTGGCCCATTCCAGCCTGCTGCCGTCGGCGCGATAGCGGGCGATGAAGATATCGCTGGCGCCGGCCGCGTTCGTGCTCAGGCTGGTTTCCTCGTCGAAAACGATTTGATCGACGAACCGGCCGGTGGCATACACATCGCCGTTGGCGTCGGCGGTCACATCGTCGACCTCGCCGCCTCCGGCGGTGCGCACCCACGTGCAGCTCGCGCCGGCCCCGCTGGTGGCGAACGCGGCCACGAATGCGCCGCTGCCGTCGAGGTTGCCGCAGGTGCCCAGGACGGCGGTTCCGGCGCGTAGCCCGCCCATCAGCAGGCGGTTGCCCGGCGCGGTTTTCAAGGTATTCAAGCGCAGGTTGCGATCCAGCGCAAGCACGCCACCCATGGACGGCGAATCGCTGCGCAGATTGCCAACGCTCATCAAAAACGGCCGGCTCTGCCCCACGCGCTCAATGACGACGTTATCGATATGCCACCAGTCGGCAAATCCGTCGAACGTGGTGTCGCCCACCTTCCGGGTCTGCGGCCCACCACCGGAAGGCAGGCGAAAGCGCAACCGGAAGCCATCGTGAAATGCATTCGGATCCTCGATCGCCAGCGCCGAGCTGCCGGTGAAATCGAATCTTTGCCCGGAGCTTCCACCCGGAATCGTGTGCAAGGTCTGCCATTGGTTGTTCGAATCCAGATACTGGACGATGAGATCCTCACCCTGATCCGGCTCGTCGGAAAAGATCCAGTCGATCGTGAAAGTCCCGGCCTGTGTAAACCTCGACTGCATGTTCATGCCGCTCATGGCTTCGAACGACACACGCAGGCGCTGACTGTTGGCAACCGCCTGAGTCGGCGAGTCGACATTGACCTCACCGGCGCGCAGCGCCAGCGCCGGCGTCCCGGTAAAGAATTTCTGCGGGTCGGCCACAAGCAAAATGTCTTTGAAAGCGCCAGCCGAAAACGTCAAGTTGGCTGCGGCCGTATCGGTTTCGGTGATGGCTCCGAAGGACGAATTGCTGCTGCTCCACGAAAGCGTGCGATTGTCGAAATTCTCCGACAGCATCACTTCGCTGCCGCCTTCGACGAACTGGCCGAGAATCCAGGCCCGTCCATCGGCATCGATCTCCAGTTGCTGGACCGACTCGGTTGCGCTGGAAGCCGCACCGCGGTCGAGGGCCCAGACGCCTTCACCGTTGACCGTGTAGCGGGCGATGAACAGGTCCCGGCCCGCCGGGCAGTTGCCGTTGTCCAGATCGGGAATCGGGTCGCTGTCCGGGTCGTCGAAACTGGCGCGGCACTGGTACTGCCCGCCGACGACGACCGATTCGGCGACCGGCGGGATCTGCGTGATGTCACCCGGCAGCGTGGCGACCGCATTGGCCGCGTCACGGCCGGTGCCGCCCATGCGCCGCACCCAGACCCAGTTGCCGTCGGCATTGATGCGCGCCAGGTAGCCGTCGTCCAGCTCGCTGGCGGCCGTGACATCGGAGCCGCCGAACAGCGCGGTGTTGAAGAACGAGCCGACGATGTAGGCGTTGTCGCCCGAGTCCAGCGCCAGGTCACCTACCGTATCGGTCAGCCCACCGCCGGCCGACCGAATCCACTTCAGCGTACCGGCCTGGCTGACCCGGGCGACGAACACATCCTGCAGCCCGATGCTGCTGATCGTGCCGGCAGGGGTCTCGAGCGTGCCGCTGAAATGGCCGGCGATGAAGATGTCGCCGTTGGAGGCGACCCGACTGACAACGACCTCGTCTTCGTTGGCCGTGCCGAGACCGAGTGGCCACTGTGCGCCGGCGGCATGGGCCAGGCCGAGCAGTGCCAGCGCGGCGAATGCACGGCCGATGCGGCGCCGGAAGCAGAGTTTTCGGGTGGTATCAAGATTCATGCGACTGGCCCCTGGTGCTTACTGATTGAGCACCGGCACCGACGAAATACGCCGCAGCCGGAACTCGCCCGAAGTGAAAATGGTGTTCTTGTGCAGCCCCGTAATGGACTCCTCGAAGAAGCCGCCGACCAGCGTCTCGCCCCAGCCCGGCGGGGTCGTTCCGCGCGGGTCCTGCTCGACCAGGATCAGGCGCATCTCGCGCACCACCTGGTAGGCTTCCTGGCGGAAGTTCAGGAACTGAGCGTCGCGATTGTCGTGGTCAGGATGGAAGCGGTGCAGGAACGGGTTGGTCGGCAGCTCCGAGCCGATCACCATGGTTGTGCTGATCTGCTCGCCGGGCTCGAACCGCCCATCGAACAGCTGGGCGTCACCTTCGAAGTCGTAGGCCACGGTGCTGAACCGCTGACCGACCGGGACGCCATCACGGTTGATCGCACCGGAGAACAGACTGAGCAGCGCCGGATCGGTGATCAGCACATAGCGTCCGGGCGTCTCAACCTCGGTGAGATCGGGGTTGGCCGCGCTCGGCACCTCGGTGCCGTCCTCCCACATCTGGATCACGTCCTTGAGCAGGCGTGCCTGGCCGGCGGAGTCGACATGAATGATGAAGCGCTGCGCGAACGGGCGATCGACCGGCTCGGGAATCACTCCGGCCAGTTGTGACTCGCTCACGGCATTGACTTCGACCTCGCCCAGCCACAGACCGGCCAGTCGACCGGGCACGCTGTCCTCGGCGGCCAGTTTGCCGGCGGCGGTTGTCACGCCCTGTGCCGGCGTCGGTGCAACGAACGGCTGCAGTGTGTTGGCACCAACATGCACCAGCACACGCTCGCCCAGCTCATCGGTAACTTCGAGCACTTCCTCGACACGCGATGCGGTGAAGTTACGTCGCACGGCGCCCAGCGACAGGAAGACATTCTCGCCGGCCGGCGCGTCGAGCACCAGCTCGCCGGGCAGGAACGGCCAGCCACGCTCACCGGTTTCCGGATCTTCGTTGAGGAACGACAGCGGCATGTTGTTGCCGCCGATGCGCCGGATCCGAAACGAGCCGGGCAGTTCGCTGCGATTTCTCAGCACCAGGTTGATCTGATCCAGCGCCGCGGCGAACTCGATGCTCTCGCCCTGCTCCAGTACCGGCTGCAGCCGGCCCTGGTAACGCGAATTTCCCTGGGTGAAGATCCAGTAGGCCTCGCCGGCGCGCACCGGCGTGGCCGCCTTGTTGACGACTTCCCAGCGGCCGTTGGGGCGCAGTCGATAGACCGGCTGATCGCGGTGGGCGGCCGACGGCGCGAAGTACTCGGCAAAGGTCGGCGCATTCTGCAGCGCCACCGGCAGCCCGGTCAGCGTGAACCGGTTGGTTTCCCAGCGCTGCGGAACCAGCAGCGGCCGCCCGGTCAGCGAGATTCGATGCGACTGCGTGCCCTCAACGTGCACCAGGTAGGCGGTATTGGCGTTGATCCGGAACAGGTTGGAAAGAAACGCCTCTGGCCTGGGCTCTGGAAACCAGGCAAACCAGCCTTCGATGTTCTGCAATCCCTCGGCGGGATCTTCGATGAAGCGCGCTCCTACCTCCGGCGGCAGCCAGCGCCAGACGCTGGCCACCGGCACGTCGGCAAACACCGTTGCAATCTGATTGTTCAGCGGCTCGACCTCGACGTGGATCGCGTTCCAGCCCGGCTGCAGATCGATCTGCTGGATATACGTGGCGGTTTGCGCACGAACCGGGCCGAAAGCGGCCAGCACCAGCAGTGCCGGCGCGATCCATCGCACGGCATCTAGGAGGCAGAGTCGATTCGCGGCACGCATCAGTCCGTTCCTCCCTGGCTGGCGGCCACCGGCATGGCCGGCGGCGTCTTCTGTTCAGGCTGTCGACGCTCCGGCCCTGGCGGCGTCACGTCGGCAAGCGCGTTGTCGCGGATTTCGATCTCGACCGCGGCCAGCATCTCGCGCTGGAATTCCTGCTCGACCTCGACGTGGCGCTCGCGCAGCAGGCGCTGACGGATGCCGGAGGCCAACTCGTCGAGCGAACGGTCACGCTGCGGCTCGTTGTCGACCAGCCGGACCAGGTACAGGCCGTTCTCGCCCTGCACCACATCGCTGATCTGGCCGGGTTCGGTGAGCCTGCGCGCGGTCGCTATGACCACTTCCGGGTAGCTGTAGCGCGATGGATCGCCGTCGCCGATCCAGCCCAGCACGCCGCCGCGGTAGCGGCTGGCCTGGTGATCGGAGTGGGTGCGCGCCAATGCGCCGAAATCACGCACCGGAGATTCAAGTGCCACCGCCTCGGTGCGTGCCTGTTGCGCACGCGCCATGACCTGCTGGCGCGTTTCCTCGCTGGCGTTCTGGCCGAGTTCGAAAAACAGCATCGCCACCCGCCTGCGCGCCGGAATGGTGTACTCGTCGGCATGGCCATCGTAGAACGCCTCGATCGCCGCCGGATCGATCTCGATGGCCTGCTGGCGCGGGCGCAAGTCATCCTGGACGACACGGTTGATCAGAATCTGATCGAGCGACCGCCGCACTTCGGGCTGTTGATCCAGCCCGGTGTCCAGTGCACGCGCCACCAGCGCGCGCTCGAGCAGCAGTTGGTCGAGCAGCGCGCGGCGCACGGCCGGGTCGTGGTAGCGCCCGGTGGCGCCGCCGCGACGACGCATCGCGTCCTCGAAATCCGCGCGGGTGACGTACTGATCACCGGCCCGGGCAATCCAGTCCCCCTGGGGAGGCGAGGTCGCTGAATCCGGCCACAGGCCGGCTCCGATCACGCCGGCGGCAATACCGGCTGCAACTAACGCAATTCCTGGGATCCACTTCATTGACTACTCTCCAGCATTTCCGGTTGGCCGGACGCGCCGCAGCTTGCGGACGTCGATGCAGCCGAGGTTCGAATTCTCGCGACCGGCTCGGGCAGCCCCGAAGGCGCCTGCCAGGCCGTCTGGTTGTCGATGTCCAGCGCGGCGGTTCCATGCCGCACGCGCACTGCGACGGCGGCGCCGGATGGCAATTCGTGCCAGCCGCTGTTCTCCGCCGAGCGCGCTTCCAGCGTCGCCAGCCGGACCCAGTCGCGACCGCCGAGGCGGGCCGTATCGACCCAGAACAGCCTCCGGCCGCTCGAACTGCGCGCTTCGAGCACGGACGCAGCCGCTGGATCGGGTGCAACCGTGTCCAGCGCCAGCGCGAAGCAGGCCGGGTCGGTCGGCGCCAGCGTGCGCTGGGCGGTCGGTTCGAGTGCCTCGAAGCCGTCCTCGAAGATCAGCGAGCCGATGCCGTTCTCATCGACCGCGACGTTGTTGAGACGATTGAAGTCGTCCTCGGGCGGCGCCGAATCGACCGTGGCGGTCACGGCCACGGTCTGGGGCACATCGGTATCCAGCGTCGGATCGACGCGCACGGACAGCGAGTACACCAGGCGGCCGCCGGACGGCACCGTCACGACGTCGGCGATCGACCCCATGCCGGCCGCCGTGCAGCTCGCGCCGCCCTCGGCGGCACAGGTCCACTCGGCTTCGAGCAGCTCGACCGGCACATCGACCGCGACATCGGCGCCGATCGCCGCGACCGAGCCGAAGTTGTCGATGACGATGTCGTAGATGACCTGCTCATCGGGACCCATCTGGTTCTGGGGGTTGTCGATGGCAACCTTCAGATCGATGCCGCTGCGCAACTCGACGACCAGCGAGGCGGCATTGT
This sequence comes from Wenzhouxiangellaceae bacterium, assembly GCA_032251355.1. Lineage (GTDB taxonomy): Bacteria > Pseudomonadota > Gammaproteobacteria > Xanthomonadales > Wenzhouxiangellaceae. The sequence goes on from JAVVDV010000002.1 coordinate 138,423, forward strand.
CGAGCAGCTCGGGATCCTCGGCGGCCGCGCTGACCAGCGCGTCGACCACCAGCGATCCCGGCGCGCCCGGCAGCCCGTCCAGGGCCAGGTTCAGCATCCGGATGTCGCCCGCGGCCAGCTCGGCCAGCGTGCAACGAACCCGTGTGCTGGCCGGCTGCACGCAGCCGCTGGAGGTCAGGCGCACCGGCGATGAGAAGTCGATCACGACATCGACGGCGCGCGCGTTCGACGGGCCGGCATTGCCGACCACGAGTTCGAGCGGCAGATCGTTGGGACCGGCCGGATCGAACGGATTGATCGGTGCGCGCAGCTCGACGGCAAGGTCAGAGCGCAGCTCAATGGTGTCGCGGACCTCGGCGCTGTTGTTGGTCTCATCCGGATCGGTGGCCGGCAATTCGACCGTCGCATCGATGCGGTTGACCAGCTCGCCGACCTGGTCGGCGCCAAGCAACCCGCTGACCCGGAATTCGACGGCGCCGCCGACCGGCAGCAAAAGCGTCATGTCGATCGAGCCGCTGCCCGCCGCCGGACAGCCGGCACCGCCGCTGGCCGTGCAGATCCAACCGGCCTCGGCAAGCGCGGCCGGGAAGGCGTCGACCGGGCGCACGCCGGCGGCGTCGCTGGGCCCGTTATTGATCGCCTCAATGCGGTATTCGACCGGCGCCCCGGCGATCACCGCATCGGTCAGCGTGGCCTTGGTCACGGCCACATCGGCCACGGCAATGATGTTGGTAATGACCTCGGCGCGCTGATCGTCCGGCGTCGGGTCTGTCGATCCGGGTTCTGGCTCGAGTACCGCAACATTGGCAATCCGGCCGATAAGAGCCGGGTCGATTGTGGTCTCGAGCACGATGTCGAGCCGACCGCCGACCAGCACGTCGGCCGCGAAATCGATCGCACCGCTGCCCGCCCCCGGGCAGCTGGAACCTTCGGAGGCCACGCAAGTCCACGTCAGCCCTGCAAGCACAGCCGGATCACGCAGCCGGATGCCGAGCGCGTCGCTGGGCCCGGCATTGGTCACCGTCAACAGGTATTCGATCCGCGTTCCGGCCACGGCCTCGGCCGGCCCGGTTTTGGTCACGGCGATATCGGAGACCACCTCGATCGGCATCGCCACCGTCGAGAGATTGTTGTCCACGTTCGGATCCTCGCCGTCCGAAACGCCGGCCTCGGCCGTGTTGACCAGTTCGCCGCGCGCCGAGGGATGGACCGTGGCCGACAGGTCGAAGACCGACCAGCCGCGGGCACCGAGATCGACTTCGGTGGCGACCGCATCGGCCTGGCCGGCCTCGATCCGACAGCGCGACAGCGCCTGCTCGTCGAATCGCGCCAGCACACCGTCTGCGACCGAGGCATACAGGCGATTCTCTGCCGGCGACTGCACCAACGCTCGTGCCGCACCGGCCGATACGGCCTGGCTGAACCAGAATTCCAGCGATCCGTCATTCCAGTCGCGCCTGAGAACGTGGACCACCGCGCCCTGGTCGGTCTGCGCAAGCACGTAGGCACGCGACCCGGCCGCATCGATTTCCAGCGCGGTGGTCGCGGCCGGATCGCCGAGGGCGTCGAATACGCCCTGGAAGACCAACGTGCCATCGGCAGTACGCTCGAGCACGATCACGCCGATATCGGCCAGCAGATACAGCTGGGTGTCGCCGGGCGCCGCCTCGATCGCGCGGATGCCGGCCAGGCTCGGCAGGCCGGCGTCGCCGGCGCGCCAGACGTTTTCGAATGTCGCCGCACCGGAGGTCGGGTTGATCGAAAATCGCGTAAAGGCTCGCGAACCGGCCGCGATCGCATACAGCTCGCCGTCGGCGGTCGTGTGCAGCGCCGAGACGCCCTGGATGACATTGGATTCCGGAACGATGGTGCCGATCCCGTCGCGCACCCGCTCGTTGAATTCGAGCCGACCGGTACGCGGGTCGCGGTCGAAGATCGCGATGGCATCGGAGACCTGGCCGGCGACCAGCACCCGGCGCTGGTCCGCCGACAGCGTGATCGCACGCGCACCGCGCAAGCCGGGCGTGCTCGATCCATCGCCGAGTACCGTGGTAAAGGTCTGCGCCAGATCCAGCGCAGCATCCAGCACCGGGCGCGCGAACACCAGCACGCTGTTGCCCGCCGCGGCCGACACGTAAACCTGCAGTCCATCGTCGGACACCGTCAGGTCCGAGATGCCAGCCATACCTTCCACCGTGCCGCCGGGCAGCGTCGCACCCTCGGCGATCACCGTCGGCGCGCCGAGCGTACCGTCGACCTCCAGCGCGAAAATCAGCAGCGCATCGGCGCCTTCGGCCGCCGCGTAAACGTAGCGACCCTGCGGTCCGATCGCGATCGCCGTGGCCGCGGCCGGCACGTCCGCTGTGTCCAGCGGGGCCAGCGGCCGGTTGGCCTGGCAGCTCCACGCGCCGCTGTTGGTGAGCACGCCGCCGCCGTCAGCCGGGAACACTGGCAATGCGTCGAGCAGCGGGGCGCGCGCGGCATCGCTCAGGCCCAGATTGGCCATGTCGATCCGCCACTGCACCGGCAGCCCCGCGATCACCGGCGGCTCGCTGGCGAGCTGCTTGACGACCTCGAGATCCGGTGCCGGTATCAGCGCATCGGCATCGGTGGCGCTGTTGTCGGCCGGATTGAGTTCCTGGCCCTCGACCGGGTTGACGACCGAGACCGTGTAGCTGATCTGATCGCTGGCGTTGGGCTGGACCTGGCCGTTGACCTGGTAGACCAGGCGCCCGCCGGCGACGATATCGACCGCCTGCCGGCCCAGCCCGCCGCGGGCGGTCAGTGGGCAACGCGAACCGCGCTCACGCGCCCAGACACCGATTTCGGCGCCGTCACTGATCCCGGCGGTATACAGCTGGCGCAGGCTCGGACCCAGCGCCAGCGCGCTCAGCCCGGTCAGCGTATTGAAATCGGAAGCACCATAGACCTCGATCACCTCCGGCTGCTCGGCCAGCAGGTTGACCAGCAACACGCCTTCGGCGGTCGCGACATAGAGTCGACGCTGATCTTCAACGAATTCGAGATCGAACGGCAGGGTCAGGGCCCGGCCCAGCGTATCGGCATCGATGCTGCCCAGCGCGCCCAGCGTCACGCGTGCACCGGGAACCCCGGCCGCGGCCGGCTCGACGATGAAGCGACCGATGCGGTCGTCACCGGCGGCGGCCACCAGGATTTCGTCGGCGGCCTCGATCACGGCGGCGGGCTCGAGCAGCGCGCCGGCCGCGGCGGTGCCGAGCAGGTCGTCGTTGAACAGCACGTCGGCGAACGTCAACTCGCCGCTGAACGCGTTGCGCTCGAAAGCGGCCAGTGATTGATTGGCGCCGGCCACGGCCAGCAGCACGTCGCCGTCCCCGGCCCAGGCCAGGTCGGTCAGACCGGCCAGCCCGTTGACTCCGTTCTGGCCCTGCAGCAGCACCTGCACCGGTGACAGTCGACCGGACGCGGCATCGATTGCGAACACAGCCAGCGCCTGGTCCTCGGAACCGGCCGCATACAGCCGGCTTCCATCCGGGCTGAGCAGCAGGCGGGACACGCCGCCGATGCCCTCGATCCCGGCCTCGCCGTCGCGGATCGCGGCAACGAAGACCAGCTCGTCGCCCTCTTCGGACGGGCCGAACAGCGCGATTGCGTCGGATTGGGTTCCGGCCACGTACACGTAACGTCCGTCGGCACTGGCCACCACGTCGGACGCGCCGCGGATACCGGTCACGCCGGCCACAGCCTGTTGCAGCAACTGGTCGGAGACCAGGTTGCCGGTCAGCGGATCCCTGCGCAAGACTTCCAGCCGTTCACCGCCGACAGCGAATGCGCGCCGCCCGTCGGCCGCGAACGCCAGTCTGGCCGGCACGACGCGGGAATCGACGGCCAGCGGCCCGGCCAGCACACCGGCCGACGGCTCGGCAGTGCAGCTGGCTGTGGCATCGAACAACGCGGCCGGAATCAGGTCCTCGACGAACACGCCGCGCACCGACGACGGGCCGTTGTTGGCGACCACCACGTCCCAGGTCACCGAATCCCCCGGCGTGACCTGTTCAAGTCCGTTGTCGACCGATACGCTCAGGTCGGCTGCCGGCGACAACACG
>JAVVDV010000003.1:0-123454 GCA_032251355.1 Wenzhouxiangellaceae bacterium
GGGCGCTTTTTTGGCAACAGCGCGCGCTTCTGGCTTAACCTGCAAACCAGCTACGAATTGGCGCTTGCCGAGCGGGAATTTGGTGCGCGGATCGCTGCCGAGGTTGAAACGAACGCTGCCTGACGCGGCCCGCAAGCGGATTAACGTTCTCGTTATTAGCGATTGTTTCGATTATGCAGGATCACCCGATGAGACACGGATGACGCCGTCGCGTTCTTCGACCGCAACCGCGGTCAGCGCCGCGCCCCGGCAGGGGCCGGACAGGCATTCGCCGCGCTCGGGCTCGAACACCGCACCGTGCGCGCTGCACACCAGGTTGCCGGACGGATCGGTGAGGAACTTGTCCGGCGCCCAATTCAGCGCCCGACCGGCGTGCGGGCACACGTTCAGCCAGGCGCGCACCCGGCCCTTGTTGCGCGTGAGCACCAACCAGCGCGTGCTACCCTGATTGTTGATTTCGGCCTCGCGGAACTGACCTTCGCTGAGTTCGCGGGCGTCGAGAATGAAACGATTGTCGGCGGCTTCGGTCGGAGTAGGCATGAGACAGTTCCAGTATTCTTCCTATCGGATTCCCACCAGCCCGCTGGCGCGCTTCGGCCTGGTGCTGGGCGGAATGGCGATCCTCGCGCTGAGTCTGTTTGTCGGCGTGATCTTTCTGGCCGCGGTCGCCGGCCTGGGAATTCTCGGCGCGATCGTCATGACGGTTCGCAACTGGTTGACCGGCGGCAAACGTCAGGCGACTTCGAATGATGATCCGCTGCGCGTCGAGTACCGGGTTGTCCGCACCGAGCGCGACGATTTCAAATAGTTCTCAGATGCCGCGCCAGATGCCGGCAAACAGCAGCGCGGCGAGCACGACCACGGTCCAGAATGCCATCGAACCGATCGGCCAGCTGCGCGCCAGCGTTGCCGCCACGCGCGAGTTGCCGGGACGGCGATCGGACAGCCGGACGAGGTTGACTACGGCGTCGCGAACCGCCGCCAAGCGTTCGGCCACCGCAAGCGCGGCGCCGGGCAGCAGTCGACGGTAGACCCATTCGGCATCCAGCAGCACCCGCCGCCCCGGCTCGGGCAGGCCGAATCCGCGCCCGGCCAGCAGCATCCAGGTCAGCAGTGCGAACAGCAGCAATTGCAGCTGGTCGAGGATCTTGACCAGCTTGAACGGGTTGTAGTCGCTGCCCATGGGGCGCAATGCATCGGTCAATCCGGGGAACAGTCCGGCGAGCACGATCAGTAGCGTGATGGTGCCCATCGCCACGCGCATCGGGAATGAGGCATCAGCAGCCGTGACCGGCTGCTTGGGCGGACGCAGAAACGCCTGATAGACGATGCGCACGCCCAGATAGAGCATGCCGAGTGCCGACAGGCCAGCCAGCGCGCCGTACCAGATTGGACCGATTCCGGCGTACTCGATGCCGCCGAGCAGCAGTTTCTTGCTCACGAACGCGCCGGTCCCGGGCAGGGCGGAGTTGGCCAGCGTGCCCACCAGCACGAAGCCCAGCGTCCACGGCATTCGGCGCGCCAGGCCACCGAGTTCGCTGGCGCGCACCGTGCCGGCCTGGACCAGCACCGCGCCGAGCGCCATGAACAGAAGCATCTTGAACAGCACATCCATGACCACGTGCAGGGTCACGCCGTCGAGTGCGATCGCGTTGCCGGCACCGATGGCGACGACCATCAGCCCGATCTGAACCATCAGGCTGTAGGCCAGCACCCGCCGCAGATCATCCTCGACCAGCACGTAGGCCAGTGGCCACAGCGCCATCACGGTGCCGACGACCATCAGCAGTTCCTCACCGGCAAATGCGCGCGCCAGCGAATAGACGCCAACCTTGGTAGTGATCGCGACCAGGATCACCGAGCCGGTCAGCGAGGCATTCGCGTAGCCGTCCGGAATCCAGTTGTGCAGCAGCGGGAAGCCGGCCTTGATGCCGAACGCGATCAGCACCAGCCAGCCGCCGGGCGAGTCCAGCCCAATGGTTCCGGCACTCGGGCCGATCGCAAGATCGTGGCCGGCGCTTGCAAGTGCAGCGATACCGGCCAGCAGGACGACGCCGGAGACAACATTGAATACCAGGTAGCGGATGCCGGCGGCGGTGGCTTCCGGCGTGCGCCGGGCCCAGATCAGCACCACCGAGGTCAGCGCCAGCATCTCCCAGAACAACCACAGCACTACCAGGTCACCGGCCAGCACCGCGCCGATGCCGGAGCCGACGTAGGCGAGCATGGACGATGCCTGCACGCGGTCGATCCATTCCAGCGCATAGATTGCCGCCAGCAGCGCGGCCAGATGAAACAGCCCGACGAACACCAGGGTCATGGCGTCGACTCGCACCGCGGCCAGCGTGTAGTCCATCACCGGCCAGTCGGCAGCGGTTCCGACGGACAACAGGGTCATGGCCACCAGCGCGGCTACGATCGGTGTGGCCAGCGCGATCCAGCGCGCACCGCGGCTCGCCGCGGCCAGCAGCGCGCCGAGATAGAAGATCCCGACCGGCAACCACTCAATCGGCATCGTAGTAATCCTCCGGTCGTTGCAGGACGCGGGTCAGCAACCGGACCAGCGCAATCGCACCGGCGACGATCGCAATGCCGACCAGCGGGTAGTAGCCGGGCATTGCGTCGACGCCGTGATCGGGGCGCACGAACAGCCCGACCAGGCCGAGCACCAGCGCCGCGATTGCGGTCAGTCCGAACCACGGCTTGTTCATGGCGCACCTCCGGGAACCAGCATCGCGGCCAGCCGGTAGACCGGGTCGGGCCAGAAGAACAGCAAAACGCAACTGCCGGCGGTGATCAGCATTGCCGCCAGCATCGGTTTTGGCGCTTCGGCGTAGTGGTCGGGCACGCCTTCGGCGGCCGGCGCGAAGAACGCGCGGATCGGGATGACCAGCAGGTAGAGGATGTTGAGCAAGGCGCTGGCCATCAGCGCGGCGACCAGTGCCCACTGGTGGATTTCCAGACTGCCGAGCATCAGGTACCACTTCGACCAGGCACCCCCGAAGATCGGCAGGCCGATGATGCTCAAGGTGCCGACGGTAAACGCGCCGAAGGTGATCGGCATCGCCCGTCCCAGCCCGTCGAGCTGGTCGATCTGCTTGCGATCGTGGGCGACCTGGATGGCGCCGGCGCCGAAGAACAGCGTGATCTTGGCGAACGCGTGCATCACGATCTGCATCGCCGCACCGATGATCGCCAGCGGTGTGGCCACCATTGCGCCGAGTACGATGTAATTGAGCTGACTGATGGTCGAATAGGCCAGCCTTGCCTTGAGGTCATTGAGCCGGAGCGCGATCAGCGACGCGGCCACGATCGTGAACGCGGCCACCCAGGCGATCCAGATGCCGGCACCGGTCTCGACCAGCGTGTCGGTGCCGAACACGAATACCGCGACCTTCAGGACCGAGAACACCCCGGCCTTGACCACGGCGACGGCATGCAGCAGCGCGCTGACCGGGGCGGGTGCGACCATGGCAGCCGGCAGCCATCGGTGCACCGGCATCAGTGCGGCCTTGCCGATACCGAACATGAACAGCCCGGCCAGCAGCGGAATCCAGCCCGGATCGATGTGGCCCTGGATGATGCCGCCGGGCTGGAAATCCAGCGTGCCGGTGGCCTGCCAGACCCACAGGATGGCGACCAGCAGCAGCCCGATCGAGGTCGCCAGCAGGTAGCCCAGATAGATGCGTGCGCCGTTGCGCGCGGCCGCGGTGCCGGTGTGCGCGACCAGCGGATAGGTCGACAGGCTCAGCACTTCGTAGAAGATGAACAGCGTCAGCAGGTTGGCCGAGAATGCAATACCGGCCGCGGCCCCCAGCGCAACGGCGTAGAAGGCGAAGAAACGGCCCAGATGGCGGTAGTTCAGAACCTTCATGTAGCACTGGGCGTACAGCGTGGCGACCAGCCACAAGCTGGACGCGACCAGCGCGAAGATCAGGCCCAGCGGCTCGACCGCAAAGGCGATTTGCAGCCCGGGCAGGATTTCCCACAGCTGCTGCTCGCGCCCGGCACCGGCGAGCACCGGCCCGACCTGGGCGACGACACCGGCGAAGAACAGCACGGCCGTGATCCAGCCCAGCGCGTCGCGCAGCCGGTGGCGATCGCCGGCCAGCGCGATCAGCAGCGCGCCGACGAACGGAATGACGATGACCGCGAACGGGCTGGCCCAGGCCATCATGGACCGCCTCCGAGCAGCGCGCGCGCAGCGGCCTCGGCACCGCCGACGCTCAGGCGGGTGTCGATGCCGAACCAGAAGTTGGCAGCAACCGCGATCCAGACCGGAATCAGCAGTGCCAGCGGTGCTTCGCGCACGATCTCGCGGTCGGCCGGACGCTCGCTGAACCAGGCGACTTCGACCACGCGCCAGATGTAGTAGATCGCCATCAGCGAGGTGATCACAATCAGCGCCACCAGCCAGGCCTTGTCGGCGTCGAAGGCGGCCAGAATCAGATACCACTTGCTGACGAAACCGGCCGTCAGCGGCACCCCGATCATGCTCAATCCGGCCAGCGCGAACGCGGTCATCGTCCAGGGCATCTCGCGGCCGATGCCGGCCAGCCGCTCCAGCCGCACCGTGCCGGTGCGCCAGAAGATCGTGCCCAGGGCCATGAACAGCGCACCTTTCATCAGCGCATGGTTGAACAGATGCAGGATGCCGGCAGTCAGTCCGGCGCTGGTCGCCAGCGAGACGCCCAGTACCATGTAGCCGACCTGGGCGACCGAGGAATAGGCCAGCATGCGCTTGAGGTTGTCCTGGAACATCGCCACCCAGGATCCGGCGAACATTCCGGCGATCGCCAGTGCCACCAGCACGGCGCCCAGTGGCAGTGCGTTAAAGCTCCAGTCGACGCCGAACACCGTGAACACGAAGCGCAGCATCACGTACAGCGCGACCTTGGTGGCGGTGGCCGCCAGGAAGGTGGTGATGAAATTCGGCGCGTAGGCATACGCGTTGGGCATCCACAGGTGCAGCGGAAACAGCGCCAGCTTCAGGCCCAGGCCGACCAGAATGAAGGCCAGTGCGGCGCGCACCGCGGTGGTGTCCTGAACCGCCGGCAGACGCTCGGCCAGGTCGGCCATGTTCAGCGTGCCGGTCATGATGTAGAGAAAGCCGATGCCGATCAGCAGAAAGGTCGCGCCCACCGTGCCCATGATCAGGTAGCGGAACGAGGCCAGCAGCGCGCGCCGGTCCCAGCCGTGCGCGATCAGCGCGTAGGTCGACAGCGATGAGATTTCCAGAAACACGAACACATTGAATGCATCGCCGGTCAGCGTGATCCCCATCAGCCCGGCAAACGCCATCAGGAACAGCGCGTAGAAGATGCCCTGGCGCTCAGGTACCTCGAAGTCGTTGATGCGCCGTGCCCAGGCCAGCGTCAGGGTCGCCACAGCGGCGACCAGTAGTGCGACCAGTCCGTTGGCCGCATCGATGCGGTACTCGATGCCGACCGGCGGCGGCCAGTTGCCGAACGGGTAGGACAGCTCGCCGTTCCAAAGCGCCGGCAGACCCGAAACGATAATGATCAGCGAGGTGCTCGCGGCGGCAAATGCCAGCAGCCACGGCAGCACGCGCCCGGGCAGCATTGCGCACACCGGTCCGGCGATCAGCGGCACCAGCACGCTGAACGGAAGCCATTCGGCGATGTTCATGCGTCCGCGCTCCCGCTGCGGCCGGAATCGCCGGGCGAGGTGTCGTCGGGGTCTTGCTCGATCGGATCGAGCAGTTCGTCATCCTCGATCGTGCCGTAGGCCTCGTGGATGCGCATCGCCAGCGCCAGTCCAACCGCCGTGGTTGCCACGCCGACGACGATGGCGGTCAGAATCAGCACGTGCGGCAGCGGGTTGGAGTAGATCTCGATGCCCTCGCGCAGCACCGGTGTCGAGCCGCCGAGGATCTTGCCGGCCGAGATGAACAGGATGAACACCGAGGTCTGGAACAGGTTCAGACCCATGATCTTCTTGATCATGTTGCCGCGCGCGATCACAGTGTAGAAGCCGATCATCATCAGCACGACCACGACCCAGAAATTGAAGTGTCCGAGCAGTCCCATCAGTCGCGCGCCTCACGCCGGGCCTGTTCGATCTGGCCCTTGCGTCGTGCGAAGAAAGTGAAAAACAGCATCGAGACGGTCGCGACGGTCACACCGACGCCGAACTCGACCAGGATGATGCCGGCCTGCTGGGCGGCCTGCGGGGAATCCAGCAGGACCGAGAAATCGAGAAACCGTCCGCCCAGCACGACGCCGAGTATGCCGATGAAGGAGTACAGCAGCGCACCCAGGCAGGCCAGGATGAACTGGACCCGCTCGGGGATGACCAGCAGCGCGGCATCCAGACCGTAGACCAGCGCGAACAGGATCCAGCCGGCTGCGAACACGACGCCGGCCTGAAAGCCGCCGCCCGGCGAGTACTCGCCGTGAAACTGGATATAGAGCGCAAACAGCAGGATGAACGGGATCAGCAGGTGCGTGATCACCCGCAGAATGCTGTTGGATTTCATGACCGCTCCTCTCTGCCGCGCTCAGCCGTGCTGCGCGCACGCCGACGTCGCGGCGGCACCGACAGCAAGGCCACCACCCCGAGGCCGGCGGTCAGGATCACGAACACCTCGCCCATGGTATCGATCGAGCGGTAGCTGGCCAGCACGGCAGCGACGATGTTCGGAATGCCCATCTGGTCGTAGACGTTGTTGATGTAATAGGGCGCGACGTGCTGGTGGATTGGATTGTCGGCCGAGCCGAAGGTCGGCAGATCGGTGGCCGCGTAGATCAGACAGGCGCCGGTGACGGTGACCACCAGCAGCGCCAGCCACGCATTGCCGCGCACCGGCCGTTCGCGTCGCTCGGTCACCGTCAGCGCACCCAGGAACAGCAGGGTCGAAATGCCGGCCCCGACTGCGGCCTCGGTCAGCGCCACGTCGCCGGCATCGAGCACCGCGAACAACGCTGCCGACAGCAGCGAGTAGATCGCAAACAGCATCGCGGCCGAGTACAGGTCGCGCACTCGCACGATGGCGATTGCCACCGTCGCGAGCAGCACCAGCAGGGCAATATCGACCAGGGTTTCCATCGTTTCAGTTGCTGCCGCTGTGGGTATCGGTTTCGACTGCGGCGTCCTGGCTCAGCCGCGCTTCGACGCCGTCGATGCGCGCGGCATGCGCGAGCGCATGCGAGGCGGTCGGGGCGGTGAACAGCAGGAACCACAGCACCAGTGCCAGCTTGATCGAGGCGATCGACAAGCCGGTCTGCAGGATCAAACCGGCGACGATCATCAGCGCGCACAAGGTGTCGGCCATGCCGGCGGCGTGCATGCGGCTGTAGAAGTCGGGAAAGCGCAGCAACCCCAGGCCGCCGAGGATTCCGAACGCGCCGCCGCCGAGCATCAGCAGCCACGACAGCAGGTTGACCAGCGTCTCAGCCATCGGTGATGTCTCCCGGGCCGGCCGTGGCCAGATCGCCCATCTTGGCCAGTTTCAGCACCGCCACGATCGCAATGAAGTTGATCAGTGCGTACACCAGCGCGACGTCGAGCAGATCATAGTGGCCGGTCATCTCGGCAATCAGGGCGACGATCAGCACGGTCTTGGTGCCGAACATGTTGACCGCGACGATGCGATCGTAGACGGTCGGGCCTTTCAGCGCGCGCGCCAGCGCCAGCGCCATGGTCGTGAAAATCGCAAGCGCGGTCAGGACCAGCACGGTGGTCATCGCGACTGCTCCAGCCAGGCGACCTTGTCGTGCATCTGGCCGGATTGAACGCCCTCGGCCGATTCGCGCAACAGCGCGTGCACGCGCACTCGGTCACCGTCCAGATCCAGCGTTACGGTACCCGGCGTGAGGGTGATGGAATTGGCGTAGGTTACGCGCGCCACCGCTGATTTGAGGTTGACCGGTGCCTCGAAGATGCGCGGTCGGACGTGGCGGCCAGGCGCCAGCACGGCGCGCGCAACCTGCAGGTTGGAGGCGATGATCTGGCCGAGCAGCCACAGGATGTAGGCCGGCATGCGCCAGGAAAACAGGCCTGGATTGTGCTCGATGCCGACGACATCCATGCGCTGCGACAGCCAGACCACGAACAGCACGGAAGCCGTCCCCAGCGCAAACAGCAGTGGCTTGTAAACGCCGGAAATGCCCAGCCACAACAGGCCCAGCACCAGAGTCAGTGAGATCGCATATCGCATAGGCGGTCGATAGTAGCAAAACCGCTTCAAGGTCGGATGGGCGGCGCGGGTGCCGGCGTGTTGACGCGGCTGTGACCGGCAGCGCATTACAGTGTCAGCAACTTCAACGGCCTGCAGGCCTCATCGCCGCCATGGATTGCGCTACCGACCTGATCTGTCTGTCGTACTGCTCGAGCGCGAATTTCGCGCTGCGCAGCCAGCGCGCGGCCGTGCCAGCGCAAGTCAGTCGCATCCTGGTGCAGTCCAGGCGCAACAATCGTCAGCGCCAGATCGGCGGCGTGCTGAAGTTTGGCGAGGGCTGCTTTTTCCAGTACCTGGAAGGTCCGGCCGACGCGGTCGATCGGCTGAACGCGGCGATCTGCCGCGATCCGCGCCACGACGACGTGCAGCGTTTGACGCGTCGCCCCATTCGCCATCGGCGCTTCGAGGACTGGTCGATGAAGTTCGTCGCGCTGGAACGCGACGTCGAACGCGTGCTGCGTCGCCATGGCCTGCAGCGCTTTGACCCCTACCGCTTCACGCCGGCGCTGATCGACGACCTGGTGGTGTCGATGACCTGTGTCGGTGACGATACCGAGCAGATCGAAGCCGCCCGGGTGCCGCCGGCTGCGCGCGGCGGCATGCTGCAGCGTCTGTTTTCCAGTCTGTTCTGACCCGTCAGCCGATGCTCATCACGGGAACGCCGATCCAGCGCGGGTGCGCCCAGAACGCGAAACCGACGTAGGCGGCCAGGCCCAGCACGATCACCAGCACATCGTTGAGCGCGGTTTCGGGCGCGCGCAGGATGGGATTTGGCGTGCGACGTTTCAGCGAAATGCGATCGGCCACCGCCCAGGCCAGAAAACCGCCGAACAGCAGAACATCGGCCAGCGTGCCGTTGACCAGCAGGTGGGCAATCGCCCAGGCCTTGACCGCCACCAGCATCGGATGTCCCAGCATCCGGCTGATGCGTCCGGGCAGGTAGGTGGCAAACAGCGCCGGGAACACGATCAACATCAACAGCATCATCAGGTGGGTAGTCCACGACGGCGACACATACAGCACGGTCGGGTCGAGCCGGGCTTGCCCGTAGCCGATCACCAGCAGCACGAAACCGGTCAGCGCGATCAGGCCGTAGAGCCCCTTGAACGGCCATTCGCCCAGGCGGGCAGCCCAGGCATTGCGCGCAGCGGGTGCGACGATGGACAGCGAGTGGCTGCCGAGAAACAGGATCAGTCCGACAATCAGCAGGGTCATTTCGGATCTCCGAAGGGTGATGTTCCGGGTTACAGGTAGGGTGAAAAAAGCCAGAAAAACGAATCGCGCAGCCGCACCGCGAGGCTGCGTCCGTCCAGTTCGTCCATCGTAACCGCGCGGCCGTGGTCTGCGCGCGAGCGAATGCGCGCGGCCATCGCGCCGGCCAGAGTGTGGTCGAACAGTTCGACCTGCAACTCGAAGTTCAGCCGCAGCGAGCGCGCATCCCAGTTCGACGAGCCGATTTGCAGGTAATGTTCGTCGATTACCAGCAGCTTGGCATGCGAGAACGGTGGTGGCTGGTAGTGCACGTTCACGCCCTGGTAGACCAGTTCCCACAGCATGTTGCGCGTGGCCCAGTGCACGAACGGCAGGTTGTTCTTTTCCGGCAGCACCAGCCGCACTTCGACACCACGCAGGCTGGCGGCCTGCAATGCACCGATCAATTCGCGCGGCGGCAGAAAATAGGGTGTCTCGATCAGCACCGAGTGGCGCGCCTCGGCGATCAGCGCGCACCAGGTCAGGGTGATCCGGTCCAGATCCTCGTCCGGGCCATCGGTGATGACCCGTGCTGAGCAGCCATCTTCGTGGGCCCGCGACGGCGTGTGGGTCGGCAGCGTTTCGCCGATCGAGAATTCCCAGCTACGGCGGAATTCGGCGGCCAGTCGGGCGACGATCGGCCCGCTGAGCCGGAACTGCAGGTCGGCCACGTCGCCACGCTGCGGCGGTGAGGAGACATGGTGCCGACCGCCGATGTTCATGCCGCCGGTAAAGCCGACCTGATCGTCGATGATCAGCATCTTGTGGTGGTTGCGCAGATTTACCGACAGCCGCGGCGGCAGCAGGCGCGGCGCCAGGAAGCGCGCGCAGGTCACGCCGGAACGGCGCAGCAGCCGCGCGGCTGTCGGCCAGCTGTAGTATTGACCGACGCCGTCGATCAGCACTCGCACGCAGCAGCCGCGCCGCTCGGCGCCGGTCAGGGCGTCGACGAAGGCGCGGCCGGTGGCGTCGGTATCGAAAATGTAGGTTGACAACCACACCGCATGCTGCGCCGAGGCGATTGCGTCGAGCATCGCCGGGTAGGCATGATTGCCGTTCTCCAGCGGCTCGACCCGGTTGCCGCTGCATAGCCGGTGGCTGGCCAGCTGCGCGCCGATGGTCGCCAGCCGCAGCTGGGCTGGATCCAGCTCGGCCTCGATCGGCTGCGGCGCGTGGCGCGGCCGACCCCGTTCCGGCTCGACAGCCAGTCGCGGTCGGTCGAGCTGCTGCGCGCGTCGTTGGATGCGGTTGATGCCGAACAGCAGGTAGATGACCGGCCCGGCAATCGGCAGCAGCAGGCACAGACCCACCCAGCCGATCGCGGCGCGCGAATCGCGTTTGAACAGCAGCGCATGCGCTGCCGCCAACGGTGAAATCACTGCCAGCAGCAACGCCACGATCAGCGAGAGGTCGGGCAGCAGGTCCATCGAATGGCGATCCCGTGCGCAGGCAGTGCGCCTATGGTACCCGGCGCGCTGCGGCCGTGACCGGGATGCCTGCACGATCACGCGGGAATACGGTACAATTCGCTATTATCTTTCTATCCGAATCAAGAGATATAAGCGATGCGCGACTACCTGTTTACTTCCGAATCCGTTTCCGAGGGCCATCCGGACAAGATGGCCGACCAGATTTCCGATGCCATCCTCGATGCCATCCTGGCCGAGGATCCGCACTGCCGCGTGGCTTGCGAAACCTTCGTCAAGACCGGCGCGGTGATCGTCGGCGGCGAGATTTCCACCTCGGCCTGGATTGATCTGGAAAAGCTGATCCGTGAGGTTGTGGTCAATATCGGTTACAACTCCTCCCGGGTCGGTTTCGACGGCCATACCTGCTCGGTGATCAACATGATCGGCAAGCAGTCCGGCGACATTGCCCAGGGCGTGGATCGCGGTAACCCGGAAGAGCAGGGTGCCGGTGACCAGGGCCTGATGTTCGGCTATGCATCGAACGAGACCGACGTGCTGATGCCGGCACCGATCTACTACGCGCACCGCCTGGTCGAGCGCCAGGCCGCGTTGCGCCGTCGTGCCGACAATCCGTTGCCATGGCTGCGTCCCGATGCCAAGAGCCAGGTCACGCTGCGTTATCACGAAGGCAAGCCGGTGGCCATCGACGCGGTGGTGCTGTCGACCCAGCACGACGAAGACATCGAACTGGCCGAACTGCGCGAGGGTGTTCGCAAGCACATCATCGAACCGGTGCTGCCGGGCGAATGGCTGCATGCCGACACGCTGTTTCACATCAACCCGACCGGAAAGTTCGTCATCGGCGGACCGGTCGGCGATGCCGGCCTGACCGGGCGCAAGATCATCGTTGATACCTACGGCGGCATGGCCCGTCACGGTGGCGGTGCGTTCTCGGGCAAGGATCCGTCCAAGGTCGATCGTTCGGCCACTTACGCTGGCCGTTACGTGGCCAAGAACATCGTCGCCGCGGGTCTTGCCGAGAAGTGCGAAATCCAGGTGAGCTACGCGATCGGCGTGGCCGAGCCGACCTCGATCTCGGTCACCACCTTCGGCACCAATGCAATTCCCGAAGAGCAGATCGAACACCTGGTGCGCGAGCATTTCGACCTGCGTCCCTACGGCATCATCAAGATGCTCGACCTGCTGCATCCGATGTATCGCCAGACCGCCAGTTACGGCCACTTCGGTCGCCTGCCCGAACAGCAGACCGTCAAGGTCAAGCGCGATGGCGAGGAAGTCGAAGACCACTTCACCGCCTTCAGCTGGGAAAAGACCGACCGCGCAGATGCGCTGCGCGAGGCGGCCGGACTGAATTGAGCAGACAGGATTCAGAAGACCGGATTCAGGATTCAGCAAAAACAGATCGGGGCTGTTCATCGCCCGTTTCGCTAGTTCCGGAATCCTATCTCTTAAATCCTAAATCCTAAATCCTAAATCCCATCTCCCAAACCCGAGGCTCCCAACCATGAACGCCACTCCCGAATCCATCGCCAACACGGTGCTGTTCGACGACAGCATCGCGTCGACCGCCAACGACTACTTCGTCGCCGACCTCTCGCAGGCCGCCTTCGGTCGCAAGGAAATCACGATTGCCGAGACCGAGATGCCGGGCCTGGTGCAGACCCGTGCCGAGTTCGCGGCTGATCAGCCCTTGAAAGGCGCGCGCATTGCCGGGTCGCTGCACATGACCATCCAGACTGCGGTGCTGATCGAAACCCTGGTCGAACTCGGCGCCGAAGTTCGCTGGGCTTCGTGCAACATCTACTCGACCCAGGACCATGCCGCCGCGGCGATGGCCGAGCGCGGCATCCCGGTGTTCGCGTTCAAGGGTGAATCGCTGACCGAGTACTGGGAGTTCACCCACCGCATCTTCCAGTGGCCCGACGGCGGCACCGCCAACCTGATCCTCGATGACGGCGGCGATGCGACGTTGTTGCTCGATCTCGGTGCACGCGCCGAAGCCGATCCGAGCATCCTCGACAACCCCGGCAGCGAAGAAGAGCGCGCGCTGTTCGCCGCGATCCGCAAGCGCCTGGACAGCAACCCGGGCTGGTACTCGGCTGCACTCAAGAACATCATCGGCGTGACCGAGGAAACCACCACCGGTGTCAACCGGCTGTATCGCATGCAGAAGGAAGGCACGCTGAAATTCCCGGCGATCAACGTCAACGACTCGGTGACCAAGAGCAAGTTCGACAACCTCTACGGCTGCCGTGAATCGCTGGTCGACGCGATCAAGCGCGCCACCGACGTGATGGTCGCCGGCAAGGTTGCAATCGTGTGCGGCTATGGCGATGTCGGCAAGGGCTCGGCGCAATCGCTGCGTGCGCTTTCGGCCAATGTCTGGGTGACCGAAGTCGACCCGATCTGCGCGCTGCAGGCGGCGATGGAAGGGTATCGGGTGGTCAACCTCGAGGACGAAGGCATCGTCGAGGCGGCCGATATCTTCGTCACCGCCACCGGTAACTATCATGTGATCGGCCACGACCATATGGCGCGCATGAAGGATCAGGCCATCGTCTGCAACATCGGTCACTTCGACAACGAGATCGATGTTGCCAGTATCGAGCAGTACGAATGGGACGAGATCAAGCCGCAGGTCGACCAGATCACCTTCCCGGACGGCAAGCGCATCACCTTGCTGGCGCGCGGTCGGCTGGTCAACCTCGGTTGTGCCACCGGCCACCCGAGTTTCGTGATGTCGAACTCGTTCACCAACCAGACGCTGGCGCAGATCGAGTTGTTCCGTCATCGCGACAACTACGCCAACGAGGTCTACATGCTGCCCAAGCACCTTGATGAAAAGGTCGCCCGCCTGCACCTGGACCGTGTCGGTGTGCGCCTGACCACCTTGAGCGAGGAACAGGCCGATTACATCGGCGTGACGGTCGAGGGGCCGTACAAATCGGAGTGGTACCGCTACTGATTGGCGGTCGCGACGGTGACCGGGCCGGCCCGGTCTGCCGTTCGCAATTGAAACCGACCGGCGCGGACCGGCTCCGCGCCGGTCGCATCTGACCCACCTGCAAGCGGATCGCCCTGTGATGACGAGTGCGCCCCAGTTGAGTTTCGAGTTCTTTCCACCGAAGAACGATGAGCAGGCTGAAATTTTCCGCACCACCCGCGATCGCCTGGCGGTGCTGAAACCCGACTACATGTCGGTAACCTTCGGTGCCGGCGGTTCGACCCGGGCGCGCACGCGCGAGACCGTGCTTGCGATTCAGCGCGATACCAAGGTGCCCGCGGCACCGCACATCTCGTGCATGTCCGAGGATACGGCCGGTATTCGCGAACTGCTCGACGCCTACCTGGACGCGGGTGTCGAGCGACTGGTGGTACTGCGCGGCGACCGGCCTTCCGGCGGCGGTCACGGCGTGTTCGATCATGCCGTCGACCTGGTCCGTTTCGTGCGCGAGCATTACGGTGCGCGCTTCCACATCGAAGTCGCCTGCTACCCCGAGCACCATCCGGAATCGGAATCCCCCGCCAGCGATCTGCGCCACTTTGCCGAGAAGGTGGCTGCCGGTGCCGATGGCGCGATTACCCAGTACTTCTACAACTTTGATGCCTATGCGCGCTTTGTCGATGACTGCGCGCGGCTCGACATTTGCGTTCCGATCACGCCCGGCATCATGCCGATCACCAATCATTCCAGCCTCGCGCGCTTTTCGAACATGTGCGGTGCCGACATGCCGAAATGGATTTTCAAGCGTATCGAGGCCTGGGAACGCGCCGGCGATATGGCGTCGCTGCGGTCATTCGGCGAAGATATCGTGACGCGCCTGTGCGAGCGGCTGCTCGAGGCCGGCGCGCCGGGCCTGCACTTCTACACCCTCAATCGCGCGCAGGCCAGCGAGCGGCTGTGCCGCAATCTCGGCTTGGGCACTACTGCCGCAACCTCTTCCCTGGCCGCTGTCGAGGGCTGAGCCGGTTCCTTAGCCCGGATTATTGATGAATCGGGTTAGCCCCGATCGCAATCAGCCCGGCTCGACCTGCAGCGCCTCCTGCTCATCGGCCGGCAGCCGCAACTCGATCGGGCAGCAGCATACCGCGCAATCCTGCACCAGCCACTGACCGGCGTCGCCCGGTTCGGCCTCGACGCTGTTGGCCTCGCCACAGAACGGGCAGGCGAACTCCAGGGCCGCGGTCAGCATTTCATTCGTCGCCGTGGATGGCGACCCGCCGGTTGCCGTCCCGATCGATGGAGCCCCGGTACATGCCCGGCGTGTTGAACGGCATCGCGATGTTGCCTTGAGCATCGATTGCGATCACCCCGCCGCTGCCGCCGGCTTCGACCAGCACGCCGTTGACCACCTGCTCGGCTGCCTCGGCCAGCGACGCGCCCGCCAGGCGCATGCGCGCACAGATCTCGTGTGCGACCGCGTAGCGGATGAAGAACTCGCCGTGGCCGGTGGCCGAGACGGCACAGCTTTGGTTGTCGGCAAAGGTGCCGGCGCCGATGATCGGTGAGTCGCCGACCCGGCCCCAACGCTTGTTGCTCATGCCGCCGGTCGAGGTGCCGGCGGCAAGGTTGCCGCCGCGATCCAGCGCGACCGCGCCGACGGTCGAGTACCAGGCCGCCGGCGCCGCCAGCCCGGCCTGCTCGCGGGCCTGGATGGTTTCCAGCTGCCGACGCCGGAAATCGGTGATGAACCAGTCCTCGGACATGAACTCCAGCCCCTGATTCCGAATGAAGGCCTCGGCACCGCTGCCGGCCAGCAGCACGTGCGGGGAATGGTCCATCACCGCCCGTGCAGCCAGGATCGGGTGGCGCACACCGCGCACCCCGGCCACCGCGCCGGCGGCGCGATCGTGACCGCGCATCAGCGAGGCATCGAGCTCGACCCGGCCGTCGTGGGTCAGTACCGCGCCGCGCCCGGCGTTGAAATCCGGCGCGTCCTCAAGCCGGGTGATGGCGGCGATCACCGCGTCGATGGCCGAGCCGCCGTCGGTCAGCACATCGTGCCCGGCCTGCAGGGCCTCGGCGAGCGCGCCACGGATGCGTGCGTCCTGCGCCTCGCTCAGGTTCTCGCGCAGGATGGTGCCGGCACCGCCATGGATGGCGATGGCGACCGGCGGATGCGCAGTTTCGGCCGGTGCTGGTTGCGGTGAGACAAGAAACAGGGCAAGCAGTACTGCGACGACGAAAGATCGCATTGATCCATTCCCGGGATGCGAGTGGACGCCCAGTGTAGCGAAACCGATGCCGGAATCCACCCTCGTGGGGCACTACACTGGTCGCATTCGACTCGAGGATAACGTCACCATGCAAGGACTGATTGCCGTCGCCCGGCGCTGGGCCGCCATTCTGGCCGCGGCCGGTCGCAACTGGCTCGACAGCCAGGCCTTCATCTATGCTGCCGCGCTGGCCTTTTTCACCGTGTTCTCGATCGCGCCTGTGATGATCGTGGCGGTGACGGTCGTCGGCGTGGTCCTCGGTCCAAGTGCGGCCGAGGGCGAGCTGATGGGCCAGCTGCAGGATGTGGTCGGCGAGCAAGCCGCGCAGGTTGTCGAAACGGCAGTGGTCAACTCCAAACTGGACCGCTCGGGCTGGCTGCCGACGCTGGCCGGCATCGGTGCCATCGTACTGGGGGCTACAACCGTGTTCGCGCAGATGCAGCAATCGCTCAATGCGATCTGGGATGTGACCCCGCGGCCGCGCCAGGGCGGCATCTGGACCTTCATCAAGGCCCGACTGCTGTCGATGACGGTGGTGCTGGCAATCGGCTTCGTGCTGCTGGTGTCGCTGGCGCTGAGCGTGACGCTGCGCGCAGTGATCGTATTCGCCGAGCAGTGGCTGCCGGTGCCCGGCTGGAGCATGGTGGTGGCCGAAATCGTGATTTCGCTGACCGTCGTCACACTGCTGTTTGCAGCGATCTTCAAGGTCCTGCCCGATGTCGTGCTGTCACTGCGCGACGTTTTGATCGGCGGACTGGTCACGGCGCTGCTGTTCACACTCGGCCGATCCTTGATTGCCATGTATCTGGCCAATACCGCCACGGCCTCGACCTACGGCGCGGCCGGCTCGCTGGCACTGCTGCTGCTGTGGGTCAACTACTCGTCGCTGATCCTGTTGTTCGGTGCGGCTGTCACGCGCGCTCAGTTCGAGGCGCATGGCGGCGTGGTCAAGCCGCGCAACGGCGCGGTGCGCGTGCACCGCGAGTGGGTGGAAGGCTGAATGCGGGCGTCGGGCCGGATCCTTCCGGCCAGACGGGAGATTGCCCGATTGTGTTCGGCAATCGTGTTCGGCAATCGTGCTCAGCAGTCGCCGGTGCGACGACCGTTCATTTCCACCATCATTTTCATCGCCCCCATCGGCGACTGCATGTCGCCGTCGATGGTGCCGCTCATGCTGTCGCCGCCGAACTTCATCGACGCATTCATGGTCACGTCACCGCCTTGGCCGGAGCAGGTCATGGTGTAGTCCATGCCGTCGGCGCGCATGTCCTTGCGAGTGAATTCGCAGTCCTCGTTATCTTCGAGAAAAGCCTGACCTTCGGCGATCTTCTCGGCCGTCACGCATTCGGTGGTGGTGTCGGTGCGCGGTGGAATCGGGAACTGCTCGGACTGGATCGTGACCGTGCTGGTGGTTTCCCAAAGGCCGGGGTTGATGTTGGGGTCTTCGGCCAGCGCCGACGCGGACAGCGCCAGACTTGCAATGACAACGGACACGGCGGTCTTCATCTCATTCTCCTTTTAAGATGCAATCGAAACGGCGACGCGTGCGCCGAGAATCGGAAAACCGGAGTATGCCACAGCCCCGGGAAACGGGCCATCGAGTGGCTCGCCGCCGTCGAGTCGTGTGACGAATCAACGCTCAGTCGTCGCCGTTGCGGTGCGAGTCGTCGGCGACGCGGTCCGGGCGCGGTTCCGGCAGTTCCAGGCCCAGCCGGCGGGCGCGCTGGGTCCACTTGTCGCGCGCGGCCTTGCGCAGGTCCTCGATCGCGTCGCTTTCGTCGACGATTTCGATGCCGAGCAGGGTTTCGAGCACATCTTCCATCGTCACCACGCCGGTGAACCCGCCATACTCGTCGACGACCACCGCAAAATGCTCCTGTTCGGCCAGGAACTGTCCGAACAGCACCCGCAGCGAGATGAACTCGGGCACGAAGAACACCTCGCGCATCAGTTCGCCGACGGTGCGATCGCCCTCGCCGCGCGCCAGCGCCAGCATGATGTCAGCCTTGAGCACGTAGCCCTTGATGTCCTCGTCGTTGTCGCCCCAGACCGGGTAGCGCGAGAACACCAGCTCGTCGGCGATCGCCATGATGTCGCTCAACGGCGTCTCGCGCTGGAACTTCTTGACCACCACGCGCGGGGTCATGATGTCCTCGACGCGGATGGCACCGAAGCGGATCAGGTTCAGGAAGATGTTCGATTCCTCTTCCTCAAACACGCCCTCGCGCGAGCCGGCCCGGGCCAGTGCGCGGAACTCCTCGCGGCTGATGCTGGCCGACGGGTTGCCGCGTGCCAGCAGTTTCGTGACCAGCTTCGACAGCCACACCAGCGGCCACATGATCCAGATCAGCACCAGGCAGCTCCAGGTCGTGAAGGCCGACAGCGACTTCCAGTAGGTGGCCCCCAGGGTCTTTGGAATGATCTCGGAGAACACCAGGATGGCCAGCGTGATCAAGGCCGACGACACCATCACCCAGGCGCTGCCGAAGATGATCTGTGCCTGTGCGCCGACGCCGGCGGCACCGAAGGTGTGCGCGATGGTGTTCAGGCTCAGGATCGCGGCCAGTGGCCGGTCGATATCGCGTTTCAGTTCGCCCAGGCGTTTGCCGGTGCGGTTGCCGCCCTCGCTGATCACGGCGATGTGCGCCGGCGTGACCGACAGCAGCGAGGCCTCGAGAATGGAGCACAGGAACGACACGCCGATGGCGAGAAACAGGTAGAAGAACAGCAACGTCATGGTGCGCCGCGCGCCGGATGCATGCGCTGCATTGTACGTGCTTGACACCGCGACAGCTACAATCGCGCTCCGCCGTTCTTTCTCGCACCGCGAAACGCGATTGCTCCTTTGCCAATGACCTTCCTGCCGTTCGCGCTGATGGCTGCCGCCGTGGTTCCGGGTCAGGTCGCGGTGGCCATTGAACCCGAGATCGACACGCTCGAGGTCAGCGCCACGCGCATGCCGCGTGCGCTGGCCGAGGTGCCGGCTGCGGTGACGGTGATCGACGGTGATGATCTTGCTGTGGGACGTCTGTCTGCCAGTCTGGCCGAGGCGCTGGCGCGGGTGCCGGGCTTGTTTGTCCAGAATGCCGGTAATTTCAGCCAGGACGCGCGCATCGCGTTGCGCGGCTTCGGCGCCCAGAGCGCGTTCGGCATCCGCGGCGTGATGATCGTCGTCGATGGCGTGCCACAGACGCTGCCGGATGGTCAGGCGCAGGTCGATGCCATCGACCTGGCCGCGGTCGAGCGCATCGAGATTCTGCGTGGACCCGCCTCCGCGGCTTACGGCAACGCCGCCGGGGGCGTGATCCTGATCCGCACGCGCCGGCCCGGTGAATCCGCGTCTGCGTCCGCACGTCAGGAGATTGCTGCCTTTGGTCGCCGCGACAGCCGCTTTGCGCTGTCGCTGCCGCTGGGGCCTGTGGGACTGCGGCTGAGCGGTGGGCACTTCGAGCAGGATGGCTTTCGACGCCATGCGCGGGTCGAGCAGCGCCGCGCCGATCTGAAACTGGCCTGGCAGGCGCGCGCTCAGACTCGCGTCGACTTCGATCTCGGCTATTTCGACGCCCCCGAAGAGCGCGACCCCGGTGGATTGACGGCCGAGCAGGCTCGCACGCAACCGCGCGCGGCGCGCCCGGCCAACCTGCGATTCGATGCCGGTGAGGCGCTCGAGCAGTGGCGAACCGCGCTGGCGCTCCGGCATTCCCCGACCGATGACCAGCAACTGGCGGCCAACGCGTTTTTGTTCGCGCGCGATTTTTCCAACCGGCTGCCGTTTGCCGACGGCGGTCAGGTGGAGCTGGATCGGCGCTACAGCGGGATCGATCTGCGCCACCAGATCGAGCGCGCAGGGCTGCGTGTGTCGACCGGACTGGACTGGCGCGAACAGCACGATCGGCGCCAGCGCTTCGACAACCTCGACGGTGTGCGCGGCGACCGTGTGCTGGTCCAGCGCGAGCAGGTCAATGCCCTGGGCGCGTTCGTGCAGGCCGTGCTTCCGCTGGGCGACACGCTCGATCTCAGCGCCGGGCTGCGGCACGACCGGGTGCGGCTGGATGTCGCCGATCGGATGCCGGTCGATGGCGACGATTCCGGCGCGCGCAGCTGGCGCGAGACCACACCGACGGCCGGGCTGAGCTGGCGCCCCGATCCGCGCTGGACAGTGTATGCCGGCTACGGGCGTGTGTTCCAGACTCCGACCACCACCGAGTTGGCCAACCCGTCCGACCCGGCCGCAGGCGGCGGCTTCAACCCGACGCTGGGTCCCGAGACTGCCGACAGCCTCGAACTCGGCGCGCGCTGGCGAGGCGAGCATCTGCAGTTCCAGGCCGCGATCTTCCGGCTGTCGGTGGACGATGCGATTACCACCATCGAGGTCCCGGAGTTCTCCGGCAGCGGACGCGAGTTCTTCGCCAACGCCGGCCGTTCGACCCGGCGCGGGCTGGAGCTCGATGCGCGCTGGCAAGGGCGCGGACCCTGGCGCGTCGAGCTTGGCTATACGCACTCGGATTTTGAATTCGACCGTTTCGAGACAGCCGACGGTGACTTCAGCGGCAACCGGCTGCCCGGGGTGCCGCGCCACCGTCTGCACGCTCGCATCGCCTGGATCGGCGAGAGCGGCCTGGACCTTGCCCTGGATGCCGCCTGGACCGAATCTTTTTTCGCCGATACCATCAATCGCAACCGCAGCGATGCGCGCAGCGAGCTGGCCTTGTCGGCGCGGCGCGACTGGTCATTCGGCGACTGGCGGCTGGGCGTCCGCGGCGGGGTGTTCAACCTGCTCGACCAGCGTTATCACGACAATGTTCGCATCAACGCATTCGGTGGACGATTCTTCGAGCCGGCGCCGGATCGGCATGCGTATGGTGGAATCGAGCTGGCCTGGCGGTGACTGCAGACATCAGCGGTCCATCGGACGGCCCGATGGCCGTTACTTCGCGGTAGAGTTCCGTCCCGGAATTCCCGCGCAACCCGCCGCAAGGACGATGAAATATGCCGGACTGGCTGGAATCACTGCGCAATCTGTTTGACGACAAGCAGCCCGAAATCGTCGATGAGGACGCGCTGGCGCGTGCCGCAGCGGTGTTGCTGGTCGAAATTGCTTTGGCCGATGACCGCATCGCCGAGGTCGAGGCCGCGCGCATCGCCGCGGCGCTGGCCGCTCATTTCGGCGGCGACGCCGACGGCAATCGGCAGTTGGTCGAGCAGGCGCGCGAGTTGGTTCGCGACAGTCACTCGCTGCACCGCTACACCCATGCGCTGCGCACCGGACTCGGGCCCGAGCAGCGCGCGGCGCTGGTCGAGTCGCTGTGGCAGGTGGCGTTTGCCGACGGTGTGCTCGATCGCCACGAAGAGCACCTGATCCGCCGACTGGCCGACCTGCTGGGGGTGCCGCACCGCGAGTTCATCCGCCGCAAGCATCGAGCCGGCGGCGGCTGAGGAGTCTTTGCTAACCGGTAAAGTACTGCTGGCGGAAGGCCAGTTCCAGCGGCGCGCCGTCGTGACCCTCGGGCACCACCTCGATGCGGAAGTTCAGCGTCTCCTCGTTGTGGATCCGGAACTGGCCGATGTAGTAGATCGCGCCCTGATCGTTGATGCGGCGCAGCTCGATGTCGCGGCGCTGGCCGGTCAGGTTGGTCGCGCTGGCGGTGATGGCTGCCGCGAGCGGCGCATCGGACTGGCGGTCGAGTACGGTGATGTTGAGCATCGCCTGGGTATCGGCGCGCTGGATGCCGTAGGCGCTGGCGACATCCGGCGACAGCATGCTGGTATTCATCGAGCTGTAGTGCACCTCGTAGTCGCCGAATGCGACCGACTGCTGTGCGAGGGCCGGGTTCGTGAACAGAACGGTCAGCAGCGCGGCCAGTGCCACGGCGTTTCGCATCATTGCTTGCATGGTTGCCTTTCCTCCTGGCGGCGGTGAGTGTGAATGGGTTTGCTCCATACTACGCCAGACCGCCGGCGCGCGGATTTGCTTCCCGTCCGGGTCATCGAAGCCCGATCAGAATCATCAGAAACTGGATGCCGATGATCGCCACCAGCGGCGACAGGTCAAGGCCGCCGAGGCTGGGCAATACGCGCCGGATCGGTGTCAGCACCGGCTGGGTGAGCTGGTAGATCAGCGGGATGATGGGATGGCGTACGCCGCCGCCGACCCACGACAGGATCACCTCGGCAATGATCAGCACCATGTACATCACCAGCAGCATGCGCAGCAGGCGCAGTCCCGCCAGCAGCAGCGCCTGCAGTGGGTCGATCGCGTAGCCCGACAGTGCCAGCGTGACGATCACCGAGACGGTCTGCAGTACGAACAGCAGCACCACAGCCGCCGTATTGAGGCGGCCGAAGCGCGGAATCAGCTTGCTCAGCGGTCCGGTCAGGGGCTCGGAGATGCGAACCAGGACCTGGCTGACCGGATTGTAGTAATCGGCCCCGACCAGTTCCAGCAGCACGCGCAGCAGCAGCGCGGCGATGTAGAGACTGAACAAGGTCTCGACCAGGAATGAAAATGCATTGCCTATCGATCCGCCCATCGCGCTAACTCCCTTTGTTTCCGGACGCGTCGTCGACACCCAGTGCGCGGCCGCGGGCGACTGCTGCCTGTACGGCGTGTTCGACCAGTTTTTTCAGGCCACCGTTTTCGAATACCGCGAGGGCTGCTGCCGTCGTTCCGCCCGGTGAGGTGACGCGCCGACGCAGTTCGCCGGCATCGGTACCGCTTTCGGTCAGCATGCGGCCGGCACCCAGCGCGGTCTGCGCGGCCAGTTGTTCGGCGTCCGCGCGCTCGAGACCGGCACGCACGCCGGCGTCGGCCAGCGCCTCGGTCAGCGCGAAGAAATAGGCCGGGCCGGAACCGGATACCGCCGTGATCGCATCCATCAGCGCTTCGTCGTTGATTTCGACAACCCGGCCGACGCTTTCAAACAGTGCGGCCACGGTTGCTCGTTGCGCGGTACTGCAGTGTGCCGAGCAGTACAGTCCGCTGGCGCCGGCGCCGACCAGTGCCGGGGTGTTGGGCATTACGCGGGCGAGCGCTTGCGCGGCCGGCAGCCAACGTTGCAGCCGCGCCAGCGGGATGCCAGCGGCGATGCTGACGACCACCGCATCCGCTGCGAGCTTTGCGGCGATGGGCTCGAGCACGCGGTCGATGACCTGGGGTTTGACCGCCAGCACGATGATGTCGGCGCCGGTCGCGGCGGCGGCATTGTCCTCGTGCATTGCGATCCGGTAGCGCTCAGCGACGTGACGGCGACAGTCGGGGTCGGGATCGGACGCGCGCAGGCGGCTCGGATCATGGCCCGTTTCGAGCAGTCCGCCGATCAGGGCCTGCGCCATGTTGCCGGCGCCGATCATCGCGATGGTGGCATCCATGCCTCGATTCTACCGTGCCGGTCGCGGTCCGAACAGCGCGGTGCCGATGCGCACCATCGTCGAGCCCTCGGCAATTGCCGCCTCGAGGTCGTCGGTCATGCCCATCGAAAGCGTGTCGACACCGGCATGGTCGGCGGCCAGCCGCTGCTGCAACTGCTTGAGCGAGGCAAACGCGCGCCGCAACCCGGCCGCGTCGTGCCCGGGATCCGGTATTGCCATCAGCCCGCGCAGGCGCAGCTCGGGCCGCCGGGCCACGCGCTCGGCCAGCGCCTCGATCCGATCGGGCGAACAGCCGGCCTTCTGCGGCTCGTTGTCGATGTTGACCTGCAGCAGCACGTTCAACGGCGCCCGCTCGGATGGGCGCTGCTCGGCCAGCCGGCGCACGATCTTGTCGCGATCGACACTCTGCACCCAGTCGAAGTGCATGGCCAGCGCCCGGGTCTTGTTCGACTGCACCGGGCCGATGAAATGCCACTCAATCGCCGCGTCGGACAGTTGCTGTTGCTTGGCCAGCGCCTCGTCGACGTAGTTCTCGCCGAACGCATCGAGCCCGAGGACCAGCCGGGCGCGGATTTCAGCAGCGCTGCGGGTCTTGCTCACGGCCAGAAGCCGCACGCTTTCGCGGGCGCGGCCGGCTGCCCGGCATGCCTGTTCGATGCGTTGTTCGAGTCGGGCCAGCCGTTCCAACGCTGAGATGGAATTCATCATTTGGTGCCGGACGGGGAATCGGGTATCATCGGGGAAACGGGGGCATTGTAGAGTTCACCGGGCTGCCCTGGGGGACAGGGCGGCTCATCAGGAGCAGGGCATGGACATCACCGAACTTCTGGCATTCACGGTCAAGAACAACGCTTCGGACCTTCACCTGTCGGCCGGTCTGCCGCCGATGATTCGGGTCGATGGCGATATTCACCGCATCAATGTGCCGCCGATCGAGGCCAAGGCGATGTCGGACCTGATCTATTCGACCATGAACGATCACCAGCGGCGCGATTTCGAGGCCGAACTGGAGGTTGACTTTTCCTACAACGTGCCGGGGCTGGCGCGTTTCCGTGTAAACGCCTTTCACCAGGATCGCGGCACCGGCGCGGCGTTTCGCGTGATTCCCAACGAGATCTGGACGCTGGAAGACCTGCAGGCACCACCGTCGTTTCGCGACATCATCGATGTGCCGCGGGGGTTGATCCTGGTCACCGGCCCGACCGGCTCGGGCAAGTCGACGACGCTGGCGGCGATGATCGATCATCTCAACAAGAACACCGCCGGGCATATTCTCACGATCGAGGACCCGATCGAATTCGTGCATACCTCGAAGAAATGCCTGATCAACCAGCGTGAGGTCAAGAAGGACACGCGTGGATTCAACGAGGCGTTGCGCTCGGCGCTGCGCGAGGATCCGGACATCATCCTGGTTGGCGAACTGCGCGACACAGAGACCGTGCGCCTGGCGCTGACCGCGGCCGAAACCGGGCATGTCGTGTTCGGCACGCTGCATACCTCGTCGGCGGCCAAGACCATCGACCGCATCATCGACGTGTTTCCGGGTGACGAGAAAGCCATGGTGCGCTCGATGCTGTCGGAGTCACTGCGCGCGGTGATCTCGCAGACCCTGCTGAAGAAAGTCGGCGGCGGCCGCGTCGCCGCGCACGAAATCATGATCGGCACACCGGCAATCCGCAACCTGATCCGCGAGGACAAGGTGGCGCAGATGTACTCGGCAATCCAGACCGGGCAGAGTGTGGGCATGATCACGCTGGACCAGAGCTTGTCGGAGTTGGTGCGGCGTGGCCTCGTGGCCAAGCCCGAAGCGCGCCGCAAGGCGGTGGACAAGAAGACGTTCGCCTGACCATCGAATTTCAAGGAGCCGCGCGACCATGAGCGTGATCGACAAATGGCTGCACATGCTGCACGAGGAAAAGGGCTCGGACCTGTTCGTGACCGTTGGCGCGCCGCCGTGCCTGAAGGTCAACGGGCGCATCCGGCCGATCAACCGCGAACCGCTGACGCGTGAGGCCACCGCCAGCATCGTTCTGGGCACGATGTCCGATGACCAGACCGTGCAGTTCCAGCGCGAACATGAATTGCAGTACGCGATCTCGATCGAGGGCTTCGCGCGCTTCCGCATGAGCGCGTTTTATCAGCGCGGCTCGATCGGTGTGGTCTGCCGTCGGATCGAAAGCGAAATCCCGGAATTCGGTGCGCTGAATCTGCCCGAATCGCTGGGCGACCTGGCGATGGCCAAGCGCGGCATCATCATTCTGGTCGGTGCGACCGGTACCGGCAAGTCGACCACGCTGGCGGCCATGGTCGGCCACCGCAACGAGCACTCCACCGGCCATATCGTCACCATCGAGGATCCGATCGAATACGTGCATCGGCATCGGCGCTGCATCGTGACCCAGCGCGAAGTCGGTATCGACACCGACTCGTTCGAGGTTGCTCTGAAGAACACGCTGCGCCAGGCGCCGGACGTGATCCTGATTGGCGAGGTGCGAACGCGCGAGGCCATGGAACATGCCATCGCGTTCGCCGAGACCGGTCATCTGTGCCTGACCACGCTGCATGCCAACAATGCCAACCAGGCCATGGACCGCATCCTGCACTTCTTCCCCGAGGATCGCCATGGCCAGGTGCTGCTGGACCTGAGTTTCAACCTCAAGGCCATGGTTGCCCAGCAACTGGTGCCGGCGGTGGATGGCAAGACCCGCCAGGTGGCTCTGGAGATTCTGCTCGATTCGCCGCTGATCAAGGAAAAGATTCGAACCGGCAAGGTCGATGAAATCAAACAGGTCATGCGCGATTCAGTGCACCACGGCATGATCACCTTCGACCAGAGCCTGTTGCAGTTGTACAAGGCCGGCAAGATTTCGCATGAGGAGGCGATCCGGCATGCCGATTCGGCCAACGAAGTGCGCCTGGCGATCAAGTTGAGCGAGGGTGGTGATGCCGAATCGCTTTCGCGTCGTCTGCGCGGGGTCGATGTGGTCGACAACATTTAGGTCTTTTTAACCGCCAATTAACCGCCCGCGGCGTAGACTCGCATAGTGGTGAAACAGTGTATGAAATCACCATTTCCGGCAACACTGCTAGTGGTTCCTGAGACCGCAAACGGGGCACGCTCCTGGCCCGGGCTTGATGCCCGGGCTTTTTGTTGCCGAGTCAACCCTGTCAAACGGATCTGGTCATGCGTATTCTGATCATCGAAGACAATCGTGACATCGCGGCGAATATGGGCGATTACCTTAGTGATTGCGGCCACGCGGTCGATTACGCCTACGACGGCATCACCGGCCTGCATCTGGCCGTGGTCAATACTTTTGACGCGATCGTGCTCGATCTGATGCTGCCGGGGCTGGACGGGCTGGAGGTCTGCCGCAAGCTGCGCGAGGAAGGCCGCAAGGAAACCCCGGTACTGATGCTGACCGCGCGTGACCAGCTCGACGACAAGCTGGCGGGCTTCGAGGCCGGAGCCGACGATTACCTGGTCAAGCCGTTCGAGCTGCGCGAGGTCGAGGCACGACTGGAAGTGCTGTTGCGCCGCGGCCAACGCATTGCGCCGCGCGAGCTTGACGTCGGCGATCTGCACTACAACCTCGAGACCTACACCGTCACCCGCGCCGGCAAGCCGATCTCGCTCAACCCGATCGGTCACAAGCTGCTCGAGAAGTTGATGCTGGCGTCACCGGCGGTGGTGTCACGCGCCGACCTGGAACATCACGTTTGGGGCGAGGAGCTGCCGGACAGCGACTCGTTGCGGGTGCATATCCACGGGCTGCGAGCGGCCATCGACAAGCCCTTCGACCAAGCCATGTTGATTACCCGGCATGGCATCGGCTACTGCCTGGTCGCACCGGATGCAGTTGAGAAACCGGCTTAGAACACGGATCATCGTTTCCTTTCTGCTGTTCGGCACGCTGCTCAGCGCGCTGTTCGGCGTTGCCGTGCTCGCGGTGCAGTCGTCGATCGAAGACGCGCTGATCGCCGATACGCTGAAGCAGGAACTCGATCAGTATGTCGAGGAGCTGCGTGCCGATCCGTCCGTGGTCGAGCCGTTCTACTCGCGCATCCAGGGCTACGTCACCCGGCCGGGCCGCGCCGAGATTGTGCCCGAGGCCTTTCGCGAGCTTCCGACCGGTGTTCACGAAGTGCACACGCGGGACAAGATCTACAAGGCGGCGATCCGCAAGGACGACGATTTCTGGGCCTTTCTGACCTACGATGTGTCGGAGAACCGAGAACTGGCGCGGCGACTGCTGTGGGCCGTTGTCGCAGCCGTGGTGCTGTTCTCCGGCCTGTCGCTGGCGCTGGGAGTGTGGTCATCGGGCCGCGTGATGGCGCCGGTCACGCGCCTGGCCGAGCGCCTGCGGGCGCTGGAGGGGACCGAGGGCCGGCTCGACCTGGCGCGGCATTTCCCTGATGACGAGGTTGGGCAGCTGGCCGCGGTGGTCGATGAATACTCGCTGAAGTTGCAGGAACTGGTCGAGCGCGACAAGGCCTTCAACGCTGATGTCTCGCATGAGCTGCGCACGCCGCTGGCCGTGATCAGCGGCGCGACCGAATTGTTGCTGGCGCAGCCGGATGTGTCGCCGCGTGCGCGCGAGCGCCTGCTGCGCATCGCGCGCGCAGCGCGCCAGTCCACCGATATCACCACCGCGTTGCTGCACCTGGTGCGGGCCGAACGCGGGTCTGCCGGCGTTTCGACATACCAGGATGTTGGTCCGCTGGTCGAACAGTTGGCCGAGAACTACCGGCCGCTGCTGGAAGGTCGTGATCTGGAGCTATCAGTCACAGTGCGCGAGCAGCTGAGCGTGATTGCGCCGGAGGCGGTGTTGTCGGTGGTGCTTGGCAACCTGATCGGCAATGCCGTGCGCTACACGCGTGAGGGTGAGGTGGCGATCGAGGTGGGCAACGGCCGCGTGGCGATTACCGATACCGGTCCCGGGATCGCCGAGGACGAGCTCGACAAGGTATTCGACCGCCATTACCGCGGCCGGGACGTGCAGGGCAAGGGCTCGGGTCTGGGCCTGTCCATCGTCAAGCGGCTGTGTGACCTGTATGACTGGGAAATCCGTTTTGCCAACCGCAGCGACCGCTCGGGCCTGCGCGCGACGCTCGCATTCTTCCCTGAGCGCGATTGATTGGTTGATCGGGCCTGCTGCGGTTACCGGCAGCCTGGATCGGCCTGCGGCATAATCGGGTTTCGACTCGATATTGACGCGACAAACGCCATGGCCATCGTCCAGTGTCCGGTCTGCGAAAAACGCATTTCCTCGGTCGCTCCCAGCTGCCCGCATTGCCACGCCGCACTCGGTGAACTCGGTGCCGAGGCGCGCCAACGCTTGCGCCTGCGTCGCTGGCAGGACCGGATGTACCGGATGCGCAATCTCAGCTACGTTGCCATGGCGATGGTGCTGGTGGGCGTTTCTGTCTGGTGGATGGCGCCGCCGGAGGGCTTGGCGCTGCCGGTGCCGCCGCTGGCCATTCTGGTGCTTGCCCCCGGCGTTGTGCTCTACGTCGTTGCGCGTGGTTGGCTGAGCTGGATTCGGCTGCGTGAAGACCCGCGTCGGTCCAGGTCCAGCGGCCGATCGGGCCGCTGATCAGCGGGCGCGCCGGATCGTAGAATCAGCGGATGCGCTTGACCCGGACCGCGCCGTTGTAGCCTTCGACCGTCAGCCGCCAGGAGCCGAGCAGGCCCGGCTTGATCGTGACCATCGGGTTCTCGACCTCGGCTACGTAAAACGCCTTGCCATCGGTCTGCTCCCAGACCATGCCGTTTTCCAGCTTGAAGCGTGCCTTGCCATCGGATCCGTTGAAACGGCCGACGACGCGGGTCTGGAAGGGCTCGCGCGCCATCTTGTCCACCGGCGGCAGTTCGCCGGGTCGGTCGGGCAATACTCCGGCCGCAGCGGGCCCGCCGGCATCGGACAACGCATCGGTCGGCACTTCGTTCTCGGCCAGCGAGCGCAGACGAATCCAACGGTTAAGCGTGGCCAGCTCCTCGGGTGACAACTTGTGCAGGCCGGACTCGGTGAATTCACGCCCGGTCATGCGCTCTTCCAGCGACGAAAACCCGGTGCCCCCTTGGGCGAGCGCCAACGAGGCCAGCAAGCAGCCGGCCAGGGCGATGACTGCACGAGCAGGCAGGCGCCAGCGCAAGGTTCGGGTCACGCTACGGAGAGCTGGACGTTCAGACGACAGGCAACAGCGGTTCACAGGTGATCAGTCAATGCGACGGGAATGCCCGCTAGTTTACAGGTCGTGCTTGTAACGCACGTAGGGAATACGCCCGTAAATGCCTTCGACGGTATCCTCGATCTGCGAGTCGCCGGCCATGCTGGCCGCGTTCGGCAGCCGGTCGAGTACGTTGGTTACGCCGACGCTGATCGATGCATTGATCGGTGCGCGCCACGAAAACTCGATGTCGAACGAGCGAAAACCTTCGCCATCCAGTTCCTCGCCCAGCCACAGCGGCAGTTCCTGATAGTTGCCGGTCACGTCGGCACTGAATGATCGCCCCTGCCAGCCCAGCCCGAGCGCAGCCGCGGTACCGTAATCGTCGCGCATCAGCGTGGCCGGTGCCTGCAGGCCCAGCGCGCCCAGCGTGGCAAACTGCAAATCGTTGCCGAGTGAGCCGCGACGGCGGTAGCGGTCGAGTTGGAGATCGACCAGCAGGTTGCCGATCTGACTGATGTGCATGCCGAAGTTGAGATTGAGGTTGACGCCCTGGACTGCCTGCGACCGCGGTCCTTCAACGCCGCTACCCAGCGTCTGCAGCGCGACGCGGCCGACGTTCGGGTCGCTGACGATCGGTGATGTGCCGGCGTAGACGCCGCCGCCGATCGTGACCCCCGGTGCGGCCATCCACTGGCCCTGCACCTGAACCAGGCCGGTCGAGGTTTCGGGCAGGGGTTCACTGACGAAACGGCAGTCCTCTGCGACCACGCTGCCGAGCGAGCGCGTCGCCCGGTTGCACTGGATGTGGGCAAGGCTGGCGGTGTTCATTTCCCAGGCTTCCAGCGACCAGGAGAACGAGGGTCGCTCGAAACGCTGGTCCAGCGGGCGGCCGGACTCGGGGCTCAGCGATACGCTCAGTCGCGGGCGCTCGCCGTTGCCGGGCAGTCCGCGCAGAATTGCCGGCGCGCGGCTTGTCGAACCGAAGCCGAGGGTCGCATCAGCATTCGTCGCATCGGGGTCCGACCAGGTGTCGAGTGCACGCAACTGAGCCGACGCGGGTAGCGTCAGCAACGTCAGCAGTGCGATGGCAGTGAATCTCGACAGCATGGTTGGGTGTTCGAGTGGCATTTCTCCACGCTCAAGACTATCAGAATGCGCGATCCCGCGCAATCGCAACATCATGCGGGTTCACACCAGAAGCGGACCGGAATCGGCGCGGTCTGCTTTCGCTGCCGCTGCCGCGAAACCACGATGCATAATGCGAGGAATGCAGTCAATGATATCCGGCACGCCTCCGGCATCCGCGCTCGAGCTGGCCAGCGGTTACCAGTTCAAGGCGCTGTCCAACGCGGCTCTGTGGCGCGAACGGGCCTGGGCCTTCACGCGCGAGCGCGCCCTGCTCGGGACCGTGCTGGTGGCCGGTGAGGGCATCAATTTCAGTCTGGCCGGTGCCACCGTGGCGCTCGATCAATGGCTGGACTGGCTGGCCTCGGGACCAGGCCTGGATGCCCCGGTGCTGCATCGCCAGCGCGTTGAGCGAGCGCCGTTCCAGCGCCTGCGAGTGCGGCTGCGCGACGAGATCGTGACCTTCGATCCCGACGCGTGCCCGGACCGGGACGGGACCGCGACCCATCTGGATCCGGCGGCCTGGAATGTGCTGATCGCGCGCCCCGATGTGCAGCTGGTCGATGCGCGCAACGATTATGAATATCGGATCGGTACCTTCAGCGGCGCCCAAAACCCCGGCACCGAGAGCTTTACCGAATTCAAGCGCTACTGCGATCAGATGCTGGATCGTGATCGTCCGGTGGCGATGTTCTGCACCGGCGGCGTGCGTTGCGAAAAGGCCGGTGCGTGGATGAAGCGTGCCGGCTATGCCGAGGTCTACCAGCTCGAAGGCGGGATTCTTCGTTACCTCGCGCAAACCGAGGCGAACGAGTCGCGCTGGCGCGGCGAGTGCTTTGTCTTCGACGATCGTGTTGCCGTGGGCCCGGACCTTTCCGCGACCGGTCGGATCGTCTGCCGCGGATGTCGTCGCGCGGTCGCGGGCCTGGATGCTGCCGGTAATCCCCCGCTGGGCGACGATGACGACGGCTGCCGGGCCTGTGGCAAGGTACTCGATGCCGACCGCGCGGCCAGCCTGCGCGAGCGCGCGCGCCAGCTTCGTCTGGCCGAGGCCCGCGGTGAAATACATCTCGGTCCGGGCGCGCAGGTGAAAGGAACCCCGGCATGAGCGCGAATGTAGTGCCGGTCTGGTTGCCGCAAACCCTGCACCCGGTCTGGGCATTCCTGGCTGACTGGCCGCCGGTGCTGGCCTTGGTGATCGTGCTGGTCGGTTGCGCGCTGGCGTTGGCGGTCCACCGCGTGGTGGGCACGGCGTGCCGAAGCATCGCTGGCCGCTTGCCGCTGGACCTGGGTGTGCGCCTGCTCGGCATTGCACGCTACCTGGCCGCGTTGCTCATTGTGTACCTGGCGCTGGCAGTGGCGCTCCAGGTGCTGGGTCTGCCCGGACGCGTGGCCGATATCGCCGTCAAGCTGCTCAAGAGTGTGCTGGTCCTGCAGCTGATGCGTCAGGGTCTCAAGGCCGGGCACCTGGCGCTGGAAGTGCTCGGGCACGTACGCGACCGCTTCGCGGTCATTGAGGCGCGTACGTTGCCGCTGTTCGACCTGCTGTTGACGGTGTTGACCATCGCGTTTGCGACCTACGCGCTGCTGATGGTCTGGAACATCGATCCGACCGCCTGGCTGGCCTCGGCCGGGGTCATCGGCATCGCGGTGGGCTTCGCCGCGCGCGAGACGCTGGCCAATCTGTTCGGCGGCTTCTCGATCATTGCCGATGCGCCCTACAAGGTCGGCGATTACATCGTGCTTGATACCGGTGAGCGTGGTGAAGTCACCCGGGTCGGCATCCGCTCCACGCGCATCCTTACGCGCGATGACGTCGAGGTCACGATGCCGAACTCGATCATGGCCAACTCCAAGATTGTCAACGAGTCCGGCGGCACTCAGGAGCGCTTCCGGATCCGCCTCGCGATCGGTGTGGCCTACGGTAGCGACATTGAGCAGATCGTCGAGCTGCTCGAAGCGCTGGCTTCCGATCACCCGACGGTGTCGCGCGAACCGACCCCAAGGGTGCGAATGCGCGGCTTCGGCGACTCGTCGCTGGACTTCGAGCTGCTGTGCTGGGTCGATCGACCGGTCCAACGCGGCCTGGTCACCCACGAGCTGTACATGAAGATCTACCGCGAATTCGAGCGCGCAGGCATCGTCATCCCGTTCCCGCAGCGGGATGTGTGGATGCGATCGGAGCCAGCCTCGGAAACAGCAATTCAAACCGCAGATGAACGCGGATGAACGCAGATAAACCTCGCGAAACGACTGCGTCTCGGGTCGCCCGCGCCGACCCGGGGCCATAGAGCGCATTCGGATCGAGATGCCACTGGTTTGAACACCTTCTCAGTGCGTTTTCTCCGCGCCAGCCGCTTCTTGGTCAACTTTGATTGTCGTCAACAAGCAGACGTTCAAGCGTTTTATCTGCGTTCATCCGCGTTCATCTGCGGTCAAACAGCGGCAACCAATCCCAACGCAAACGCTTCGACTTCGTCCAGCGCGACGTCGTGGCCTTCGCTGCCGCGGCGGCGGTATTCGACGATGCCCTGGTCCAGGCCTTTTTCGCCGATCACCAGCACGTGCGGGATGCCGATGAGTTCGGCGTCGGCAAACATCACGCCGGGTCGCAAGGGCCGGTCGTCGAGCAGCACGCGGACGCCGGCCGCCGTGAGCGTTTGATACAGCGCCTCGGCGTGCTCGCGCACGCGGTGGGCCTTGTGGTGGTTGAGCGGCAGGATGGCGATTGAAAACGGCGCCAGCGGCTCGGGCCAGATGATGCCGCGATCGTCGTGATTCTGTTCGATCGCCGCGGCCACGATGCGCGACACGCCGATGCCGTAGCAACCCATCCACGGGTGCACGGCGCGGCCGTTTTCGTCCAGCACCACGGCATTCATGGACTCGGAGTACTTGGTGCCGAGCTGGAAGATGTGCCCGACCTCGATGCCGCGAATCAGCTCCAGCGTGCCCGAGCCGTCCGGCGCCGGGTCGCCGGCGAGGACGTTGCGCAGGTCCGCGACCTCCGGCAGCGCCACATCGCGTTCCCAGTTGATGCCGAAGCAGTGCTT
Source organism: Wenzhouxiangellaceae bacterium (assembly GCA_032251355.1). Classification (GTDB taxonomy): domain Bacteria; phylum Pseudomonadota; class Gammaproteobacteria; order Xanthomonadales; family Wenzhouxiangellaceae. The sequence goes on from JAVVDV010000003.1 coordinate 33,819, forward strand.
GCCGTCGACGTTGGCACCGGCGGTGAAGTCGCTCAGCGCGGCCACGCTGCGGTCCGCGATGATCGGAATTGGCAGTCCCACCGGGCCCAGACTGCCCGGACCGGCGCCGACGGCTTCGCGAATTTCGGCCTCGGTGGCCATCGTCAGCGGCGCGGCCACGGCCGGCAGTTTCTCGGCCTTGACCGGGTTGAGTTCGTGATCGCCGCGCACCAGCAGTGCGATGAGCCGCTGTTCCTGATCCTCGGCAGCGTGTACAACCAGGGTCTTGACGGTTTTCTCGATCGCCACGTCGAACTGCTCGACCAGATCGGCGATGGTTTTTGCATCGGGCGTGTCGACTTCGCGCATCGCCTCGGCCGGTGCCGCGCGCTGATCGTGACAGACCGCCTCGGCCAGTTCGACATTGGCCGCGTAGCTGCCGCCCGGAACATGCGCGATCAGATCCTCGCCGGAATCGGCCAGCACATGGAATTCGTGGCTGGTCGCCCCGCCGATGGCGCCGGAATCGGCTGCGACCGGCTTGAATTTCAGGTCCAGGCGCTCGAATACGCGCGTGTAGGCGGCGTGCATGACCTGGTAGAACTCGGCCAGCCCGGCCTCGTCGAGGTGAAACGAGTAGCCGTCCTTCATCAAAAACTCGCGTGCGCGCATGACGCCGAAGCGCGGCCGGATCTCGTCGCGGAACTTGGTCTGAATCTGGTAGAAGCAGATTGGCAGCTGCTTGTACGACTTCAGCTCGGCGCGCGCGAACTCGGTGATCACTTCCTCGTGGGTCGGGCCGAAGGCGTACTCACGCCCGGCGCGGTCGTGCATCTTCAGCAACTGGGCGCCGAAATCCTCCCAGCGGCCGGTTTCCTGCCACAGTTCGGCCGGCTGCACCGACGGCATCAGCATTTCCAGACAGCCGGCCGCGTCCATTTCCTCGCGCACGACCTGCTCGACATTCCTGAGCACCTTGATTCCCAGCGGCGTCCAGGTGTAGATGCCGCCGGTGAGCTTGCGGATCATGCCGGACTTAAGCATCAGTTGATGGCTGGCAATTTCGGCATCGGCGGGCACCTCGCGCAGCGTGGCGAGGTGAAAGCGGGAGGTTTTCATGATGGATAATCCGCAGGATCGGGTCGCGACAAGCGCACAAGTCTAGCAGCAAGCGGGAACGCGCCGCGACGCTTCAGGGTTTAGGATAAACGCTCGCGACTGCTGCCTGAAGGAAGATCGAGTTGAATACTCCCGACGATCCCTCCCCGCGGCCGCGCGTGCGCGGCGCCTACCTGCTGCCGAACGCGCTGACCACCGGTGCGCTGCTGGCCGGGTTCTACGCGATTGTCGCTGCGGTGCAGGGCGAGACCGTCGTGGCCTGCATCGCGGTGGTCATCGCCGGCCTGCTCGACGGCATCGACGGCCGGGTCGCGCGGCTGACCGGCACCCAGTCCGATTTCGGCGTGCAGTACGACAGCCTCTCGGACATGGTTTCGTTCGGCCTGGCGCCGGCCATCCTGGTCTGGACCTGGTCGCTGTCGTCGGTCGAGCTGGCCGGGCCGATCGGAGAGAAGGTCGGCTGGCTGAGTGCGTTTTTCTACTCGGCCTGCGCCGCGCTCCGACTGGCGCGCTTCAACACCCAGGCCGGCGTGGCCGACAAGCGTTACTTCCAGGGCCTGGCCAGTCCGGCTGCGGCCGGCACGCTGGTCGCGACCATCTGGTTCTGCGAAAGCCGCGGCATCGGCGCCGACAGCGTGGCCTGGCCGATGCTGATTCTGACCGTGATGCTGGGCGCGCTGATGGTCTCGCGCGTGCGCTACTTCAGCTTCAAGGGATCCGGCGGCGCCGACCGCCAGCGCGTGCCGATTGCCTGGGTATTTGTGCTGCTGGTCGTGATCGTGCTGCTGGCCATCGATTTGCCGGCCGGGCTGTTCACGATCGGCGTGCTCTACGTCGGTGGCGGCATCGTCATGACGCTGCGCGGGGTCTACCAGCGCAGGCGACAGCGCAAGCGGATTGAACGGTGAGGCTGGCGAACGATTCGATCACGCGCCTGCAGCGCATCGGTATCCAGCCTTGGCAACTGCGCGCGCGCGATGCAAAACCGGACCTGCCGCGCTTGATCGTCGAAGACGGAGCGGGCGACCATCTGCTGGTGGTTGATGCCGAGCAGCGCCGCCACTACCGCGTGCTGCTCGAAGATCTGGTCGCCACGCTGGGGCCTGAGCGCTGTCGCTACGCGTGCTGGAGTGAGCAGGCCGATGCCGGTCTCGCGCTGGATGCGTGTGCCGGCGCCGGCATTGCGCATGTGCTGGTGTTCGGCCGCACCGCGATCCGGCATCCGCGGCTGATTGCCGTGCCTGCGCTGGAAGACCTGCACCAGTCTGGTCGCGCCCGGCGCCTGCTGTGGCAGCGAATCACGGTCTTGATGGGCGACTGAGATGGCCGCGGTGGTTCGATCTCGATCTCGATTTCGATCTCGGCCGCACATGCGAGCGTTCACGCCGGCCGATCTCGATGGCGTGCTTAAGATTGAACAGCAGTCCTATCCCTATCCGTGGAGTCGCGGGATTTTTGCCGATTGCCTGCGAATCGGCTATACCTGCCGGTTGCTTGAGGACGGTCCCGACGCGGTCGGCTACTCCGTGCTTTCGGTCGCAGCTGGCGAAGCGCATCTGCTGAACCTGTGCGTGGCATCCGCGCATCGACGGCAAGGATTCGCGCGCCTGCTGCTGCATGACGTGCTGACCAATGCGCGTCTGCGCGGTGCCGGTCGGCTGTTTCTCGAGGTGCGTCCGTCCAACCAGGGCGCACTCAGCCTCTACCGGAGTCACGGGTTTCGCTCGATTGGCCGCCGCCCGGATTATTATCCCGCCGCCGTTGGACGTGAAGATGCGCTGGTGATGGTGCGTCATCTCGACCGGGTTGACAACGGTCTTGACTGAACCGACTGCGGGCATGCGCGATCCGCATGCCGGGCTGATCCTCGACGGACCACCGCTGAAGGTATTGCGCGTCATGGCCGTGCCGGCCGTGGCGATGATGCTGCTGTTCGGGCTGAACGCGGTCATGGACGCGGTCTACATCGGCCAGTTGCTGGGCCAGCAGGCCCTGGCCGGGGTGTCGCTGGCGTTTCCGGTCACCCAGATCACGCTCGGGCTGGGCTCTCTGGCCGGCATCGGCGGCGGCGTGGTGCTGTCGATCGCCATCGGCCGTGGTGACCAGGACACACTGCGCCGACTCCCGGGGACCTGTCTGGGAATTGCGTTGGTGGTTGCGGGACTTTACGCACTGCTGGGCGCCGGGCTGACCGAAGCGCTGGTGCGCGCAATGGGCGCACGCGGTGAACTGGTGCCGATTGCGGCCGATTACCTGCGTGCCCACGCGCTGGGCGGGTTTGCCGCGATTGCTGGCTTGACGCTGAATATGCTGCTTCGGGGTGAGGGCAAGATGGCGCTGGCGGCGAAGTACATGGCTGCCGGACTGGTCGCGAACCTGATTCTGACGCCGCTCTTCATCGTGGTTTTCGACGGTGGCGTCGCCGGTGCGGCGTGGGCGACCAATCTTGGCGCGCTGCTCGGCGGCGGACTGGTCTGGTTACGGTTTGCTCGCGGTCGCGCCAGCTATGCGGTCGATGCCCGCTTCGTCGGCTTGCCGCGCGCGCTGGCCGGTCGCATTGTCCGTTTCGGCGTGCCGGCGATGATCTCCTCGTCGATGGGGCTGGTTCAGGCCATTGTCGTGTTCAACATGCTCGCGCGCATCGGCAGTGAGGAAGATATCGCGTTCTTCGGCGCGGCCTGGCGCGTGCTGCTGTTCATGTTGACGCCGCTGTTCGGGCTGATGCGCGCGTTTCAGCCGGTCGCCGGCATCAACTACGGTGCCGGCCGCTGGGATCGTGTGCGGCTGAACTACTGGACGTTTGTTGTCGCCGGCACCGCCATGGTGATCCCGATCTGGCTGACCCTCGGTGTGTTTCCGGATGCAACGCTGGCGATCATGCTTCCGGGCGTTGAATTCGACGCGACCGACCTGCACCGGTTTCGTGTGCTGATCCTGGTGTTACCGGTGCTGCCGCTGGTGTTTACCGCGCTCAGCCTGCTCCCGGCAATCGAGCAGCCGGGCAAGGCCACGATGGTGTCGGTGACGCGGCAACTGCTGCTGTATGTACCGGTGATGCTGCTGGTGCCGCCGATGGTCGGGCTTTCAGGCATCTATTACGGCGCCACCCTGATCGACTTTGCCTGCGCAATGTGGCTGCTGGCGATCGTGCTCGGTACGTTCCGACGCGGCCCCGGCGATCCGGGTGCAGGCGCGGGACGCGTGATCGGGCCAAGCGACCCGTGGCGTGCCGGTACGCCGATGCGCTAGCGCATCCGCCCGGATCATTCAAGAGTCGAGGTCGCGGCATCCGATTTCATGAATTATTCAGGTTAGACATCCTGCGGGTCGACATCGATGTGCCAGCGCACGGCGCGTGCTGGACGCAGCGCCTCGATCTGTTGCGGCAGCGTTTCCAGCAGCCGGGCCAGCGGCGCACGGGTTCGGGCGGCCAGCCACAGCTGCTGGCGCCAGTGACCGGCGCGGCGTTGCAGGATGGCTTCGGTCGGACCGGCAATCTCGATCGCCGGGTTGTCGATCAGACCGGCGACGCGGTCGAGCAACACGATCGCCTGGCGTGCCTCGGGCGCTTCGGCGCGCACCATCACCAGGCGCACGAACGGCGGCAGGCCGATGGTCCGGCGCTCGGCCAGCAGGTCGGCGGCTGCGACGTGGTAGTTGCCGCCGGCCAGCGCCTGCAGCAGCGGATGCTCGGGGTGCCGGGTCTGGACGATGAAGCGTCCGGCCTGCTCGCGCCCGGCGCGTCCGGCCACCTGCACCATGCTCTGCGCCAGCCGCTCCGGTGCGCGGAAATCGGCGCTGAACAGCGCCTGGTCGGCATCCAGCATCACCGCCAGTCCGATGCCGGGCAGGTGGTGGCCCTTGGCCAGCATCCGGGTGCCGACAAGGATGCAGGGTCGGCCCTCGGCGACCTTTGCCATGTAACGATCGAATTGCTCGCGGCTGCGTACGCTGTCGCGGTCAAAACGCAGGATTTCGGTATCGGGAAAGTGGTTCGCCAGCGCAGTCTCGATACGTTCGGTACCACTGCCGCGGCCCAGCAGGCCCGGCGCGCCGCAGTCCGGGCAGCGCGGCGGCAGTCGCCAGGAGCGGCCGCAATGGTGACAGCGAAGACGATTCTGGGCGCGATGCCAGGTCAGGCGCGCGCTGCAGTGGCTGCACTCGCCGACCCAGCCGCATTCGTTGCATTGCAGCAAGGGCGCATAGCCGCGCCGGTTGCGGTAGACCAGGATCTGGCGGCCGTTGGCCAGCTCCGCACCGATCTGTTCGAGCAGCGGCGCGCTCAGGCCCTCGTCCAGCGACTGGCCACGCAGGTCGTCCAGAATCCAGTGCGGCAGCGGCGCGGTGCCGGCCCGGCGCGGCAGCTCGAGGCGACGGTAGGCGCCGCGTTCGGCGTTGTGCAGACTTTCCAGTGACGGTGTCGCCGAGCCCAGCACGATCGGAATTCCGATCCGCTTGGCACGCAGCACGGCGACATCGCGCGCGTGGTAGCGCATGCCATCGAACTGCTTGAACGAGCTGTCGTGTTCCTCGTCGACGACGATCAGCCCGGGCCGGGCCAGCGGCAAAAACACCGCTGAACGCGTACCGATCAGCAGTTCGGCCAGGCCGGAGCGCGCGGCCTGCCAGGTGGCCAGCCGCTCGCCGGCGGCCAGTCCGGAGTGGTAGACGAACGCATGCCGTCCCAACCGCGCCTCCAGCCGGCGCACGAACTGCGGCGTCAGGCCGATCTCGGGCACCAGCACCAGCACCTGGCGGCCGCGTCGCAGCATGTGACGGGCCGCCTGCAGGTAGACCTCGGTCTTGCCGCTGCCGGTCACGCCGGCCAGCAGCAGCGCCTCGAAGCGGTGACGCGCACACAGGATCGCGGCCAGCGCGCGGCGCTGATCGCTGTTCAGTTCAGGCCCGGCTGCGATCGGCAGGTCCGGAGGGGCGGAGGTTTCGAGCAGGCCCTGTTGCAGCATGCGCCGCAGTGTCGCTGTCGAAATGCCCTCGGCCAGCAGCGCGTCGCGCGCGCGCGGACCATCGGCCAGCAGCGCGGCCGCACGTTGCTGTTGCGCCGCACGCTTCGGAATTCCGTTTTGGCCCAAGGTGTTCAGCCGCAGCCAGCGTGCCGGCCGTTCCGGCTGCGCGCGCGGATGCCGCAGCGGTGCCGGCAGGCCGACAGTGAGCAACTCGCCGGGTGGTGCCGCGTAGTATGCGGTGCTCCACTCCAGCAAGGCCAACAGCTCCGGATCCAGCAGGCCGGGATCAAGCGTCTGCTCGATGACTTTCAGGTCGGCCGTGGCCGCGTCGCAGGGGTCAGCAGGGCCAAGCACGATGCCGACCCGCCGACCGCTGCCGAACGGCACGACCACGCGCGAGCCGGGGCCGGGCGGCGCTTGCCCGGCCGGGCCGAGATAGTCGAAGGTCCGGAACAGCGGCACGGCCACGGCCACCCGCAGCACCGGTGGTTCGCGCCGCGTGTCGTCGGTGGTGCCGGTCAGTGGATCGAACCGGGCCCTTCGGCCGTAGCCGCAGCAGCCGTTGTCCTGGCAATCGGCGCCTGCACCAGCCGATGCTGCTCCTGGTCGAACTCGATCAGGTCGGCCAGGATGCGCGCAGACTCACGCCCAAGCACGTCGTTGTCGCCGGGACCTTCTTCCTCGGCACTTGTATCGCCGTCCGCCGCATCCACGGCGTCGGCGTCTTCGGCGTCGGTCGTGGTGTCGATTTCGACATCCATCCCGGCATGGGCCAGCCGGGCGCTGCGGCGGGTTTCGGCCTCTTCGAGTTGTTCGCGGCGAACCGATTCGAGCAGCGATACCGTGGTCCGCTCGTCGAGCTCGGCAAAGCGCGCATAGTCTTCGATCAGCGATTTCAGTTCCGGGTCGGATTGGCGTCGTTCGAGGTGGCGCTCGCGGGCCAGCGGCAGAAGTGGTGACAGGTCGGCCAGCGGCTGGTACTCCAGCGGATCGATCTGGCTCCAGGCCATGGCATGGTCGAGCGCGCTTTCGCCGTAGTCGTCGGCGGTTCCGACGCTGGGCAGCAGGATATCGGGCGTGACCCCGCGCAGCTGGGTCGAGCCGCCATCGATGCGGAAGAACTTGGCCATGGTCAGCTTGATCTGGCCGAGCTTGCGGTCCTCGGTGGTCAGGTAGTTGTCGAGGTTGAACAGGTTCTGGACCGTGCCCTTGCCGAAGGTCGGTTCGCCGATGATGATGCCGCGTCCGTAGTCCTGGATTGCGGCGGCAAAGATTTCCGAGGCCGAGGCGCTGGACCGATTGACCAGCACCGCCAGCGGCCCGTCCCAGGCCATGCCGGGTTCGCGGTCTTCCTCGGTGTTGGTGCGACCGTTGGCGTCACGTACCTGGACCACCGGACCCTGATCGATGAACAGTCCGGTCATGGTGACTGCCTCGACCAGTGCGCCACCGCCGTTGCCTCGCAGGTCGATGACCAGACCGTCGATGCCTTCGCCACGCATTTCGTTGATCAGTCGCCGCACGTCGCGGGTGCTGGAACGGTAGTTGGGCTGGTTGCGCGCGCGGCCCTGGAAGTCGACGTAGAACACCGGTACGTCGATGATGCCGATGCGGCGCTCGCCGCCAACGGTTTCGATGAGTTCCACCCGCGCCTGTGCCGCCTGCTCCTCGAGTTTGACTTCGTTGCGGGTCAGGTCGATCACCGTCGGCGGCCCTTTCAGTCCGGTTTCGGCCGGCAGCACTTCAAGCCGCACCAGCGTGTTGCGCTCGCCGCGGATCAGGTCGACGACATCATCCAGCCGCCAGCCGACCACGTCGACGAAGTCGTCCTCGCCCTGGGCGACACCGACGATGCGATCGCCCGATTGCAGCCGCCCGTCGAGGTCGGCCGGACCGCCGGGCACGACTTCCTGGACCTCGACGTATTCGTTCTGACTGCTGAGCAGCGCACCGATCCCGTCGAGCGACAGCTTCATCGAGATTTCGAAGTTCTCGGCAAGCCTGGGCGACATGTACGAGGAATGCGGTTCGATCGCACTGGCGTAGGCATTCATGAAAAAGCCGAACACGTCGGTGGCGTTGAAATCGCGGATGCGCTTTTCGATGTTGGCGTAGCGACCGTCCAGCGTCTCGCGGATGTCTTCGGGCTCGCGATCGGCCAGCACCAGGCTCAGCCAGTCGTTCTTGACCCGCTGGCGCCAGATTTCATCCAGCTCGTCCGGGGTTTCGGCCCAAGGTGCATCCTCGCGGTCGAACTGGTAGCTTTCATCGACGTTGAAGTCGAACTCGGTCTGAAGCAAGGCGCGCGCGTGCTCGATGCGCTCGGCGACCCGCTCGCGGTAGACGTTGAAGACCTCGAAGGCCGGCTCGATCTCGGCCGAGCGCAACGCCTCGTCGAGCTGGTCGCGGTAGCGCTCGAGCTGGGCCACATCGGCGGCGAGGAAGTACATCCGGTTCGGGTCCAGACGTCCGATGTACTGCTCGAAGATGCGTGCCGACAAGGCGTCGTCGAGTTTCTGGCGCTGGTAGTGGTAGCTGGTCAGAAAACGCGAGGCCAGGCGCGTGGTAATGCGCTGCTCGGTGCTCGGCGCGAGCGTTTCCAGCGGTTCGGTGGCGGCCTGTGGCAGCGACAGCGGTCCCAGCAATAGCAGGGCGGCGGCGGCAGCGGCAGCGGCGAAGGTGATTCGAGAACTGTTCATGGTCGAGTAAGACCCGCAATTGGTGTTCAGGGTTTCATCCGGCGGCCGCGGATTCGGCTCCAACGTGTTTGCCGGGTGCGACGGGCAGGGGTTCATCATCCGGGCCGGCGGTGCTGCCGTCAAGTCCCAGGCGCTTTGCCAGGTGCCGGACCAGGGCATTTGCGACGGTGTTGGTATCCGGCCGATCGACAAAATCGGACAGCCGCGCCATGCGCTGACCGGCCAGACCGCACGGATTGATTCGGCTAAAGGGTGACAGATCGCCGTCAACGTTCAGTGCCAGGCCGTGGTAGCAGCAGCCGCGCCGGATCTTCAGGCCCAGCGAGGCGATCTTGGCATCATCGACGTAGACCCCCGGCGCATCATCGCGCGCGATCGCGGCGATGCCGTAGTCGGCCAGCAGCCCGATCACGGCCTGCTCCAGCGCCCGCACCAGGCTGCGCACGCCCAGCCCCAGTCGCTCGATGTCGAGCAGTGGGTAGGCGACCAGCTGGCCCGGTCCGTGATAGGTGACCTGGCCGCCGCGATCGGTCTGCACGACCGGGATATCGCCGGGCAAGAGCACGTGTTCGGGTTTGCCGGCCAGGCCCTGGGTGAACACCGGCGGATGTTCGAGCAGCCACAGCTCGTCGACGGTCTCGGCATTGCGCCGGTCGGTGAAATCACGCATCGCGCTCCAGGCCGTGAGGTAATCGACCCGGCCGAGTCGGCGCACGATCAGTCGTGCATGATTCATAGTGTCATGACCACGCCGTCGAGTTCGCGCACGGCGGCGTAGAGTTGCTCGAGGTGATCGCGCGAGCGTGCCTGAACCTCCACCGTCAGGCTGGCATAGCGGCCGTTGCGGCTGGCGCGCTGTTGCACGCCGCCGAGATCCGGTGCGCCTTCGAGCGCATGCAGGACGTCCAGCACCGCTTGACGACGATCGGCACTGTCATGCTCGGCCTGCAGCATGGCCTTGAGCGGCCAGCGACACGGAAAGGCCAGCGTGCCGTCGGCATCCAGCCGCGGAGCCTGGGCTTCAGTCATCGCCGAACAGCCCGTCGAACCACAGCGCGATGCCGTCGGTGGTCCGGCCCCACCAGCCGGCTTCGGGCAAGTCCTCAGTGACCACCAGCGGCACCGACAGCCGCGGTTCGCCATCGAAGCGGATATCAAGGGTGCCGAAGGTCTGTCCGGCCGCGAACGGTGCGATCGCCGGCACCGGCAGTTCCAGTGCGGCTTCCAGATCGTCCTGACGCCCCCTGGGAATGGTGATGTAGAGCTCGTCGGCGATGGCGAGGCTGATCTCGTCGCGCGCGCCCTTCCAGACCTCGGTGGTGGTGATGACCTCGCCTGCACGGTACAGGCGGAAGGTTTCGAAGAAACGGAAGCCGTAGTTGATCAGGGCCTGGTTGGCCGCCGCGCGCGCATTCTCACTTTCGGTGCCCATTACGACGCTGATCAGGCGCATGCCGTCGCGGATCGCCGAAGTTGCCAGGCAGTAGCCGGCCGCCTCGGTGTGCCCGGTCTTGAGCCCATCGACGCTGGGATCGCGCCACAGCAGCAGATTGCGGTTGCGCTGGGTGATCGCGTTCCAGGTGAACTCGCGCTCGGAATACCATGCGTAGTACTCGGGGAACTCCTCGATCAGTGCGCGCGAAAGCCGCGCGACATCGGCCGCGGTGGTGTAATGCTCCGGGTGCGGCAGACCGGTGGCGTTCATGTAGTGAGTGCTGTCCATGCCCAGACGCTTTGCCTCGGCATTCATCATTCCGGCGAACACTTCCTCCGAACCGGCGATATGCTCGGCCAATGCGACCGAGGCGTCGTTGCCCGATTGGATGATCACGCCGCGCAGCAGGTCGACCACCGCAACTTCGTTCCCGACTTCGATGAACATGCGCGATCCGCCGGTGCGCCAGGCGGTTTCGCTGACGCGCACGAGATCATCCAGCGCCAGCCGCTCGGCGGCCAGTTCGCGAAACACCACGTAGCTGGTCATCAGCTTGGTGATGCTGGCAGGCTCGACCCGCAGGTCGGGTTGCTGCTCGGCCAGTCGCTGGCCGGAATGGAAGTCGATCAGCACGTAGCTGGTCGCTCCGACCTGGGGTGCAGCTGGCACCTGTCCCAGCGCCAGCGACGGCAGCAGCAATGCGGCAAGGACGATCCGGCAGACGGTACGGTACATCGGTAACTCCATGGCAACAGTTCGTGGTGGGCGGCGCCGTCAGGGGTAAACGAATACCGGCGCTTCCAGTCCAAGGTCCAGCAGCCGCTCGACCAGGCGCTGGGCATGGCCGGCATCCCAGAACGGACCCATGCGCACGCGCCAGACGCGGGATTTGTCGGCCTGGCCTCGCTGCACGCGGACCTTGTCCAGGCCGGCATCGCGCAGCTTGTCGGCCAACTGCTCGGCTGCGTCACGGCTGGAAAATGCGCCGGCCTGGATTTGCACCGGGGTCGACAGTGGTCGCTGTGCGGTGAGCGCTGTCTGTCCACCGAAATCCAGCGCGCGCACCTCGACCCGTGCGGTGCCGGCATCGACGACACCCAGGCGCACGGCTGCAGCATAGGACAAATCGATGATCCGTCCGTCCTTGAACGGCCCGCGATCGTTGACGCGCACCTGGAGCTTGCGGCCATTGTCGAGGTTGGTGACCTCCACCCAGGTCGGCAGCGGCAGCGTCTTGTGGGCCGCCGAGACCTTGTACATATCGAACGGTTCGCCCGACGAGGTGCGCCGGCCGTGAAACTTGCTGCCGTACCACGACGCCAGTCCGCGCTCGCGGTAGCCGCGTGAGGACGGCAGCACCCGATAGGTCTTGCCGTTGACCGTGTAGGGCGAGTGGTTGCCGTAACGGGCACGTGGTTCCGGGCGCGGCTCGGGCACTTCGATGCGGTCCGGATCCAGCGGTCGGCCGGCGCCGTCGCGGACCTCGCGGCTGCCGCCGCAGCCGGCCAGCAGCAGCGCGAGCGCAGCCAGCGCGAGCAGGCGCGATGTCGCCACGGTCACGGTGCCGGCTCCGGGTCGACATCACTGCTGCGATCGCGCGCACGCCGAATCTCGCCGGCCAGCTGATGCACGGCCATGGCGTAGAGCGGCGAGCGGTTATAGCGCGTGATGACATAGAAATTGGTCAGTCCGATCCAGTGTTCCGGGCCGTCGGCACCATCCAGTTCGATCACCGTGGCCGGCGTGTCCGCCGCGAGTCCGCCGCGATCGAAGTGCAGGTCTATTGCCGCCAGTTGACCGATGGTGTGTTGCGGTTTGACTGGAAAGTTGCCGCTCGGTGCGGTGTCCGCCCGCGCCGGCAAGGCTGCCGGCTCGTCGGCGCGCCAGCCGTGCACGGCCAGGTAGTTGGCGACCGAGGCCAGTGCGTCGGGCAGCGAGCGCCACAGGTCGCGGTCGCCGGATTTGTCGAAGTCGACCGCGTAGGCTCGGTAGCTCGACGGAATGAACTGGCCGATGCCCATCGCGCCGGCATACGAGCCGGTGATTTCTTCCAGCGGCAGGTTTTCCTCGCGGCTCAGGCGAAAGAACTCGGCCAGCTCGCGGCTGAAGAAGGTGCCACGACGCGGGTAGTAGAAACCCAGCGTCACCAGCGCATCGAGCACCCGGTGGCTGCCGGTGATGCGCCCGTAGCGGGTTTCAACGCCGATGATCGCCAGCACGATCTCGATCGGCACGCCGAACTCGGCCTCGATCGATTCGAGCAGCGCGCGATGTTCCTGCCAGAATTCAACGCCCTGTTCGATGCGGTCGGGTTTGATGAAGATCTGGCGATACTCGTGCCAGGGCTTGGCTTCGGCCGGCCGCGTGATCGCCTCGATGATGTTCGGACGGTACTCGGCGCGCGCCAGCACTTCGCGCACCCAGGCCGCATCCAGCCCCTGCTCGGCGGCCAGCTGCTCGGCAAAGGCTTCCGCGCCCGGATGTTGATTGGCCGCCAGTGCCGGGACGGCCAGCAACAGGGCGGCCGCGGCGGTCATCGATCGGAACCGTTTCGTCATGGTCGATTCATCGTGTTGGTCGAAACATGGACCCTCGCGCGTCGGAATCATTCCCGGCGACTGCCCGCGGCCGTTGCCTGCATCAGTCGGCCAGAAGCTTGCGGCGACTGTACAGGCTCATGATGATACCGAAGCCGGTCAGCAGCGTGACCGCCGAGGTGCCGCCGTAGCTCACCAGCGGCAGCGGCACGCCGACCACCGGCATGGCGCCGGCGACCATCGCGGCATTGACCAGCAGATACAGAAAGAACAGAAAGGCCAGACTGGCGCCGAACATGCGACCGAAGGCGTCGCGCGCGCGCAATGCCAGCCACAGCGCGCGCATCAGGATGGCCGAGTACAGCACGAACAGCGCCGAGATGCCGACGAATCCGAACTCCTCGGCGGCGACCGAGAGGATGAAGTCGGTGTGCGGTTCGGGCAGGAATTCCAGCCGCGACTGGGTGCTGTGCAGCCAGCCGCGACCGCTCAGCCCGCCGCTGCCGACCGCGATCTTGGACTGGATGATGTTCCAGCCCTGGCCGAGCGGGTCCGACGATGGATCGAGAAAGGTCAACACGCGATTGCGCTGGTAGTCATGCAGGTAGCCCCAGGCCACCGGGGCGGCCGCGCCGATCGCTGCGAGCGCCGCCACGATCCAGCGCCAGCGCAGGCCCGAGACAAACAGCACGAATGCGCCACCGGCGGCGACCAGCAGGGCGGTGCCCAGATCCGGTTGCAGGAAGATCAAGCCGGCCGGCAGCGCCACGAGCACGACCACCACCAGGATGTCGGCCGGGCCCGGCGGCAGCGGTCGTCGGTGCAGCCAGGCGGCCACGGCCAGCGGCACCGCAAGTTTCATCGCCTCGGCCGGCTGGAAGCGAATCAGGCCCAGGTCCAGCCAGCGCGCGGCGCCGCGACCGACGCCGACCAGCAACACCGCGATCAGCAGAAGGATGCCGGCCACATACACCAGCGGCGCCCAGCGACGCAGCGTTGCCGGCGACAGCTGGCTGGCCAGCAGCATCACGCTCAGCCCGACGCCGAAGCGCGTGGCCTGACGGATCACCAGCGTCAGATCGGCATTGCCGGCACTGTAGAGCACGCCCAGGCCCAGCACCATCAGGGCCAGCACCAGGCCGGTCAGCCAGGGGTCGAGCCGAATCCGGCCGAGTGCGCGGAACAGGGGCGAGGCGATCATGGCAGGATCTGCAGCGCGCGCGGCAGCACTTCGGCGGCCACCGGTGCGGCGACCGAAGCGCCGCCGCCGCCGTGCTCGACCACTACCACGATGGCCACGCGCGGCGCGTCCCAGGGGGCAAACGCGATGAACAGGGCGTGGTTGCGCAGGTACCACGGCAACTCATCCTGCGCGCGCGCCCGGGCCTCGTCCTCGGGCCGGGTGAACACCTGGGCGGTACCGGTCTTGCCGGCGATTTCCACCCCGCGCAGGGCGGGACGGATCGCTCGCGCGGTGCCGCGGCTGCCGTGCACGACCGCGTGCAGCCCCTCGAACACCGCGTCCCAATGCGCAGTGGCGTGCTGCACGCGCTGGGCCGCAGCTTCGGGTCGGACCAGTCGCGGCGACACGCCACGGCCGCGCGCGGCCAGCATCGCCGTGGCCTGGGCCAACTGCAGCGGTGTGGCGACCATGAAGCCCTGACCAATGCCGGTAATTACCGTCTCGCCCGGAAACCAGGCCTGGTTCAGCGTGCGCTGCTTCCACGCCCGGCTCGGCAGTACGCCGCGGTATTCGCCCGGCAAGTCGATGCCGGTGGCCTGGCCGAACCCGAACAGCGCCAGTTCGCGCGAGATCGCGTCGATGCCGAGGTTGTGCGCCAACTCGTAGAAATAGGTATTGACCGATTGCTCCAGCGAGGCGCTCAGGTCGACCCAGCCGTGTCCGCCCTTGCGCCAGTCGCGGTACTCGCGCGAGTGGCCGGGCAGCCGAAACGCGCCGGAGGAGAACACCCGGGTCGCCGGCGAGATGACACCGGCCTCGAGACCGGCCAGCGCGATGAACGGCTTGAGCGTCGAGCCCGGTTCGTAGCCGCCGTTGAGAAAGCGGTTGAATAGCGGTCGCCGACGCGATTCCAGCAGCGCCCGGTAGTCGGCATGGCTGATGCCGTTGACGAAGCGGTTGGGGTCGAAGCCGGGCTTGCTGACCAGCGCCAGGACCTGACCGGTGGCTACATCCAGCACCACCACCGCACCGGGCAGGTCGCCCAGCGCCTCGATCGCCGAGAGTTGCAGGGACAGGTCCAGGCCCAGGTGCAGGTTGTCGCCCGGCACCGGTGCACGCCGCTCCAGCACGCGCAGGGTGCGGCCCTGAGCGTTGGTCTCGACGCGCTCGAAGCCGGTGGTGCCGTGCAGCCGGTGCTCGTACTCGCGCTCGAGGCCGAGCTTGCCGGTATGGGTGGTGGCGCGGTAGTTGTCGCCGTCCAGGCGCGCGAGGTCGGCCTCGTCCAGGCGCGCGACATAGCCCAGCACATGCGCCAGCGCCTCGCCGTAGGGGTAGTGGCGGACCAGGTAGGGTTCGATTTCCAGCCCGTCCAGACGGTGACGTTCCAGCGCCAGGCGCGCCACCTCGTCGGCGCTCAGATCGGGCTTGATGACCACCGGCTGAAAGGGTCGCCGCGCCAGGACACGCAACCGCACCTGTTCGCGCTCCTCGCGGTCCAGTCCGACCAGCGCGGCGACTGCGTCCAGCGCCGGGTCCAGTTCGGGCACGCGTTCGCGCACCATCACCAGCCGGTAGGCGGGCCGGTTCTCGGCCAGCGCGATGCCGTTGCGGTCGAAGATCAGGCCGCGGTTGGGCGCGATCGCTCGCAGCCGGATGCGATTGTTTTCGGCCTGGCTGGCGTATTCGTGCGCATCGATCAGTTGCAACTGCCCGTAGCGGGCCAGAATCAACGCCAGCGCCAGCAGCATCAGGCCAGCCAGCAGCAGGATGCGGCGGTTGACCAGCTGCCCGACGCGGGCGGCATCGGCACCGCCGATCGCGGTCCAGCCGTTCATCGGCCGGTTCTCCAGGCCAGCCGCATCCGGTCCATCGCCAGGTACAGCCAGGGCCACAGCAGCATTGCGGTCAGCGGCGGCAGCCACCAGTTCCAGCCCGGCCAGCCGCGCTCGACCAGACCGACGATCCACAGGTTGACGATGCGGTCGTTGAACAGCACCGCGCCGATGATCAGTGTCTGCTGCCAGATCGGGAAGAAGCGAATGCGGTTGCGGAAGCGCCCGACCAGGAAGTTGATGATGACCAGTCCCAGCGCATGCTGGCCGAGCAGCGCGCCGGTCAGCAGGTCCAGCACCAGCCCGAGCGCGAACGGCTGGCCGAGGCCGCGCAGCGCGCGCGTCTCGATCTGCCAGTAGATCATCACCAGCGCAAGCCAGTGCGGACGCCACGGCGCGATCGGTTGCGGCAGTGGCACGATCGTGAGCAACATTGCCAGCAGCAGTGTCAGCGGCAGCAGCCAGCGGCGTGCGCGCCTCATGCTGTTTCCTCGTCGGCGTCGCTCGCCGTGCCGTCGGTGGTGTCGGGGGTGCCGGACTCGACCGCATCGGCGCTGATGCCGGTTTCGGTGTGCGTCTCGATCTCGCTGCGAGTTTCGGGGGGCGGCTGTGACGGCTGTTCCATCTCGACCGGGCGCAGCAGCAGCACGAAGCGATTGCGGCCCATCGCCGCCAGCGGCCGTGCTTCGGCGCGTGCGAACGATTCCCCCGGCGGGCGTTGCACGCGGGTAACGCGCGCGACCGGCAGACCGGCCGGGAAGCGTCCGCCCAGGCCCGAAGTCACGACCAGGCTGCCCGGCTCGATGCGGGTGTTCATCGGCAGATCGTCGAGCCGCAGCGTGTCGAAGGCGCCGGAGCCGTAGGCGATGGTGCGTTCGCCGCCGGGCTGGACCTGGACCGGCAGCGCGTGGTCGGGATCGGTGATCAGCACCACATCGGCGGCATGGTGCAGCACCCGGTCGACCTGGCCGAGTACGCCCAGGTCGTCGATCACAGGCATGCCGCGAACCACGCCGTCGGCCGCTCCGCGCCGCACCAGGATGCGATGGCTGAAGGGGTCGAGATCAACCGCAGCCAGCTCGGCCGCGAGTGTGCCCGGGCGCTGGCGCGCGGCCACGCCCAGCCGCGCGCGCAACTCGGCATTTTCCCGTTGCAGGTCGTCGAACTGGACCAGCTCCGCGCGCAGCTGCATCAGGGTCGTGGTCAGCGCATCGCGCTGGTTGGCCAGTATCTGCTGGCGCAGCAGATGGGTTTGCAACTGCCGGGCGAGACGAAACGGCAGGTCGACCAGGTGGTAGATCGGCTCGGCCAGTTGCAGTGCCTGGGCGCGCACACGCTCGACATAGTGGCCGCGATGATCCAGGGTCATCAGGCTGATCGCCAGCAGCGCGTAAGCCATCAGCCGCGCGGTGCCGGCAACCGCAGCCGGCACCATGGAATGGGGGTCGCGTCCCGGCGCGTTCATGCTGCAGCCGTGGCCGAGTCGGGACGCGAGCGGGCCACGTCCGTGATCATGTTCAGGTGGCGAAGAAGTCGCCGCGATTCTGGTCCATCATCTCCAGCGCCCGGCCGCCGCCGCGGGCGACACAGGTCAACGGATCCTCGGCGATGATCACCGGCAGGCCGGTTTCTTCCATCAGCAGCTTGTCGAACTGCTTGAGCAGTGCGCCGCCACCGGTCAGCACGATGCCGGTTTCGGCGACATCGGCACACAGCTCCGGCGGGGTCTGCTCGAGCGCGGTCTTGACCGCAGCGGTGATGCCTGAAAGGGGTTCCGACAGCGCGTCGAGAATTTCGTTGGAGTTCAGCGTGATCATCTTCGGCACGCCTTCGGCCAGGTTGCGGCCGGAGATTTCCATTTCGCGCGGTTCCGGCAATGGGTAGGCGCAACCGATCTCCAGCTTGATGCGCTCGGCCGAAGCCTCGCCGATCAGGGTGCCGTAGGCGCGCCGGACGTAATTGATGATGGCCTCGTCGAAGTGATCGCCACCGACCCGGATCGAGGTCGAATAGACAATACCGTTGAGCGAGATCACTGCGACTTCCGAGGTGCCGCCGCCGATGTCGAGCACCATCGAGCCGCGCGCTTCGTGGATCGGGATGCCGGCACCGATGGCCGCGGCCATCGGTTCTTCGATCAGGAATACCTCGCGCGCACCGGCGCCCTCGGCCGATTCCTTGATCGCACGCCGCTCGACCTGGGTCGACGAACACGGCACGCACACCAGCACGCGCGGACTGGGCCGCAGCACGCGGCTGGAATGGACCTTGCGGATAAAGTGCTGAAGCATCTGTTCGGTCATGTCGAAATCGGCGATCACGCCGTCCTTCATCGGCCGGACGGTGCGGATGTTGCCGGGCGTGCGGCCGAGCATCTGCTTGGCCTCCAGCCCGACCGAAGCGACGTTCTGCGGCCCGCCCGGACCGCGGTCCATGCGCACCGCCACGACCGAGGGTTCGTTGAGAACGATGCCCTGTCCGCGTACGAAAATCAGGGTGTTGGCCGTGCCCAGATCGATGGACAGGTCATTGGAAAACAGGCCGCGCAAGCGTTTGAACATGAATGGGGTCTTGGTGTTGAATGGGTTGCGGGAGCGGCACCGCGCCGGGGCGTGGTGCGCTAGGAATGGCTAGTGTAGTACAAAGCCTGCCGGGGACTGCCGCTCGTGCGGCCAATCGTGCAAGAAATCGTGCTTGTCAGCCGGCGTGCGTGATTCAGGCGCCCAACCATTTTTCCAGCAGGCCCATGCGCCAGCCCAGCCAGGTGGCGGCGAACAGCACCAGGAACGCCAGCCCGGCCCAGGCCAGTGCCCGCAGCCAGCGTGGTGGCCGTGCGGCACTCGGTACATGGGCGCTGGTGACCAGTCGCAGGTTCATCCACGCCAGCACCGGCGCGGACAGGAACGAAACCGTGGTGATGAAATCGATCAGACGCGTGAACTGGCCGCCGAACGCGGCAATCACCAGCCAGGCTCCGGCCATGACCGTCAGCATGGCCGCAATGTAGCGTCGGCGATGCCCGGGCAGATCAGCGGCCTGTTCGCCGGCGACCGGTTCAAGCAGCGCGCGCAGCACGCGCGGAAAGGCATCGCAAACCGTCAGCGTGGTCGAAAACATCGTCGCCAGCGCGGCAAACGCAATCAGCGGACCGGCCCAGGCGCCGAGGCTGCGCGCATAAGCATCGACCAGTTGGCTGGCAAAACCGACCGCCGAGTCGGCCAGCGGTTCGCCGCTGCCGTGCAGCATCAGCGCTCCGAGCAGCAAGAAGGCGACGGCCAGCACGACCGCGCCGCCGTAGCCGATGGCAAAGTCGATCCCGGCTTCACGCACGCTCGGCCGGTGACCGGTATTGCGGGCCCGCTCCAGTGTCCACAGCGAATGCCAGGCGGCCGAGTCCAGCGGGATCGGCATCCAGCCCAGCAAGGCCAGCGTGAAGGCGAGTCCGGCCGAGTTCCAGACCGTCACCTGCCGCACGACCGCAGTGCCGGACTCGGCCGGTACATTGCCGCCGGCGACGGTCAGTGCACTGATCACCGCGATCAGCGTGGCCAGCGCCAGTACCGACATCACCACCTTCATCAGCCGATCCAGCCAGCGGTAGTGGCCGATGATCAGCAGCGCGGCACAGCCGGTCAGCACCGCGGCGGCCAGCCACTCGACGCCGATCCCGAGTCCGAACAGTGCGCCGGCCAGGCCGGCTGTCACCAGCGTCACGCTGGCCAGCACGATGAACATGGTCGATACGGTCAGCAGCCCGTAGATTCCCCAGGCCCAGCGACCCAGTCGCCGGTAGCCGAGGATCATGTGTTCGCCGGTGGCGGCAGCATAGCGCGGCCCGAATTCCAGAAACGGGTACTTGAACAGGCAGCCGGCCAGCATGATGCCGAGCAGCGCCAGGCCATACAGCGCGCCGGCCCGGGTGGCCTGGACCAGGTGCGAGACGCCGACCGCGGCCGCGGCCATCAGCAGGCCGGGCCCGATCGCCAGACGCAGCGTGGGGGCGTTCATTGGCCGGCGTGCCGGACGGGCATGAGGGAAGCCGGTGCAGCTGCGGATGGGTCCATGCGGCCGGAGTCTACCGGAGTGATTCGCTGGCTGGTGCATCGCACTTTGCTTTGTGCTCCGCTTTTGCGGTACCTTACGCAACGATTGCGACGGAAAAGGTGGTTGCGCCACTTGTGCGGCGACAACCTGTCTGACTATCATTGGTAGCGCCTCGGGCGCGGCGTGCGAACGCTGACCGGCGACTGGGTTGCCGGTGTCGTGCCCGGTCTGGTATCCATAACAACCGATCCTTACATTCGGGGAGAAAGTAGATGAAGTTTCGTGTCATCCCGGTTCTGGCCGTAGTCGCGGCCATCCTGGCCGGTTGCGGCGGCAGTTCCAGTACGCCCAGAGCCGTGCCCGCCCCGCCGACGATCAATCCGGACGGAAATCCCACGACGGACACCCTGACCGCGGTATTCGATCCGGCCGGCGGCGCCATTCCGTTTCCCAACAACCTGCTGCTGTCGGGCAGCGGCGACCTGACGCTGAACATCCCGGTTGCCGATCCGAATAACTTCGGCGATCCCCAGGTGGCGCTGAACGCGCTCGATGGCTTCGGAACCGTTTCGCCGTGGACGTTCAGTTTCTCCGATCCGTTCGATCCGAACAGTCTGGTCGCCGGCAACAGCGTGCGCTTTTTCGAAGTCCAGTTCGCGTTCGGTACGATTGCCGTTCAGCGCATCGTCCGCGAATTGACACCGGGCCGCGATTACGTGGCGGTGCGGTCGCCGGCCGATCCGACCGGGCAGACCATCGCACTGGTGCCGCTGACCCCGCTCAAGGAGATGACCGGCTACATGGCGCTGGTCACCGACGACTTCCGCGATCCGGCCGGCAACGTGGCCACGCCTTCGCAGACCTATTTCCTGACCAAGCGCACCGAGCCGCTGGTCACGGCCTCGGGGGTGAGCACCGACCCGCTGCTGGACAACGCCACCGCCCGGGCGCTGGAGCCGCTGCGCCAATTGGTCAATGCGCAGGAATCCGCAGCCGAGGCGTTCGGTATTCCGCGTGATCGCATCGTTCTGTCGTGGACCGCCACCACCCAGGCAATCACGCCGGTGCTCAACGTGGTGCGTTCGATCCTGTCGCCGACCTCGTCGCTACTGGCGCCGACCGGGCTGACCACCGCCGACGTGCTGCCGCCGGGCGCTTCACCCGGAATCGCCGATCTGTTCATTGGCGTGACCGAGTTGCCGTACTTCCTCGGGGTGCCGAGCGCGGAAAATCCGGCCGCGCCGGTCAACGAGTTCTGGCAGGCCTCGCCGGGCAACTACGTGCCGCCGTTCGATGGCCTCGGGCTGGATCCGACCTCGACCAACGTCACCGTCGCCAACCCGATCCCGGTCGAGAAGGACCGCCAGACCGTGCCGATCCTGGTCACCGTCCCGAACGCGTTCTCCGGCCAGGTTCGTCCGGCTGCCGGCTGGCCGGTGGTGATCTTCCAGCACGGCATCACCGGCAACCGTTCGCAAGCGCTGGCGCTGGCGGATACCATGGCGTCGATCGGCTTTGCCGTGGTGTCGATGGACCTGCCGCTGCATGGCATCACTCAGACCAATCCGCTCGATCCGACCCAGCCCTTGGCTGCGCTGTATGTCGGCAACACCCCGTTCGCGCCGATTGCCAACGAGCGTACCTTCGATCTGGACTTGCAGGACAACGCCACCGGCGCGCCCGGCCCCGACGGCCAGATCGATTCGTCCGGCGCGTTCTTCATCAACCTGCCCAGCCTGCTGACCTCGCGTGACAACGTGCGCCAGGGTCAGATTGACCTGTCGTCGCTGGCGCTCAACATTCCATTCATGGATCTTGACGCTGACGGGCTGTCGGATTTCGACGGTTCAAACATCAGCTTCGTCGGCCTGTCGCTGGGCTCGATCGTCGGCACCGGTTTCCTTGCCGTCGAGCCGACCGTCAACACCGCACTGCTATCCGTACCGGGTGGCGGTATTGCCAACCTGCTCAACGGCTCGCAGACCTTCGGGCCGGTCATTCGTGCCGGGTTGCAGGCGTCGGGTGTTGAGCCGGGTTCGCCGGCCTTCTTCCAGTTCCTGGGCGCGGCGCAGACCGTGATCGATTCGGCCGACCCGATCAACTGGGCGGCCGTTGCCACCCAGGCCAACGCCATCGTGCTGCACCAGGTGGCCGGCGATACGGTGATCCCGAATGCCGTTGAAGGTGCGCCGCTGTCGGGTACCGAGCCGCTGATCCGGGTCATGGGTCTGCCGCCGATTACCGGCTCGGTGCAGGATCCGGCCGGTGTGCTGGGTGCGACACGTTTCACTTCCGGCTCGCACGGTTCGCTGCTGGATCCCTCGGCCAACCCGGCCGTGACCATCGAGATGCAGACCCAGGCGGCGACGCTGATCCTGTCCGGCGGTACCGCCGTGCAGGTCAACGACACCTCGGTCATCCGTAACAACTGAGCGCAGCCAGGAGATTGACGTCATGAACAAACAGCAAAACCTCTTCGCAAACGCGCTCCGTCCGTCGCTTCTGGCCGGTGCCATCGGCTTGGCGCTGAGCGGTAGCTCGGCGCTCGCGCTGGACTTCAGCGGGACGGACTACTCGCTGCGTATCGACACCACCGTGGCCTACTCGATGGGCGTCAGGGTTGAGGATCGCAAGAACAGGATGGTCGGCAAGGAGCACTTCAATCCGGCCATTTCGCTGCTGCCGATCGAGCAGCAGGTGCTCGCGCCGGGGCGGTTCTCGAACAACTCCGACGACGGCAACCTGAATTTCGACTCCGGCGAGCTGATCTTCAACCAGGCACGCATCACCTCCGAGCTGTCGTTCAGCTACAAGAACTACGGGGTCTTCCTGCGTGGCAACTTCTTCCACGATTTCAAGCTCAATAACAAGGATGCGCTGAGCTCGGACGCGCGCGATTTTGTCGGCCAGCGCGGTCGCCTGCTTGATGCCTACGTCTATGGGGACTTTGATATCGATGGCCGGCTGTTCACGACCCGTCTCGGGCGCCAGGTGGTCAGCTGGGGTGAGAGCACGTTCATCCCGGGTGGGCTGAGCGTGCTCAACCCGGTCGATGTCACCGCAATTCGTACCGCCGGTGCCGAGTTGCGCGATGCATTCATTCCGCTGGCGATGAGTTGGTCGTCGCTGGAAATCTCGCAGAATCTTTCGGTGGAGGCCATCCTGTTCTTCGAATGGGATCGCGTCGAGCCCGAAGCTCGAGGTTCATTCTTCTCCACCAATGACTTTGCCGTCGATGGTGGCCAGTACGCCATGCTGGGCTTCGGCCGCTTCAGTGATCAGCCCTTGCCGATCCCCGGTTGCGGCGTCGATCCGACGCCGATCACCTGTTTTCCGGCCGCCGGGCTGCCGCGTGGACCGGACGATCGTCCCGAAGACACCGGTTCGTTCCCCGACCTGACCGGCGAGTTCGGCCTGGCCGCACGCTACTTCGCGCCGTGGCTCAACGACACCGAGTTCGGCCTGTTCTACCTGCACTACCACAGCCGACTGCCGCTGATCAGTGGTACCACGGTCACCAACACCAGCACGGCCTCGGGGCGCTTCAACATCGTCTACCCCGAAGATATCGACGTGATCGCCGGCAGCTTCAACACCACGGTGTTCGACAGCAAGTGGGCTCTGCAGGGCGAGGTCAGCTACTCGCCCAATCTGCCGCTGCAGATCGATGATGTCGAGGTGCTGTTCGCGGGGCTGTCGCCGCTCAACGCGGTGATCCCCGAGCCGGCGCTGCGCTTCCGCAGCCAGCTCGGCGATTTCGAGCCGGGTGCGCCGATTCAAGGGTACATGCGGCGCGAGGTCTCGCGCGCGCAGATGACCATGACGCGCCTGACCGGGCCCATCGCATGGCTGGGCGCCAACGACATGGCGCTGGTCGGTGAAGTCGGTGCGATGCAGGTCTGGGATCTGCCCAACCGCGAAAACCTGCGCTTCAACGGTCCCGGGACCGATACCGGCGGTGGTCTGGGCAGCGAACTCAACGGTGGCGATCTGCGCAACCCGGTCACCGAGACCGACGGCTTTGCCACCAGCTTCAGTTGGGGCTACCGACTGGTCGTGGCGCCGACCTACAACTCGTTCCTTGGTACGGCCTGGAACTTCACGCCGCGAGTGGCCTTCAATCATGACGTCAACGGAGTCTCCCCGGGGCCGGGGGGCAATTTCGTTGAAGATCGCAAGTCGCTGACGCTGGCCGGTAGCTTCTCACGGCTCAACCGCTGGCGGCTGGACCTCGGTTTCACCAGCTTCTTCGGTGGCGGCAACCGCAACCTGCTGCTGGACCGCGATTTCGCCTCGGCCGCGCTTAGCTACTCGTTCTGATTCGGAGAACCCCTCATGACCCTGCATTCATTCAATCCTCTCCGGCGTGCGGCCGGAATCCTGCTTCCGGTGACCTGCGCTGTGCTTGCATTGTCGGCCACGCCGACCTGGGCCCAGGACGCCGCTGTCGGCATCATCCCGAACTCACCGCAGAACATTGCCCGCCTGGGTAACGATCTGACGCCGATGGGTTCGCCGAAGGCCGGCAACGCGGCCGGTACCATTCCGGCCTGGGATGGCGGGATTACCCGCGCAGACTGGCCGGCCGGCTTCAAGCCTGGTGATCGCCATCCCGATCCGTTCGCGGCCGACGCGCCGAAGTTCCGCATTACCGGGCAGAACTTCCGCGAGTACGCCGAGCAACTTTCGGTTGGGCAGATCGCAACCTTCGAGCGTTATCCGGATACCTACTACATGGATGTGTATCCGACCCACCGCTCGGCCTCATTCCCGGCACGCACCTACGAGATGTCGATTGCCAACGCGTCGACGGCGAAGCTGGTGGCCAACGGCGAGGGCGTGGTCGATGCCGCCGAGGGCTTCCCGTTCCCGTTGGCGCAGGATGCCTACCAGCTGATGTGGAACCACAAGCTCAAGTTCAAGGGCATCGGCGGTACGCGCTTCAACAACCAGGTGGCGCCGACCACCGGTGGCGCCTACCAGCTCGTCAAGCTGCGCGAGGAACTGCTGGGGCTTTACTACAAGGAAGGCATGACCCTTGAGGACACCAACAACATCCTGTTGTACTTCTTCCAGGAAGTGGAATCACCGGCGCGCCTGGCCGGGAACATCCTGCTGGTGCATGAAACCCTCAACCAGATCGCGCAGCCGCGCCAGGCCTGGATCTACAATCCGGGTCAACGCCGCGTGCGGCGTGCGCCCAACGTTGCCTACGACAACCCGGGTACTGCCTCGGACGGGCTCCGCACCAATGACATGACCGACATGTTCAACGGTGCGATGGACCGCTTCGATTGGGAAGTCGTCGGCAAGCGCGAAATGTATGTGCCTTACAACTCCTACAAGGCCCATGCCGGTGACGTGACCGCCGATGACTTGGTCATGCCCGGACATCTCGACCCGCAGTACATGCGCTACGAGTTGCATCGGGTGTGGGTGATCGATGCCCGGCTGCGCTCGGATACGCGTCACATCAACTCGCGCCGCACCTACTACCTCGACGAGGATTCCTACCAGATTCTGTTGATCGACCATTACGACCAGCGCGGCCAGTTATGGCGCGCCTCGGAAGCGCACTCGATCAACTACTACGACGTGCCGACGTTCTGGTCAACGATGGAAACCCACATGGACCTGCTGTCAGGTCGCTACGTAGCTGTTGGTGTTGACAACCAGGATCCGGTCAATACGTTCAACGTCGAACTGCCGGTTGGTAACTACACGCCGCAGGCACTGCGCACCCGCGGACGCCGTTGATCGCGTCGCGGCAACAGCAACAGGGTGAAGCCGGCCCGTCCGGCTTCGCCGATTTTCCGTGCGTTCCCGGAACCCGCCCATGCCCAATCTCTCCCCCTTAGGTGGCTTGATGATTACCGTGCTGCTGGCCTTTGGGCTGGCGGCCGGCGACCATCTGGCCGCAGAGTCGTTCGATCCCCAGCCGGCGGTCAAGGCACCGTTGGCCTCGCAGAGCCTGCTGTTGCACGTGATCGATGTGCCCGGTGCCGGCTTCGTCGCCGTCGGCGAGCGCGGCCACGTGCTGCGTTCGCCTGATGGCAAGAACTGGTCGCAGGCCGAGCAGGTGCCGGTGCGGTCCACGCTTACGCGCGCGACGGTCCGAGACGGTCAGCTGTGGGCAGTGGGCCACGATTCGACGATTCTGCAAAGCCTGGACGCTGGTCGCAACTGGGTGTTGAAGCACTTCGAATCCGAGGCCTCCGAGCCGCTGTTCGACATCCTGTTCACCAGCCCGAATGAAGGGATCGCAATCGGTGCCTACGGCCGCTACATGGTGACGCGTGATGGGGGTCAGAGCTGGGAGGTCGAGCGAATTGCCGACCGCATCGTCGATGAAGACATTGACTGGGCGGCGGTTGCGCGCGCCCAGGGCGGCTACGACACGCTGCCGGACGACTTCGAGTTCGCCGGTGGCACCGATCCGCTGGACATGGTCGACCGGGGCTGCTACGAGTTTCAGGAATGTCACCTCAATGCCGTTCTGGAGTTGGCGAGTGGGCGGCTGATCATTGCCGCCGAGCGCGGTTACGGATTCCGCTCCGATGACAACGGCGAGACCTGGACTGCGTTCCGGTTTCCGTACTCGGGCTCGATGTTCGGGCTGGCGGAGTTGGAATCCTGCGTCGTCAGCTACGGCTTGCGCGGCCATGTCCAGCGCAGCTGCGATGGCGGTGAGAGCTGGTCCGATCTCGATGCGCCGGGCCAGCAGACACTGCTGGGCGATGCCCGCGTCGGCAACGAAATCATCATGGTCGGATCCGGTGCCAGCCGCGTTTACCTTGACCACTCAGGTCGCCTGCAGCGCGAGGAAGACCGCTTGGGCAGCGACTACGCCGCAGTCGCAGGCGCTGCCGACGGCCTGATCCTGGTCGGTGAAGATGGAGTGCGCCATGAGCCGCGATGACGTGAATCGCAGGGAAGGCTTTGCCGCCCGCCTGGCCTCTGCGCTGCTGTCGGCGCGGCCGCTGGTGCTGGTGGTGTTCGTGCTCGGCACGCTGGCGATGCTGTTCTCGCTGATGCAGCTTCGCGTCGATGCCGGTTTCAAGAAGCAGCTGCCGCTCGATCACGAGTACATGCAGACCTTCCAGTTCTACGAGGAG
This sequence comes from Wenzhouxiangellaceae bacterium, assembly GCA_032251355.1. GTDB lineage: Bacteria > Pseudomonadota > Gammaproteobacteria > Xanthomonadales > Wenzhouxiangellaceae. The sequence goes on from JAVVDV010000003.1 coordinate 60,726, forward strand.
TTCGGCGGCGCCAACCGCGTGCTGGTTTCCTTGATGGCGGTCGACGGCAACATGTTTACGCCCGAGTTCTTCGAGGCCTTCGAGGCCATCAGTAACCGGGTGTTCCTGCTACCCGGTGTCAATCGCGCCAGCGTGCGCTCGATCTTCACGCCCAATGTGCGCTTCGTCGAGGTGGTCGAGGACGGATTTGCCGGCGGCAACGTGATCCCGGCCGATTTCCAGCCCACGCCCGAGATGATGGAGGTGGTGCGCTCGAACATCATCAAATCCGGCGAGATCGGGCGGCTGGTGGCCGAAGATTTCTCCGGCGCGATGGTCTGGGCCAACCTGATGGAGAGCAATCCGGAGACCGGCGAGAAGCTGGACTACCAGGCCGTCGCCGCCCAGCTCGAGGGCATCCGCAGCGAATTCGAGAACGATCGTCATAGCGTTCACATCATCGGTTTTGCCAAGATTGTCGGCGACATCGCCGATGGTGCCCGCGGCGTGATCGCCTACTTCGGTGTGGCTTTCCTGATCACGGCGGTGCTGCTGGCGTTTTATTCGAAATCGTTGTGGCTGACCGTGCTGCCGCTGGTCTGTTCGACCGTGGCGGTCATCTGGCAGCTCGGCGTGCTCAACCTGATGGGTTTCGGCATCGACCCGATGAATATCCTGACGCCATTCCTGATCTTCGCGATCGGCGTCAGTCACGGCGTGCAGATGATCAGCGGCTGGAGCGCCGAGAAGTTCTTCGGTGGCCATTCGCCCGCCTCATTGCATCGGCGCAACGAAAGCACGGCCGACTACCCGATTGCCTCCAGCCTCGATGCTGCGCGTGCAACGCTGGCACGCCTGCTGGCGCCGGGATCGATCGCGCTGTTGAGCGACACCATCGGTTTCCTGGCGATCTACCTGATCAACATCCGCATCATTCAGGAGCTGGCGCTGACGGCAAGCATCGGTGTGGCGGTGATCATTCTGACCAATCTGCTGCTGCTGCCGGTGCTGTTGTCGTATGCGCACGTGCGCAACGGCCAGCAGTTCCGCGAGCGCTTGTACGCCAAGGCCGCACGCACCTCGGGCATCTGGCGGGCGCTGTCGCATTTCACGCGACCGCTGCCGGCGGCGATCACGATCATGGTTGCCGTGGCTCTGTTTGCCTGGGCCTATGTCCAGTCGCAGGGCCTGAAAATCGGCGACTCCGAGGCCGGCGTGCCCGAGCTGCGCGAGGACGCGCGCTACAACCGCGATGCCCGCTTGATCAGCGAGCGCTTTGCGCTGGGTGTGGACCAGATCGGCATCATCGCCGAGACCAGTGCCAACGCCTGCACCGAGAATGCCGAGGTCATGCGCCACATCGACCAGTTTGCCTGGGAAGTGCGCCAGGTCGAGGGCGTGCAGAAAGTCCTGACGCTGCCGATGGTGGCCAAGGTCGTCAACGCCGGCTGGAACGAAGGCAACCTGCGCTGGCGTGTACTGCCCAGCGATCCGTTCCTGATGCGTCAGGCCTTGCAGAACATCGACACCGACACCGGCCTGCTCAACCGCGACTGCAGCGCGATGCCGGTGCTGGTGTTCCTCGAGGATCACAAATCCGAGACCATCGACCGGGTCGTCACCAGGGTCAAGCAGCTGCGCGACGAGTTGCAGATGGAGCCCGAGCTCGTGCTGGCCGATTCCGGCACTGGCGCTGCTGTCGAGGGCAACGGCCTGGTCCGGTTTGCCCGTGATATCGGCCTGATTGCCGGCCAACCGGCACCCGAATTGAATCAGGACGAAGTGTGCCGCAACCTTGTGGCACCGACCGAGGATTGCCTGCGCTTCCGGCTTGCGACCGGCAATGCCGGCGTGATGGCGGCAACCAACGAGGTCGTCGCCGCGGCCCAGACGCCGATCCTGATCTACGTCTATGGCGCGATCGTCATCCTTTGCCTGCTGACCTTCCGTTCTATCCTGGCGACGGCCTGCATCGTGCTGCCGCTGGTGCTGGTCAGCTATCTGGCCTACACCCTGATGGCCGCGCTCAACATTGGTCTGAAGGTCAATACGCTGCCGGTAGTGGCCCTGGGTGTGGGGATCGGGGTCGATTACGGGATCTACATCTTCAGTCGCATGCGCGAGTACCTCGATCAAGGCGTTGCGCTGGATGAAGCCTATATGCGCACGCTCAGACTGACCGGACGCGCGGTGCTGTTCACGGCCATTACGCTGGCCGTGGGTGTCGGCACGTGGATGTTCTCGGCGCTGAAGTTCCAGGCCGACATGGGCATCCTGCTGGCCTTCATGTTTGTGCTGAACATGGTCGGTGCGATGCTGTTGCTGCCGGCGCTGGCGCGCTGGCTGCTGCGTCCGCGCGAGAAGGCCGTGACAACCTGAGGCCGGATTTTTACGGTCCGCCGGGCCGACAGTCCGACTCCTGGGCCGTGCGCACGACCGTATCCAGCCAGTCGCACAGCAGCTTTGCGCCTTCGAGCATGCGCGGTGTGGCGCGCACCAGAAAGTCCGGATCGATCGCCAGTACCTGCTCGCAGCGCGCCGCGCGCAGCCCCGGCAGATCGCGCCAGGGTGGTAGTTCCGGCTCGACACGGGTCGGTTCGCGGCCGAGCACGATCGCGTCCGGGTCGCGCGCGAGCAGCGTTTCGACATCAATGTTCAACGCGCGCGCGCCGCTGTCGGCAAACACGTTGGTCGCGCCGCACAACGCGAACACCTCGTTGACCGGATGGCCGCCGCCGAGCGTGAACAGCGGCCGCGGCGAGACCTGGTAGAACAGTCGCACCGGTTTCGGCTTGGCATGGCTGCGGGTGCGCAGTCTGTCCAGCTCGGCGCGGTAGCGCTGGGCCGCGAGCAGCCCCGGAGCTGGATCGTCGGCGCGGCGGGCCAGCGTCTCCAGCGCCACGCCAATCGCATCCAGCGTGGCCGTCTCGATCACCTTGACCGTCAACCCCAACTCGCGCAGGCGCTCAATCGCCGGTCCCGGTGTTCCGCCCGCCCAGGCCAGGGCATGCGTGGCCTGAAGTCGCAGAATGCGTTCGAAATCGAATCGAAACGCATCGCCGATGCGTGGCAGTTCGGTCGCAGCCGCCGGGAAATCACTCCACTCCACCACCCCGACCAGCCGCTCGCCGGCACCGGCAGCGAACACCAGCTCGGTCAGGTGCGGCGCCAGGCTGATCCAGCGTTCGGGCGGCCGGGTTTGTGCCGCCGCGGTCATCGCCAGCAGCCCGGCCAGCAGGGCCGCCAGCGCGCGCGTGAATGAATGGTTGGGACGAGCGGCGTCGGGCACGTTCGGGGACTCGATTGAAGGGCGCGTCAGCGTAGCACCACAGCGATGGTCGATTACAATGATGACCTTCCTTCTCGTCTCGCTGGAGCGCCATGAGCGGCCGTCCGCTGCTTGTCGACATCGACCCGGTCGCGCTCGATCTCGGGTTCTGGCAGATCCACTGGTACGGCATTACCTACCTGGTGGCATTTGCCTCGTGCTGGTGGTTGCTCAAGCGCCGTGCGCAGGCGCCGCACTGGCCGCTGGCACCGGTGCAGGTCGGCGATCTGATCTTCTGGGGCGTGATCGGCGTCATCGTCGGTGGTCGACTCGGCTACGTGTTGTTCTATGGGCTGGAGTTCTGGTTTGCCGACCCGCTGTATCCGCTGTGGATTCACGACGGCGGCATGTCCTTCCACGGCGGTCTGGCCGGTGTGCTGGTGACCTTGTGGCTGTATGCGCGCCATCACGGCATTGGCTTTCTCAAGCTGGGCGATTTCGTTGCCCAGGTCGGGCCGCTGGGGCTGGCCTGCGGACGCATCGGAAACTTCATCGGCGGCGAGCTTTGGGGACGGGTGAGCGAACATCCCTGGGCCATGATCTTCCCGAACTCCCTGCGCGCCGAGGACCTGGCCGGACAGACCCTGGAACAGGCCTGGCGTTCGGGTGCGCTGGACGGGCTGGCGCGCCATCCCTCGCAGCTCTACCAGGCGGCACTGGAAGGACTGCTGTTATTCGTTCTGGTCTGGTGGTTTGCGCGCCGACCGCGTCCGACCGGCGCCGTCGGCGGCCTGTTCCTGGCCGGCTATGCGGTGTTTCGCAGCCTGGCCGAATTCTTTCGCGAACCCGACGCGCACCTGGGCTTTGTCGCATTCGACTGGCTGACCATGGGCCAGCTGTTGTCGTTGCCGATGTTCATTGCCGGCATCGCGTTGATGCTGTGGGCTTATCGGAGACCGGCATGAAGGCATATCACGAACTGCTGCAGCGCGTGCTCGAACACGGCGTCACCAAGGCCGACCGCACCGGCACCGGCACGCTGAGCGTGTTCGGCCACCAGCTGCGCTTCGATCTGGCCGACGGCTTCCCGTTGGTCACAACCAAGAAAGTCCACCTCAAGTCGATCATCCACGAGCTTCTGTGGTTCATCCGCGGCGAGACCAACATCGCGTACCTGAACGAACATGGCGTGACGATCTGGGACGAGTGGGCCGACGCGCACGGCGAGCTCGGGCCGATCTACGGTCGCCAGTGGCGCGCCTGGCCGCTGCCCGGCGGCGGCGAATTCGACCAGCTCGCCGCGATCGTCGAGCGCATCCGTCGGCGACCGGATTCGCGCCGCCACCTGGTCTCGGCCTGGAATCCGGTCACGGTTCCGGACGAACGGCTGTCACCGGCCGACAACGTCGCCGCCGGGCGCATGGCGCTGGCGCCCTGTCACACCCTGTTCCAGTTCTGGGTCGCCGACGGCAAGCTCAGCCTGCAGCTCTACCAGCGCAGCGCCGACTGCTTCCTCGGCGTGCCGTTCAACATCGCCTCCTACGCGCTGCTGCTGCAGATGGTCGCCCAGGTCACCGGCCTGCAGGCGGCCGAGTTCATCCACACCTTCGGCGACGCACACATCTACCTCAACCACCTCGACCAGGTCCACACCCAGCTCGCGCGCGAACCCTATCCGCTGCCCGAGATGCGCCTGAACCCGGACCGGGCCCGGCTGGAAGACTTTGTGTTCGAGGATTTCGAGTTGGTCGGCTACCAGGCTCACCCGCCGATCAAGGCGCCGATTGCGGTTTGAGCGCCATGGGCCAGGAACTTGTCCTCGTCGCGGCGATGGCGCGCAATCGGGTGATCGGCATCGACGGGCGGATGCCGTGGCATCTGCCGGCCGATCTGAAGCATTTCAAGGCCGTCACGCTCGGCCATCCGGTGGTGATGGGGCGCAAGACCTTTGCCTCGATCGGCCGGGCGTTGCCGGGGCGGCGCAACCTGGTCGTCAGTCGCACGCTGAGCACGGCTCCCGAAGGCGTCGAGCTGGCCGGCTCGCTGGGCCATGCATTGAAGCTGGCCGGCGACGGGCCGGTGATGGTGATCGGCGGCGGCGAGTTGTACCGCCAGGCGCTGGCGCGCGCCGATCGGCTGGAATTGACGCTGGTCGATGCCGAGCCGGATGGTGACACCTGTTTTCCAATGCTCGGGCCCGACTGGCAGCTTGCGCACATGCGCGTGCGTCCGGCCGATGACGCCAACGCGCAGCGGCTGGTATTCTGCCGCCTGGTTCGTCAGCCGTGAATTCGTCCATGCGTGTACTGCCCAACTGGTTGTTGACGGCTCGAATGGTCCTGGCGCTGGCCGGCTTGCTGCTGACCACCGCCTGCGGCGCGCAGGGCGAGCCGTGGGTGGAAGTCGGGGGTCAGCGCTACTTTGTCGAGATCGCCGATGACGATGCCGAGCGCGCGCGCGGGCTGATGTTTCGCAACGAACTGGCGGCCAACGCCGGCATGCTGTTTCTGTGGTCGTCGCCCCAGCCGCGCTCGTTCTGGATGCTGAACACGCGCATCCCGCTCGACATCATCTACCTGTCGCCGGAGTTCGAGATCGTCGGCTGGTCGCTGGACACGCCACCGTGCCGCACGCGCCGTTGCCCCGGCTACCCCAGCGGGCGACCGGCCCAGTACGTGCTCGAGGTCAACGCCGGCGAGATGCAGCGGCTGGGCGTGCAGATCGGCGACCGCGTGCGGTTCGGCAACATTCCCGGCCTGGCCGAAGACGGTTCATGAATCCGGCGGGGTGTTCTGCGGCTGCGGCTTGCGCAGCGAGCCGATCAGCAGGGTCGCCAGCAGCATCAGCAACTCGTCGATGAACGGAATGGCGTCAGGAATCAGAATGTTGACGACCAGCGCGGCGGCCGCGATCAGCAGCAGTGTCGGGAAGCGGCGGCGTTCGAGAAAGCGGCGGATGAACGCGGGCAACATGGCCGGGCTCCAGCAAGGACTCGGGTTCAGGATAGCCGGATCGGGGCGGGCGCGTGGCTGAGCCCGCCTCATTCACCACCCTTCCTGCTGCGGCACCGCCAGGCCCACCAGCGATCCCTCGCGACGGAACGGTGGTGAATAATGCGGGCTGAGACGATTCGGCTGGTGCAGGTGTCCGACTGCCATCTGGCGGCCGATCCGGCGGCTGACTACCGCGGCCAGAATGCCGATGCCAATCTCGCGCGCTTGAGCCCGGCCATCGAGGCCTTCGCGCCCGATGTGCTGGTGCTGACCGGCGATCTTTCCGAAGACGCCAGTATTGCGAGCTACCAGCGGATCGTTGCATGGGCCGGTGCATTCAGGCAGCGCGTGCTGTGGCTGCCCGGCAATCACGATGACCGCGCGGTGATGGCGCCGCTGTTTGACCGCGCCGGTTTCGAGGCCGGGCCGGTCATCGAGCTCGGGCGCTGGCAACTGGCGCTGCTGGACTCGGCCCGGGTCAACGATCCGGCCGGCACGCTCGACGACCGGCGACTCGTGCCGCTGGAAGCGCTGGATCTGGATCGGCCGACCGGCGTGTTCGTCCACCACCAGCCGGTCGCGGTGGGCGCGGCCTGGATCGACAAGGTGATGCTGCGCGCGCCCGAGCGTTTTGAGCAACGTGTGCAGCGATTGCCGGGCCTGCGTTTTGTCGCCTTTGGCCACGTCCACCAGCGTTTCCGACAGCTGCGCGACGGGGTCGAATTTCTGGCCTGTCCGTCGTCGGTGGTCAACAGCAAGCCTGCCACCGAGCGCTTCACGGCCGGTGAGAGCGCGCCGCTGGCGCGCTGGTTCGTGCTCGGTCCGGACACCTTCCAAAGCGGCTACCTGGGGCGGTAACCGCAGTCATCGCAGGTTCAGATTTCGATCATCTCGAAGTCTTCCTTGCCCGCGCCACAGTCGGGGCACACCCACGACTCGGGGATTTCGTCCCAGCGCGTACCCGGCGCCAGGCCGCTGTCCGGGTCGCCGGTTTCCTCGTCGTAGATCCAGCCGCAGACCACGCACATCCACTGCTTGAACGGTTCGCTGTCGCTCATTGCGCCGCTTCGCTTGTTGGGGGGTAGCCCCGGGATTCTAGAGGAAAACTGTGGTCGATGCGCCCGCGATCCGATCGGGCCATGACTTCTGGCAGACGCCGCCTCCACACCGGCTCGGTATGGTATCGCGCTGGAGAATCGTGTTTCAACCACAGGATCGAACATCATGAAGAAGATGCAATGGCTGTTTGCAGCGCTGCTGCTGGCCGCAACGACGGCGGTTTCGGCGCAGAACGCCGGCCCCGAACTCGTTACCGAGGTTGAAGGCATCAGCGAGTACCGACTGGAAAACGGCATGCGCGTGCTCCTGATGCCCGATGCCAGCCGTCCGACCACCACCGTCAACGTCACCTACTTTGTCGGTTCCAAGCATGAGAGTTACGGCGAGACCGGCATGGCGCACCTGCTCGAACACCTGGTGTTCATGGGCACGCCCGACCACGCCGACATCAAGAAGGAAATCTCCGAGCGCGGTGGCTTTGCCAACGGCACCACCTGGTGGGAGCGCACCAACTACTTCCAGACCCTGCCGGCCGAGGACGACAACCTCGAGTGGGCGATCCGGATGGAAGCCGACCGCATGGTCAACTCGTTCATCGCCAAGGACGATCTCGACAGCGAGATGACCGTGGTCCGCAACGAGTTTGAAATTGGCGAAAACAACCCGTTCCGGGTCTTGTTGCAGCGGGTCATGGCGACCGCCTACGAGTGGCACGGCTACGGTCGTTCGACCATCGGTGCACGCGCCGATCTGGAGAACGTGCCGATCGAGCGTCTGCAGAACTTCTACCGCACCTATTACCAGCCTGACAACGCGATGGCCATCATCTCCGGCAAGTTCGAGACCGAACGTGCGCTGGAACTGGCCCAGCAGTATTTCGGTGCCATCGAAGCCCCGGAGCGCGATCTCGACACCAAGCTCTGGGATACCTACACCCGCGAGCCCTTCCAGGACGGCCCGCGCGAAGTCACCGTGCGCCGTTCGGGTAATGTGCCGACGTTGATGGCCGCCTACCACGTACCGTCGGTGCTGGCCGAGGACTTCGCCGCGGTCGAGGCGCTGAGCTTCGTCCTCGGCGATACTCCGTCGGGCCGGCTGTACAAGGCCCTGGTCGAACCCGGCATTGCCAGCCAGGTCGGCTCGATCGTGTTCCGACTGCCCGAACCTTCGCTGCTGCTGGTGTTTGCCAACCTGCCCGAGGACGGCGATCTGGAAAAGGCGCGTGAGATCACGCTGAACACGCTGGCCGAGCTGGAAGCCAGGCCGCCGACCGAAGAAGAAGTCAAGCGTGCGGTCAGTTCATTGACCAGCAGCATCGAGCGCACCCTGAACGACTCCAACCGGGTTGGAATCACCCTGTCGGAATGGGCTGCGGCCGGCGACTGGCGCATGCTGTTCCTGCACCGCGACCGGCTCGAGCAGGTCAAGCTGGCCGACGTCCAGCTGGCCGCGACCACGTATCTTGTGCGCGATAACCGCACGCTCGGCCAGTTCATCCCCGATGCCGAGCCGCAACGCGCGATCATCGAGGAACCGCCGACGGCCGCTGCACAGCTGGCCGGCTACGCCGGACGTGAACAGCGTGAAGTCGGCGAGGCGTTCGAGGCCACGCCGGACAACATCGAAAGCCGCGTCCAGCGCTTCACCCTGGCCAACGGCACCGAGGTGGCGCTGTTGCCGAAGAAAACCCGCGGCGAGCGGGTGCGCGGCACCATGGTGATGCGCATCGGCAACGAGGACGCGCTGACCGGCCTGGGCGAAATCCCGGCCGCGACGGCGGCGTTGCTGGATCGCGGCAGCAAAAACCTCACCCGCCAGCAGATCGCCGATCGCATCGATCAACTGCAGGCCGGCGTCAGCCTGTCCGGAGCTACCGAGGTCACCGTCTCGCTGGAAGTTACGCGTGAGAACCTCGACGCGCTGGTCGACTTGATCGCCGAGATTGCCAAGGCACCGGTGTTCCCGGAAAAGGAACTGGCCGAGTACAAGAGCCAGCGCCTGACCCAGATTGCCCAGCAAAGCGACGATCCGGCCGGCGTGGCCAGTCGCCGGATCGGCCGTCACATGAATCCGCTGTCGCCCGAGCATCCGAACTACCAGCCGACCTTCGATGAGCTCAAGCAGCGTGTCGAATCGCTGAACGTCGAGCAGCTTGCCGACTTCCACAGCCGTTTCCATGGCTTCGGTCCCGGCAGCTCGATTGCGTTTGTCGGCGACTTCGACGCCGAGGCGCTGAAGGCCCGGCTCGAGCGCCATTTCGGCAGCTGGACCACACAGGTCGACTACGCGCACGTGCCCAACCCGCACCAGCAGCGTCCGTCCGAGCGCTTTGTCGTGCAACTCGACGACAAGGCCAACGCGGTGCTGATCGGCTCGCTGTCGTTCCCGATGACCGATACCAGCGAAGACTGGCCGGCGCTGCAGATGGCCGGCTACCTGATGGGCGGCGGGTTCCTGAGTTCGCGCCTGGGCAACCGCATCCGCAACCAGGAAGGCCTGAGCTACGCGGTCGGCGGCAATTTCAACGCCTCGGCCGAAGATGAGAACGGTGGTTTCTTCGCATTCGCAATGTTCGCGCCGGAAAACCGCGATCGGCTTGAAGAAGTCCTCAACGAGGAACTGGTCAAGGCCGCCACTGAAGGCTTTACCGCCGAGGAACTGGAATCGGGCAAGACCGGCCTGCTGCGCCAGTTGCAGCTGGTGCGCTCCGACGACGGCCGCCTGGCCGGCCTGCTCGCCCAGGGCCTGTACCTGGATCGCGATCTGTACTTCAGCGCCGAGCGCGAACAGCAACTGGCCGAGCTGACGCTGGACCAGCTCAACGCCGCCACCGCCCGCTGGCTCAAGCCTGGCAGCATGAGCTTCGCCATCGCCGGCGATTTCGAAGGCAAGGCCGACGCCAACGACAGCGAGTAAGTCCCCCAGCGGCGCCGGTCCTGATACCGGCGCCGCTTCCCAATCAGTCGTCGCTTGCGAATCCTGTCGCGCCGCGCTAGAGTTGTCCTCGGGGCAAGTGTGCAATCGCGTGGCATTCAGTTTTGAGCGACGACGTTTCCTACGATTCGATTCCCTGGCAACCGCAGGGCAGCGAGGTGATGATCGATCCGGCCGGGCTGCAAGCGGGACATTTCGTGTCGCGCCTGGATCGACCGTGGCTGTCGACGCCGTTCGCGCTGCAAGGCGTGATGCTCGAGGAACAGCACCAGATCGATTGGATGCGCCAGCATTGCGAGTGGGTGCTGGTCGACCTGCTGCGCAGCCGCAACCGCGAAGTACCGGGCTACCACCGCATCGAGCGTGAGCCACCACCGCAGGACAAAGCGGATTTCTTCGGCGATCTTGCCGACGAGTCGTCCTCGCTCAACCTGTTGCGCCGGGCCGAGCTGGACGAGGAGACGGTCTCGGCCTCGATCGAGATGCACCAGCTGCTCACCGAGCAGGTCGATGACCTGATCGAACGCATGGGCCGCAGCGGCCGCATCGAGCCGGAGCGCGCGCGCGAGCAGGTCGCCGGCATGGCCGATTCGCTGGAGCGGAACATCGCCGCGATGATCTGGCTGACGCGCATCAAGAATGCCGACCGCTACACCGCCCAGCATTGCGTCAATGTCGCGATTCTGGCCATGGGCCTGGCGCGTGCGCTGGACTGGGAGCGCGAGCAGATTGAGTGCGCCGGTCTGGCCGGATTGCTGCACGACCTGGGCAAGACCAGGCTTGATCTGGCCATCCTCAACAAGCCCGGTCGGTTGACCACCGAGGAATACGCCCACGTCAAGCAGCACAGTAAATTCGGCTTCGAAATGCTACGCCATGATTCCAGCGTCCATCCGACCGTCGCACAGGCAGTTCTCGAGCATCACGAGCGGCCCGACGGCCGCGGCTACCCGCTGGGCCGCACGCGCGATGCGCTGATGCCGCTGGGTGTGCTGGTCGGCGTGGTCGACGCCTGCGACGCGATTACCACGCGCCGGCCCTACAGTGCGCCGCGCTCGCATCACCGCGCACTGGGCATCCTGTGGAAGGGCCGTGATCGGCAGTTCGACCGAACCATGGTCGAGGCGCTGATTCAGTTCCTGGGCTGGATTACGCCCGGCACGGTGGTGCGCTTGTCGACCGGCCAGTTCGCGATCGTGCTGCGCGCCAGCAACCAGTACCGGCTATGGCCGCTGGTGCGCCTGATCGAGCGGCGTGATGGCAGCCTGCAGGTCGCCGACAAGCTCGATCTTGCCGAGTACAACCGGGGCCGACACGGTGATCTGATCCGGGTCGTCGAGGTGTTGCCGGACAACACGCTGGACCTGGCCCTGGACGAGGTGTTGCGCAACGAGGTCAATCAACCGCTCGTTGGCCGTTCGCCAGCGTGATCAATACCGCGCCCGTTCACGGTTTGCGGTAGCCTAGGCACATCGGACACAGCGGGTTCGCTTGCATGCTCGAGATCGACTGGGACCATGACGGCGACGAGATCTTCGACTGCGAGGTCGTGGTCGAGCCCGCGCATGTCGAAATCGGTCACTTTGTTTCGCGCCTGGATCGACCGTGGCGCGATACGCCGTTCCCGCTGGAGGGCGTGATGGTGACTTCCCAGAACCAGCGCGATTGGTTCTGCGAGCGCTGTCGCTGGGTGGTGATCGACCTGCTGCGCAGCCGCAACGGTCATCGGCCGGTCTCGGCGCGCGCGTACCGGCCGCTCGGTCGCAGCATGCCGGCACCGCCGCCGATGGACGAGGATGCTCCGGCCAACCTGCTTCGTCGCGCCGAGATCAACCCGCAGACCATCGCCGATGCGATGGAATCTCAAGAGCTGCTGTACCGGCAGGCTGCCTCGCTGATCGATGCGCTGCGTCGTACCGGCCGCATCGACTCGGAACAGGCGCGGCTCAACCTGCGCCAGATTGCCGCCACCCTGGAAACCAACATCGCCGCGATGGTCTGGTTGACGCGCATCCGCGCCGGCGACGAAAATGTCGCCGAACACAGTGTCAACGTCGCGATCATGGCGATGGGCCTGGCGCGCTCGATGGACTGGGACGATCGGACCATCGAGCAGGCCGGGCTGGCTGGCCTGCTGCACGATATCGGTATGCTCAAGCTGGCCCCGGAACTGAGCGATCCGGCGCGTCAACTCGAGCCGGCCGAGCGCAAGGAGATTCGCCGTCACTGCAAGATCGGCTATGAGCTGGTGCGCGATGATCCGCAGGTCGCGCCCGAGGTCGCGCGCGCGGTACTGGAACACCACGAACAGCCCGACGGCGGTGGCTACCCGGACGGCAAGCGCGATTACGCACTGGCCGACCTGTCGAAGATGATCGCCGTGGTCAACGCCTACGACGCGATGACCGAGGCCCATATCAATCCGGCGCCGCGTTCGCACCATGATGCGCTGGGTGAACTGTGGCGGCAGCGCGACCATCAGTTCGATGCCGGCATGGTCGAAGCGCTGATCCGGTTCCTCGGCTGGGTCACACCCGGCGCCCTGGTGCGGCTTTCCGATCAGCGCTACGCGGTAGTGCTGCACAGCTCTCACAAGAACCGATTGTGGCCGATCGTGCGTTGCCTGAAGCTGCAGGGTGACGGCTATGTGCCGGATCAGAGCATCAACCTGGCCGAGCAGAGCGGGCCCCCCGTGCGCATTGCCGAAGTGTTGCCGGATGGCGCGATCGCGGTCGACCTCAACGAGATTCTGCTGCAGGAGGCGATGGCCGGTCAGGCACCCCGGGCTCGCGCGGCCAGAGGCGGGAAGGACTGAGGGCCGCTACCAGTCCGTCATCCAGCGGACTTGGCAGGCCGCTGAGCCGATCGGCGATGTAGGCGGCCGCCAGCGGCGTGCCGGTGATGCCGCGGCTGCCGTGGCCGAGGTTGAGCAGGATCGGGTGCGGTGCCTCGTTGGCCGCGCCGGGCAGTTCTCCGACCACCGGCAGGTAATCGCGCGGCTGGCAGCGCAGCCCGACCCGGTTGCCGACCACCTCGATGTTCGTCCCGCCCAGACCCTGCCAGCGTTCCGGCAGGTGCGTGGCCAGCCGCTCGACGTTGGCCGTGTCATCGCCCGCGCACGGATCCAGCGACTGACTCTCGAGGTCGAAGCTTGCGCCGACGCAGTGCACCCCGTCGAAGGCTGGCGACAGGTAGCCGTCGTGGCATAGCGTTTCGCGCCAGGCCGCGCTTTCGGCGGTGGCACGGATTTCGGTGACCTGGCCGCGGATGCGCGTCAGCGGCAGGGCTGCAAGCGGGGCCAGGGATCCGGTCTGCCCGCCCACGCACAGCACCAGCGCGTCCGCTTCGACGGCGAGCCGGGTCAGTGGCCGTGCCTGGAAACCGATCGCCGGATGATCCAGCAGCCAGCGACACCAGAGCGGCGGCTGCAGGCTGCCGGCGCGCGCCAGTCGAACGTGATCACCATCCAGCCAGGCCAGCAGCTGCGCGGTCCAGATGCCGGATTCCAGCGCCGATTCCAGCTTGCGCCGCTGGCGTGCCGAGACCACGCGCTGGATCACGCCGCCGAAGCGGCCGATGCCCCGTCGCTCCAGCCCATGGCGTTCGAATGTGCGCAGGCTGTACAGGTAGCTGCCCTGATACCAGCGGTTCTGCGCGCTTGCCGACCCGCTGGGCGTGGTGTAGACCACGCCGGCGCGATTGCCGGAAGCGGCCGATGCCACGCCGCCGGGGTCGAGCACTTGAACCTGCCAGCCACGCTCGGCCAGCGCACGCGCCGTGGTCGCGCCGGCCAGTCCGGCACCGGCGACGACCGCGTGCCCGTGCCGAGCATGTCGTGGCTGCCACTGGCCCGGTGCGTGGCCCTCCAGGCGCTCGCGCTTGCGCCCGAAGCCGGCTTGAATGGTGAGCTCGAAACCGGTCTCGGCCAATGCGCGCCGAACGCGTCCGGCAACAGTAAACGTCGCCAGGGTTGCCCCCGGACGGCTGCGGGTAAACAGTTCGGCCAGCAGTTCCGGTCGCCACATCGCCGGGTTGCGCGCCGGCGCGAAGCCGTCCAGGAACCAGGCATCGACACGCGCCGATTGCCGCTGCCACATGGCCATGGCATCGCCGAACATCAGCGTGAGGCTGATGCGCGGATGCAGGTCGAGGCGGTGGAAGCCGGGCGTCAGCGCCGGGTACTGTGCCAGCAAGTGCTCGCGCAGCGGCAGATCGGCGGGCAGCGCGCGCTCCAGATCGCTGTGCGTCAGCGGATGCAGTTCGGCCGAAAGCAATGAAAGGCGCGCGGTTTCCGGTGCCTGCTCCAGAAACAGCCCGGCGGCCAGCAGCAGCTTGGTGCCGGTACCGAAGCCGGTCTCTCCGATCACGAACTGGCCGTCGGCGGGCAGCGCGCCGAAACGCTCGGTCAAGCGGTTGCCGTGCAGAAACACCAGCCGACTCTCGCCGATGCCGTCCTCGCGCGCGCTGTAGCCATCGCCGAAGGCGTTATTGAAAGGGCGGCCGTCGTGCCAGTCCAGGCTGGCCGGACGAATCGGTGCGAACGCATCATGCATCGGCCCGATTCTGACAGCAGCGCTGCTGCTTCGGTGTGTGATTTCGTGGGCGCTGGTAAGCTAGTGGTTTCCAGTGACCGAGTCTGTGCAATGACCAACCCGACCCGCAACCTGGCGCTGTTCTGCGATTTCGAGAACATCGCGCTGGGCGTTCGCGACGCACGCTACGCGGCCTTCGACATCAAGAAGGTGCTCGAACGGTTGCTGCTCAAGGGCAACATCGTGGTCAAGAAGGCCTACTGCGACTGGGCGCGCTACAAGGAATTCAAGCCGCCGATGCACGAGGCTGCGTTCGAGCTGATCGAGATTCCGCACCTGCGCATGTCGGGCAAGAATTCGGCCGATATCCGGATGGTGGTCGACGCGCTTGATCTTTGCTACACCAAGGCGCACGTCGATACCTTCGTCGTTATCTCCGGCGACTCCGATTTTTCACCGTTGGTCAGCAAGCTGCGCGAGAACAACAAGCTGGTCATCGGCGTTGGCGTCAAGAGCTCGACTTCGGACCTGTTGACCTCCAACTGCGACGAGTTCATCTTCTACGACGACCTGGTGCGCGACAGCGAGAAGAAATCGAAGCGCAAGCAGGCCGGCAAGAAGGCCTCGAAGAAGAAAAAGAAAAAGACCGCGGCCAAGACCGATGATGCGCCGACCGCGGTCGCGGCAGAGCCGGATGCAAGTGCGGATAACGGCCCGAATCAGGGCCCGGAAACCGGACCGGCCGATGTCGGCTCCGAGGAATCGCGGCGCCAGGAAGCCTTTGACCTGGTGCTCGAGACCATCGAGGCGCTGTTTTCCGAGCGCGACGAGCAGGAAAAGGTCTGGGGCTCGATGGTCAAGCAGACCCTCAAGCGCCGCCGGCCAGGCTTCGCCGAGAGCTACCACGGCTTCAAGTCCTTCGGTCAGCTGCTCGAGCAGATGCAGGGTGAAAACCTGCTCAAACTGCGCCACGACGAAAAATCCGGCGGCTACATCGTCGAAAGCTACGCCGGTGACGATGACTGATCGCTTCGTTGTCCTGGCCTGGCACTCCATTCATGTGGTGGAGAACCAGCCGGCCGGCAATGACTTGATGGCGTTCAGCGAAGCGCTGGAGGTGCTGGATCGCGAGCACTGGACGGTTTTGCCGCTGGCCAGCGCGCTGGCTGGATTGGCTGCCGGTACGCTGCCGGCGCGCGTCGCCGTGCTGACACTCGATGACGGCTCGGTGATGGACTTCGAGCCTTTCGATCACCCGACCTGCGGGCCGCAGCACAGTATCTACCAGCGCCTGCAGCGTTTTCGCGCCGAGCTGCCGGCCGAGACACGGCATCGTCTGCACGCCAGTTCCTTTGTGATTGCCTCGCCCGATGCGCGCGAGGAACTGGATCGCACCGACTACATGGGCCTTGATGTCTGGCGCGATGACTGGTGGCGGGCGGCCAATGCCTCGGGCTTGATGTCGATCGAGAGCCACAGCTGGGATCACAACCATGCGTCGTTGTCGCACAGCGCCCAGCGCGACAACCGGCGCGGTGATTTTTTCGGTATCGAGACCGAGGCCGAATGCCGGGTCGAGATCGACCGGGCCAGCGACTACATTGCCCGATGCTCCGGCTGCCGGCCGCGCTACTTCGCCTATCCCTACGGTCAGGCCAGCGACTACCTCAGGTGCGACTACCTGCCTCGGCGCGGTCCGGAACTGGGCCTGGAGGCGGCGCTGGGCTGCGATCCGGAGCCGGTCACCGCCGATGCTGACCGCTGGTTTCTGCCGCGCTACATGTGCCAGCGTGACTGGAATTCGGCCGAAGGGCTGTCGAAGCTGTTGGCTGACGCGACCGGATGCGGCTGATTCGGTCCGACCGCGTCCGCTCAGCAAGAACAGTCGAGCACGATCGCGCCGCACACGCCGCCATGGCGGATGCGTTGTAGCGCATTGTTGGCCTCGAGCAGCGGGACTACGGTGTGCTCGGGACGCAGTTGCGGGTGCTCGGCGGCCAGCGCCAGTACTTCGCGGATGTCGCGCCGGCAGACGTTGGCGACCGACTTGATTTCCTTCTCGCGCCAGAGCTGGGTCGGATAGTCCAGCCCGGCCAGCCGCTCGCGGTCGACGTTTTCCTTGGCAATCGCGTTGACCACCAGCCGGCCGCCGTGCGCCAGGTGGGTGAGCGCGGCCAGCACCGGCGTCCAGACCGGCGTGGTGTCGATGATCGCGTCGGGTTGCTCGGGCGGTTGTGCATCCGTGTCGCCGGCCCAGGCCGCGCCGAGCTCCAGCGCCTGCGCGCGCTGGTTTGGATCGCGCGCCCAGACCAGCACCGGTGCATCGGGGGCCAGAATCCGAGCCAATGTGAGCACCAGGTGGTTCGAGGCGCCGAAGCCGGTCAGACCCAGGATTCGGCCCGGCCCGTGACCGCTCAGGCGCAGGCTGCGCAGACCGATTGCACCGGCGCACAGCAGCGGTGCAGCCGCGCTGTCTGGCAGGCCGTCGGGAATCGGGTGGACGAAGCCGGCAGCGACCGCCATTCGCTCGGCATAGCCGCCGTCGATCTCGCGCCCGGTGGCCTGGAAGCTCGGGCACAGGTTTTCCTCGCCACGCGCGCACCACTTGCACGCGCCGCAGGCCGAGGCGATCCAGCCGACGCCGACGCGTTGACCCTTCAGTCCCGTTGCCACCCGCTCGCCGCAGGCGATGACGCGCCCAACCGCCTGGTGACCGAGCACGCGCGGCAGCGGGGTAGCAACCCGTCCTTCGATCTGGTCAAGCTCGGTGTGGCAGACCGCGCAGGCGTGTACCGCCAGCAACACCTCGTCGGCCCCGATTTCGGGCGTTGGCAGTTCGACCGCCAGCAGCGGATCGTGGCCCGGTCGGATCGGTGCGCGCTGGATCAGTTGCATGGCGTTCATGGCTTGTCCTGTGCCGGCGCTTGCGATGTCGCCAGCGCCGTGGCCAGTTCATCGGCCAGCTGCTCGCGCAGGGCCGGGTTGCCGTCCATGTCCGGATTCAGTGGTGACAGTTCGGGATGCCGCCGCGCCCGCTGCAAAGCGTTTGGCAGGCCGGACTCCAGCCACGGTGGTGGCGCGTGTTCGGCCAGTGCCAGCGGTGTCTGCGCGGCGTGGCCGCGTTGTTCCAGCGCATTCAGCAATGCCAGCGCGCGTGCGGCCAGCAACACGATCACGCGGTCATCGGCCTGCACGCGGGTTCGGCCGCGCAGTCGATCCAGCGCGGCGTGGCGCAGTTGCCAGGCACCGCCGGCACCGCCGCCGGCGATGGCACCGAGCAGTGTTGCGGCGCCCAGCGACAGTCCACCCAGCGCGAGATCCAGCGCCGCACCGGTCGCGGCACCTGCGGCCGCTGCACTGCCGGCGGAGCGGCCCAGGCGTTCCAGTTGATCGGCATGGAAGGCCCCGGCGCGCCAGGCAGCGCTGTCGATCGGCAGCTCCAGCCCGGCATGCGCGTCGCGACTGAATCCGGTCAGCTCGAGCAGGTCGTCGACCATTGCGCGCTCGTGGTTGGCGATCGACTGGGCGAGTTCGGTGCCGGCCTTGCGCAGCTCGATTTCGTCCTCGCGCCGCGCAAAGCGACAGGCCGCGGCGCTGTCGATCAACAGTTCGGCAATCCGTCGCAGGGCCGCGCCTCGCAGCAGCGTCGCGCGCCGGCGGCGATCTTCGATCAGCGCCTCGAAGCGCGCGCCGTGCGCATCCAGCAAGGTCGCCAGCCGTTGCCACAGGCGGCACTCGGCGTCGAGCGAAAACACCACGCTGTCGAACTCGACCAGCGTGTGCAGCCCGACCCGGGCCAGTGCCTCGCGCCATTCCGGCGCGCGATGGCCGGACTGGGCGACGAAGTTGAGCACCGGCAGGATCGGCCGCGCGCACAGCGCGAGGATGGCCAGTTCATCCTGGTATTTGCCCAGCACCGGCTCGCGCGCGTCGATCACGTACAGCGCGCAATCGGAGTCCAGCACCTGCGCCAGCACGCGCGCTTCCTGCTCGAAACGGCCCCGTGCGTCGGCGTGAGTGAGGAAGGCGCGCACCCGCTCCGGCCCGCCATGCCGCTCGGAGGCGCGCGCATCCAGCCGTTCGATCAGTGCCGGGGCATCTTCCAGTCCAGGCGTGTCAAGCAGTTCGACCTGTGCCCGACCGTCGGCCCACAGCCGCGCTGCCTGCACCTGGCGGGTGGTCGATGCGGTCGCGGCAACTTCGCCGAAGCGCGCCTCGCGCATCAAGGTGCGCACCAGCGAGGTCTTGCCGACGTTGGTGTGGCCGACGACGGCGATGGCGACCGGCGAGACGGAGTTCATGCGCTGAGCATAGCCGAGTGGACCATGCGGGTATTACCCGCATGGCCCACTAGCCACCCGCAGCGGCGGTGTCCTGAAACTGTCACCGCATCGACATTGCCGGGTCATCGGACCCTGCGAGGGTAGCAACTCCGGAGTTCGCAGCGCCTGGCCGTGCGGGGACGGCCTGGGCTGCGCCTCGGGTTTCGATCCTTTTTTGAGATTTCCAGGAGAGTCCTACATGTCCGTTCGCAAAATTGTCCTTTCCGTGGCCGTATCCGCCGCGCTGGCACAGACCGCGCTGGCCGGCACGCCGCCGTATTTCAACCCGCTGACCCAATCCTCGGCGGTCGCCACACCCAACCAGATCAACGAGCTGACCGGTCCGTGGGTGACACCGGCCGGCATCAGCCAGATCAATATCACCAGCATGGCCGAAATCGAAGCCGCAGCCGACCAGTCGGTTCAGCGCGTCCCGGCCGGTAATATCTCGTCGATGTGGGACATGATCGCGGCCGACCCTTCGGGCCGCTACCTGTTCATTCCGCATGAAACGCCGTTCGGCGCCGGCATGACGCGTTTTGACCGGGTCGAAAAGAAAGCCGAACTGATGTTCGCCGGCGACCAGCAGGCCGCCGAGTTCCCGGAATGCGACGCCGATGCACTGGAGCCGCGGCGCGAGACCGAGGCTTGTGCCGGCTGGGACTTCGACTACGGCGCTTTCGATCCGGCGCGCTGGACGCCGAACGGCACGGTCTGGCTGGGCGAGGAATGGACCGCGCTGGGTCGGATCGTCGAAATCATGGACCCGCTGGGTCCGGCGCCGGAAAATCCCACCGCGCGTCCGGAACTGCTGGATACCTATTACCGCGAAATCCAGACCATCGCCAACGTCGCCCACGAGGGCGTGTTCTTCAGCAAGAAGTTTCACAACCAGGTCATCTACTACATCGACGAGTGGAACTCGGGTTCGATTTACGCGCTGGTGCTGAATCGCCCCGGCGACTACACCGGCGGCGGTCAGACCTTCGTGTTGCGCGTCGATGACTTCCTGGCCAGCGGCGGCGACCCGGCCGCGAACTGGAACGAAGGCCCGAACCGCACCGCGTCCCGCCACGGGCTGGCAACCTGGGTACCGCTGACCGATCCGCTGGGTCGGCCGCTGCCGGGTGTTCCCGATCCGTTCCGCGACGGCCCGACCAACGATCCGCGCACGAATGACGACACTCGCGGGGGTCGCGTGGCGGCCGATGCCGTCGGTGGAACACCGTACGGTCGGCCGGAAGATTCGGTCATCGGTTTGCTGCCGAACTTCAACGAAGTGCTGTATGTGACCGTGACCTCGGAAGCGGCCGTGATTTCGATCGAGATGCTGGGCAACGGCAAGGCCATGGTGCGAGAATTCGCCAGCGAGGCCAATACGCCAAAGAACGTCGGTTTCCCGAGCACGACGGGCCGACTGAACTCGCCGGACAACCTCGAAATCGACGCCTTGGGTAATGTCTATATCATCGAGGACTCGCCCAACAGCGGTGATGTCGGCGGCGATATCTGGTTCGCGCGCGACGTTGACAGCGACGGCGTGGCCGAATCGCTGGACCATTTCCTGAGCCTGCAGGTGGCCGGTTCCGAATCGACCGGCATGCTGTTCGATCCGGTTGATCCGACCACATTCTTCGTCGCCATCCAGCATCCGACCAGCACCGACCTCGAGATCGTCCCCGACGGCATGGGCGATGCGCTGTGGGAGTTCAATATCGCCGGTGCGGTACCGCCGCCGTGCGGTGCGGTCAACCCGATCCAGGCTTGCAATGGTCTCGGAAACGCCGGCATCCTGAGCTTCGACAACCAGCTCGAGCGGGTCAACCGCGAGCGCAAGCAGCGCGCTCGCTTCCAGCCGCGGGTTGAGCAGTCGCTGGTGCCGGCGACCGGCGCGCGTGCCGCGCTGTTGCAGAACCGCTGATTGCAGCGGCAACAGCAAACCAGCAGTCCCACCCGGCCGGACTTCCGGCCGGGTCTTCACGTTCCGGAATGACCCGTGGTGCCCCCCATGTTCGACAATTTCCCCGCACGCTCTGGCCGATGGCCAATTGCTCTCCTGGTTTCGCCACTGCTGTTGCTGGCCTTGCTGCCGCTGGCCGCCGATGAACCGGGCGAGCCGTTCCACGAGCAGGTCCTGAACTACCTGCGCGGCAGCAATGAGGTCGTACCCCGGCCGCTGCCGGATGTGCATCCGATCCGCACCGCATTCAACCCGGAGGCGATCATTCCGCCGCAGTGCTACACCCGCACCGACGGACAGTTCAATCCCTGTTATGTCTGCCACCAGGACCCGGTGGCCGGACGCGAGAACAAGATGGCCGACGGCGAGCTGCAGCTGGCCTACAGCTTCAGCGACGTTGGCATGACCAATCACTGGAACAACCTGTTCGAGGATCGCTCGGCGCAGGTAGCCGCCATTGCCGACGAAGACATCCTGGCCTGGATCGCGCAGGACAACTATTCCGAACTGGCGCCGCGTCTGCGCGCGGCTGGATTCGAGGGCTGGATTCCGGATCTGGACGGTCTCGAGCAGGGTGCCGAAGCCTTCGATGAACACGGCTTTGCACGTGATGGCAGCCACTGGGTGGCGTTCAACTACAAGCCGCTGCCGAGCACGTTCTGGCCGACCAACGGGTCGACCGATGATGTCATGATCCGGCTGTCCGAGCCGTTTCGCAGCAATCCCCAGGGCGAGTATGTGGCGGACATCTACCGCGCCAACCTCGCGATTGTCGAGGCCAACATCAAGCAGCTCGATGCAATCTCGACCTTGCCGGTTGACGAGCGCCGTGTTGGCCGGGATCTCGACGGCGATGGAAACCTGAGCGTCGTCGAGGAGATTCGCGTGCTCGATCGCTACGTCGGTGCGGCCGCCGATGCGTTCAAGCAGCCGACGCTGTATCCCAAGGGCACCGAATTCCTGCACACGGTGCGCTACGTGGCCTTCGATGACAATGGCCACGTCGTGCCGTCGACGCGCATGAAGGAAGTGCGCTACATGAAGAAATGGCAGGACTACGGCCACGTGGTCTATGCGCGCCAGTACCAGCTCGAGGGCTTTGAGAAGGAAATGGGCAACCTGCCGCGGTATCAGCGACTCGGCGATCACGGCCTGGACAACAAGTTCGGCTGGGCCGTGCAGGGTTTTATCGAGGGCCACGACGGTCGCCTGCGCAGCGTGACCTACGAAGAAAACCTGTTCTGCATGGGCTGCCACACTTCGGTCGGGGCGACGCTGGACAAGACCTTCGCGTTTCCGCGCAAGGTCGACGGCCGCGCCGGCTGGGGCTATATCGACCTGGTCGGCATGCCCGACGCGCCCAATCGCGGCGAGACGCGCGGCGAGATTGCAACCTATCTCGAACGCGTGGGTGGTGGCGGCGAGTTCCGCAGCAATACTGAAATGCAGCAGCGCTGGTTTGGTGACGACGGCACGGTCGACCACGAACGGATCGCGGCCGCGGCCGATGTGCATGCGTTGATCACGCCATCGCGCGCGCGGGCGCTGGAACTCAACAAGGCCTACAAGGTGATCGTCGATGCGCAGGACTTCATCTACGGCCGCGATGCGACCGTCACGCCGCCACTCAAGGTCTATGACTTCATCGATAACGAAACCGCGCCGACCTTGCCCGAGTCGTTGTTTTTCGAGTGGGATATCCGACTGGACTGGTCGGCGGTGAAACGGTCAGCGCCCGAGCACGCGGAAGTCCAGCCCGAAGCGCTCGGCCAGGCGCGCCCAGTCGTCGATCCGGATCGAATCGCGCCGCGCTGAGTCGTCGGTGCATTCGAGCTCGATCTCGACCGGCGCGGTCGACCGCAGTCCGGCCAGCCAGCGCCCGGTGCCACGATCGGGCGAGCGCCGGGCGCTGCAGCGCGCGATGATTCGCTGCGGCCGCGTTTGCAGGCCAGCCAGCGCCTGTTCGATGGCCTGACGCTGGGCACGGTCGTTGGCCGGCCCGAGCACGGCTGCGCCGGGGTTCTCGGGCGGCCAGTCATCAAGTTCGACGCCGATCAGCACCGCCGGGCCATCGCCGGGCGGGGCCGCCGGCACCCGCTCGAAATCATCGTCCTGGGCGCGCGGGCCGCGTGCGGGGTCGTACTCGCTGCCGATCTCGTCGAGCGCCGGCAGCAGCCGGAGATAGCCCGGCCGTGCCAGGTCCAGCGTCAGCCCGATGCGCCGCCAGCGCCAGCCGAATAGCGCGAGCAGCAGCAGGCGCGGCAGCAGACCGTAGATTGCCAGCGCACCGAGCAGGTAGTGCGCCCAGAGTGCGCGCGTCTGGGGCGTTGAGACATCGTCCAGTACGGCCCGTGCCTGGTCCGGCGTCGGCAGCTCGACGCCCGGCAGCAACGCCGGCAGCTGACCGAGCACCAGGATCAGGGACTCCATCCAGCCGCCGGTCAGCAGCGTGGTTTCCCAGCTGAAATCAAACCGCAGGCCGACAAAGCGCAGCGCCAGCCAGCCGATTGCGCCGATGAAAAAGCCGGTCCATAAGCCATGCGTGGCGACCGCCGCGAAGGTCCGGCCGGCGCGGCGGCCGAAACCGGCCAGTGCGCCGGCCAGCGGCCCGGGCAAGGGCAGGCCGAGCCGGCCGAGCAGCAGCAGACCCTTCCAGGCAGTGCGTCCGAGCAGCCCGGTCGCGCCGTCGGGTGTAGTGCGCCGGAGCATCATCAGCAGCCAGAGAAAAAGCATCAGCGTCGGCATCAGCAGCAGCGCGGCGAGCGCGTAGGACAGCGCGATCGTGCCGGGCCGGGTCTCGACCAGCCCGGCGGCGCCGGCACCGAAGAACAGACCAAGCACCGGCATGGCCAGCAGACTCGCGCGCAGCCAGCTCAGCCAGCCGTCAATGCGGCGGCGCCAACCCGGGCCTTCGGGCAGCCGTCGCGCGCGCTCGATGATCCGTCGCTCCAGTGGAGCGTCGAGCGTGGCTGCGGTGCGTGTCGCGTGGTTTTCCAGCGGCGGGTCGCCGGTCTGCTCTTCGCTGCGGCGTGTGACCTCGACCAGCAGCCAGTCGGCCGGTGGCAGGGGAAGGGCAGGGTGATCGCGGTTCATGGCCGAAGCATAGCCGCTCCGGATCTCGCGGCGAACACGGAAGAGTTCGTGAAGGTTTGATCTTGATCAATTCCAGAATGACTTTTCATCGGCACAATTCGCGGTGCCTGCAATGAATCGACGGGAAGAAAGCCCATGTCTCAACAACAAACCTATAACGACCGGGTCGTTCGCCAGTTCGCCGTCATGACGGTGGTCTGGGGGATCGTCGGCATGCTGGTCGGCGTGATCATCGCCGCACAGCTGATCTGGCCCGACCTGACCTACGGCATCGAGTGGCTGAGCTACGGCCGTCTGCGGCCGCTGCACACCAATGCGGTGATCTTCGCTTTCGGCGGCTCGGCGCTGTTTGCGACCAGCTACTACGTGGTCCAGCGCACCTGCCAGGCGCGGCTGTTCGGCGATGCGCTGGCGGAGTTCACCTTCTGGGGCTGGCAGCTGATCATCGTGTCGGCCGCGATCACCTTGCCGCTGGGCATCACGATGGGCAAGGAATACGCCGAACTGGAATGGCCGATCGCGCTGCTGATCGCGGTGGTCTGGGTGGCCTACGCAATCGTGTTCTTCGGCACCATCGTCAAGCGCAAGATCAAGCATATCTATGTGGCCAACTGGTTCTTCGGTGCGTTCATCCTGACCGTGGCCGTGCTGCATATCATCAACAATCTGGCCATGCCGGCAGGATTGTGGAAGTCCTATCCGGTTTATTCCGGCGCGGTCGACGCGATGGTCCAGTGGTGGTACGGGCACAACGCGGTCGGCTTCTTCTTGACCGCCGGTTTCCTCGGCATGATGTATTACTTTGTGCCGCGCCAGGCCGGTCGCCCGATCTACAGCTACCGGCTTTCGATCGTGCATTTCTGGTCGCTGATCGCGATCTACATGTGGGCCGGCCCGCATCACCTGCACTACACCGCGTTGCCGGATTGGGCGCAGACGCTGGGCATGGTCTTTTCGCTGATCCTGCTGGCGCCGAGCTGGGGTGGCATGATCAACGGCATCATGACCCTGTCGGGTGCCTGGCACAAGCTCAGAACCGACCCGATCCTGCGTTTCATGATCGTCGCACTGAGCTTCTACGGCATGTCGACCTTCGAGGGTCCGATGATGTCGATCAAGACGGTCAACGCGCTGTCGCATTACACCGACTGGACCATCGGCCATGTGCATTCCGGTGCGCTGGGCTGGGTTGCGATGATTTCGATCGGCGCGCTCTACGCCTTGTTGCCGCGGGTCTGGGGGCTCAAGGAAATGCACTCGGTGCGCGCGATCGAATGGCATTTCTGGACCTCGACCATCGGCACCGTGCTCTACATCACCGCGATGTGGGCGGCCGGCCTGATGCAGGGCCTGATGTGGCGCACCTTCAACGATGACGGCACGCTGACCTACACCTTCATCGAGGTGCTGCAGCGCACCGAGCCGTACTACATGCTGCGCCTGCTCGGTGGTCTGGTATTCCTGTCGGGCATGTTCATCATGGCCTGGAACGTCTACAAGACCTGGCAGAACGCGCCGCGCCGCGCCGAAGCCGTCGTCATTCCGCAGCCGGCCTGAAGGAGAGCGATGTCATGTCACATGAAAGAATTGAAAAAAACATCGGCCTGATGGCGGTGCTGGTGATTATCGTCATCAGCTTCGGCGGCCTGGTGCAGATCGTACCGCTGATGTTCCAGTCGGCAACCGTTGAGCCGGCCGAAGGCGTCGAGCCGTACTCGGCAATCCGACTGGCCGGGCGCGATGTCTACATCTCAGAGGGCTGCTACAACTGCCACAGCCAGATGATCCGGCCGTTCCGCTCCGAGACCGAGCGCTACGGACACTACTCGGTGGCCGGGGAGTTCGTCTACGACCGGCCGTTCCAGTGGGGCTCCAAGCGCACCGGACCGGATTTGGCGCGGGTTGGTGCCAAGTACTCCGATGACTGGCATCGGCTGCACCTGATGGATCCGCGCGCGGTCGTACCGGCATCGAACATGCCGGCCTACCCGTGGCTGGCCGAGAAGATGGTGTCGCCCGAGCAGATCCAGCAGCACATGCGCGCGCTCAAGCGTCTGGGCGACCCCTACAGCGATGCCGACATCGAGGCGGCGTTCAATGAACTGGTTGGTGTAACTCAACTCGATGCCCTGATTGCCTACCTGCAGGGGCTCGGTCAGGACTGGACCGGGCAGGAGCAATCCAGTTACATGGCCGGTTCGGCCGGGGGCACGCAATGACCAGCGGTATCGTGACCGCGCTGTGGTTGCTGGGCTTCCTCGGCGTGGTCGTCTACGTCTTTGTCATCAAGCGCCGCGAGGACTTCGATGAGCAGGCTCATCTGCCGCTGGAAGATCGCGACGTATCCGAATCGAATCATCGGGAGAGCCGTTCATGAGTACGTTCTGGCACTGGTACATCATCATCATCACGGTCGGCTCGCTGATCGCGACAATCTGGTTCCTGCTCTACACCAGCCGGATGAAGGTCCAATCGCACACCGAACAGGATGGCGCCGAGACCACCGGCCATGTCTGGGACGAGGATCTGCGTGAACTGAACAATCCGCTGCCGCGCTGGTGGCTGGGCCTGTTCTGGATCACCGTGGTGTTTTCCATCGTCTACCTGATCCTGTACCCGGGTCTCGGACGCTACGAGGGCGTGCTGGGCTGGAGCCAGGAGCAGCAGTACGAGCAGGAAATGGCGGCTGCGCGCGCATCTTTCGAGCAGCAGTTCGGGCATTTCACCGACATGGCGCTGGCCGATCTGGCCGCCGATACGCAGGCCGTGGAAATGGGGCGCAACCTGTACGCACACAACTGCGCGGCCTGCCACGGCTCGGATGCGCGCGGTGCGCAGGGCTATCCCAACCTGACCGACAAGCACTGGACCTGGGGCAGCCAGCCGGCGCAGATCGAACAGTCCGTGGTCAACGGTCGCCAGGCCGCGATGCCGGGCTGGAGTGCGGCGCTGGGCGAGGACGGCGTGACCCGCACGGCCGTGTATGTGCAGCAACTGGCCGGCAAACCGGTCGACGAGGCCATGGCCGCGGCCGGCCGGACACAGTACATGCAGTTCTGTGTGGCTTGTCACGGACCGGAGGGCAAGGGTAACCCGTTGCTCGGCGCGCCCGATCTGACCGCCGGTGTCTACATCTACGGCGGCGATCTGGATACGATCCGTGAGACCATCGCCAATGGTCGCAACGGCGTGATGCCGGCGCAGCGCGAACTGATCGGCGAGACCCGCGCGCGGCTGGCCGCGGCCTACATCCTCAGTCTGCAGGGTGGGGACTGAAGCGACCATGACGGAGGCCGCCTCCGAGCGCAGGTCGAACAGGGAAGCACGGCCACTGGTGCAGCGCCTCGGCGCGATCCTGTGGCCGTCGTTCTTTGCCGCGGGTGTGTCGACGATGGTGCTGTTCGCACTGGTCGACCCGATCGAACTGGCCGCGATCAGCGTGCCCGAGATCGAACTCTCGCGCCAGGCCGGCCACACCATCGCGTTTCTCGGCTTCTGGCTGGGCTACGCCTCGGCGTGCACGTTTACTTCGCTGCTGCTGAGGCGTCCTCGATAGCAGTTGAAGCATCGATCGCCGGATAACCGTGTTTGACCGCAGATGAACGCAGATCAAAAGGCAAATTGTTTGAATGGAACACTCGGGTTATATGCTCACGCAGGAAGAAAACCGGAGTGAACCGCAAATGAACGCGAATGAACGCAAATAAAACCAGTGATTCGATCATTGCCGCGGTTTGATGATCTGGCCAAAAGTTTCCTTTGAATTTCATTTGCGTTTATTTGCGTCCATTTGCGGTTTGAAGAAGGGTTTTGTCCATTAGCGCCAGGATTCCCGGATGAAGCGCAAACGAAGCCGGAAGCGCGATCGCCCGATGCAACCTTGTATTCGCCTTATCTGCGTGCATCCGCGTCCATCTGCGGTTCAATCAAGCCTTTGAGAAGAAAATGACCGAAGCCAGGCAAGCCGGTACCGCGCAGGAAATATCGCTCTACGTCAAGGCGCCGAAGGTGTATCCGCGCGAGACCGAGGGGCGGTTTTCGCGTTTGCGGGTGCTGGCCGGCTGGGTTTTGCTCGGTTTGTTCTACGTGCTGCCGTGGATCAACTTCAACGGCCAGCAGATCGTGCTGTTCGATCTGCCCGCGCGCCAGTTCCATATCTTCGGGTTGACCTTCTGGCCGCAGGATTTTGTGATGCTGGCGGTACTGATGGCGACCGCGGCGGTGACCCTTTTCTTCTTTACCGCGCTGGCCGGTCGGCTGTGGTGCGGCTATGCCTGTCCGCAGACGGTCTGGACCGAGGTGTTCCTGTGGATGGAGCGCACCGTCGAGGGGCCGCGCAACAAGCGCATGAAGCTCGACCAGGCGCCGTGGACTGCCGAGAAGATCCGCAAAAAAGCGACCAAGCAGTTTCTCTACATCACCTTATCTCTGTGGACCGGCATCAGCTTCGTTGGCTTCTTCACGCCCATCCGTGAACTGGTGCCGGCGCTGTTCTCGTTCCAGGCCGGCGGCTGGGAGGTGTTCTGGGCGCTGTTCTATGGCTTTGCCACCTACGGCAATGCCGGCTATCTGCGCGAACAGGTGTGCAAGTACATGTGCCCGTACGCGCGCTTTCAGTCGGCAATGTTCGATGCCGACAGCCTGGTCATTTCCTACGACAGCGCGCGCGGCGAGCCCAGGGGCAAACGCAAGCGCAATGCCGACAAGGATGAACTGGGTCTGGGCGACTGCATCGAGTGTCAGGGCTGTGTGCAGGTCTGCCCGACTGGCATCGACATCCGCGACGGGTTGCAGATCGAGTGCATCGCCTGTGCCGCCTGCATCGATGTCTGCGACCAGGTGATGGACAAGATGGGCTACCCGCGTGGCCTGATCCGCTACACCACTGACAACGCGCTCAACGGCAAGCCCAGCAGCATCCTGCGCCCGCGCATCTTCATCTACTTGTTTGCGCTGGCCGCGCTGGTCACACTGTTCACGTTGCTGCTGGTCAACCGGCAGATGGTCGATGTCGATGTGCTGCGCGATCGCACAGCGCTGTACCGTCTGGTGGGCGAGCGAATCGAAAACCCGTTCCAGCTCAAGGTCACCAACCGCACCGGCGAATCGATTGCCTTGCGGGTTGCCGCCAGCGGCCTCGATGGCCTGGAAGTGATCGCGCCGAACGACGCGCTGGCGGTGGCACCGGACCAGGTTGCGAACCGGGCGCTGACGCTGGCGGTTCCTGCGCACCGAGTCGGACCGGGCATGCACGAAATCGAAGTGCTATTGTCCAACCCCGAAACCGGCGAAATCTTGACCCGCGCCGAGACCCGCTTCTACGTGCCTGGACGCTGACCACTCCAACTCATGTCGACACCTGAACCTTCCGCCCCCTGGTACCGCCAGTTCTTTCCGTGGTTATTGATCGCGATCCTCGGCTGGGGCATCGTGTCGTCGCTGATCACGCTGAGCGTGGCAGTCGGCAACCCGCCGCAGATGATGACCGGCGACTACCAGCGCCTGGGCAAAGTGCTGGTCGACACCCACCAGCGTGCCGACCGCGCCGAGGCGCTCGGGCTTGCCGGTGAACTGACTCTGGCCGCCGGTCGCTGGACGCTGGTGCTGGACAGCCACGAGGCACTGGAGGGCGATGCCTTGCTGCTGTTGATTCAGCATCCGGCCGACGCCGGGCGCGACCGCCAGTTGTTGCTGCGGCGCGAGGATGCATCACGCTGGACGGCGATCGATACCGATTTCGCGCTGCCGGCGCGCGGACGCATGATCGTGACCGATCCGGCCCAGACATGGTGGGTTTCCGGTGCCTGGGAGACTGGATCGGAGACCGCAGTCGCGCTTCGGCTGCGGCCCGAGCGGCTCTGATCGATCGCGAACGATCCGCTTGGGTCCACCCGGGATGTCCTCAATGACAGCCGCCTCCTCCCGGCCCGCTGCGCCGGCCGATCCGGTCGAATGCTTTCACTGTGGTGAGCCGGTGCCGCCGGGCGTCGAGTTGTTTCTGGAGATTGATCAGCAGCCGCGGCCGATGTGTTGTGCCGGTTGTCGCGCCGTCGCCTCGCTGATCCGCTCGGCCGGCCTGAAACGCTACTACGATTTTCGCGACGCGCTGCCGGAGCGGCCCGAAGGGCAGGGCGAGGTGCGCGATTTTCGGGCCTGGGACCGACCGGCCGTGCTTGAACATCATGCACAGCCGGAACGCGGCGGTGCCCTTGGGCTCGTGCTGGTGCTGGAGAACGTCCACTGCGCGGCCTGCGCGTGGCTGGTGCAGCGCTACCTGCAGCGCTTTGCAGGCGTCGAAGAGGCACGCCTGGACGTTGCCGACGGTCGTCTGAAACTGGTCTTTGACCCGGCGCGCACACCGCTGTCGACGCTGGCTGCGGCGCTGATGCAACTGGGTTACCCGCCGCACCTGGACACACCCGATTCCACGCGCGAACGCGACCGCGGCGAACGCCGCCGGATGCTCAAGTACCTGGTCGTCAGTGCGCTGGGCATGATGCAGGTGATGAGCTACGCGCTGGCCAACTACATCGGCGCGTTCCAGGGGATCGACCCGGAGACCGAACACTTCTTCAAGCTGGTCAGCATGATCGTCGCGGTGCCGGTGGCGTTGTATGCCGGCCAGCCGTTCTACCGTGCCGCGCTGGCGCACCTGGCCGAGCGCCGGCTCGGGCTGGATGTGCCGGTGGCCGCGGCGATTCTGCTGGCGCTGTTTTCCAGTGTGCTGATTACGCTGTTCGGCAGCGGCGAGGTGTATTTCGACTCGGTGGTGATGTTCATTTTCTTCCTGCTGCTCGGGCGCTTTGCGGTGATGCTGGCGCGTCAGCAGTCCGGTGCGCTGCACTCGGCGCTGGCACGCGCGCTGCCCGATCAGGCCCGGCGGCTGACCGCTGCGGGCAGCGAGGCGGTCGGTCGGGTTGAGCTTCAAGCCGGCGATCGCGTGCTGGTGGCAGACGGTGAAATCGTGCCGGCCGATGGTCGCGTGCTCGACGGGCGCGCGCGGGTCGACGAATCGCTGCTGTCGGGTGAATCCGAGCCGCGCCCGCGTGGGCCGGGCGACGCCGTGCTGGCCGGCAGCCTGGTGACCGGCGGCGCGCTGACGATCGAGCTTGAGCAACTGGGTCGCGGCACCGTGCTGGCCGGAATCGTCGACCTGCTGGCCGAAGCGCGTCGCCAGCGCCCGCGCCTGGCGCGGCTGGCCGATCGCGCCGCCGGCGTGTTTATCGCCGTGATCCTCGTCGCCGCCACGCTGGCAGCGCTGTACTGGGCGCAGACCGAGCCGGTACGGGTGATTCCAATCGTGCTGGCGATGCTGGTGGTGGCCTGTCCGTGTGCGCTGGCGCTGGGTACGCCGACGGCGCTGGCGGCGGCGACCCGCAGCCTGGCCGCCAACGGCGTGCTGACCGCCAACCCCGACGCGCTGGAACTGCTGCCACGCGTCACGCATGTGATGCTCGACAAGACCGGCACGCTGACCGAGCCGGGCATGCGCGTGGTCGAGGTCAGCGGCCTGGTCGGGCTGGACCGCGAGCATGCGCTGGAGATCGCCGGTGCCTTGCAGCGGGTCAGCACGCATCCGATCGCGCGCGCATTTCGGGCGCACGATCCGGGTGTCTCCGTCGAAGCCGCCGAAAGCCTCGCCAGTCGAGGCGTGGCCGGAACAATCGAGGGGGTGGTCTGGCGACTGGGACGGCCGGACTGGGCCGCTGACGGCATCGAGGTGCCGAACGATGGCATCTGGCTGGCCCTGGCGGGTGGCGACGGCGCGCGTGCCCTGTTTCGCGTCGATGCCGGATTGCGGCCCGGTGCGCAGGCGCTGGTCGGCCAGTTGCAATCGGCTGGCGTGCAGCTGCTGCTGGCCTCCGGTGACCGGCGCGCGAATGTCGCGGCGATGGCCGCCCGGCTCGGCCTTGAAGAGTGGCACGCTGAGCTGACACCGGCCGACAAGCTGGCGCTGGCCGAGCGGCTGCGAGCGCAGGGCGCGATCGTGGCCATGGTCGGTGACGGCATCAACGATGCGCCGGTGCTGGCCGGCGCTGATATTTCGATCGCGCTGGCCGAGGCCAGTGCCATCGCACGCACCCAGGCCGACCTGATCTGTACCGGCCGCAGTCTCGATCCGTTGCGCGTGCTGTTCGACCAGGCCCCGCGTGTGCGTCGGATCATCCGTCAGAACCTGGTCTGGGCGCTGGGCTACAACCTGAGCGCGCTGCCGCTGGCGGCGGCCGGGCTGGTGCCGCCGTGGGCGGCGGCGATCGGCATGTCGGCCAGTTCGCTGGCCGTGGTGCTCAATGCAAGACGGTTGGGACGTGCGCGCGTGCAGACCGGCGAGCGCGCGCCCAATTCCGTGGAACGGGCCGATCCGGTGTCGCCATGACGATCATCTATGTGCTGATTCCGCTGTCGCTGGTGCTGCTGTCGATCGCGATCTGGGCGTTCTTCTGGGCGGTGCGAAACGACCAGTTCGATGACCTCGATACCCCGGCGCTGGATGTGCTCGATGACGATGAACCGACCGAAGAGGATCGGCCGGATGCTGCCGACAGCACGGAGCGGTGATGCGCGCGGGCCTATACTGCAAACCATGAATCCCTTGACGCTCCGGCCGGTGTTCGTGGCCCTCGTGCTGCTGTGGCTGGCGCCCCTGCCAGGCGCCGCTGCAGCCGAGATCATCGAACTCGAACAGCGCCCCGAAATTGCACTGGAGCACCAGCGCATGCCCGGTAACGCGCGCGCCCAGGCCGAGCGGCGCGGCATCATCCGCTCGGCACCGCAGCTGTTCGTCTACCACCGCGACGCGCGTCACACGCCGGCGTTCTATATGCAGGGCTTCCGGCGCGGGTTCGAACGTCAGTTGCGAATGATGCTTGCCGATTTCCGCGAACAGCGCTCGATGGTGCCGCTGGAGCGGCTGCTGGAGAACGCGCACCGACCCGACGGCGAGACCATCGGCGTCGACGCGCTGCCGCCGCAGCAACTGGTGATGGTCTGGTATGTCGAACCCGACTGCGGCAGCTGCCAGGCCCTGGAAGATGCACTGGCGAGCTGGCTGGACGAGAATCCGCAGTTTCCGGCTGTAAAAATCCGCATCGCGTTGCCCTGATGGCCAAGCTCTACTTCTACTACTCGACGATGAACGCCGGCAAGACCACGGCACTGCTGCAGTCGGCGCATAACTATCGTGAGCGCGGCATGCGTCCGCTGCTGCTGACGCCGGCGCTGGACGATCGCGCTGGCGTTGGCCGGGTGCGCTCGCGCATCGGGCTGGAGGCCGAGGCGATCGCGTTCGACTCCGATGAGGATCTGTTTGCGCGGGTCAGACAGGAACACGAGCATGAACCCGTCGCCTGCGTGCTGGCCGATGAAGCGCAGTTTCTCAGTCGCGATCAGGTCTACGGCCTGAGCGAGGTCGTCGATCAATTGCGCATCCCGGTGCTGGCCTTCGGCTTGCGCACCGACTTTCGCGGTGAGCTGTTCGAGGGCAGCCGCTGGCTGATGGCCTGGGCCGACGAGCTCAAGGAGCTCAAGACGATCTGCGCGACCGGCAAGAAAGCGACCATGGTGGTGCGGGTCGATGAGCACGGCCACGCCTTGACCGAGGGTGCGCAGGTACAGATCGGTGGCAACGAAAGCTACATTCCGGTCAGCCGGGCTGAGTTCAAGCGCGTGTTCCACCACGGCGAGCGCGCCCGGCAATTCTCGCAGTAACTGCGAACATCAGCGCTGCTCGTCGGCGTCGAGAAACAGATCGGTGATCAGCGGTTGACCCGGTGCGACCGCGTAACAATCCAGGTCGGTGACGCCGGCCCGTGCCAGCACCTCGTCGTCGATGAAGAAGTTGCCGGTCAGCGCATCGGCTGGCTGCGACAGAATCCAGTGTGCGGCATCGGCCAGGATTTCGGGCTTGCGGCAGTTCTCCGGCCGAATCTTGCCGCCGAGCATGGCCAGCGCGGCGGTCGCGATCACGGTGCGCGGCCACAGCGCGTTGACCGCGATCGATTGCGGCCGGAACTCCTCGGCCATTCCGAGCACGCATTGGCTCATGCCGTACTTGGCCATGGTGTAGGCCACGTGCGGCGCGAACCAGCGCCGGTCCATGTTCAGCGGCGGCGACAGATTTAGAATGTGGGCATTGTCGGCACGTTCGAGGTAGGGCAATGCCGCCTGCGAGCAGACATAGGTGCCGCGCACGTTGACGCCGAACATCAGGTCGAATCGTTTCATCGGCGTCTCGGCGGTGCCGGCCAGCCAGATCGCCGAGGCGTTGTTGACCAGGATATCGATGCCGCCGAAGGTGTCGGCCGCCTGGGCCATCGCCGCGGCCACGGCCTGCTCGTCGCGAATGTCGAGCTTGAGCGGCAGCGCCTGGCCGCCGGCCGCCTGCACCGCCTCGGCGACGCTGTGGATGGTGCCGGGCAGCTTCGGGTGCTTGCGCTCGCTCTTGGCCGCGATCACGACATTGGCGCCGTCGCGCGCGGCGCGCAACGCGATCGCCTCGCCGATCCCGCGCGATGCGCCGGTGATGAACAGGGTCTTTCCGTACAGGCTGGATATGGGCAGAGACATGCTTGAAAGTATCCGGATAATCGCTCAGTGTAGCCGCAATCGCGCATGAATCTGCCTGACTTCCAGACCCTGCTGCAATGGGCAGCTGCCCACCCCGGCTGGGTGGTGACGATCGGCTTGGTGCTGGCGTTTGTCGAAGCGCTGGCGGTGGTCGGTGTGATTGTGCCGGGCATCCTGCTGCTGTTCCTGCTCGGCGCGCTGGTCGGTTGGGATGTGCCGCTGTTGACGGCGCTTGCGATTGCCTGCGCGCTGGGCGCGATCGCTGGCGACGGCCTCAGTTACTGGCTGGGTCGCCGAGCCGGTGACGGGCTGGCTCAAGTCTGGCCGTTTCGCACGCGCCCGCAGTGGCTGGAGCAGGGTCGTGCGTTCTTCGATCGACACGGCGGCAAGAGCGTGTTCATCGCCCGCTTTATCGGCCCACTGCGGCCGATCGTGCCGCTGGTGGCCGGCTCGATGAACATGTCGCCGTCGAAATTCCTGCCGCGCATGATCCTTGCCTGCCTGGTCTGGGCACCGAGCATGCTGCTGCCCGGCGTCTTGTTCGGTGAGTCGCTGGCGCTGGCGGCCGAGTTTGGCGGTCGTTTGACCCTGCTGCTGGTGGTCGTGATTGTCGGGCTGGGCACGCTGGCCTGGCTGGCGCGCGTGGTCTATGAGTTCGGTGCGCGCCGCAACCAGTGGTGGATGAAGAATCTGGCGCTGTGGCTGCGCCGTCATCCGCGCTTCGGACGCATTCTCGGCCCGCTGTTCGAGCCGGGTCGGCGCGAGGTGCTGACTGTGGTCGCGCTTGGTCTGGTGCTGGTGGCTTCGATCGCCGCACTGGTCGCGGCCCTGCTGCTGGCACCGTTCTCGACCGATGCCTGGGAGGCCGGTTTCCGCTACTCGGGCCTGGCCGCGAGCCTGCGCTCGCACCTGGCCGACCCGGTGTTCCTGGTCATTGCGCTGGCATTGTCGCCGACGGTGATGCTGAGTCTGGTCGTCTGGACCGCGTTCCTGCTGGTAGTCCAGGGCCGACGCGTGGCGCTGACCCACTGGCTGCTGGCCACCGTGGGCGGGCTGGTGCTGGCGGTACTGCTCAACGCCCTGACCGGCTGGTTGCTTGGGCGGCCGGCCGAGCCGGGTGTGATCGGCCAGTTGCCACAGATCGGATTCGTGCTGGCAGTGCTGGTGTTCGGATTCGCGGCACTGATCATCACCCGCGATCTGAGGCCGCGGCGACGCAAGTGGCTGGTGCTGGCAACCACCTTGACACTGGCGCTGGGCGGATTCGCGCAGTTTTACTTCGCGCAAGCCACGGTCAACGGTCTGATCGCCGGTCTGGCGCTGGCGCTGGGCTGGCTGGCACTGACCGGGATTGCCTATCGCACCCGCGCGCGCGCGCTGCGCGCCCCGACCCTGACGTTGCTGTTGCTGGTCGCCGGCTGGTTGGTAGCAGCAGCAACCGCCACGCTGCACGGGTACGCGACGCTGGCCGCTGATGTCCAGTTGGAGCGGCCGCTGCGGACGGTGGCGGCCGATCACTGGTGGCGGCAGGGCTGGGCGGAACTGCCGATGCGCAAAAGCCGTATCGGCCGGGTCGAGCAGCAGCGCTTCGATCTGCAGCTGGCCGGATCATTGGCCTCGATTGATGCCGCGCTTGCATCAGCGGGCTGGTCGAAGCCGCCGGAACTGGATCGACGGGGTCTGCGCGCGCTGGTGTCGGCGCGTCTGGATCCCGAGCGACTGGGCCATTTGCCGCGCGACTTTGGAGGTCAGCCCGAATCGCTGTTGCGGCGAAGCGCGCTGACTGACGGCCGCGTGGCCATCCTGCGCGCCTGGGATTCGGGCCTGCGGCTCGAACCGGATGCGGTTCCGGTGTGGCTGGTGCAGGTGCGCGCGCACGAGCCGCAGCGTCGGTTCGGGTTCTTCAATTCCTGGTCCGACCTGCCGGCCGCGCGCGACCAGGCGATCACCCGTCTGCGCACCGACATGACCGCCTGGCAGTGGCGCTACGAGGGGCCGGCCGCGCCGTGGCGAGCCCGCCCGGTGCCGTCGTTGCGGCGCGAGTAAAAGGCTCTGCGCATTTCCCATCGCTTGCGGTGTTGCGCCTAGTGTCACTAGCGAACACGCAGCGGGCGGACGGGTCGTGGCCTCAGGCGTTGCCGACGGCATCCTCACGGTCGGTTTGCAACAGTCGCAGCAGCGCGTCCAGGCGGACGGTGGGGTCGCTGACGGCCAGCAACTCCTGTGCGTGTTCGCTCTCCAGCGGCAGCACCGCGGCCAGGCGCATGCCGAGTTCGGCGGCGTTGTCGCAGTCGACCTGGCCGAGCTCGGCGAATGCCTCGTGGCGGGCGAGTTCGCGCAGGATGCCGGTCAGAACCGCATGTTCCGGACTGACCGGCACGCTGGGTTCATCCGGTAACCACTCGACCTCGCCGATGATCAAGCCGTTGTCGCGTGCGCGCGTGGCGCGGATGCGAAAGCGGCGGCGACCGCGCACGGTAAGACCGAGCAGACCATCGTCCAGAGTCGCGAAATCCTCGATCATCGCCTCGGTGCCGATCGCGGCATGACGGGCCGGGCGGGTGTCGTCGGCCGGACGCGAATGGACAATGCCGAAGCCGGTTCCGGCCGCAGAACAGTCGCGGGTCATGTCCAGGTAGCGCTGCTCGAAGATTCGCAACTGCACCCGGCCGCCCGGAAACAGCACCAGCGGCAGCGGAAACAGCGGCAATGCCTCGGTTGGAGGTGATGCGGCCGGGTTGCTCATGATCCCTGCAAAAAGCGCTGTGGTGCGCCGCTGAAGCCGCGGTTACTCATGAACACCAGCGTGTCACCGGCGCGCGCCTCGGCACGCAGATCGGCCAGCAGATTTTCGATGCGGTGGCGGAAGCGGCCGCTGCAGGCCAGTTTCGAGAACACCTCGGACGGATCCCAATCCAGTGCCTCGCCGGAGTACATCGCGACATGGTCGGCGGCGGCCAGCGCCGGCGCCAGCTGGTCGCGATGGTGACCGGCGCGCATGGTGTTGCTGGCCGGCTGCAGCGCGACCAGAATGCGCGCGCCACCGAGCTGTCGGCGCAGACCCTCCAGCGTCATGCGGATCGCGGTCGGGTGATGGGCAAAGTCATCGAAGACCCTGACGCCGCCGACTTCACCGAGGTACTCCATGCGCCGCTTGACGCCGGCGAATGCGGCCAGCGCATCGATCGCAACGGCCGGCTCGACTCCGGCGGCATGCGCGGCGGCAATCGCGGCCAGCCCGTTGAGCGCATTGTGGCGACCGGTCAATGGCCACTCGAGCACGCCCTGCGGCTGGCCGTCCAGCACCAGTTCCAGCCGACTGCCGTCGGGATGCAGGCTCGCGACCGTCCAGCCCTGATCATTCGCCGAGTCGCCGAAACGCGCCGTGTGCGACCAGCAGCCTCGCTCGAGCACGCGTCGGATCGCGGCATCGTCGTGATTGAACACCACGGTGCCGCGTCCGGGCACGGTGCGCAGCAGGTGGTTGAACTGGGTCTCGATTGCGGCCAGGTCGGGGTAGATGTCGGCGTGGTCGAATTCGAGGTTGTTGAGAATCGCGATCGACGGCCGGTAGTGCACGAACTTGGCGCGCTTGTCGAAGAAGGCGGTGTCGTATTCGTCGGCCTCGACCACGAACAGCTCGTCACCGGCGCGCGCACTGATGCCGAAATTGTTCGGCACCCCGCCGATCAGGAAGCCCGGCTTGCGGCCGGCATGTTCGAGAATCCAGGCCAGCATGCTGGCCGTGGTGGTCTTGCCGTGGGTACCGGCCACGGCCAATACCTGCTTGCCCTTGAGGTAATTCTCGCCCAGCCAGCGCGGACCGGAGACATAGTCCAGATCCTGATTGAGAACATGCTCGACCGCCGGATTGCCGCGCGACAGCGCATTGCCGATGACGACCAGATCGCAGTCGGACGGGATCGCCCCGGCGTCATAGCCCTCGGTCAGTTCAATCCCGAGTGCTTCGAGCTGGGTGCTCATCGGTGGATAGACATTGGCATCCTGGCCGGTCACGCGGTGGCCGTCGGCGCGCGCCAGCGCAGCGATGCCGCCCATGAAGGTCCCGCAGATGCCGAGTATGTGCAGCTTCAACGTTTGAAGTTCCCTGGAAGTACCATCGCGTTCATGAACAATCGGGTCGACCAGACGCTGGACGCGCGCGGACTGCTGTGTCCGGAGCCGGTGTTTCGCGCCTCGCGCGCGCTGGCGATGATGCCGCCGGGCGCGACGCTGGTGGTGTTGGCCGACGACCCGCTGGCCGAGCTGGACCTGCGCGTGTTCTGCGAGCGCAGCGGACATGTTCTGATCGATGCCGCTGCCGAGGCCGGTATCAGCACGGTGCGGATCCGGCGGCGCAGCGGCTGAGCCGTGATCAGCCCTCGATGCTGTCGAGCACGCGCCGGTTGACCTCCTCAACCGTGCCCATGCCGTCGACTTCGCGCAGCTGCCCGCGCGCGTCGAAATGCGCGGCCACCGGCGCGGTCTGCTCGGCGTAGACGCGCATGCGGTTGCGGATCACCTCCTCGGTGTCGTCCGAGCGGCCTTCCTCGATCGCGCGCTTGCTCAAGCGCTCGACCACCTCGGCCTCGTTGACGAGCAGTGATACGGCGACATCGATCGGCTGGCCGATCCGTTCCAGCAGCGCGTCCAGCGCCTCGGCCTGTGCGGCATTGCGCGGGTAGCCGTCGAGGATGAAACCGTTGCCGACATCCGATTGCGCCAGGCGATCCTCAAGCAGACCGAGCACCAGTGCATCGGGCACCAGTTCGCCGGCGTCCATGTAGCCCTTGGCCTTGAGCCCGAGCTCGGTGCCGCGGCGTACTGCGTCGCGCAACAGGTCGCCGGTGGAAATGTGGGCCAGTGCCAGCCGTTCGGTCAGCACGGCCGCCTGGGTGCCCTTGCCGCTGCCGGGTGGGCCGAGAAGTACGAGTCGCATCGCCCGGATACCTCAAGAATTCAAGCCGAACTCCAAGTGTAGTGGCAAAAAGCCGCGCGGCGGGCAGGTTCGGCCCGCCATCGCCTTCGACCATGGTCGCGCATCGGTCCGGTCGGGTATGCTTTTGCGCAGGTTTTCGACAAGGCAGCAACCATGGCTGGTACCAATATTCTCTATGCTCAGTCCGGCGGCGTGACGCCGGTGATCAACGCCACCGCCGCGGCGGTGATCGAGACCGCGCGCGCGCACTCAGGTCGCCTCGGCACGGTATTTGCCGCCGCCGACGGCATCATCGGCGCGCTCGAGGAGCGGCTGATCGACACCTCGGTATTCTCGGCCGACGATCTGAGGGCGATGGCCCAGACGCCCGGCGGCGTGTTCGGCTCGTGCCGCTACAAGCTCAAGAGTCTGGATGCGAATCGGCGCGAGTACGAGCGGCTGATCGAGGTGCTGAATGCCCATCAAATCGGCACGTTTTTCTACAACGGCGGCAACGACTCGGCCGACACCGCCAACAAGGTCGCGAAAATGGCCGCCGAGCTCGGCTACCCGCTCAACGCCATCGGCATACCCAAGACCATCGACAACGACCTGGCGGTGACCGATAACTGCCCCGGCTTCGGCTCGGTGGCCAAGTACGTGGCCGTGTCGATCCTCGAGGCCAGCCTGGATGTGATGGCGATGGCCTCGAGCTCGACCAAGGTCTTCATTCTCGAAGTGATGGGGCGCCACGCCGGCTGGATCGCCGCCGCCGGTGGTCTGGCCCAGCGCACAGACGGCGACCCGCCGCAGGTCATCATTTTCCCGGAAGTGGCGTTCGACGAGCAACGCTTCTGTGCGGCCGTGCGCCGGTCGGTGGAAACCCACGGCTACTGCTCGATCGTGGTCTCCGAGGGCGCGCGTGATGCCGCCGGCACCTTCCTGGCCGACGCCGGCAGCACCGATGCCTTCGGCCACAAGCAACTCGGCGGCGTGGCACCGGTGGTCGCTTCGATCGTCAAGCGCGAGCTGGGCTACAAGTACCACTGGGCGGTCAGCGACTACCTGCAGCGCTCGGCCCGGCATGTGGCCTCGAAAACCGATGTCGATCAGGCCCGGGCGGTCGGCGCCGCTGCGGTCGAGCTGGCGCTGGCGGGCCAAACCGGCGTGATGCCGGTGATCGAGCGCGTCAGCGACACGCCGTACGAATGGCGCATCGGCACCGCCGCGCTCGACGATGTCGCCAACCACGAAAAGAAGATGCCGGCCGAATTCATCCGCGAAGACGGCTTCGGCATCACCGACGCCGCGCGCCGCTACCTCGAACCACTGATCCGCGGCGAGGATTACCCCGACTACGACCAGACCGGCATGCCGCGCTACCTGCGGCCGGTGCTGGAGACCGTGCCGCAGCGGCTGGCGGGGTTTGTGCCGACGTAGTGGGCCGCGCGGGATTCGGTATCCTTGGCGAAGCGTCCCCGATTTCCGACCAGTGCCACTGCCATGTTCTGCGAACCGAAAGCTTCCTGCACCTCGCCACGCCGCCGTATTGTCCTGCTCAGCCCGGACGAATTGGATCGATGGCTTGAACAGGCTCCGGCCCATGCGCGGGCGTGGGTGGCCAGCAATGCCTTCAAGGCCGCCGTGGGTAGTAGCCTGGTGGTGCCAGCATCCGATGGAGAACCCGCCGAGGTCCTGGTCGGTTGGTCACCGCAGGCGCCGCTCTGGACACTGGCGGGACTGCCGGCCATGCTTCCGCCGGGTGAGTACGCACTTGAACGTGACCCTGCCGACGCGATGTTCGAGCAGCTGGCGCTGGGTTGGGCGCTCGGGCACTACCGGTTCGATCGCTACAAGCCCGTCAGCCGTCCGGAGTGCCGACTTGAGCTTCCTGACTCCCTGCGGCCGCGTCTGGAAATCCTGCGCGACGTGCTGTTCCGGGTGCGCGACCTGGTCAACACACCGGCGAGTGATCTCGGGCCGGCCGAACTGTCCGAAGTGGCGCAGCAACTGGCCGAACGCAATGACGCCTTGTTTTCGGAGGTCACCGGCGAACGGTTGGAGCGGGAGTTCCCGGCCATCCATGCCGTCGGGCGGGCCTCATCGCGCCCGCCGCGCCTGATCCGTCTGGAATGGGGCGATCCGTCCAACCCGCCGCTGGCGCTGGTCGGCAAGGGTGTGGTGTTCGATACCGGCGGCCTCAACATCAAGCCGGCATCCGGCATGGGGCTGATGAAAAAAGACATGGGGGGTGCCGCACATGCACTGGGCCTGGCCGAGCTGATCATGCGTTTTGATCTGCCGGTGCACATGCGAGTCTACATCCCGGCGGTCGAAAACGCGATTGCCGGCAACGCCTACCGACCCTCGGACATCATCCGCACGCGCAACGGCACCACCGTCGAGATCGGCAACACCGATGCTGAAGGCCGCGTGGTGCTGGTCGACGCACTGACGCTGGCGGCCGAGGAGGGCGCGACTCGCATCATCGACTTTGCCACCCTCACCGGCGCGGCGCGGGTGGCGCTGGGCGAGGATCTGCCGCCGCTGTACGCGCGTGATACGGCGCAGGCGCGCGCGATCCAGGACCTGTCGTTCGCGCTCGAAGACCCGCTCTGGCACATGCCGCTGTACAAACCCTACAAGTCCCAGATCCAGCCGGCCATCGCCGATCTGTCCAACAGTGGCAGCTCGAACTTCGGCGGCAGCCTGACCGCGGCACTGTTCCTCGATCACTTCGTGCCGCCGGAGATCGACTGGATGCACCTGGATATTTACGCCTGGAACGTCGGCGACCGCCCCGGAAGACCGGCCGGCGGCGAGGCGCAGGGGTTGCGGGCGTTGCTGGCGTGGCTGCAGCACGACCGGGACTGAAACCGGGCGTGTCGTCTCTGGCTGGCCCGGGCCGGGATCATCGCCGGATTGGATGAAGAGCACGCAGGATGTGTTCTTGATACCGGTCAAGATTGCGAGGTCTGGACCAGGCAGGGCACGGGTGCCGGCCCTGGGCTTGGCGTCTTTACAGCTTGTTTCCAAAGTATTCACAAAAACTTGACGAATCGACCCCTGCTTCGTACACTACCGGGGCTGGTCTTCATAAATTGGTGAATAAAATGTCTAAATTCAATGATTTACTTAGCGATCGCCTGCCGCGAGGTCTGCTCGCGACGGCCATGGCCGCAGCACTTGGAAGCATGGTCGGCGGCGTCGTCTGGGCGCAGGATGTCGACGAAGAGGAAGAAGAATCCGTTGTCCAGGAAGCCGATGCAGCCGAAGAGGAAGATGGAACTTCGGACCGCGTCGTCGTTACCGGATCGCGTGTTGCCAGAAATGAATACACCTCGATTTCGCCGGTGCAGGTCATCGACAGCGAAGTCGCTCGCGACCTCGGTCTGGTCGATGCGGCTGACCTGCTGCGCCAGACCACGGTGGTGCAGGGTCAGCAGATCACGACCGGCGTTTCGACCTCGGCCGGCTTGCTGACGGCCAGTGGCCCGGGTTCGGCTTCGGCCTCGCTGCGTGGCCTCGATGCCGGCCGTACGCTGGTGCTGGTCAACGGTCGCCGCCTGGCGCCGGCCGGTGTTCGCGGTGCGCCGAGTGCGCCCGACCTGAACCTGATCCCCGGTACGTTGATCCAGCGCACCGAAGTGCTGCTTGATGGTGCCTCGTCGATCTACGGTTCGGACGCGGTCGCCGGCGTGGTCAACTTCATCCTGCGCACGGACTTTGATGGTCTTCAGCTCGACGCGTTCTACACCGACCCGCAGATGAGCAACGATGCAGGCAAGCAGCAGGTCTACAGTGCGACCTGGGGCGTGAACAACGACAAGGGCTTCATGGGCTTTGCCGCCGAATACAGCAAGACCGACAGCACCACCGCGCGCGAATTCGGCGATTTCTATCGTCCGTATGCGGGCGATTGCATCAGCAGCATCCAGCAGGGCGCCAGCGGCACCCTGTATGAGCAGTGCACCGGCGCATTCGGCGCGGGTTCAGCCAGCACCTCGGCGTTCGGCTTCCTGGGCTTCGATCCGGACGTTGACCTCGGTGTGCCGGGTCTTCCGCAGGGCTTCTTCCCGATTCCGGTCACCGCTGACCTGCTCACCCCGGGCAGCGAGAATGGTGCCAACCTGCTGTTGTTCCCGGAAGAACTGGATGCGATTTTCCAGCCGGACTTTGATCGCACCACGATCTACTCGGTCGGTGAGTATTCACCCGGCTGGTACGGGGATATGACCACCTATTTCGAAGCTTCGTGGTCTTCGCGTCAGACATCGACCAATACCTCAGGACAGGGTGCCATCGACATTCCCGGCACCTATCCGGTCGGCAACTTCGGCGGTCTCCAGGGCACGCTGTTCTACAGCAGCCGCTTCCTGAACAAGACCGACGTGTCGCAGACGCGCATCGTTGGTGGCGTGAAGGGTGATCTGCCGTTCATGGACATCGGAACGCTGAAAAACTGGTACTACGACGGCTACGTGAGCTACTCGCGCTCGACCGGTAACGACTCGGTGTCCGGTATTCCATTCTTCCCGCGCCTCGAGCAAACACTCAACAACACGCGCTTTGACGAGGCGACCGGACAGTTCGTTTGCGATCCGCGCGGAATTCCGGGTGAAGGCCAGCAGGTGACCTGTCGTCCGCTGAACTTCTTCGACCCGACTTTCATCTTCACCGGCCGGTTCCCGGACGCAGAAGATAACGAGTTTCTGT
Organism: Wenzhouxiangellaceae bacterium; assembly: GCA_032251355.1. GTDB lineage: Bacteria > Pseudomonadota > Gammaproteobacteria > Xanthomonadales > Wenzhouxiangellaceae. Next base: position 105,066 of record JAVVDV010000003.1, read on the forward strand.
TCCCGAACCGGATCACGGATACAACCGTGGTGCAGAAGGTCTATAGCGGCTTTATCGCCGGTGAGTTGTTCGATATCCCCTGGGGTGGTCCGCTCAGCCTGGTGCTTGGTGGCGAGTTCCGCGAGGATTCCATCGGTACCGATACCGATGCCGGTGCATCGCGCGGCGACTTCCTCGGCTTCTTCGGCGATCCCGGTTCGAACGGCGAGCGCTGGTTGAAAGAAGGCTTCATCGAAATCGACATGCCGCTGGTGCTCGACAAGCCGCTGGTGCACGAGTTGTCGGTCAACTTCGCCGGCCGCCTGACCGAAGAGCAGTTCTTCGGCTCCGAGCCGACCTACCGCATCCAGGGTCAATACGCACCGGTGGACTGGTTCCGTGCACGTGCCACGTTTGGTACATCGTTCCGTGCGCCGAACCTCGGTGAGCAGTTCGGTGGCCGTGTGACCGGTTTTGCTAACCCGGCCGACCCCTGCCGTACGCCGGGAGTTGCCGTTCCGTTCGTGGATGATGATGGGGATCCGAGCACGCCGGAAGTTCGTCTGTACAACCCTGATCTCGATCCGCGCGATCCGGAAGTCATTCAGAACTGCATCAACGGCGGTGGCCCCTTCAATATTCCGGGTACCGATCCGTTCTCGCTCGGGATCGTCGGGCTCGGCACGCAAAACCCGGTGTTCCTGGGCGCGCCGACGCAAGTCGCCTCCGGCTCGAACCCGAACCTCGATGCTGAAACCTCCGAAGCACTGTCGGCCGGTATCGTGTTCGAACAGCCGTGGACGGATCGCTTTGATCTGCGCGTTTCGGCGACTTACTTCAACATCGAAGTCGATGATGAAGTCGACCAGCTGACCGCGGGCGTCATTGTCAATCGCTGCTACAACTCACCGGGTCTGACCGACCGCACCTGCGAGTTCGTGACCCGTGATCCGCGCGTTTCTGGTGATGTGACCTCGGGTGAGATCAGCTTCGTCGAGGCGCTCAACCAGAACCTGGGCACGCAGGAAGTCGAAGGCATCGACTACAACGCCGAGTTCCGGACCGACTTCCCGCTGGCCGGTCTCGAGCAGCGGGTGAATTTCAACTTCGTGCTTCGGGCCACGCGCATGCTGACCCAGACCGAGGAAGAATTCCAGGTCGAGGAAGTCTTTATTGATGACGATCTGCGTGAGTTCGGCAATCCGAAATGGCGCGTGAACCTGACCGGTGGACTGGGCTATGGCGACTGGTCGTTCCTGTGGCAGTCGCGCTATATCAGCTCGATGATCGAAGATAACGACGATCCTGAAGATGAAATTACCACCTTCTTCAGTCCCTGTATTCAGGCTGGTGATACGCCGTGCCTGTCGTTCGACAATCTGTCGGACTACTGGGTGCATGATGCATCGCTGGCATGGCGCGGTGAAACCACGATCGTTCGTGCCGGCGTCAGCAATGTGTTCGATAACGCACCGCCGTTGACCAACAACAACGGTCTGGGTTCGATCGGTGGTATCGGCTACGACCTTCGCGGTCGCACGCTGTTCGCCAACATCACTTGGGGATTCTGATCCTTCGCTGAAGTCCTGAAATCCCCGGCGCTATTGCGCCGGGGTCTTGAACCGGAGCCCGTGCCCCTTGGCATGGGCTTTTTTGTATTCTGGACGGCAATTTGCTATTTTCTGACGAACGGGCTTCAAGATCGCCATGTTGAGCTCGCAGGCCGTGAGTAATTGTTCGAATCTTGCAGGAGGATTGAAGTGGGTGTACTGAAATTCAATGCCGTGATTCTGGGGCTGGCGCTGGCGTTGCCTTGCGCCGCGCAGCCGAAGCCGGTGCCGGTGGAGGTCTGGGCCGATTCGCTGCAAGTCTCGCAACTGGACATGTCGCCGGATGCGGGGCGCATTGCGATGCTGATGCGACGTGAGCGCGGTGCGCATCCGCAGTTGATGGTGTTCGATACCGCCGATATTGCCGGCACCTTGCAGGCCATTCAGCCCGAGGGGCTGATTCCGCAGTCCTTGCGCTGGGCGAGTAACAATCACCTGATTGTCAACTTCATTTTCCAGACCGAGAGCATGGGGCGGCCGACCTACCTGAGCCGCAGTGCTTCCTACAGTGTCGACACGGGTGAGTGGACATCGCTGATCCGCACCACCAGCCGTCGCGATGTGCGCGGCACCGGATCATCGCTGATGAACGCGATGGGCATTGGCCGGGTGGTGAATGTGCTTCCGGACGACCCGGAACACGTGCTGATCGCGCACAACGAGGAGCAGGGCAAGCCGCCCAACTTCTACCGCGTCAACCTCGAGGACGGGCGCCGTAGCCTGGTGCTGAAGGGTAATACACGTTTTGGCGACTACATCTGGGATCGCGAGGGCAATGCCCGCGGCGCGACCGAGTACGACGCGGCCAATATCGCGATCGCGTTTCTGGCGCGGATGTCGCCGGATGATGATTGGAAGGAGATCGGTCGCCAGCGTGCCGACAATCGTGATCGCTTCAACCTGTTGGGTTTCTACGACCCGGAGCGTCCCTACATTGCCACGATTCTGGCTGACGAGCCCGGTGAGAATTACAGCGGCATCTACGAGGTCGACATTCGCAGCGGTGAGCGCGAACTGGTGTTCCGAACCACCGAATACGACGCCGCCGGCGTGATCACCTCTCCGCGCCTGGCCGACGGTACACGCGTGGTTGGGTACAGCTATGCCGATCACAAAGGCTACCAGCAGTATTTCATCGACCCGACCTACGGCGCGCTGCACAAGGGGCTGGAGCAGGCATTCCCCGATCGCGTCGTTCGCATCCAGCGCGTGTCCGAGGATGGTGCGACCGCGCTGGTCTATACCACCGGACCGCGTGAGCCCGGTCGTTGGTACCTGTTCAAGGACGGTCAGGTCGCACCCATTATTTCGGCCACCTCCGAGATCCCGGCCGAAGCGCTGTCGCCGGTCGAGGTCATCCAATACACGGCAAGAGATGGTTTGGAAGTTTCCGGTTACGTGACCATTCCAGCCGGCGCCGAGGGGCCGTTCCCGACCATTGCAATGCCGCATGGCGGGCCGTGGGTGCGCGATACCTATGGTTATGATCGCTGGGCGCAGATGCTGGCTAATCGTGGCTACGCGGTGTTCCAGCCCAATTACCGCGGCTCGACCGATCTGGGCAAGGAGTTCTGGATGGCCGGCGACAAGCGCTGGGGCCTGGAGATGCAGAACGACATCGAGGATGGTCTCGCGGCGCTGGCCGATCGCGGCATTGCCGATCCGGATCGACTGGCTATCTTCGGCTGGAGCTACGGGGGCTACGCGGCCTATGTGGCCGCCACCCGCGAGAACACCCCGTTCAATTGCATCGTTTCAGGTGCCGGTGTGTCCGACCTGACCCGCATCCGCGGCGGCCTTTCGGGCAACCGATTCCTGCGTCAATACCAGAAGCCGACCATCGGCGGGGTCTCACCGATCGAGCGCGTCGAGCGTGTGACCCGGCCAATGCTGATCGTGCACGGCGACTACGACAGTACCGTTCCGGTCGAACACAGCCGTCGCTTCGTCCAGGGGCTGGAGTCGAGCGGGGCAGATTTCCAATACATCGAAATCAAGGATATGGGCCACAGCCCGATTTTCTTCGAGCAGAACATGGCGTGGTTCCCGGCCTTGCTGGAATTCTTCGATCAGCGCTGCAGTTTCTGACGCAGGCCAGTCGGGTTGGCCGGACGCTGGGCCGGTCACTCGATGCGTCGAACCCGGTACGCGCGATTCGATACGTCGAACTTGATCGTCGGGTTGCCGGTCAGGCGTCTGCGAAATTCGGCAACTGCGGGTAACGAGGCGGGCGCGCGGATTTCCTCGATCTGCGTCTGTTCCCAGACCGCCCCGTCGTCGGTGTAGAAGGTGTGGCGCCCGGCCCCGTTCCGGGTGATCCGCACGATGGTCGCATTGAACCGTTTCGGGTCGGCCTCGCGTTCGGCCCGCGCCGGCCTCGGTGCCGGGGCAGTGGCCCAGGTCGGCACGTCTTCCTCGGTTTGCTGATTGCCTTCGACAGCGGGCTCGGCGCTTGCAAGGTCGGTGGGCACAGGTGCCTTTGCTTGTTCTGGGGCGGCAACTACCGGCGCTAGTTGCGCTCGCGACGATCGGGAGGATTGCCGAGCCGTGCCGGCCACCTTGGCGTCGGCCTTCAGCGTGTCGGCAAGTCGGGCGACGGCCGCGTCGAGGCAGGCCAGCCGTACAGCGGTGTCGCGAAGCTCGCGGCACTGGACCGCATCTTCGGCGGCGTTTCGCAATTCATCGGCAGCCGCGTGTCCGGTCAGCATGATGCCAACCATCAAAGCAAGCAGCCGTGTCCTGGACCTTGTCATTGCAGTTTGCGCCCTGTGTTCATGTGCGGAAAGCATAGCAGTTCGAACACCGAAATCCGGGCCACGTGCGGTTGCAGGCAGGGCATGGTCGTTTGCTGCGCGGGGCCCGGAGCATGGACCGACTGGAGTGCGGCACGCCAAGCCCGAGCCAACGGCTGTACCCCGATCGGCGCAGAATTGTCGGAAAGTTGAAAAAAAATGATGTGAAACAGCGAGCTGCCGGATCATAAAAACATCAGCAAACGTTCACAAAGTTTTTATTTAACCCTTTTCAAACCTTTTCAACGGTGCTACTATCGAACGCGGAGCGAGGTTTCTTCGGCCTGCCCGTCTTTTTGCGTACGCGAAAAGGGGTCTGGAAGCCGCTCGAAATCGAGAAAATCGATCGAACCCCCAAAGATAATTCTGGAGTCATTTAAATGAAGTTCAAGAGAAATTCACTTGCCGAGTCGATTCTCTTCGGCCTCGGAGTGAGCGTTTTCGCCAGCATGGCGATGACGGCCTCACCCGTATTTGGTCAGGAAGAGGAAGATGAAAATGAAGTCGAAGAAACCAGAGACCGTGTACAGGTCACCGGTTCTCGCCTAAGCACCAACGACAACATCGTCGCACCGAACCCGGTGCTGACCGTGAGCCAGGAAGAAATCGATGCGCGCGGCACGGCCCGTATCGAGGATCTGGTCAACCAGCTTCCGCAGGTCTTTGCCGGCCAGGCTGCTGAGGTCTCCAACGGTGCCACCGGTACCGCAACGCTGAACCTGCGCGGCCTCGGCGCGATCCGCACGCTGCCGCTGATCGACGGCCGTCGCCTGCCGTTCGGCTCGTCGGGCGTATCCGCGCCGGACATCAACCTGGTTCCGACCCAGCTGATCGAGCGCCTTGAAATCGTCACCGGCGGTGCTTCGGCCGTGTACGGTTCCGACGCCATCGGTGGTGTCGCAAACTTCATCCTCAAGCGTAATTTCGAAGGCATCGAGTTCGATATCCAGGGTGCGTTCAACCACGCCGGAAATGACGACGTGTTGTTCCGCCAGGTCCTCGAAGCTGGCAGTCAGCCAGTGCCCGGCGGTTCCATCGATGGCCGCGAACTGCGCGCCTCGCTGACCATGGGTGTCAACAGCGCGGACGGCAAGGGCAATGCAACCCTGTTCGTGAACTACGAGAATACCAACGCAATCACGCAGGACCAGCGCATCGAGAGTGCCTGTGCATTGGGTCCGGCATCCGGCGCCACGAGCTTCCGGGGCATCGGTTGCGCAGGTTCGTCGAACTTCCGCCGCTTCTTCGGTTTCGATGCGCGTGATGACGGCTTCGATGACGTCTTCCAGCTCGAAGACGGTACGCTCAAGGTTTTCCAGGGTGGTCCGGCTGAAACATTCAATTTCGGGCCGTTCAACTTCTTCCAGCGCCCGATCGAACGTTTCCAGATCTACAGCCGTTCGCACTATGAAATTGCCGAAGATATTGAGCTGTTCGCCGATCTGAGCTTCGTCGATACTTCTTCGGATGCGCAGATCGCCCCGTCCGCCTCGTTCGGATTCTGGGACATGAACTGTGATAACCCCCTGATCCAGGGCCAGCAGCCGGTCTCGCTGTTCCAGACCTTCGGTTGTGATATCCCCGATGCAAACGGGAACCTGCCCGCCGAAGTGCCGGTATTCGCCTCGCACCGTATGGTCGAGGGCGGACCGCGTAATTCCTCGCTGGACCTGACGACGTTCCGGACCATCGGTGGCCTGCGCGGTACCTTGGCCGATCACTATGATTTCGAGGTCTTCGGCCAGTTCGCGCGTACGACCGACAAGTCCATCTCGACCAACGATCTGGTGATTGCCAACGTTCAGGACGCTTTCCTCGTCGTTGCGGACGCCAACGGTAACCCGGTCTGCCGTTCTGGCAACGCGGGCTGCGTGCCGTTTGACATCTTCAATCGCGGTCCGAATGGTGAATCGAATGTGACCCAGGAAATGGTTGACTTCGTTTCCGGCGTGGGCATCACCACGGGTGAAGTCCAGCAGTGGGTGTTCGGCGGCAATATCCAGACCGATTTCGGTCGTTTCGGTGTGCAGTCGCCGTGGGCGGAAGACGGTGTCGGCATGCTGGTCGGTGTCGAGTACCGCCAGGATGAACTGGAGTCGGTGCCGGATGAAATCTCGCAGCAGGCCGATGGTGGCTTCACCGGGGTCGGTGGTCCGACGCTGCCGGTCATGGGTGAGATCGAGGCTGCCGAGCTGTATATGGAAACCCAGATTCCGATCATTACCGGCAAGCCGTTCTTCGAGCAGCTGACGATCGGTGGCGCGTATCGCTACTCCGATTACGACACCGAAGGCGGGGGTACCAGCAACTCCTTCAACACCGATACCTACCATCTGTTCGCCAACTGGACGCCGGTCGAGGATATTCGCTTGCGTGCGCAGTTCCAGCGTGCAGTGCGTGCACCGAACGTGATCGAACTGTTCACGCCGCAGGGTACCAACCTGCCGAACCTGACCACCGGGGCCAACGGCTTCTTCGACCCCTGCGCGGGCCCGAATCCAGCGGCCACTTTGGAGCAGTGCGTCAACACCGGCATCAACCCGGCACAGTTCGGCAATATTCCGGACGTGATCTCGGGTCAGACCCAGTCGATCACCGGCGGCAACCCGTTCCTGCGTCCGGAATCCTCGGATACGGTCACGTTCGGCGCGGTCATTACGCCTTCCTTCGTGCAGGGTCTGAGCATCTCGATCGACTACTTCGACATCGAAGTGGAAGATGCGATCTCGGCCGGTATTCCGGCCCAGACCATCCTCGACGAGTGCATTGCCTCGGGTGATGACGCGTTCTGTAACCTGATCACGCGTGACCGTGTCGGTTCGCTGATTTCCGGTACCCCGGGTGTGGGCTTCCAGGCGACCAACATCAACATCGCCACGCTGGAAACCAAGGGCCTCGACTTCCAGGTCGTCTACGACTTCGACCTGGCTGATGCTGGTCTCGGCAACACCGGTAACCTGCGCTTCGATTACGCGGCCACTTACCTCGATGAACTGTCGTCCACGCCGTTCCCGGGCGCCGCGCCGATCGAGTGTGCCGGCAAGGTTGCCGGGTCCTGTGGCTCGCCGAACCCCGAGTACCGTCATCGCCTGCTGACGACCTGGCGTACCCCGTGGGATGTGACCGTGAACGCGACGTGGCGTTACTTCTCCAGCACCGACAACCAGCTGGGTAACGACGTCTCTCCGTTCGTCGATCGCGAGGCCGAGACCACGCAGTACCTCGACCTGTCGGTTAACTGGGCGGCCACCGAGAACCTGGCGTTCCGTGCCGGCGTGAACAATGCGCTGGGTCGTGACATCAACGTCATCACCTCGGCCGGTCCGGCCCTGGGGAACGGGAACACCTTCCCGACGGTGTTTGACGTCAGCCGGTTCTTCTTCTTCGGTGCCACGTTCACGATGTAATCGCGAGCCTCACGCTCCAAGAAGCAGTACCATCCAACCGCAGGCCTTTCGGGGCCTGCGGTTTTTTTTGGCTGGATCAAGGCTGGACCGAATGCAAGTAACCATCCGCGCGGCCGAGGTTTTGCCGGCGCTGCGCAGAACACTCCTCGCGCAATGCTGTGGTCACCTGCTCGCACAATTACGGTCGGTGATCATTAAAAAGATGTAAAGAATTGTGGGAATACGTCGCTCGCGCTGCCGTCAAGGCATCATCGGATGCGGCGCTGAAAAAATTACGCTTGTTTCCAGCGCGCACTTTCTGGTAGTCTCTCGCACTTGGTGTATGCGCCAGTCACATGGCGCTCGGTTGCAAGAGTCGGCCTTCGCCGCCTAGAATACCGATTGCCATACAGCAAGTCGTCCGGTGGCCATTGTCGCCGGGTGCCCAGTTCAGGTTTCCTAAAAAATCCATTAAGCGGGTATGAATACAGTGACCAGAAAAAAGAGCCTTGGCCGTGCAGCCGTGCTGGTGGCCGCAATGACACTGGTAGTCGGCAGCATTGCCGTTGCCCAGGACATCAGTTCGGCGCTGAACAACAGTCGCCAGGCGGCCGAGAATACGCGCCAGTCGCAGGAGACGATCGACCAGCTCGACTCGCGCACGCAGGAGCTGATCGGCGATTACCGTGCCAACTTGAAGCAGCTCGAGCAGCTCAATCGCTATAACGCCTCGCAGGAGCGTCAGGTCGCGGCTCAGCGCCAGGAGATTGCATCGCTGACTGATGACATCAACAACATCGCCAGCCTGCAGCGCGCCGTGCAGCCGTTGATGGAAGACATGGTGGCAGCCCTCGAGCGACTGGTCGACGCGGATGTGCCGTTTCTGGTCGACGAGCGTCGCGAACGCGTCGAGCGCCTCAAGGCGTTGATGGACGACCCAACACGTTCGCCGGCGCAGCGCTACCGCCTGATCGTTGAGGCCTACCAGATCGAAGCCGAGTACGGCCGTACGATCGAGGCATACCGCGCCGACATCGAGACCGACGGTCGCGTATATGAAGACGTCGACCTGCTGCGCATCGGTCGGCTGGAGCTGGTTTTCCGTACCGACGACGACCAGGTGCTCAAGCGCTTTGATACCTCCTCTGGAGGCTGGGTCGATCTCGACCCGTCGTACCTGAAGGACATCAAGATCGCGATGCGCATTGCGCGCGAACAGATTCCGCCGGATCTGATGTTCATTCCGGTCACGGCGCCGCAGTCGGCGGGAGGTCGGTAAGATGCGATTCAATCCTTCTTCTTTTCAGTCTGACAAGGGCGCACGGCGCATGAAGTCTTTCAATCTTTCGCTGCTGCTGACAGTGTTTGTTGCTGCCTCCACGCAATGGGCTGTGGCCCAACCGCAATCGCTGGACGAAGTCCTGCGCGCGGTCCAGAACGAACGCGAAGCGGTGGTTGCGGCCAATCGTGAGCGCGAGGAGCGGTTCCGGCGCGAACAGGCCAACCAGCAGGCGCAGTTGCGTGAGGTGCGCAACCAGGTTTCTGCCGCCGAGGCCGAGGCCAGCCGTCTTGAGGATCTGCGCAACCGTCTGGACCGTGAGCTCGAAGAGTTGCGCGCCCAGCTGGCCGAGCGCCAGGGCGAGTTTGGCGAGCTGTTCGGTGTTGCCCGCGCTGCGGCCGCCGATCTGAATGAGCAGCTGACCGATTCGCTGATTTCGACCCAGTTCCGCAATCGCGGCGAAGGTCTGGTCGATATGGCCCAGTCTGACTCCCTTCCCACCATCGAGCAGCTCGAGGGGCTCTGGTTCACGCTGTTGCAAGAGGTGTCGGAGCAGGGCAAGGTCGCAAGGTTCCAGGCCGATGTGGTCGGAAACGACAACCGTCCGACATCTGAACAGGTCGTGCGCATCGGGCCGTTCTCCGCGTTTGGTGAGGGCGGCTATCTGGTGTTCTCCGACCAGACTCTGCGCTACCTGGCGCGTCAGCCCGGCGGTGGAGCCGTCGCCGCGGCTGGGCGCGTAATGAACCATTCCGGTCCGGGTGTTGTGCGCGGCATGATCGACCCGTCGCTGGGCGCATTGCTGGGCCTGGTGATCGAAACCCCGACGCTGCGCGAGCGCGTCGATCAGGGCGGCTGGATCGGTTACGCAATTATCGTGGTGGCGATCTTCGGCATCCTGTTGGCGATTTACCGTTGGCTGGTGCTGACTCTGACCTCGATGAAGGTGCGTGCGCAGATGAAGTCGTCGACGCCGTCGAAATCCAATCCGCTGGGTCGCATCATGCTGGCCTACGAGGAGCACAAGGACGAGGATCTGGCCACCCTGCAGTTGCATCTCGACGACGCAGTGCTCAAGGAGATCCCGAATCTCGAGCGCGGCCTGAACCTCGTCAAGGTACTGGCTGCCGTCACGCCTCTGATGGGTCTGCTCGGTACGGTGATCGGGATGATCGTGACCTTCCAGGCGATCACGCTGTTCGGAACCGGTGATCCGAAGCTGATGGCCGGCGGGATTTCCCAGGCGCTGATCACCACCGTTCTGGGTCTGATCGCTGCCGTGCCGCTGCTGCTGCTGCATGCTTTTGCTTCCGGATCGTCCCGTCGCATGGGGCAGATTCTCGAAGAGCAGTCGGTCAGCCTGGTGGCTGATGCCGAGCATCAGTCGCGTTGATTGCGCAGACGGTGAGGGAACCTGCCCGTGCTTGAATTGCTGAATCCAGTCAATGCCCTGGATACGATCTCGGGCTTTCTCGAAACCGGTGGCCCGGTTGTGGTCGCGTTGCTGTTCAGCACCTTGTTGCTGTGGGTGCTGATCTGCGAGCGGTTTCTGTATTTCGGTCTGACCGGTCCGCGTTTTCGCAAGGGCCAGATCAGCCGATGGCAGGCGCTGGACGATCACGGCGGGTGGGAATCGCACATTTTCCGAGATCGTCTGATCTCGGAAGTGCGCGTGGCCAACGAGCAGAACATGGGCGTGATCAAGGCGCTGGTCATGATCACGCCGCTGCTCGGCTTGCTCGGTACCGTGACCGGGATGATCGAGGTATTCCAGATCATTACCGACACGGGCTCGTCAAACGCGCGCCTGATGGCCGCCGGGATTTCCAAGGCCACCATCCCGACCATGACCGGCCTGGCTGTGTCCCTGACCGGTGTGTTCTCGCTGAGCTTCCTGGAGCGGCGCAACGAGCGCAGTGTCGCGGGTCTGTCGGAACAGCTGGAGGTTGATGCCGGAGCCGGTTTTGGTGGCGCGCATCGTCTGACCAGCTCGGATATGGATGAAGCCGAAGTCAACATCACCCCGCTGCTGGATATCGTCTTCATCCTGCTGATTTTCTTCATCGTCACCTCGACCTTCCTCGATGAGCAGGGTCTGGAGATCGTCACACCGCAGGATAATCCGCCGGATGAGTTGACCCGACCGCCGCCGACACTGGTTCTCAGCGTTCGAAATGACGGCTTCGTGATGGTGGACAACGTGCGCATGATCGATCCGCGTTCGGTCAAACCGGTGGTCGAGGCATTCAAGGCCGAAAATCCACGCGGGGTCGTGCTGCTCAATGCCGCCCCGGATGCCGAAGTCGAAACCACCGTGCTGGTGCTGGATCAGGCCCGCATGGCCGGTGAAGATCCGGCGCTTGCCATTCAGAGCGGCCCGTAGCGGCAGAAGGACCCAGACATCATGAACAGAGGTAGAGGAAGAACTTCGGGTGGTGACGAGGGTGACGTCAACGTCACACCGCTGCTCGATATTGTCTTCATCATGCTGATTTTCTTCATCGTCACGGCAACCTTTATCAAGGAGCCGGGCGTACAGATCAGCCGTCCCGAAGCGACGACCGCGGAAGACCAGCGCCTGGTTTCGATCCTGATTGCGATCGATTCCGAGAATCTGATCTGGATCAACCGTCGCGAGGTGCCGATCGAAGGGGTACGTGCCTCGATCGAGCGCCTGCGCCGCGAGAACCCGCGCGGCAGCGTGGTGGTTCAGGCCGATGGTGCCGCCCACTCGCAATATCTGGTCGATGTGCTGGATCAGATTCGAGCTGCCGGTGTGACCGACGTCGTTGCCGTTTCAACCAAGCCATCATGAATACACCCATTCGTCTGATTGCCGGATTGCCCGGTGCCGTCGTTGTCACCGCGCTGGTGTTCCTGCTGCTGGCGACCGTGATTTCCCAGCGCGAGAATGTCGAGCTCAGCGAAGACGTCTCGGTCGAAATCAATGTCACCCGCCAGTTGAAGGACACAAGTCAGCAGCGCGCCGAGGATTTTCAGCGCCCGGTGCTGGACCAGCCGCCGCCGCCGCCGCCGACCGTGACCGACCCCAGCTTCCGACCGACCATGAGCGTGCAGATGGGGGCGCTGCCCGACCTGGGCGGGGTTGACATCGACATCGGCACCGGTTTCAACCCGGACCGAGACGCCCAGCCGCTGGTGCGCATTCCGCCACAGTATCCACAGCGCTGCATGTCGCGCGCGCGAGACACCGAAACCGTGGTGCTGGAATTCAACGTTACCCCGGAGGGCAACGTGGTCAATCCGCAAGTCGTCCAGTCGACCAACTCGTGCTTTGATCGAGCCGCCATGCGCGCTGTTGAGCGCTGGCGCTACAACCCCAAGATTGTCGACAATGTCGCGCAGCCGCGCTTTGGTGTGCGCACCGCGATCGACTTCGCGCTGGAGGGCTGATGCAGATGAACACCGATCACAACTTGCGGCTGGCTGCCCGTCTGCTGGCCTTGCTGGCGCTGGTGTTGCTGACAGCCGGACTTGCAGTGGCCCAGAATGAAAAGGAAGAAGAGCGCCGCCGCAGCCAGACGCTGGATCCGCGGGTCGCCCAGGATCTGCTCGAGGGCTACGAACTTCTCGAGGCAGAGAAGTATCCGGAGGCACTGGAATCGCTCAATCGCCTGATCAACCGGCGTGGCGATGACATGAAGCCCTTCGACAAGGCATCGGTGCTGCAGATTCGCGGGACCGCGCATGTCAACGTCGAAGACATGGATTCGGCACTGGCCGATTTCCGCGCAGCACTCGACCTCGACGCGCTGCCCTTCGACCAGCAGAACCGCCTTCGCTTCAACATGGCACAGATCTACTTCGTGCTGGAGCGTTATCGGGACTCGATCAAGCTGTTCGAGGAATGGATGGCGCAGGAGGGCGTGGAAATCACCCACACCACGCACTTCATGCTCGCAGCCGCGCATTACAACCTTGAAGAGTACCGCGAAGCGCTGCCGCCGATCCAGCGTGCCATCGATACCGCGCCCGAACCTGAAAAGCGCTATTACGACCTCACCAATGTCGTCTACTCCAACCTTGGCATGAATGCCGAGCGCGTTGGTCTGCTCGAAACCATGGTGCAACTCTGGCCCGAGAGCCTGAGTTACTGGCGCCAGCTTTCCGCGTTATACCTTGAGCAGGGTGACCAGATGAAGTCGTTCGCCACCCTTGAAGCCGCCTATCTGGCTGGCTTGATTGAAGACAGCGGCGACATTATCCTGCTGGCGCAGTATTACTCGACGTTCGACAACCCGCATCGTGGTGCCCAGTTGATCGAAGATGAAATGGAGGCTGGCCGCATTGACGGGAATGTAAAGAATCTGGAATTACTGTCGCAGCTCTGGAGCCAGGCGCGCGAGCACAAGAAGGCCATTCCGGTGCTGCGTCAGGCCGCGCAGCTGTCCGATGCCGGCGAGCTTTCGTTCCGGCTGGGCCAATCGCTTCTTGCCGACGAACGCAACGAGGACGCGATCACCGCATTCGAGGCGGCACTGGAAAAGGGCGAGCTGGATCCCGAACAGCGGGGAGAGGCCTGGATGTTGCTCGGTAACGCACGCTTCAATCTGGCCGGCCCCGGGGATCGCGACCGACGGCTGGCGGCCGACCGTGCCTTCGCCGAGGCGGAGCGCTTCCCCAATACGCGCCGGCAAGCCTCCGACTGGCGCAGCTACATCAGCGCGATCAACCGAACCGAATCGCGCCAGGCGATGCTTGAGCAGGAACAGAATGAACGCCTCGCTGAAGCCGCACAGGAACGCCTGCTCACGTCCTGCCGCGCCCAGCAACTGGCTGGTAGCCAGCTCAGCAACCGCTGCGAGGAAATCCTGGCCGAACATGCCGCCGGCGATGGTTGATTGACGCATCGGTCTGCGTCCGCGCAGGCGGGCATACCGTGCCGAATGGCCCGGATACGATCAGGACACCCGGCGCTCGACTCGCCGGGTTTCTTTTTTCCCGCGTCCGGGTCGAGCTCAGCCATCGGGCCTGGGGCTCGTCAATGCCTGCGGTCGGCGAAGCCCGAGTGTCGAAAAGGGAATTGACCGATGATTGCGCATGAGGTCCGCCGCACTCTCATTCTGGCCGGCCCGTTGATCATCGGCCAGCTGACCAGCTTCGGCATGAACTTCGTCGATACGATCATGGCCGGCCGTCTTGGACAGATCGATCTCGGCGCGATTGCGGTCGGGTCTTCGATCTGGGCGGCCGGCTTGCTGTTCGTGCTCGGCGTGTTGATGTCGCTGTCGCCGGCGGTTTCGCAGCTCGATGGCGCTGGACGTCCGCGCCAGGCCGGTGAACTCGTTCGCCAGGGTCTGTGGATCGCGTTGTTCCTGACCGTTGTCATGCTGGTGCTGGCGCGCAACGCCGGTTGGGTCATGCGACTGCTCTCCGTCGAGCCGGCCGTGGCTGAATTGGCGCTCGGCTACCTGGTGGCCATGAGTTGGGGCGCACCGGCGCTGCTGGTGCTGCTGGTATTCCGATTCTTCGCCGAAGGCACCGGACGGACGCGGCCGACGATGTATGTCGGCGTGTTGGGCATCGTGCTGAACGTGCCACTGAACTATGTGCTGATGTTCGGCAAGTTCGGGTTCGAGCCGATGGGTGCGGTCGGCTGCGGCTGGGCCACGGCGATCGTGTTCTGGTTGCAGGCACTGGCGCTGGTTGCCTACGTGCGGTGGCGCCGACATTTCGCGCCGTTCGCGGTGTTCGAGCGTGGCAGCCCGCCCAATGCCCGGGAAATCATCGGGCTGTTGCGCGTCGGCCTGCCGATCGGCGTGATGATCTTCTTCGAAGGTGGCCTGTTCGTGGCCACGGCGCTGCTGATTGGCACGCTGGGCGCGTTGCCGATCGCGGCTCACCAGGTCGCGATCAATTTTGCCGCGATGGCGTTCATGGTGCCGCTCGGGCTGGCCGGTGCCATCACGGTTCGGGTTGGCAACGCGATCGGACGCGGCGATCCGTTTGCTGCGCGCCTGGCCGGCCGCGTCGGGATTGGAATGGCCGCAGTCTTCGGGCTGGTCTCGGCCACGATCATGTCGCTGTTTCCGACGCTGATCGCGCGCATCTATACCAACGACGCTGAAGTCATCGCGTTGGCCGCCCACCTGCTGATGTTCGCAGCCGTGTTCCAGGTCTCCGACGGTCTGCAGGCCAGCGCAGCCGGCGCTCTGCGCGGATTGAAGGATACGCGACGGCCCATGGTGTACAGTCTGCTGTCGTACTGGTGCGTGGGACTGGCGCTGGGCGCCTGGCTAACCTTCGCGCGTGACTTCGGCGCGGTCGGCATGTGGCTGGGCCTGATTGCCGGTCTCAGCGTTGCGGCGGTGTTGATGACCGGACGCTTCTGGCGCATCACGCGCGCGTTCTCAGACGCCAATACGTTGCGTGCGTTGCGCACATGAGCATCAACCTGAGCAAGGATTCGATCGATGGTCCATAACCGAAAATCCCCGTTTCTGGTGCGTCTCTGGCTTGGCTTCTGGCGGGGCCTGACCGCGTTTCGGATCGCGGTATTCAACCTGCTGTTCCTGCTTGTACTGGCGCTGGTCTTGCGCGCTCTCCTGCCCGGTGAGCCGGTTGCGGAGATCGAACCGGATACGACGCTGGTGCTGCAGCCTTCCGGCTTGATCGTCGAGCAGTACACAAGCACGCCGGTGCAACGGCTGATCGACGAGGCACTGGGGCAGGCCGAAGCCGAGACACGCCTGCGCGACCTGCTGGAGGCGCTGGACCGGGCCGCCGAAGACGAGCGCATCACCCAGGTGCTGCTGACGACCGACTCGCTGCTGGGCGTCTCGCCGGCGACCTTGAGCGAACTGGCCGATGCATTCGAGCGCTTCCGCGCCTCGGGCAAGCCGGTGATCGCCTGGGCCGGCGGCCTGGAGCAGGGCAGCTATGCACTGGCTTCGCTGGCCGACGAGGTCTGGCTGCACCCGGACGGCTTTGCACTGATCGAAGGTTATGCCTACTACCGCAATTTCTTCCGCGAAGCACTGGACAAGCTCAAGGTGGATGTCAATCTGTTCCGCGTCGGTCAGTTCAAGTCGGCAATGGAGCCGTTCATCCGCGACTCGATGTCCGAGGCCGACCGCGCGGCCGCCGAGCTGTTCATCGGCGGGCTGTGGCAGGCCTATCTCGATCTGGTCTCGACCCAGCGCGGCATCCCGCTGGAATTGCTGGGTAGACAGATCGAAGCGACGGTTGCGCGTATCGAGGCCAGCGATGGTGATACCGCGCTGGCGGCCCTCGAAGCCGGCCTGATCGACCGACTGATGACCCGTCCCGAGGCGCGCGCCGAGCTGGCGCGTCGCGGTGCGGCCGATGCCAAGACCGGTTTCCGCCGGGTTTCGATGGAGAAATACCTTGAAGGCCAGCCCGGGCAGCCGTCGAGCAAGCCGCGGGTCGGCATCCTGGTGGCCGAGGGGGCGATCACCGAGGGCGACCAGCCGCCGGGCACGATCGGTTCCGACAGTCTCGGGCGCCAGTTTCGCGAGGCCGCGCGCGACGACGAAATCAAGGCGGTAGTCCTGCGCATCGATTCCGGAGGCGGCAGTGCGTTTGCGTCCGAGGAAATTCGCGCCGAAATGATGGCGCTGCGCGAGGCCGGCAAGCCGGTGGTCGTCAGTATGGGTGACGTCGCCGCTTCCGGCGGGTACTGGATCGCGATGGGCGCCGACGAGGTCTGGGCCTACCCGACCACCATCACCGGCTCGATCGGTGTGTTCGGCTTCCTGCCGACCTTCCAGGACTCCTTGGCCGAGCTGGGCGTCCGTACCGATGGCTTCGGGGTCACGCCGCTGGCCGGCGCGTTCCGCATCGACCGCGCCCTGCCCGAGTCGGCCCGGCGCGTGCTGCAGGCGAGTGTCGAACACACGTACCGCGAATTTCTTGAACTGGTGGGCGGATACCGCGGCATGGCGACCGCGGCCGTCGACGAAGTTGCGCAGGGACGGGTCTGGACCGGTGCGCAGGCGTTCGAGCGCGGTCTCATCGATCAGCTCGGCACGCTCGATGAAGCAGTTGCCGCCGCCGCACGCATCGCCGGGCTGGGCGAGGACTACCAGCACGTCTACATCGAGCCGCGCGTCGGCGCGTTCGAGCGCTGGGTCGCGCGCCTGGCCGGCAACGCGCTGGCCCTGGTCGATCTCCAGTTGCGCCCGTGGTGGCGCGATCTGCCGGGGGCCGAGGTGTTGCGTTCGCTGCGCACGCAACTGGCGCTGGTTCTCGATGCCGACTCATCCCGGCCGGGTCGGCCGGTGCTGTTGTCGCACTGCCTGTGCGAGCCGCCGCGATAGTCCTTTTCGGACGAGATCGTCCTTCGCTTACAAGATGTCGGGCAGCTTCAGCCACGGATCTCGCAGTTCGGCCGGCGTCAACCAGCCTTCCATTCGTGCGAGTGCCCTGAGCTGCGGCAAGTCCCGCTCGATCGTGACCTGGCGGGCACGCAGCTCGCGCCGCTGGTCGGGCGTGATTCGGCCCTCGGCCAGGCGCAACTTGATGTCCGAGAGCTCGCGTTGCATCGAGGCGATCTCGTGACCCATGTTCCAGGCCGCTGTGACTTCGTTGACCTGGCACCGGCTCGGCAAGACCTGCTCGCGGGTGCCGGCATGGAAACCGTACAGCGGAGCGCAGTCCTGCGCCAGGCGCGTGGCCCAGGCCTCGGTGGCCGCAGCCCGGCAGCTGCGATCGATTTCGTCGATCCACGCCCCCAGCGGCAGGCGTTCGTCGGCGGCTGCATGCGCCCTTGACGCCACCGCGCCACACTGCGGCGATGAGGCACAGCCCGCCAGCACGAAGGCAAGCAGACAGATGATGAACATTCGACGGCAATTCATGACGATTCGCTCGACTCCGGCGCGGCACCCGTTGCCGCGCGCTCCGGTTGCGAGCATACCAAAGCCATGGACCCGGTAACGCAGGCGCTGGCCAGCGGCCTGTTCGCGCAGGCCGGGGTTGCCCGATCGCGTGTGCGTCCGGCCGCCGTGATCGGTGCGGTGGCGGGAATGGCGCCGGATCTCGATGTGCTCATCCGAAGCCCCTCCGACAGCCTGCTGGCGATCGAGTACCACCGCCATTTCACCCATGCCTTCAGCTTCGTGCCGGTGATTGCGCTGGCCGTCTCGTTGTTGCTCTGGCCGCTGGTCCGGCGTTGGCGCCCCGACATTGGCTATGCGCAGGTCTACCTGTGGGCGTTGCTTGGCGCGCTTTCGCACGGCCTGCTCGACGCCTTGACCTCCTACGGTGAGCGTATTCACGCAATTTGATGGTGGTGTTTTCACGTTGTTTGATGGATGTCGCCGGGCTTGAGAGGTCCGCCCCGGCGTTGATGCTGGGGCGG
>JAVVDV010000004.1:0-112159 GCA_032251355.1 Wenzhouxiangellaceae bacterium
CCGCAAACCATCTGATCCTGGTTCTACATGCTTAGCCCGCTCGATTATTTCTCGTCGTCATGCCGCCCGAGGGGCAGGGCATGCATGCCGACCAGTTGCGGTTTGATTTAACGAACGGCCCCGAAACTCGACCGAACGCGATCCTGCTAAATGATCTCCGGTCGGAAGCGCAGGCTCAACCGGCAGAGAGCAGGCTGGTTTTTAAGCAGCCAGTGCGTAGTTGTCGTCGTTGGCAACTAACAATTTGCAGCCAGGTTTTACGAGGATTGCTGCCTCCTCGGCATGCCCCAGGGTACGTCCGATCCACGTCGAAGCCAGAACGCCCCCGAAAAGGGAACCCTGAACGCTTGATTGCACGTTCAGGCTTGTCTCCAGTATACGACCTTCCGCAGCGCCAGATGTTCCAGCCTTGATCTTTGCTGTCGATCGCGCAGGTCAGCAGTGTGGGTTTACCGGGACGGGCCAGCCGTATCTTCAAGCATCTCGCGCAGTGTTTCGGCGGCCGGTTTACCCGCCGCACCGCGCGGGATTTCGTTCACCAGGCACCAGCGCGCCGGGCGTTCGGGTGGGTCGAGGTGCTGCCGGGCCCAGGCCTCGAGTCGGGCGGAGTTATCGTCGGGCCTGGCGACCACAACGGCGCCGATGCGTTCGCCCCAGCGCGGGTCGGGCAGGGCAACCAGGGCGATGTCTTCGAAGCGGTCGCCGGCGCGCAAGCGGCGCTCCAGCGCGTCGAGATCAACGTTGATGCCGCCGCTGATCAGCGTCCGGTCGATGCGCCCGAGCACGATCACGTCGCCGTCGGCATCGATCCGGCCGCGGTCGCCGGTGGCAAACCAGGGGGAATCGGGCTGTGGGTCGGTTGCCGGAGCGCTGGACAACATTGGTCCGCGCACGTGCAGTCGCCCGCGTTCATCGGTGCGCACCTGCACGCCGGGCAAGGGCGGGCCGGCCCAGCCGGGGCGGGCATGGAAATCGACGCTGCGCGCCTGCTCCGGACTGGGTGTGGCCAGTTGCGAGGCGGCTTCGGTCATGCCCCAGGTCGGCAGCACCGGCAGGCCGCGCGCGCGTGCCCGATCGAGCAGCTCGGGCGTGCTCGCCGCCCCGCCGACCAGCACGCCCTTGAGCGCGGTCGAGAAGCGCTCCGGGTGCGCGTTGAGCAGGTCGTTGAGCTGGGTCGGTACCAGCGAGATCCAGGCGATGGCCTCGGCGCGCGAGCTGTGCTCCAGCCAGGCAGCGACTTCCTTGGCGTCGAAACGATCGAGCAGGCGCACCGATCCGCCCAGCACCACGGCGCGCAGCAGGATCGCCAGGCCGCCGATGTGGTGGAACTTCAGGCAACACAGCCAGCGCTGTCCGGGTTCGAGTCCGAGCCGGTGGCCGACTGCCTCGATGCTGGCGCCGTGCTGGTCCGGGCGATGGGCGATTGCGCGTGGTTTGCCGCTGCTGCCGGAGGTCTGCATCAGGGTCAGCGGCCAGTTCGGATGGTGTGCGACCGGTTCGATCGCCGGGCCCGGCGTGGGATCGATGGCGATCATGTGATCCAGCGCGAGATTGTCGATCACCGGCGCGTGGCTTGCGCCGTCCAGCGGGGCGTGACTTGCGCCGTCCTGCGGCGCGATGGTGGTGCCGCGCCACCACAACGCGTGCAGCAGCAGGGCGTTATCCAGTGCATCGTCACCCAGCCGCAGGCCGATGCGTTGGCCGGGTTCAATGCCCCCACGCGCCAGCGCGCCGGCAATTGCGGCGACGCGCTCGGCGAGGGCGCGGTAGCTCAGTTGCGCGCGCGGATGCAGCAGTGCCGGGGCATCCGGCCAGCGACGCGCGGCCTCAACCAGCCAGGGCGTCATGCCGGGAGAGCGGGATCGAAGCCGATGCCGACGCCGTCGCGCCGCCACAGGCGACCGTGTTCGATGCGGTCGCGCTCGGCCAGGTCGTGCGCCAGCCAGCCGCCGGTGGCCAGCCCGTGCGGGCCGGGGTGCTCGGGCAATACCGCGGCCAGCGCGGCCACGCCGGCGCGCCCAATGGCCGATTCGATCAGGTTGCTGAGGATGATCTGTACGCCGGCCGCCGTCGCGCGCTCGGCCAGCGCCAGCGTCGGCAGCAGGCCGCCGAGCGCGGCCGGTTTGATCACCAGCGCATCGATGCGGCCGTCGTCGATCAGTCGTTCGGCGGCATGGGCGCCGGTGCAGCTTTCATCCGCGGCGATGCGCGTGCCGGTGCCCGGGCGTTGCGCGAGCAGCTCAGCCAGGTGCCCGGGTGCGACCGGCTGCTCGATCAGCGCGACCGGCAGCTTCCGGAGCGCTTGCAGCGCCTCGGCGACCGTCCAGGCGCCGTTGGCATCGGCGCGCAGTTCCAGCGCTCCGATCCGTTCGCGAACGGCAGTCAAACGGTCCTGGTCGGCCGCCAGCGGGTCGGCACCGACCTTGAGCTTGACCGCACGATAGCCGTCCTCTCGCGCCTGCTCGACGGCGGCGACGGTGGCCGCCGTCGGCAAGCTGCCGAGCGTGCGTTGCAGTGCAATCGAGTCGGCAGCGACCCGTGGTCCGGAGCCTTCGGCGGCGCGCAACGCGGCCAACAGGCCAGCCAGCGACAGCGATTGATGTCGCGCCAGCGCGTCGAGCAGCGCCAGCTCCAGCCCGGCGCGCAGCGTCGGCCGGCCGGCGAGATCGGGCCCGGCGGCGTCGATCTGGTTCGGGTGGTCCAGCGTCAGTGGCAGAGGGATTCGGGCGAGTGCCCGGCACTGCGCGTCCGGCGTGTCGTCATCCCAGCCCGGAAGCGGTGCGCATTCGCCATGGCCGGTGACGCGGGTGCCGTCGCAATCGATCTGCGCCGACAGCCACACGATGCTGCGTTCGCGGTATGCGCCGCGTCCGGTGCGCAGTGCTTCGGCCAGCGGCAGCCGGACGATGCGCGCTTCCAGGGCCAGCAGCGTCAGGTGCGTGCGGCCCGGTGCGGGGCTCATTGCCCGGTCAGCCGGCCCGGTGCCGGCAGCGCGGCGATCGCTTCGGTGATGGTCGCGCGCAGTTCGGCGCGAAGGGCCTGATCGCGACCGCGCTCGACCTGCATCCGGATCAACTGCAGACCACCGGTCTTGATTGCGGTGGCGAACGCCTGCTCGAAGCCGTCCAGCGTGTCCGGTTCGACAACGTTCAGCGCGCGCGGCAGCAGGTCGGTCAGCGGCCGCGGGCATGCGGTGACGAAGTGGCGGTCGTGGATCGCGCCGAAACCGGCTGTGGGCAGGTAGTCGAAGATCTCGCCGCCGTGGTTGTCGATCACGATCACGACCAGGTCCAGTCCCAGTTCGTCGGCGAGCATGATGGAGCCGAGATCATGGCGCAGCGCGACATCGCCGATCACCAGGATGTTCGGTCCGCGGGCGGCCGCTCGTCGTCCTGCTGCGACCCCGGTGGCGGTCGCGATCACGCCGTCGATGCCGTTGAGGCCGCGGTTGAAGTGGAGGCTGAGCGTCTGCCGGGCCGAACACAGAAAGCTGTCGAGGTCACGCACGATCATGCTGCTCGAGCAGGTCAGCGCAGATTGTTCCGGCAACGCGCGCGCCAGTCGATGCCAGACGCCGGGGGCGGTGGGCACGGAATCGTGATCGAGACGCTTGCCGAGTCGGTCGCCGAGTCGGTCACCAAGTTGCTCGTCGACGCGCCGGGCGGCTTCGCGATGGGGTGCAAACCAGCCCGGATGGCTGCCCGGGCGGGCGCGTTTGGCGGCAGACGCGAACAGTCGCCCGGGGTCGGTGATCCAGTGCTCGGCCAGCTGATGCTCCGGGTCGGCCGGCGTGGTGCGCGGGTCGATGGCGATCTGTCGCACCCCGGCGGCCTCGTGCACCAGCCGTTGCAGACCCCAGTTCAGTGGTGCGCGCCCGGTGTGTACGATCAGGTCCGGTCGCCCGAAGCGCGGGTAGAAGCCGCCCACCGCCAGCCATTCGCCGGGCGCGATGATGGCCGGGCTGCGCGCGCGGCGATGACGCAGCCCGGAGGCCGGCTCGGCCAGCACCGGTATCTCCAGTGTGGCGGCCAGCGCGTCGAGTGCATCGGCATAGTCGGTCCCACGCGGATCGGTACCGGCGATGATCAGCGGCCGGCGCGCGCGTTCCAGCGCATCGACCAGGGCATCAACCGTATCGACATCGGGCGCGCTGGACCGGTGCCGGGTCTGCAGCCATGGGGCGCCATCGGGTCGTCCGTCGATCACGTGTGCGATCACGGCTGGAATCGGCTCGGGCACATGGTCGGGGTGCTCGGGCGCGACCATGACCGGTTCCAGCGGCTTTCGAAACGGGATGTCGAGGTGCACCGGGCCGGGTTCGGGTGCAATCGACGTCGCCCAGGCGCGCGCGATCGTGGCGCGCAGCGCGGCCAGTTTCTCGCTGTCGCATTCCGGCTGCGGCAACGCCTGGAAAGCACGCACGTGGGTGCCGTAGAGCCGGTGCTGGTCCATCACCTGCTGTACGCCGCAGTCGTGGTCCTGCGGCGGCCGTGCACCGGTCAGGACGATCAGCGCGATGCCGTCGCGCTCGGCCTCGCAGATGGCCGGAAAGTAGTTGGCCGCCGCAGTGCCGGTGGTGCACAGCAGCGCGACCGGGCGAGCGCTGGTGCGGGCCAGTCCGAGCGCAAAGAAGGCCGCGGCGCGCTCGTCGACGATGGAATGGTCGCGGATGCCGGGGTGGGCATCGAACTGGAACACCAGCGGTGCCGAGCGCGAGCCCGGCGAGATCACGACGTGCTCGAGACCGCAGCGCGCCAGTTCATCGACAAGCACCCGTGCCCACAAGGTGTTGACGTTGGCAATCGGGTCGGCCGCCGCCGACGGGTCGGGCCTTGCGGCGGACGATGGCTGGCGCGGGTTCATGCCGAAAGCGTCCGAAGATTCAGTAGTGCCAGGGGAAGCGCGAGAAATCGCGCCTGCGCTTTTCGACGAAGGCATCGCGGCCCTCGGCGGCCTCGTCGGTGCCGTATCCCAGCCGGGTCGCCTCGCCGGCGAACAACTGCTGGCCAACCAGCCCTTCGTCGGGCAGGTTGAATGCGTATTTCAGCATCCGGATTGCGGTCGGGCTCTTGGAATTGATTTCCGAGGCCAGTTCCATCGCGCGCCGTTCGAGCTCGGCGTGCGCAACGACCTCGTTGACCATGCCCATGGCGTGGGCCTGCTCGGCGTCGTAGGTCTTGCCGAGGAAGAACACCTCGCGCGCGAATTTCTGCCCAATCTGGCGCGCCAGCAGCGCCGAGCCATAGCCGGCATCGAAGCTGGCTACGTCCGGATCGGTCTGCAGGAAGCGCGCGTGCTCGCGGCTGGCGATGGTCAGATCGCAGACTACGTGCAGGCTGTGGCCACCGCCAACCGCCCAGCCCGGTACCACCGCGATCACGACCTTGGGGCTGAACCGGATCAGGCGCTGGACTTCGAGAATGTGAAGCCGGCCAGTCGCGGCCGGGTCGTCGTAGCGGTAGCCATCGGCGCCGCGCACGCGCTGGTCGCCGCCCGACGAGAACGCCCAGCCGCCGTCTTTCGGCGACGGGCCGTTGCCGGTCAGCAGCACGCAGCCGATGTCGGTCTCACAGCGGGCAAAATCCAGTGCGCGATAGAGTTCATCGACCGTCTGCGGTCGGAACGCGTTGCGACACTCGGGACGGTTGAAGGCAATGCGCGCCACGCGCCGACCGGGATTGGCCGGGTCGTCGGCGACGTGTGCGGTGACGTCGGTCTGCGCCAGACCCGGCACGGGCTGCCAGAGCGAGGCATCGAACAGCGGGTTGGCAGGCTTGGTCATGACGAGTGAAGGCGCGGTCCGAGTAGGGAAACGATAGCAGAGCTGGCTTCAGTCTGCGGTCAACGCGACCCGACTGTGGCGAAGTGCTCGGCCATGCGATCACCGAAATCGGCGACCTGGTCCCAGTCGGTGAAATCGATCACCTCGGTGCCTTCGGACGGGCCGCCGGTCATCTTCATGATCATGCGGATGGCGAAGCGGTCGAGCCAACCGTAGCTGGGATAGTCCAGCCGTCCGGCAAATACCTCGACCTGGGCCGGCTTGAACTTGAGCTGTTCGAGAAACTTGCGCACGTGTGAATTGCCTTCGGCGGTGCGCTTGGCCGGCGTTCGCGCGATCAGATTCACCGAGAAGAACGCGTTCGGCATGGTTTCGAGCCGCGTGGCGTTGTGCTCGAGAAACGCGACGATGCGGCGATCATGCTTGCCATAGCGCACCGGTGCGCCGACGATGGCGGCATCGAATTGGGCCAGATCGATGTCATCGACCCGATCGATCGGCATGACCTCCAGCGCCTGGCCGTGATGTTCGAAGCGTTCGGCGATGCGCGCGACGATCTTGCGCGTGTGGCCGTCGGTGGAAGAAAACAACAGCAGGGTTCGGCTCATGATGTGCGGCTCCGGGTTCGATGCGGCGTCAGCCGGGGATTCCGTGGCGGTTGAGCAATTGCTCGAGTTCGTCGGTGCGCTGCTGGCAACTGCGGACTTCGAACCAGGCCTCGCTCATCAGCAGCAGCGAGGCCTGATCATCGTTCATGCGCATGCTGGCGAGCCGGTTGAGATCATCGCAGGTTTCGTTGACGGCCCGTTCGGCGGCGCGGATCTTTTCTGCCGGCTCCTCGTCGAGCAGATCGATCTCGAAGCCGGCGAACATCATGCGGGTCAGTACCGCATTCTGATGCCGAAAGACCTGTTCGGAGTATTCGCCCAATTGTTCCGGCGTCATGAAGCGAAGGTCAAGCGGGTTGGGGCCGCGCGGCACCGGGATGCAGCCGACCGCAATCAGCGCCAGCAGCAGCGTCCAGCGGCCCGGCGCTTGCATGCTTACCGCTTCATGTAGTTGAAGAATTCTTCGTTGGTCTTGGTCGCCTTGAGCTTGTCGAGCATGAACTCGATCGCCTGGATTTCGTCCATCGGGTGCAGGATGCGGCGCAGGATCCAGATCTTCTGCAGCAAGTCGTTGCCGACCATGAGTTCCTCGCGGCGCGTGCCCGAGCGGTTGATGTCGATGGCCGGGAACACGCGCTTTTCCGAGATGCGGCGGCTCAGGTGCACTTCCATGTTGCCGGTGCCCTTGAATTCCTCGTAGATCACCTCGTCCATCTTCGAACCGGTATCGACCAGTGCCGTGGCGATGATGGTCAGGCTGCCGCCGCCTTCGATCTTGCGCGCGGCGCCGAAAAAGCGCTTGGGCCGCTGCAATGCGTTGGCATCGACACCACCGGTCAGCACCTTGCCCGACGAGGGCTGCACGGTGTTGTAGGCGCGCGCCAGGCGGGTGATGGAGTCGAGCATGATGACCACATCGTGCTGGTGTTCGACCAGACGCTTGGCGCGTTCGATCACCATGTCGGCGACCTGCACGTGGCGCGTGGCCGGTTCGTCGAAGGTTGACGAAATCACTTCGGCATCGACCGAGCGCTGCATTTCGGTGACTTCTTCCGGGCGCTCGTCGATCAGCAGGATGATCATGTGCGCTTCCGGGTTATTGGCCCGGATCGAGGTGGCCACATGCTGCAGCAGCATGGTCTTGCCGGCCTTGGGCGGCGATACGATCAGGCCGCGCTGGCCCTTGCCGATCGGTGCGATCAGGTCGATGATGCGGCCGGTCACGTCCTCGGTCGAGCCGTTTCCGCGCTCGAGAATGAAGCGCTCGCGCGGGAATTCCGGCGTCAGGTTTTCGAACAGGATCTTGTTCTTGGTCGCCTCGGGCCGGTTGTAGTTGATTTCCTCGACCTTGAGCAGGGCGAAATAGCGCTCGGAGGACTTCGGCGGTCGGATCTTGCCGGAGATCATGTCGCCGGTGCGCAGGTTGAAGCGCCGGATCTGGCTGGGCGAGACGTAGATGTCGTCGGGACCGGCCATGTACGAGGCCAGCGAGGCGCGCAGGAAGCCGAAGCCGTCGGACAGAATCTCGAGCACGCCATCGCCGTAGATCGGCTCTTTCTTCGCTGCGCGCGCCTTGAGGATGGCGAAGATGACATCGGTCTTGCGCGAGCGGCCGATGTTCTCGACCCCCAGCTCGGTGGCCATCTCCATGAGATCCTGAACGGATTTCTTTTTAAGGTCTGTAAGGTTCATGATTGTTCGCGTTGTGAGCGCCCGGCTAGCGCCGCGCGATGCGCAGGGCTGAAAGGCGCGCGGAATGCGATGGATGGGTCATCCATCGCACGGCTCGCCCGGGTGGGCATGAGCGTTACGGTTCGATCGCGGTTGTCCGGATTCGGAAACTTTCGGGAAGCGTGCGAGGGGTCGAGAACGACCACTCGATCGCAATAGACTACCACCTCGAGCGGGCAGCGTCCAGTGGCTTGCGATCAAATGTGCTGGTCGATGAAGTCCTTCAGCACGCCCTTGGTCACGGCGCCGACCTTCATGCCCTGGACCTTGCCGTCCTTGAACACCATCAGCGTCGGGATGCTGCGAATCTTGAACTGCTGGGTGATCTGTGGATTCTCGTCGATGTTGACCTTGGCTACACCGATGCGGTCGGCATACTCGCCGGCCAGTTCCTTGAGCACCGGGTCGATCATCTTGCATGGGCCGCACCATTCGGCCCAGTAGTCGACCAGAACCGGCTTGCCGGCGTTGATGACATCGGCTTCGAATGAATTGTCGGAAACGTGGGTGACATTGTCGGTCACGGGAAACCTCCTTGACTGTA
The DNA here is from genome assembly GCA_032251355.1 of Wenzhouxiangellaceae bacterium. Lineage (GTDB taxonomy): Bacteria > Pseudomonadota > Gammaproteobacteria > Xanthomonadales > Wenzhouxiangellaceae. The sequence continues at coordinate 8,666 of JAVVDV010000004.1, forward strand.
AGGATCGGGGTTGAAAAAACGGGCGCGATGGACGGGGACGTCGGACGGGCAGCGCGTCCACACCGGTCGACCGGGCGGTGTCCGGTCGGCAAATGCTAGAATACTGCATATTCACCGGCGCTGTTGCGATGACACCGCAACCGGCGTCCACTCCCCAACGGACCGGCGCGGCGCGCATTCGCCTGCAGCGGTTCGCGCGGTGGATTCCTCCCTCCGAACACGAGCCAAATGCCTTGACCGAACCAGAGACCACGAATCCCGATACCCCGGACACCAGCGCGCAGCAGGCCATTGCCGCTGCCGCGCGCGCCGAGGCCGAACAGGTACTGACCGAGATCAGTTTCGCATCGCTGCCGTTGCCCGAAGCGGTGCGCGCCGGCCTGGCCGAGGCCGGCTTCGAGCACTGCACGCCGATCCAGGCGGCCACGCTGCCGATTGCGCTGGCCGGCCGCGATGTTGCCGGCCAGGCGCGCACCGGTACCGGCAAGACTGCCGCCTTCCTGCTGGCAATCTTCAAGCGCTTGCTCGAAGACCCCGACCCGGAAGCGGCCGGTCATCACCCGCGTGCGATCGTGATCGCGCCGACGCGCGAACTGGCGATCCAGATTCACAAGGACGCGCTGCAGCTCGGTCGCACCACCGGGCTGGAATTCGCGCTGGCCTACGGTGGCGTCGACTACCAGAAGCAGCTCGATCGACTCAAGGGCGGCGTCGATGTGCTGATCGGCACGCCGGGCCGGGTGATCGATTTCTTCAAGCAGCACGTGTTCGGGCTCAAGAAGATCCGCATCGCGGTGCTCGACGAGGCCGACCGCATGTTCGATCTGGGTTTCATCAGCGATATCCGCTACCTGTTTCGGGCGATGCCGCCGCCGGGTGAGCGCCAGACGCTGATGTTCTCGGCCACCTTTCCGCTCAAGGTCAACGAGCTGGCCTACGAGCACATGAACGATGCCGAGAGCGTACGCATCGATCAGGATCACAAGACCACCGAACGGGTCGAGCAGGTCGTCTACTACCCGTCCAACCGCGACAAGCTGCCGCTGCTGGTCAAGCTGCTCAACGAGATGACCGACAGCCATGTGATGATCTTCGTCAATACCCGGCGCGCGGCCGACCGCGTCGATCGAATGCTGCGCGGCAACGGCTTCGACTGCGCGATGCTGGCCGGTTCGGTGCCGCAGAAAAAGCGCCAGCGTCTGCTCGAGCGCTTTCATGCCGGCGAACTGCCGATCCTGGTGGCGACCGATGTGGCCGCGCGCGGGCTGCATATCCCCGATGTCAGCCATGTGATCAATTTCGACCTGCCGCAGGATGCGGCCGACTACGTCCACCGCATCGGTCGCACCGCGCGGCTGGGTGCACGCGGTCGGGCGATCAGCTTTGCCTGCGAGGATTACGCCTTCCACCTGCCCGAGATCGAGGAGTTCATCGGCAAGCCGATTGCGTTGCTCGATCATGATGCCGAGGGCCTGCCGGCGCTGGAGCGCGCGGTGCCGCCGACGCCGGCCTCCGAGGAGGCCCGCGGTGGTGGCCGACGTGGCGGTGGCGGCAACCGGGGTGGCGACCGCGGCAGTAATCGTGGCGGACGGCAGCGTGGCGGTCGACGGCGCTCCGGTGGCGGGGGCGCTTCGTCCGGCTGAGCGCCTGTGCTACATTGCCGCGCCGTCGAACCCTGCGCCCCGTCTGGATTGCCTCGCGCATGAATCGCTTGTCCGTACCTTTCGATATCGAGCGTCTGGCCGGCTGGCTCCAGTTCGTGCTGATCGTTGCCTGCCTGCTGCTGGCCTTGCGTGCAGTGCTGATCGCGGTCGATGGTGTGGCGGTGGAATTCCGGCCGATCGAGTATCAACCGGTTGCCCGTACGACCCTGCCGACGGTCGATGGCCGCGCCGCTGCCGGGCTGTTCGGGAATGCCGTGCTCGCGGATCATGGCTTCGACGTCCCGCTGCCGGCCACGCCGCTGGAATTGCGCTTGCGCGGCACGGTGTCGGGCGAGCGCGGCTACGCGATCATTGTCGATGCGCGCGGCGACGAGGACGTCTACCGGGTCGACGACGAACTGCCGGGCGGGGCGCGTGTGATTGCGATCGAGTCGCGGCGGGTCGTGCTTGAACGCGCCGGTCTGCGCGAGGCACTGGAACTGTCGGCCGGGCTGGCCGCGCGCGCGTCGCGCCCGCCACCGACCGTGTCCGAGAACGTCGCTCCGGCGGTGCAAGGCCTGGGCGTGGCGTCGTTTGCGAGCTTTGCCGACGGCCTGCGGCTGGATCCGGCCGCACTGGCACGCGAGATCACGATTTTGCCGGTCGCCGGCGGTGGCTTCCGGGTCAGCGCCGGGCGCAATGCCGCCGTGTTTCAGGCGCTGGGTCTGCAGCGCAACGATATCGTGCTGGCCATCAACGGCCGGCCGGTGGATAATCAGGCCGATCTGCGCGCGCTGTTTGAAACCCTGGATCCAGGCCAGGGACTGGCCATCACTGTCCGGCGGGGTGACCAGCAGCGTGTGTTGACGCCGGGACTCGATGGATGGACGGGAGAGCTTCAGCGATGAAAGCAAGGATGGTCCTGCTGGCCGGTGTCATGCTGGTCTGGACGGTTGCGGCCGTGGCGCAGAACGGCAATCCGCGGCACTTGCTCAACTTCGAGGACGCCGAGTTGCGTTCGCTGATTACCACCGTGGCCGACATTACCGGTCGCAACTTCGTGGTCGATCCAGCCGTGACCGGGCGCGTGACGGTGATTTCCAGCCGCGAACTGGCCGCCGACGAGGTGTTCGGGGTGTTCCAGTCGATTCTCGCGGTGCATGGTTTCAGCGCGATCGAGGACGGCGACCTGGTGCGCATCGTGCCGGACGCCGCCGCACGCTTCGGCGCGCGCGCCGGGCGCGAATCGGTCCAGGCGGCCGATCACGTGATCCGCGTGCTGGCGCTGCAACACGTGCGCGCCACCGAGGTGTTGCCGATGCTGCGCTCGCTGGTGCCGCAGTCGGCATGGCTGGCCGCGCACGACGATTCCAACACCTTGCTGGTGGCGGACCGGGCCGCTTCGGTGGCGCGGCTGGAGGCGGTGGTTGCGCGTCTGGATGCCGCCACCGGCGATGGCGCCGAGGTGATTTCGCTCGGTCACGCCTCGGCGGCCGAGGTTGGTGATCTGGTCAACCAGGTCTACAGTGCCGAGCGGCCGCTGGCGATCGCCGATCCGCGCACCAATTCCATCGTGCTGCGTGGTGACGAGCGCCAGCGCCTGCGCCTGCGCACCCTGATCAGCCATCTCGATACGCCGCTGGATGCCGGCAGCGGTGCGCGCGTGGTCTACCTGCGCTACGCCAATGCCGACAACCTGGTGCCGGTGCTGGAGCGGCTACTGGAAACCGGCGGCGAGGGGGGTGAATCGTCGGTTCGGATTACCGCGCACGAGGCCACCAACGCGCTGGTGATCGCTGCGCCGTCGGCGGTGTTCCGTGAGCTCAAGAGCATCATCGACCAGCTCGACATTCGGCGCGCCCAGGTGCTGGTCGAGGCGATCATTGCCGAGGTGGCCGCCGACACCGGGCGCGAGCTCGGCGTGCAGTGGCAGTTCTTCGGCTCCGGTGAGAGCGGCGCCTTCGGCGGCACCAATTTCGGCCGTGGCGGTAACAATGTGCTCAACCTGTCGGCCGGACTGGCCGCTGGCGGTGAGGGCGGCGTGCCGGTGCTGCCCGGAGGCGGCCTCAACCTCGGGTTCGTCGATGGCCGCTCGAACCTGCTCGGGATCGAGTTGCTGGAGATCGGCGCGCTGGCGCGTGCGCTGGCCACCGACGGCAACAGCAATGTGCTGTCGACGCCGTCCATCGTCACGTTGGCCAATGAGTCGGCCAGCATCAACGTCGGTCAGGAAGTACCGTTCCTGTCGGGCAGTTTCCTGTCGGAGGGCATTTCCACCGCCGACGGCCAGGTCAACCCGTTCCAGACCATCCAGCGCGAAGAGGTCGGGCTGAAGCTGACCGTCACGCCGCAGATCAATGAAGACCAGACCATTCTGCTGGGGATCGAGCAGGAAGTCTCGTCGCTGGCCCCGGTGGTCGGCGCGGTCGATCTGGTGACCAACAAGCGCACGATCTCCACACGCGTGATGGTCGATAACGGCGCGATGCTGGTGCTCGGGGGGCTGATCAGCGATGACCAGACCGAAAACGTCGAGAAAGTTCCCGGGCTGGGCAACATCCCGTTGCTCGGCGAGCTGTTTACATCGCGCTCGACCAGCCGGGTCAAGCGCAACCTGATGGTGTTCATCCGACCGCGCATTCTTGACGATCCGGCACTGACGCGCGAAATCAGCAACCAGCGCTACCGCGATATCCGCGCTCGGCAGTTGCGCCAGCAGCCCGGTGGCCTGCTGGGCGCGGGTGGCGACATGCCGCTGCTGCCGGAGCTGGACGATTTCCTGCAGGTGCCCGGAGCGGCCGCTCGGCCCGATGGGCGCTGAATTCCGGCCGGGATTCGGTTTTGCGCGGCGGCGCGGTGTGACTGTGGCCGGGCGCGACGGCAGCGGTCGCCATTGCGTGCTGGTGCGCACCCCGGCCGACCTCGAGGCGCTCAAGGAAGTGCGCCGCAACCTCGACGGCGATGCGGTCATCGAGAAGCTTGACCCGGCCGCCTATGCCGAGCGCATCGCACGGCTGTACCAGGCCGGTGATGAGCCGACCGAGCGCGCCGCGGCCAGCCTGGGCGAGGAACTCGACCTGGCCAGTCTCGCTGATGCAATGCCGGAACCGGCCGACCTGCTGGAATCCGATGATGACGCGCCGATCATTCGTCTGATCAACGGCGTGCTGTCGCAGGCGGTGCGCGAACGCGCTTCGGACATTCATTTCGAGCCATTCGAGGACCGGCTATCGGTGCGTTTTCGGGTCGACGGCGTGCTCCGTGAGGTGCTGTCGGCGAGCGCCTTGCTGGCGCCGCTGGTGGCCTCCAGAATCAAGGTCATGGCGCGTCTGGACATCGCCGAGAAGCGCTTGCCGCAGGACGGCCGGATCGGGCTGCGGCTGGCTGGCCGGCCGGTTGATGTGCGTGTCTCGACGCTGCCGTCCAGCCACGGCGAGCGCGTCGTGCTGCGGCTGCTCGACCCGCAGGCCGGCAAGCTGGCATTGGCCGAACTCGGTATGCCGGAAGCGATGTTGACGCGTTTCGATGCGCTGATCCATCGCCCGCACGGCATTCTGCCGGTCACCGGTCCGACCGGTTCGGGCAAATCGACCACGCTGTACGCGGCCTTGCAGGAGCTCAACGACCGCAGCCGCAACATCATGACGGTCGAGGATCCGATCGAGTTCGACATTGACGGCGTCGGCCAGACCCAGGTCAACCCGAAAGTCGACCTGACCTTTGCGCGCGGGCTGCGCGCGATTCTGCGCCAGGACCCGGATGTGGTCATGGTCGGCGAGATTCGTGACCTCGAGACCGCGCGCATCGCCGTGCAGGCCTCGATGACCGGACACCTGGTGCTGACCACGCTGCATACCAACAGTGCGATCGGCGCGATCGGTCGCCTGGTCGACATGGGCATCGAACCGTTTCTGCTGGCCTCCAGCCTGGTTGGCATCGTCGCCCAGCGGCTGGTGCGGCGGCTGGACCCGGCGCAGGCCGTGCCGGTCACGCTGACGCCGGCGCAGCTGGCCGCGATCGGGATCGAGGTTGATGCGCCAGTCGAGGTGCTGCGCGCGGCCGACGAAGGCGAACAGCCGGCCTACCGCGGACGGGTCGGTATTTATGAACTGGTCGAGATCGATGACGAGCTGCGCGCAGCGATCCATGCCGGTGAACCGGAGTCGGCCTTGCTGCGGCTGGCGCGTTCACGCGCACCGAGCATGCTCGACGACGGCTGGGACAAGGTTCGTGCCGGTCGCACCACGCTGGAGGAAGTCCTGCGGGTCACGCGCGAGCGCTGAAAAACCGCGGCCGGTTGCGCGAACTTTGGCACCGCGTCGCGGTCCACTGTACAGCGTTTGTCCGGCCGACCACACGAGACAACGGGAAGCACAGGGCCGATGGGCGAACGAGAGACCGACCAGATTCTGGTCGAGCGGGTACAACAGGGCGACAAGCGAGCGTTCGACCTGCTGGTGGGCAAGTACCAGCACAAGATCATCTCGCTGATTTCGCGCTACGTGTCCGACCATGCCGAGGCGCTGGATGTTGCCCAGGAGGCGTTCATCAAGGCGTACCGGGCCCTGCCGCGGTTTCGTGGCGAAAGTGCGTTTTATACCTGGATGTACCGGATCGCGATCAATACGGCCAAGAACCACCTGGTGGCGATGAATCGCCGCCCGCCGCTTTCGGATGTCGATGCGCAGGACGCGGAACAATACAGCGTCGATTCGCGTCTCAAGGATCGCGCCTCGCCCGAGCACGAAATGCTGCGCGACGAGATCGGCCGAACCATCCACGAGGCGATCGAGGCCTTGCCCGAGGATTTGCGCGTGGCGATCACGCTGCGCGAGCTCGAAGGCATGAGCTACGAGGACATCGCGCAGGCGATGGACTGTCCGATCGGCACTGTGCGCTCACGCATCTTCCGTGCGCGCGAGGCGATCGACAAGAAGCTGCGACCGCTGGTCGCCGACATGGACTGAAACGACATCAAGCAAGGCGGAGAAACGAACATGTCCGACCCCCATTCCACCCCGCGCGCCGAGCCTGCCCAGGGCCAGGATGATCCGTTGTCGATGCTCGCCGATGGCGAACTGGATGCTCGTGAAGCCGGTTTCGTGTTGCGACGATTGGCCGGTGACAGCGCGGCACGGGCGCGCTGGCAGCGGCTGCACCTGATGCGCGCGAGTCTGCGCGGCGAACTGTCCGGTCCGGCCGTGTCGCTGGTCGAACGGGTCGCCACGGCGCTGGAAGACGAGTCGGCCCATGTCGATGGCGCCGATTCGGCGGCTGCCGGTGGCTGGCGGCGCTACGCGCTGGGCGGTGCGCTGGCTGCCTCGGTCGCGGTCATGGCGGTGGTCGGTCTGGGCGAGCGGGTGGGCCGCGAGGCAGCCGTGCCGTCGCCCGGATTCGTCAGCCAGTCCACGGCGCTAGATCGACAGTTCTCGGCGCGCGCAACGCCGGTCAGCCTTTCTGACATTCCCTCGCCGCAGCGCATCGCACCGCCGGTCCCGGCACGTGAATCAAGACTGCAGAGTCGTCAGCGCATCGATCAGTACGTGATCCGCCATGGTCAGCTGGCCGGTGGCCAGGGCCTGACCGGACTGACACCGGTGCTGACCCTGCCCAGTGACCTGCAGGTCGTGCGGCCCATGGTGGTGGTCACCGAGGACGCCCGACGGTGATGACGCGGCAGTTGCCGCTGCTGGCGCTGATCCTGGGCGCGCTGGTCGCGACATCGGTGCAGGCGTCTGTGAGTGTCGACGAATGGCTGCTGCGCATGGAGCATGCCGAACAGACGCTGGACTACCGCGGTACGCTGGTGCGCGCGGCAGGCTCCAGCATCGAGGCGATGCGGATCGTCCATCGGGTTGGCCCGAACGGGATCGAGGAGCGCATTTTTGCGCTCGACGGTGCGCCGCGCGAGGTGCTTCGGGTTGGCGACCGCGTCCATTCCCTGGTGCCCGGGAAGCGCGCGGTGGTGGTCGATCCGCCGATCGCGACCGGACTGGTGCGGCGCGCCGCAATCGGTCGGCTGACCCAGGAGCAGGCTGTCTACCGGGCCGAACTGGGCGGCACCGAACGCGTCGCCGGGCGCATGGCGCGCATCATCGAGCTGTACCCCCAGGATCGCTACCGCTACGCACGCAGGTTGTGGCTGGATGCCCAGACCGGAATGCTGCTGCGCTCGCTGGTGTTCGAGCCGGACGGCGAGGCGGTCGAGAAATTGAGTTTCGTCGACATCGAACTGGGTGCGCGTATCGAGGATGTCGAACTGGCCAGCGTGCTCGACGGCCAGCACCTCAGAACGTCCGAATTCGTTGACCCGCTGGCCGGTGCCGCAGCGTACCGTCGGCCGTCGTGGCTGCCCGAGGCGCTGCCGCGCGGTTTTCGACTGGTCTCGGTGGGCGCGGTTGCCGGCGATGCCGAGCATCTGCTGTTCAGCGACGGGCTGGCCAGTGTCTCGATCTATATCGAGAGCGGCCGCAATCAGCCGGCGGGTGAACAGCTGGAGGCGCGCGGCGCGACCCACATCTACACCGGCAACCAGGGCGGCCGCATGGTCACCGTGGTCGGTGAGGTGCCCGCGGCGACGGTCAGCCTGATCGGCCAGAACCTGCGCCCGGCGCCGGCCTCGGCCGTAGCATCGCCGCGTTGACCGCAACCCACCCGACTGCGGCGTCAGCGCGAATCTGGCAACCGGCGTTGCTGGTGCGCGATGGCGACGGTCAGTGGTGGCTGGAGTTTCCGCCTGCCGGGCAGTGCGCGCGCTGTGCACGTGGTGAGGGCTGTGGTGCCGGCCTGTTCGCGCGCCTGCTGGCGCCGATGCGCGTGACCCGGCTGGCGGTGCACAACCGCGCCAACTGGCCGGACGGCACGCCGGTGATGGCGGGCATCGCCGGACGCTGGCTGCTGGTTGCTGCGGCCGGCTTGTACCTGCTGCCGTTGCTGCTGTTCGTCGCCGGCGCTGTGCTGGCCGACGGATTCTGGCCGGGCAGCGACAGCCTGGCCTTGATCGTTGGCTTGGCCTTCGGTCTGGCCGGTTTATCGGCAGTCCGAACGCGGCTGCGGCGCATTCCGGCACCGGAGATGCGTCGTCGCGCTACCGCCTGTGCGCTTGAAAGCCGGGATGGTGGCAATCATGTTGACAGTCGGGATGATGGCGGCGCACAGCTGCAGAGGCGCCCCGATTTCGACCCATTCAATCCTCAATAAGGACGTCCAGAAGCCATGCATTTCAAGTCTTCCCCTTTCGCTATGGTCGCCGCACTGGCGGTTTTTCTGCTGCTGGCCCGGCCGCTGGCGGCCGCTCCGGCCGATTTCACCGACATCGTCGACGCCAGCATTCCGGCCGTGGTCAACATCACCACGACCCGGTTCGGTAACCGTCCCGACGCCGAAGTCCAGCGTGGCCAGATGCCCGAGGACGTGCCTGAATTGTTCCGGCGCTTCTTCGAGCCGTTCGGCGAGGGCATGCCGCGTCGGCAACCGGATCGCCGTGGCGGTGGCTCGGGGTTCATCATCGAGGCCGACGGCCTGATCATGACCAACCACCACGTGATCGAGGACGCCGACGAGATCGTGGTGCGACTGGCCGACCGGCGCGAGTTCGTCGCCGAGTTAGTGGGCTCGGACGCGGAAACCGACATCGCGTTGATTCGCATCGATGCCGATGGCCTGCCGACCCTGGCCTTCGGCGACACCGGACGCCTGCGCCCGGGTCAGTGGGTGATCGCGATCGGCTCGCCGTTTTCGTTCGAACAGAGCGTGACCGCCGGCATCGTCAGCGCCAAGGGGCGGACCCAGGCTCAGCAGCAGTACGTGCCCTTCATCCAGTCCGATGTGGCCATCAACCGCGGCAATTCCGGTGGTCCGCTGCTCGACACCAACGGTCGCGTGGTCGGCATCAATTCCTGGATCCTGTCGTCCAGCGGCGGCAATATTGGTCTGTCGTTCTCGATTCCGGCTGAAACAGCACAGCGCACCGCGCGCCAGTTGCTGGAATTCGGCCGCGTCTCGCGCGGCTACCTCGGCGTCGGTATCCAGGCGGTCAGCCGCGAGGCAGCCGATGCGCTCGGCCTGGATCGTCCGATCGGTGCGCTGGTCAACCGGGTCGAGCCCGGCAGTGCGGCCGACCGCGCCGGTATCGAGCAGGGTGACGTGATCGTCGAGGTCAACGGCGCCGAGATCGAGACCTTCTCGGCGTTGCCGCCGGTGGTCGGATCGATTCCGCCCGGTGAAGCGATCGAAGTGGTCGTATACCGCTCCGGTGAACGCCGCAGCTTGAGCGTGGAGCTCGATGAGCGCGAGGAAGATGCCAGCGGCGAGGCTGGCCCCGGTGCTTCCGAGGAGGCGCCCAGCAACGCGCTCGGTCTGGCGGTAGCCGAATTGACCGCCGCCCAGCGTGAACAGGCCGAAGGTCTTGATGGTGGCGTGGTCGTGCGCCGGGTCGAAAGCGATGCGGCCTACCGCGCCGGCATCCGCCAGGGTGATGTGATCCGGATGATCAACAGCAAGCAGGTCGATGACCTCGATGACTTCAGGGCCATCGTTGACGGGCTCGAAGCCGGCAAGTCGGTGGCGCTGCTGATCTGGCGCAACGGTGCGACCCAGTTCGTGGCCTACACGCCGGAGGCTGTCGGCGAGTAACCGCTGGTCGGTCCGGCGATCCACGTGATTGCGGGGTTCCGTGAGGCCCCGCATCGCTGCGGTAACGGGAGCATGACCCCGATCCGGCTATAATGTTTGATTGACCGCCACCGGCCTTCCGGAGGCGGTGTCCTGTCCGCCTGCCTCCCGCCTGGTCCCGACCCTGATGACCGACTGCGCCCGTATCCGCAATTTTTCCATCATCGCCCACGTCGACCATGGCAAGTCGACCCTGGCCGATCGCTTCATCCAGGTCTGTGGCGGCCTGAGCGAGCGCGAGATGGCCGAGCAGGTGCTCGATTCGATGGATATCGAGCGCGAACGCGGCATCACCATCAAGGCCCAGAGCGTGACGCTGAATTTCGACGCCGCCGACGGTCAGCGCTACCAGCTCAACTTCATCGACACGCCGGGCCATGTGGATTTTTCCTACGAGGTTTCGCGTTCGCTGGCCGCCTGCGAGGGTGCGCTGCTGGTGGTCGATGCCGCCCAGGGTGTGGAAGCGCAGAGTGTTGCCAACTGCTACACCGCCGTCGAGCAGGGCCTGGAAGTCATTCCGGTGATCAACAAGATCGATCTGCCCTCGGCCGATCCCGATCGGGTGCGCACGCAGATCGAGGACATCATCGGCATCGACGCCAGCGACGCACTGCTGGTCAGCGCCAAGACCGGGCAGGGCATTGCCGACGTGCTCGAGGCCATCGTTGCGCGGATTCCGGCACCGACCGATCGTGACGGGCCGCTCAAGGCCTTGATCATCGACTCGTGGTTCGACAATTACCTGGGTGTCAACTCGCTGATCCGTATCCAGCAGGGGCGCCTGCGCAAGGGCGAGAAGATTCGGGTGATGTCGACCGGCGAGGAACACGATGCCGACCAGATCGGGATCTTCACGCCACGCCGAACCGGGACCCGGGAGCTCGAGTGTGGCCAGGTCGGATTTATCGCTGCCGGCATCAAGGACATTCACGGTGCGCCGGTCGGTGACACCCTGACGATGTCGAAGGACCCGGCCGAGAAACCGCTGCCGGGCTTCAAGCCGATCCAGCCGCGCGTGTTCGCCGGCATCTTTCCGGTCGATTCCTCCGATTACCCCGATCTGCGCGAGGCGCTGGACAAGCTGCAGCTCAACGACTCGGCGCTGCAGTTCGAGCCGGAAACCTCGCAGGCGCTGGGGTTCGGTTTTCGCTGCGGTTTTCTCGGCATGCTGCACATGGAGATCGTGCAGGAAAGGCTGGAGCGCGAATACGACCTTGATCTGATCATCACCGCGCCGACCGTGGTCTACGAAGTCGAGCTGACCGATGGCTCGGTGATGACGCTGGACAACCCGGCCGAATTGCCGCCGGTCAACAAGATCGCCGAGATCCGCGAGCCGGTCATCCATGCCAACATCCTGGTGCCGCAGGACTACCTCGGCGCGGTCATCGGTTTGTGCGAGGAAAAGCGCGGCGCCCAGATCGACATGCGCTTTCTTGGTGGTCAGGTGCAGTTGTCCTACGAGCTGCCGCTGGCCGAGGTGGTGGTCGATTTCTTCGATCGCCTGAAGTCGGTCAGCCGTGGCTATGCATCGTTCGAATATTCGTTTGCGCGCCACCACGCCGGACCGTTCGTGCGCCTGGACCTGTTGATCAACGGTGACCGGGTCGATGCGCTGTCGAGCATCGTGCACCGCGATCAGGCCCAGCGCCAGGGCCGTTCACTGGCCGAGCGCATGCGTGAGCTGATCCCGCGTCAGATGTTCGACATCGCGATCCAGGCCTCGATCGGTGCGAACGTCATTGCCCGCTCGACCGTCAAGGCCTACCGCAAGAACGTCACTGCCAAGTGCTACGGCGGCGACGTGACGCGCAAGCGCAAGCTGCTCGAAAAACAGAAAGCCGGCAAGCGCCGCATGAAGAATGTCGGCAACGTCGAAATCCCCCAGGAAGCCTTTCTTTCGGTGTTGCGCAGCGACAGCGACAAGAGCTGACGACCACAACCACCACGCCAGGACCTCGCCATCATGAATCTCGATTTCGCGCTGATCATTTCGCTGCTGACGTTGGCCAGTGGCCTGGTCTGGTCGCTCGACCGACTGTGGCTGCGCAAGCGGCGGCGCGCGGCGTTGGAGTCCGGCCGCAGCGACAGCGATGCACCCGGCAAGCTGGTCGAGTACGCCAATTCGTTCTTCCCGCTTTTGCTGATCGTGCTGCTGCTGCGCTCGTTCGTGTTCGAACCGTTCAAGATTCCGTCCGGCTCGATGCAGCCAACGCTGCTGATCGGTGATTTCATCGTCGTATCGAAGTTTTCCTACGGGCTGCGAGTGCCGGTGCTCAATACCGAAATCCTGAAGACCGGTCGGCCCGAGCGCGGCGATGTGTTCGTGTTCCGTTCGGTCGAGCAGAAGGGCATCAATATGATCAAGCGCGTGATCGGCCTGCCCGGCGACACCATCACCTACCGCGACAAGATTGTCTACGTCAACGGCGAGCCGGCCGAGCAGACGCGGGTGCGCGCCTGGATCGGCGAGGGCATCAACCGCAACCTGCCGGGTAGCAACCCGCAACTGCTGACCGAGCAACTGGGTGATGTCGAGCACTTCATCCTGCGCCATCCGGGTCGGGTCGACGGCCGGGCGCGCTCATGGGTTGTGCCAGAAGGGCACTACTTCGCCATGGGTGACAACCGCGACCGTTCGCACGACAGCCGCGGTTGGGGCTTCGTCCCCGAAGACCATCTGGTCGGGCGCGCCGAGCGCATCTGGATGCATTGGGATTGCGCGCGCGGCTGGTGCGTGGACTTCTCGCGCATTGGTGATAAAATCGAATGAGTTGGCCCGGCACGGTGCAAGCGAGGGGCGGGCGCGTCTCCCGGACAGCCATGGCTCGATTGGACCGTGGGCCGGTCGGGATCATCCAAGGGGAATGCGAGGCTTGAAGTCATCATGATGTCCGATTCATCCATTCATCCCAGGCGCATGCGAGCCGAGCAGCAGGGTCTGACCCTGATCGGCTTTCTGATCGTGCTTGCGATTGCACTGTTCGCGGTCTACATCGGCATGAAGCTGGTCCCGATCTATCTGAACCACTACTCCGTGATCAAGTCGATGGAGAGCCTTGCCGCCGAGCCGGGTTCGGCCAACATGTCCGAGGCCCGCATTCGCGACCTGCTGTCACGCAAGTTCGAAACCAGCTATGTACAGCATGTGCGGCCGCGTGACATCCGCATCGTGCGCAGCACCGGCATCGAACTGGTGGCCGAGTACGAGGTGCGCGAATCGCTGATCGGAAATGTCGACGCGGTGGTCTCGTTCAAGCGTGTCCAGCGGCTCGACACGCGCTGATTCCGCGTTCGTCGGGCTGCGCGGGCTGGGGCATCGCTTTGCCGACCCTGCGCTGCTCGAACAGGCGCTGACGCACCGCAGTGTCGGAAGCCACAACAACGAGCGGCTGGAGTTTCTCGGCGACGCCGTGCTCAACCTGGTGATCGCCGATCGGCTTTATCAACGCCACGAGGCGGCGTCCGAGGGCGCACTGTCGCGACTGCGCTCGAGGCTGGTGCGTGAACGCACACTGGCCGAGGTGGCGCGTGAACTGGCGCTGGGCGATGCGCTGCGCATGGGGCCAGGGGAGCTCAAGAGCGGCGGCTTCCTGCGCGACTCCATCCTTTCCGATGCGCTTGAGGCCGTGCTCGGAGCGGTCTACCTCGATGCGGGGTTTGCGGCGGTCGAACGGGTCATCGCCGATCTGTTCGACCCGCGCATCGAGGCACTTCCCAGCGCCGATGATCTCAAGGACGCCAAGACCCGGCTGCAGGAGTGGCTGCAGGCGCGCGCGCTTGCGTTGCCCGACTACGCAGTGATCGAGGAGAGTGGTGCCGACCATGCGCGCCGGTTTACCGTGCGCTGCCGCCAGCCCGAGCTGGGTGAGCAGCTGGCCACGGCTGGCTCGCGGCGCAAGGCCGAACAGGCGGCCGCGCGCGCGATGCTCGAGGCGATCCACCCATCATGAATGTGCCGTCGGGCAGCTCGGATTCGTTTCGCTGCGGCACGGTAGTGCTGTTCGGCCGGCCCAATGTCGGCAAGTCCACGCTGCTCAATCGACTGGTCGGTGAGCACCTGTCGATCGTCACGCACAAGCCCCAGACCACCCGTCATCGCGTTACAGGCATCGTCAACCGGCCCGGTGGTCAGCTGGTGCTGGTCGATACACCGGGTCTGCACCGGCGGCGCACGCATGCGCTGAATCGCCACCTCAACCGGGTTGCAGCCGAATCCCTGCGCGGGGTCGATCTGGTCGCCTTGATGGTCGATGCCGCTCGCCCCAGCGAGGAGGACCGCGATGCCGCGCGCGCGGCGGCGCAGTCCGGCACGCCGGTGGTGCTGGTGCTCAACAAGATCGATCGATTGGCCGGTCGCGAGGCCCTGCTGCCGCTGGCGTCCGATTGGAGCGAGCGCTCCGGTGCGCGGGAGGTATTCTTCATTGCCGCGCGCTCGGGCGATGGTGTCGAAGCACTGGCCGACGGCCTGGTCCGTCACCTGCCGCCGGCCCCGGCGCTGTTCGGCGACGATGAATTCACCACCGAATCGGCGCGTTTTCTGGCCTGCGAGACCGTGCGCGAACAACTGCTTGCGCAGCTGCACCAGGAAGTGCCCTACGGCGCCACGGTGCTGATCGACGACTGGCAGGAAGCCGATGATGGACGCTTGCGCATCACCGCTACCATCCTGGTCGCCGAGACGCGTCACAAGGGTATCGTGATCGGGCAGGGTGGCCAGACCCTCAAGCGCATCGGTAGCCGCGCCCGTCAGGCGATGATGGCGCTGTTCGGGCAATCGGTGCACCTCGAGCTGCACGTGCGTGCCGAGCCCGGCTGGCTGAACCGTGAGCGCGACCTGGCCCGGTTCGGATACACGCGGTGACCCGAATCGATCGCGAGTCGGTGTTCGTCCTGCACCGCCGCCCCTATCGCGACACCAGCCTGATCGTCGACCTGTTCAGCCCCGGTCACGGCCGTTTCGCTGCCGTGGCGCGCGGTGCGCGACGGCGCAGTTCGGCCTGGATGGGGCTGATCGAGCCGTTTCGTCCGCTGGAGGCCGGCTGGATGCGTCGCGGCGAGCTGGCGACGTTGACCCGGCTGGATCCGGCTGGCACTGCGCCCAGACTCGCCGGGCGTGCAGTCTGGGCCGGGCTGTACGCCAACGAACTGCTGCTGACGCTGAGTGCTCGCGATGACCCGGAGCCGACGTTGTTCCATGCCTACGCGCGCTTGATCACGCAACTGGCGCACGGTGAGCGCAGCGCTGGCGTGTTGCGCGCCTTCGAGCTGGAATTGCTGGCAGCACTGGGCGTGGTGCCGGAACTGCAGCGTTGCGCTGCGACCGGCGATCCGGTGCTGCCCGAGGCGCGCTACCGCGTCGATGCCGAGCGCGGACCGCTGCCGGTGGCCGGTGATGGTATCCGTGGTCGCGTGCTGCTGGCGCTGGCGGCAGCTGCGGACGCCCGGCCGATTGCAGCGATCGCGCCCGAACACGAGCGCGAGGCGCTGATCGTCATGCGACAATTGATCGATCGTCAACTGGCCGGCCGCAGTCTGCGCACACCGGCCCTGTACCGGGAGCTGAATCCATGAGTACGCCCTTGCTGGGGGTCAATATCGACCACGTGGCGACGCTGCGCCAGGCGCGCGGCACTTCCTACCCCTCGCTGAGCGAGGCGGCGCGCGTTGCCGAACAGCACGGTGCCGACCTGATCACCATCCACTTGCGCGAGGACCGACGCCACATTCAGGATGCCGATGTCGGTGCGCTGATCCGGCAGTCGAGTACCCGCGTCAACCTCGAGATGGCGGTGACCGACGAGATGCTGGCGATCGCGCTGCAACATCGCCCGGCCGATGTTTGCCTTGTTCCCGAGCGGCGTGCCGAACTGACCACCGAGGGCGGGCTGGATGCAGCCGCGCGTGTGGTGGCGCTGCGGGAATTCTGTCAGCGTCTGGGCGAGGCCGGAATTCGCGTTTCGTTGTTCATCGACCCGGATCTGGAGCAGGTGGAAGCAGCCGCCGCTATTGCGGTGCCGGTGGTCGAACTGCACACCGGCGCCTACGCCAACGCCAACGCGGGCGCGGAGGCGCGCGAACTGGCTCGGATCGCCGAGGCCGCGGCACTGGCGCGAGCGCTCGGGCTGGTGGTCAATGCCGGGCACGGTCTGCATTACGAAAACATCGGCGCGCTGGTGGCGCTGGACTGCGTGGCCGAATACAACATCGGTCATGCCATCGTCGCGCGTGCTTTATTCGTCGGGCTGGGTCCGGCAGTGGCCGAAATGAAGACCTGCCTGCAGACTCAGGATTGAGCGGTGCGGCCGATCTCGCGATCCAGCGCGATTGCCGCCAGGGTCGCTTCCAGCGTGCGCAGCAACTGCACGTAGCCGGTGCCGGGCGAGCTGTCGAGCTCGCGCCGGAGTGTGTGCTCCAGCATTGCGCAGGCTTGCTCCAGCCGGTTGGCGCCGGCATAGCCACAGCCGCCTTTCCACTGGTGCAGCACTTCGGCCGCTGCGTCGTCCTCGCCGTCGACCAGTAGCGCATCCAGCCGCCCGCGTTCGCGGGCCACTTGTGCAGCCAGCGCCTCGCGCATGGAGCGAGCCAGCGCGGGCTGGCCGTTGGCGCGCAGCGCGCGTTCGTCGTCCAGCAGTCGGCCGCGCGACTGTTTCTCGTCTTCGCCGGTGCGGAAACTGTCGTCGCCGGCCGCCACGCGACGCATGGTGTCGAGCAGTTCTTCGATCCCGACCGGTTTGCCGAGGAAGCCATGGAAGCCGGCCGAGCGCAGGCGCGTACGCTCTTCCAGTCGGGTGTCGGCGGTCAGTGCGATCACGCGCGGAATCGGCCGGCTGCCGGCCCGCTCGACGAACCGTTGCCAGGTCGTCAGCCCGTCCATGTCGGGCATGTGCAGGTCCATCAAGACCAGGTCGAAGTCGTGTCCGGCCAGTTTCTCCAGCGCCTCGTGACCGTTGCCCGCAAATTGCAGGTCGCCGAGACGACCGGCCAGCGCGGCCTTGAGGAAATCGCGGTTGATCACGTGGTCGTCCACCGCCAGAACATGCAGGGTCTCGAGCTTGATCGGCGACGGTGGGGACGGCTGCGGACTCATGGGTGAGAATATACGACATGAATAGCCGCCGCGCCATGCTTGCCCTTGCTGCCATGTTGGCGGGCCCGGCCGTACCCGCGCCGGTCTTGGCGTTGGAGCTGGAGCTGGTGGCCGAACAGGTGCAGCTCGGCGACTGGTCGCTGGAGCGCGTGGCGCTGACGCTGGGTCGTGACGTAGAACTTCGAGTGGGTCCCGTGCAGCACGCGGACGATGAAGCGCTGGGATCGATCGAGCTGCACTGCCCGGCCCATCCGGGTGGGCGTTGTGCAAACGGGACCGGCCGCTGGGTTTTCCGACGCGACACGCTCGCCGAGTTGACACTGGAGCGTTCGAAAGCCGCGCTGGCGTTCAACGTCGAACTGCCTTCGTTGGCCAGGGTGCCGTCCTCGCTGCTGTCGACGCTGGGTTTGAGCTCACTGGACGGACAACTGGACATCCAGGCTCGGCGCGTTGCCGCGGTCTGGTCGGCACAGCTGCAAGCGCAGGGCCTTGCCTTTGATACACCCGATGGCGCGCTGGCAGCGGCCGACCTGGCGCTGAGCGCCGCGCTGGAACATCACTCGGCCGAGCGCACCGGGCAGCTTGCACTGGCCTGGACGGCCGGCGAGCTGTTGGTCGGGCCGCTGTACTTGCCACCCCCGGAACAGCCGTGGCAATTCGAGGCCACGTTGCAGCCGCTGTCTGATCGCAGACCCTGGCGGGTCGATGTCCAGATGCATCGGATCGATGCGCTGGACTTGAGCGCCGGGTTGACCCTGGATCCGGCCGTCGCTCGGTTGCCCGAAGCGTTGCGTGCCGCGTCGATCCGACTGGAATCGCTGGACTTGGCCTGGGCCTGGCGACATGGACTGGAATCGCTGGCTGCCGGCTACGGTTTCGGTGGCTTGCGCCCGTCCGGCCGGCTGGCGCTGAACGCCGAGCTGGATGAGGAGGGACTGCTAGGTCTGCAGGCGACCTTGCTGGATACCGCACTGAGTGATGAGCTGGAGCGATTGGCGGCCGACGGCGTCAATATTCGGCTGGACTGGCAGCGCGATACCGCCGAGCTGGCGCTGGATTGGCAGCGGGCTGCGCTGTATCGCATCGAAACCGGGCCCGGTGCGCTGGTCATGCGCGAGTCGGCCGATGGCACCCTGGCGCTGCAGCAACCGCTGCGCGTGCCGGTGCTGGGCGGCGCGCTGCTGCTGGAGCAATTGGTCTGGCGGGATTGGCGCGGTGCACAACCCGAACTGTCGCTGAGTGCGTCGGTCGAGCCGATCGACCTGGCACGGTTGACCCGGCAGCTGGGCGGTACCGAGTTTGGCGGCACGCTGTCCGGCCGCATCCCGTCGCTGCATTGGCAGGACCAGGTGCTGGTGCTGGACGGTGCGCTGGAGCTGGCCCTGTTCGACGGGCGTGCGCGCATGACCGGTTTGCGGCTGGAGCGGCCGCTGGGCCGACTGCCGGCGCTTGCCGCCGATATCGAGCTGGAGCGCCTGGACCTGGCTCAGGTGACCGGTGCGTTCGAGTTCGGTGCCATGACCGGCCGCATGTCCGGCCATATCCATGAACTGCGGCTGCTGGACTGGCAACCGGTGCAGTTCGATGCCTGGTTCGAGACGCACAGCGACAGCCCCAGCCGAGAGATCAGCGAGAAGGCGGTCAACTCGCTGTCGACCGTCTCGGGCGGTGGCGGCGCGGCGCTGTCGGGAACCCTGCTGAAGTGGTTCGATACCTTTCCCTACGCGCGCATCGGGATCGGCTGTCGGCTCGAACGCAATGTCTGCACCATGCGCGGTCTCGGACCCGCCGAAGCCGGCGGCTACCGCATCCTGGAAGGCCGCTTGCTGCCGCGCCTGGACATTGTCGCGCACAAGCGCCGCGTTGACTGGCCGCAGTTGCTGGCGCAACTCGAAGCGGTCACGGCGACCGAATAGATCGATTCTGGACTCAACGCCGGGAACGAGCCGAACGCCGGCTTTGGTACACTGCAACGCGGTATGGTGCTGCTGCTGCGACACCTCGTTCCGTCCCCGGAGTATCAAGAATATGAAGCGCTTTCGTAACCCGATGGTGGTGATCGCTGCGGCCGCTGTGGTCGTTGCCTGCGTGACGATCAACGTCTATTTCCCCGAGGCTGCGGCCGAGCGTGCTGCCGACCGGTTCATTCAGGACGTGATCGGCCCGGAAACCGGTGGTGACGAGGTCTCGATGCGCTTGCCAAGCGCGCCGGTCGAGCGCTTGCTGGGCTGGCTGGTGCCGTCGGCGCACGCGCAGTCGGCCGATATCGATGTGCAGACGCCGCAGATCCGCAATCTGCGCGATCAGATGGCCGAGCGCCATCGCCTGCACCTGGCCGGCTGGTTTGATGCCGGTGCGATCGGGCTGGGCAACGACGGCCTGGTGGTCATCCGTGATCGCAGCGCAGTCGGCCTGGCCGAGCGCCGCCAGCTCGAGCAGGTGGTCGCGGCCGAGAACGCCGATCGGCGCGCGGTCTACCGCGAGATTGCCGTAGCCAATGGCCACCCGGAGTGGGAAGACCAGATCCGCGAGACCTTTGCGCGGCGCTGGATTGCCAACGCCCGGCCCGGTTGGTTCTACCAGGACAACGCCGGCAACTGGCAGCAGAAGTAATTGGCCCGACGCCGCCGCAGGCTGCCGGTCGAGCCGGTCGCGCTGGATATTGACGATCTCGCCCACGACGGGCGCGGCGTCGGCCGGCACGACGACAAGGTCACCTTCGTGCACGGCGCGCTGCCCGGTGAGCGCGTCGAGGCGCGCATCATCGGTCGCAACCGGCGCTTCGACGAAGCCCGAACAGTTGCGGTCGAACGGGCGTCGGCCGATCGTGTCACGCCCGAATGCCCGTGGTTCGAGATCTGCGGTGGCTGCGCGTTGCAGCACCTGGCCCCGGCGGCGCAACTGAGCTGGAAGCAGCGCCGGCTGGCGGAGAATTTCCGCCGCATCGGCGATGTTGATCCGGCCGCCTGGCGTGATCCGATCACCGGCGCGCCGTGGGGCTACCGCAGGCGGGCGCGCCTGAGTGTGCGCAATGTGCCGGCCAAGGGGCGCGTGCTGGTCGGGTTTCGCGAGGTCGGCGGGCGCTATGTGGCCGAGATCGAGGATTGCCGGGTGCTGCATCCGGCCTTTGGCGAGCGCCTGATGAGCCTGTCGGCGCTGATCGGTCGTTTAAGCATTCCGCACCGCGTCGCGCAGGTCGAATGCGCGGCCGGCGACGACGGCGCTGCGATCGTGCTGCGTCACCTCGAGCCGCTGACCGATACCGATCTCGAACAGCTCGTGGCCTGGTCCGACGACACCGGTATTGCGGTGTGGTTGCAGCCCGGCGGGCCCGGCACGGTGCATCGACTGGCGCCGGCCGAGCACCAGCTCGGTTACCGGCTCGAAGCCTTCGACCTGAATTTCCGCTTCCACCCGCAGCAGTTCGTGCAGGTCAATGCCGAGATCAACCGGCAACTGGTGGCGTGCGCGGTCGCGGCGATGGCCGCCCGCCCCGGCGATCGCGTGCTCGACCTGTTCTGCGGGCTGGGCAATTTCTCGTTGCCGCTGGCGCGTTCGGCCGGCGAGGTGGTCGGCGTCGAGCTGGATGAATCGCTGGTGGCAAGCGCGCGCGCCAATGCCGATCTCAACGGGCTGGATAACACCCGCTTCGTCGCCGCCGACCTGCAGCAGGACATCGAACGGCTGGACTGGATGCGCAGCCCGTTCGACGGCGTGCTGCTGGATCCGCCGCGCTCGGGCGCGGCCGAGGTGCTGGACCTGGTCGCTGCCACCGGTGCGCGGCGCATCGTCTATGTGTCCTGCGATCCGGCCACGCTGGCGCGTGACGCCGGCACGCTGGTGCACCGGCATGGCTATCGGCTGGCCGAGGCCGGCATTGCCGACATGTTTCCGCACACCGCGCACGTCGAGTCGATTGCCGTGTTCGATCGGGAGCTGGCGTGAGCGCCGGGCTGGTGGTCGGCATCCATGGGTCGGAACTGGCGGCCGCCGAGCGCGACTGGCTGGCGCACCCGGCCGTGGTCGGAGTGATCCTGTTTGCGCGCAATTACCAGACACCTGAGCAGTTGAACGCGCTGACCGCCGAGCTGCGCGCGTTGCGCGAACCGCGCCTGCTCGTGTGCGTCGATCAGGAAGGCGGGCGTGTGCAGCGCTTTGTCGACGGCTTTACCCGGCTGCCGCCGCTGGCGCTGATCGGGCGCTGGTACCGCAGCCATCCCGATCGCGCGCGCGACCTGGCCTACCGCCACGGCCGCGTGATGGCCGCCGAGGTGCTGGCGCATGGGGTCGATCTGAGCCTGGCGCCGGTGCTGGATCTGGATCGCGGCAGCCGCGTGATCGGCGATCGCGCGTTCAGCGACGACCCCGACGCGGTCATCGACATCGCCGGCTGGTACCTGGCCGGGATGCGCGATGCCGGCATGAAGTGCTGCGGCAAGCACTTTCCCGGCCACGGCTCGATCGCCGCCGACAGCCACGACGAGATTGTGACGGACGCGCGCACGCTGGCCGAACTGGCCGACGATCTGCGCCCGTTCCAGGCGCTGGCCGCGCAGCTCGATGCGGTGATGCCGGCGCATGTGTGCTACCCGGCGGTTGATCCGGCCCCGGCCGGTTTTGCGCGCGCGTGGATGGATCGCCTGCGCGGCGAGATCGGCTTTGCCGGGGTGATCGTCTCCGATGACCTGGACATGGCCGGTGCGGCCGGTGCCGGCGATCTCGAGCAGCGCTGGCAGGCGTGTTCGGGGGCCGGCGCGGATCTGGCGCTGGTGTGCCGGCCTGAATCGGCCGCTGCGCTGCTGTGCCGTATACCGGACGATCGTGCCGTGTTTCAGGCCGCGCAGGAGGCTGTCGAAACGCTCTACGGGCGCGCGGCGTTTACACTGGATGAGCAGCTGCGCGTGCCGGAATTTCGCGCCTGGCGCGCCAGCCTGAACACGCTTTCGGGAGAATCGAAGTGAACCAGTGGCTGGAAACCGCGGCCGGCCTGATCGGCATGAATCCGTGGACGGTGCAGGCATTTGTCCTCATCCTGGGCGCACTGCTGATCGACTTCGTGATGCGCAAGTTCATCAACCGGCTCGACCGCTTCTCCGAGCGCACCGCGCACCTGTGGGACGACTCGATTGTCTATGCCGGCAAGCGGCCGCTGTCGCTGCTGATTTACGGGCAAGGCCTGCTGCTGGCCGCGCGCGTGATCGAACCGCATGCCGGCCAGGTGTTTCTGAGTGCCAACATGCTGGAACTGGCCCAGGAGCTGCTGCTGGTAATAACGGTGACCTGGTTCGCGTTCCGGCTTGCGACCGGCTTCGAGCAGGCCTTCATCCATCAGCGTGAGGCGCGCAACCAGGACTACGACATCACCACCGTGAGCGTGCTGGCGCGCATCGTGCGCATTGCCATCGTGCTCACGGCGGTGCTCACGGGCCTGAGCATTCTCGAGATTCCGATTTCCGGTCTGCTCGCCGCCGGCGGCGTCGGCGGCATTGCCGTCGGCCTGGCCGCGCGCGACCTGCTGGCCAACTTCTTCGGCGGCTTCATGGTGTTCATGGACCGGCCGTTCTCGGTCGGCGACTGGGTGCGCTCGCCCGACCGCGACATCGAGGGTGTAGTGGTCAAGATCGGCTGGCGCGTGACCACCATCATGAAGTTCGACAAGCGGCCGATGTACGTGCCGAACGCGACGTTTACCACGATTACGGTCGAGAACCCGTCGCGCATGTCGCACCGGCGTATCTACGAGCACATCGGTGTGCGCTACGACGACTTCGCCAGCGTGCGCGCCATTGTCGAGACGATCCGCGAGCGCCTGAAGAACCACCCCGAGCTGGATCCGTCGCAGACCACCATCGTCAATTTCGATCGCTTCGGCGGCTCGTCGCTCGACATCATGGTCTACTGCTTTACCCGCACCACGGTCTGGACCGAATATCATCATGTGCGCGAGCGTGTGCTGCTGGAAATCGGTGAGATCATCGAGGCGCACGGCGCCGAGATTGCGTTCCCGACCCGCACGCTCAAAATCGACAGCGTGCCCGAATTGCTGCAACCCAAGGGAGATTTGTCGTGAAGATGCCCGAAAACAGCTCCTTGCTGATCGAAGCCGCGCAGGTGAGCGCAGCCTACGATGGGCTGGCTGCGCGCTTGGCAGGCGAGCTTCCTCCGGGTGAGGTGCTGATGCTGCCGGTGATGAATGGCGGCATGTTTCCGGCGCTGGAGATCGCGCGCCGGCTCAAGCGACCGCAGCGCTTTGACTACGTGCACGCCACGCGCTATCGCGGTGCCACGCGCGGTGATGTGCTGAGCTGGCTGCACTGGCCGGAGTTGCCCGAGGGGTCGATGACGGTGCTGTTGATTGACGACATCTTCGACGAGGGCTACACCCTGCAGGCAATCCGGAATCGCTTGCCCGAGCGCTTCGAGGTCTTGACCGTGGTGCTGGCGCGCAAGCAGCACGCGCGCGGACTTGCGCGCGACTGGGTCGATTTTGTCGGTCTCGATCTGCCCGACGAGTACGTGTTCGGCTGCGGCATGGATTACGAGGAAAACTTCCGTGAACTTGATGCAATCTGGACGCTCAATGCACCGCACTGATCGCGCGTGCGACCGGTGGCCGTCGTGAAGCTGGGCATCATCGGTGGTACCGGTGCGCTGGGGCTGTTCGAGTCCGGGCCCGGGACGGCGGTTACCACCCCGTTCGGTGCGCCTTCCGCGCGACCGCGGCGGGTCGAGATCGAGGGAAGGGGCTGCTGGTTTCTCGCGCGTCACGGCGAGCCCCATCGGATCCCGCCGCACCGGGTCAACTACCGCGCCAATATTCAGGCGCTGAAAAACCTGGGGGTCGACAGCATCCTCGCGATCAACGCGGTCGGCGGGCTGTCGCCGGCGTTCGAGGCCGGCGCGCTGGTTGCTCCCGACCAGTTGATCGACCTGACCTGGGGCCGCTCACATACCTTCAGCGACGGCGGCTCGGCGCCGCTCAGGCACATCGATTTCACCGCGCCGTTCGACGGCCCGCTGCGCGCACGCGTGCTGGCAGCCGCGACCGATGCGGGCTGTGCCCTGCACGATGGCGCGGTGCACGTCGTCACCCAGGGGCCGCGGCTGGAAACCGCCGCCGAAGTGCGCTGGTTATCCGCAATGGGCGGTGAGCTGGTTGGTATGACGGCCATGCCCGAGGCGGCGCTGGCGCGCGAGGCCGGGCTGGACTATGCCAGCATCTGCGCCGTGGCCAACGCCGGTGCCGGTTTGAGCGAGGGTCCGATCACCGAGCAGGCGATCGCCGAGGTGCTGGAGCGCGCGATGCTCGAGGTCGGGCAGGTGATCCGGGCCCTGCTGCGCACGCTGCCGCCCGGAGACGAGGCGTGAGTGAAGGCTGCAGGCTCTATGTCGGGCAGATTGCCGACAAGGATGTCGCGGTGTTGCGCTCGCTGTTGCAGTTGCTGGAACCGGAATTGGAACCGGGCTGGACGCTGACCGATGACCCGGCTGTCGCCGACCTGGTCCTGATCGACGTCGATGCTGAGGGCGGAGCCGAGGCCTGGGCAGATGCCGGCGCGCGCCCAGTCTGCGCGGCCGCGCTGACCCGTCGGCGCGATTTTCATGCGCGCTTTCGACTCGTCAAGCCGATCCGTCCGGGCCCGCTCAGGCGCTTGCTGGCCAGCGCGGCCGAGCGGCTCGAGCATCCCGACCCGATCGGCGCGATCGAGTGGCTGGTGCTTGATGAGGGCGGCGGGCGGCTGCCACTGGCCGAGCATCTGCGCCGACGAACCTGGTCGCGGCCGTTGCGCCTGGCGGTCGATGACGGATACGGGGTGATCATCGATCCGGGGGCCGGCCTCTGGTATGCAAATGACGCCGAGTTGCAGCTTGCGCGCCTGGTGCAGCGCTCGCTGTTGGCTGACGAGGTGCAGTTGCTTGACAGCCAGCAACTGGCCGAGCTCGTACAAGGACAGCCATCCCGTCCGCTGGCAGCGCTGAAATGGCGTGCCGGACTGGCGCTGGGTGAAGGACGGCTGCATCCCGACCTGGCCGGTCGGGTACGCTTCATGTTGACCCACGTGCCGCATCCGGCGCTGGCCGACACGGCCTGGTCGCGTCTGGCGCGCAGCCTGATCGAGCGTCCCGCGACGTTGGATGAACTGGCCGGCACCGATGGCATCGACGTGTTCGACCTGGCTGCGTTCCTGAACGCCTGCCACGTCTGCGGGGTGCTTGTGCTGGATCGCAGCGCGGAGGTCTCTTGAAGCTCGCCTTGGTCGGATCGGCCAGGTGCCTTGAACGAAATGACCCGGGCATCCGGTCGGCTGCTGCCGCCGGGGTTGCGGAATCGGCGAATGCAATGAACAACTACGACGAGCGAAGTGCTGATGAGTAAAATCAATTGCGGCATCGACGCGCTGGCTTTCTGCGGGCCGGCCGCATACCTGGATCTGTCGGACCTGGCTGCTGCGCGCGGGGTGGATCCGGCCAAGTATCTGAAAGGCCTGGGCCAGCGCGGCATGGCGATCGCCACGCCCTGCGAGGACACCGTGACCATGGCCGCCGAGGCGGCCGAGCGGGCCCTGAAGAATTTCGACATCGATCCGGCCGAGATCGGCACGTTGATCGTCGGCACCGAGACCGGCATCGATCACAGCAAGCCGGTCGCGGTCTATGTGCACGAGATCCTGGGGCTGGATGCGCGCTGCCGCACCTTCGAGACCAAGCACGCCTGCTACGGCGCGATGGCCGGGCTGACCGCGTCGATGGACTGGATTGCGGCCGGCCGCGCGCGTGGCCGCAAGGCGCTGGTGATCGCCTCGGATATCGCGCGCTATGGCCTGAACACGCCCGGCGAGCCGACCCAGGGCGCCGGTGCGGTCGCCATGGTGGTCAGCGATGCGCCGCGACTGGTGAGCATCGACCCAGGCACGATCGGTGACTACACCCGTCAGGTGATGGATTTCTGGCGGCCGCTGTACTCGAAGTACGCGTTTGCCGATGGTCATTACTCGATTCAGTGCTACCTCGACGCCTTGACCGGTGCGCGTACCGATGCGGTCGGCGATCGGGTCGACCTGCTCGAGCAACTCGCCGCCTGCCTGTACCACGTGCCGTTCGTCAAGATGGCGTTCAAGGCCCACCAGCGGCAGTTGGAAATCGAACACGGCGGGCCGGTGAGCAAGGACCATCACGACGCCTGGATGCAACTCAGCGAGAGCTTCGGCCGGTTGGTCGCGCCGTGGCTGGAACTGAACGCCGAGATCGGCAACATCTATACCGGCTCGCTGTTCCTGGCCCTGATCGACCTGCTGCGTCAGGCCGATGCGAGCCTGGAAGGTCGCGATATCAGCCTGTTCTCCTACGGCAGCGGTTGCGGTGCGACCTTCTGTCTGGGTCGGATCGAAGCGGGCGCGTCGACCTGGCGTGCCCGGCTCGACCCGGCCGACGATCTGGCGCGCCGCCGCCGACTTTCGATGGCCGAGTACGAGGACCTCGTGCGCGCGGCCGAGGAATCCGATGCGGTACCCACCCTTGAGCCTGCCGCCTATGGCCTGCCTCCGGGCCGGCTGTACTACACCGGGACGCGCGAGCACCAGCGTCAGTACCAGCGTCTGTAAGCGCGGACCGAGGGCAAGAATTCGTTAAACTAACGGGCTGGAGTCTGAATGGTCTGTCTGCATGATTGAGATCACGCTGCCCGACGGCAGTCACAAGACGTTCGATGCACCGGTCACGGTGGCCGAGGTGGCGGCCGCGATTGGCCCGGGCCTTGCCAAGGCGACGCTGGCCGGCGAAATCGATGGTCGGCTGGTGGATGCCGGCTACCGGATCGAGCGCGATGGTCGTTTGCGCATCATCACCGCGCGCGACGACGAGGGCGTCGAGATCCTGCGTCATTCCACCGCCCACCTGATGGCGCAGGCGGTCAAGCGCCTGTACCCCGACACCCAGGTCACGATCGGCCCGACCATCGAGCACGGTTTCTACTACGACTTTGCGCGCGCAGCACCGTTCCGACCCGAGGACCTCGAGGCGATCGAGGCCGAGATGCAGCGGATCGTCGAGGAGGATTTCCAGGTCCAGCGCAGCGAGTTGGGCCGCGACGAGGCGGTCGCCTTCTTCCGCGAACAGGGCGAGGAGTACAAGGCCCGCATCATCGAGGACATTCCGGCCGACGAGACGCTGTCGCTGTACCGTCAGGGCGAGTTCACCGATCTGTGCCGCGGCCCGCACGTGCCGTCGACCGGCAAGCTCGGCGCATTCAAGCTGACCAAGCTGGCCGGTGCCTATTGGCGCGGCGACTCGAACAACGAAATGCTGCAGCGCATCTACGGCACGGCCTGGGCCGATCGCAAGCAGCTCAAGGCCTACCTCAAGCGTCTGGAAGAGGCCGAGAAGCGCGATCATCGCCGCATCGGCCGCCAGCTCGACCTGTTCCACATCCAGCCCGAGGCACCGGGCATGGTGTTCTGGCACGACCACGGCTGGCGCATCTACCGGATCGTGCAGGACTACATCCGCGAGCGTCTGGAGCAGGCCGGTTACCAGGAGGTCCACACGCCCGAGGTGGTCGATTTGAGCCTGTGGCAGAAATCGGGCCACTGGGAAAACTTCAAGGACAATATGTTCGTGACTGCATCGGAGGATCGCAGCTACGCGATCAAGCCGATGAACTGTCCCTGTCATGTGCAGATCTTCAACCAGGGCATCAAGAGCTACCGCGACCTGCCGTTGCGCATGGCCGAGTTCGGGTCGTGTCACAGAAACGAGCCTTCGGGTTCGCTGCACGGGCTGATGCGGGTGCGTAATTTCGTTCAGGACGATGCGCATATTTTCTGCACCCCCGGCCAGATGCGCGATGAAGTGCTGGCGTTCAACGCGCTGGTGTTCGATGTCTACCGCGACTTCGGCTTCGACGACATCCAGGTCAAGCTTTCGACCCGGCCTGAGCAGCGTGTGGGTGCCGACGAGGTCTGGAATCGCGCCGAGGCCGCGTTGGCCGAGGCGCTGGAAACAGCCGGAATCGAGTATCAACTGCAGCCGGGCGAAGGTGCGTTCTATGGCCCGAAGATCGAGTTCTCGCTGACCGACTGCATCGGCAGGGTGTGGCAATGCGGGACCATGCAGGTGGATTTCTCGATGCCCGGCCGGCTCGGTGCCGAGTATGTCGACGAGCACGGCGAAAAGCAGGTACCGGTGATGCTGCACCGCGCCATTCTTGGCTCGGTCGAGCGCTTCATCGGGGTCCTGATCGAGCACTACGAAGGCAAGCTGCCGGTTTGGCTGGCGCCGGTGCAGGTCCAGGTACTCAGCATCACCGATGCACATGCCGACTATGCACGAACGGTTGCCGATCGCCTGGTCAAATTGGGTTTTCGCGCCGAATGTGACTTGAGGAACGAAAAGATCGGCTATAAAATCCGCGAGCAGACACTGGCCAGGGTCCCCTACCTGCTGGTTGTGGGCGAGCGTGAAATGCAGGAAGGCACGGTCGCCGTGCGGAAACGAGACGGGTCCGACCTGGGCAGCATGCGCCTCGAGGCGTTTGCTGACCGGCTCGGTCAGTGGCAAGCCCGACGCGGTCGTTCCGCCGAAGAGTAGCATCCAGTCGCATGGCTGTAAGGGGCTACGCGGCAATGAATCAATTCATTACAAAGGAGAGCATCACATCGCAACGGACAAGAAAACGCGCCGAAATGGAGACATCACGGCGCCCAAGGTGAGGGTGGTTGGTGACGACGGCGAGCAGATCGGCATTCGATCGATTGGCGACGCGCTGGCATTGGCCGAGGACGCTGGTCTGGACCTGGTCGAGATCGCACCGCAGGCGGATCCGCCCGTGTGCCGGATCATGGACTGGGGCAAGTACCGCTTCGAAGAGGCCAAGAAGGCCCAGGTCCAGCGCAAGAAGCAAAAGCAGATCCAGATCAAGGAAATCAAGTTCCGCCCGGGTACCGACGACCACGACTACGATGTCAAGATGCGCAACCTGGTGCGCTTCATCGAGGAAGGCAACAAGGTCAAGGTGACCTTGCGCTTTCGCGGTCGCGAGATGGCGCACCAGGAACTCGGTCGCGATCTGCTCAAGCGTGTCGAAACCGATGCGAATGAAATTGCCCAGGTCGAGCAGTTTCCGCGCATGGAAGGCCGTCAGATGGTGATGATGCTCACGCCACGCAAGCACTGATAACCCGCCGACGGAAAAGCCTTGCCTGCGCTGGTATTGGCCGTGGCGATGCCGGTGGTTGACGCAGCACAAAAAAGGGCCCGTTTCCGGGCCCTTTTTCGTTTCGTTACTTCGATGTAAGCGATCAGACCACGTAGACAAACAGAAACAGCACCAGCCAGACCACGTCGACGAAGTGCCAGTACCAGGCCACCGCTTCAAAGCCGAAGTGGTGGTCGGGTCGGAAATGCCCGGCCATGCAGCGAAACGCGATTACCAGCAGCATGATCGAGCCCAAGGTCACGTGCAGACCGTGAAAGCCGGTGAGCATGAAAAAGGTTGATCCGTAGATGCCCGAACCCAGCGTGAGGCCGAGATCCCGGTAGGCGTGGATGTATTCCTCGACCTGGAAGAACAGGAAAATGAAGCCCAGCGCGACGGTGGCGAACATCCAACCGACCAGTGCGCGGCGTTTCTCCTTCTTCAGCGCCCAGTGCGCCATCGTGATCGTCCAGCCCGAGGCCAGCAGGATCAGCGTGTTCAGCAACGGCACGCTGAACGCCGGGATGGTCTGGAACTCGCCACCAAGATTGCCCGGGCCGTTGGTTGGCCAGGTCGGCTGGAAGCCGGGGTAGAGCAGCTGGTTGGTCATCGCGCCGGTACCTTCGCCCCCGATCCACGGTACCGCGAACATGCGGGCGTAGAACAGGGCGCCGAAGAACGCGGCGAAGAACATCACTTCCGAGAAGATGAACCAGATCATGCCCTGGCGGAACGAGGCGTCGACCTGACCGCTGTAGAGGCCGGATTCGGACTCGCGGATGACATCGGCGAACCAGCCGAAGATCATCACAATGACGACGGCGGCGCCGGCCATGGTCAGCCAGGGACCGATCATCGATCCGTTCATCCAGTTGGCAAAACCCGCAACCAGCAGGAACAGGCCGATCGAACCGACGATTGGCCAGCGTGCCTGGTGGGGAACGTAGTAAGTGCCGTGTGCCATGCAGACTCCCTTTGTGCTTGTTGTCATTGCCGTCGGATCGGAACCGGGCGGCTGTGCTACCGGATTGTAGATGAGTTGTTCAGCTTCCGAACACCCCGCGGGCGATGAACCCCAGGTAGATCAGCGCTGCGACCGTGGCCAGGGTGGCTACGGTACGTTGCAGCCGGCGCCGGTGGGCCGGCGCGCGGCGCGGATCGTCTCGGTCGAGGCTCACTGCCATCAGGCCAGCTTGCCCTCATGTCCGGCGATCGCGTCATTAACCACCGGCGGAGTATCGAAGGTGTGCAGCGGTGCCGGCGACGGTACCGTCCATTCGAGTCCCTGCGCGCCCTCCCAGACCTGTGCCGTGGCCTTCTGTCCGCCACGAACGCACTTGATCACGATCCAGACGAACAACAGCTGTGCCAGCCCGAAGGCGAAACCGCCGATCGAGCTGACCAGGTTCCAGTCGGCGAACTGCACCGAGTAGTCGGGGATGCGTCGCGGCATGCCGGCCAGGCCCAGATAGTGCTGCGGGAAAAACAGCACATTGACCGAGATGGCCGACCACCAGAAATGGATTTTGCCCAGCCGCTCGTCATACATGTGGCCGGTCCATTTCGGCATCCAGTAATAGGCACCGGCCATGATCGCGAACACCGCGCCGGTGACCAGCACATAGTGGAAGTGCGCGACCACGAAGTAGGTGTCGTGGTACTGGAAGTCGGCCGGCACGATCGCCAGCATCACGCCCGAGAAGCCGCCGATGGTGAACAGGATGACAAATGCAATCGCAAACAGCATCGGTGTCTCGAAGGTCATCGAGCCGCGCCACATCGTCGATACCCAATTGAAGATCTTGATGCCCGTGGGTACCGCGATCACCATGGTGGCGTACATGAAGAACAACGATGCGCCCAGCGGCATGCCGACGGTGAACATGTGATGCGCCCAGACGATGAACGAAAGGAACGCGATCGACGCGGTGGCATAGACCATCGAGGTGTAGCCGAACAGCGGCTTGCGCGCGAAGGTCGGGATGATTTCCGAGACAATCCCGAATGCCGGCAGGATCATGATGTAGACCTCGGGATGGCCGAAGAACCAGAAAATATGCTGGTACATCAGCGGGTCGCCGCCACCGGCGGCGTTGAAGAAGCTGGTGTCGAAGAAGCGATCGGTCAGCAGCATCGTGACCGCTCCGGCCAGCACCGGCATCACGGCAATCAGCAGGAAGGCGGTGATCAGCCAGGTCCAGACAAACAGTGGCATGCGCAGCAGCGTCATGCCCGGTGCGCGCATGTTCAGGACCGTGGCGATGATGTTGATCGCGCCCATGATCGAGCTGATGCCCATGAGGTGGATGGCGAAGATCACGAACGCGAAGCTGTTGCCGCCCTGCAGCGACAGCGGCGGATACAGCGTCCAGCCCCCGGCCGGCCCGCCGCTGGGCATGAACAGCGTCGACAGCAGCAGCAGAAACGCGAACGGCAGGATCCAGAACGACCAGTTGTTCATTCTGGGAAGCGCCATGTCCGGCGCGCCGACCATCAGCGGCAGCATCCAGTTGGCCAGGCCCACGAACGCGGGCATGACCGCGCCGAAAATCATCACCAGCGCGTGCATGGTGGTCATCTGGTTGAAGAAGGCCGGGTTGACCAATTGCAGGCCCGGCTGAAACAGCTCGGCGCGGATCACCATGGCCATGGCGCCGCCGACCAGGAACATGGTCAGCGAGAACACCAGGTAGAGGGTGCCGATTTCCTTGTGATTGGTGGTAAACAGCCAGCGCGCAAGTCCGCGCGGATGCTCGTCGTGGTGGTCGGTGGAAGCAGTGGTATCGGTCATCGTCAAGCCTTGATTTTGCAGGATTCGGGTTTTTGCGAAACGATCGGTTTCGACTCAGGAGCCGGCCGCGCTGGTCTCGACGGTCGCGGCCTTGGAATCGGTTTCGGCAATGCGATTGACGGCCGAGCCGACGGACTGCAGTGCGACCCAGCTGCGATATTCCTCAGGAGACACGGCCTCGACCACAACCGGCATGAAGCCGTGATCCTTGCCGCACAGCTCGGTGCACTGACCGCGGTAGACGCCGGGTTGCTCAATCAGCGTCCAGGCCTCGTTGACCATGCCCGGAATGGCGTCGCGCTTCCAGCCCAGGTCAGGGACCCACCATGAATGGATCACGTCATCGGAGGTCAGCAGAAAGCGAATCCGGGTATTGGTCGGCACAACCAGCCGATTGTCGACTTCCAGCAGGTAGTTGTCGACCGTGCGCGGATCGACGCCGGCACCGATCTGGCGTGCCGAATTGCTCTGGCGATCCAGCGCCGAGTAGAACGAAATGCCGTCTTCGAGGTATTCGTATTTCCAGAGCCACTGATAGCCGGTGACCTTGATGTTGAGCTCGGCGCCCGAAACGTCTTCCATGTCGATCAGCACGCGCGTGGCGGGTACCGCCATCGCCACCAGGATCAGGATCGGAATTACCGTCCAGATGATCTCGGCGCGGGTCGAGTGACTGAACTTTGCCGCCACCGCACCTCTGGATTTGCGGTGCAGGTAGATCGACGTGAACATTGCCGCGAACACCAGAATACCGATCACCGTGACGATGCCGAGCACGGTCATGTGCAGGTGGTAGACGTCGCGGCTGAACGGGGTCACGCCCGGCGTCATGTTGTCGCCGACCGCGAACACGCTCCAGGTGATCACGGCGATGACCGCAGTCATGGCCAGTCCGACGATCAGTTCATTGGTTCGTTTCATGCTCCACTCGCTATCTTTGGAAAAAGGTTTCGTTCCAGCGGTCTACGGTCCGTTCGTTCGGCACGGCAACAGGGCGACGGGCGTCAGCATTCTCTGCAGCGTCTGCGCGGCGTCGACGCGCTCGGTTGCCGGCAGGAAGCGGCCCAGCTCCAGGCGTCGGTCGTGCAGGCAGACGAATGCGCGCGGCTCGCCGGCCCGCATCACCACCTCGACACGCACCCGCGCGAGCGGCCAGCGCACCACCCGTTGCTCGCCTGCAGTGCGGTGCTCGATGCGCAGTGTATCGCCATCAAGCGTAATATCCTGTCGCTCCCAATGGCCGCGCCAGGCCAACCGCAGTGCGACGCCGACGCCGACCAGATGCAGCACGGCGATCGCCATGATCGGCCAGAAGCCCATCAGCGTGGGCCAAAGTGCGACCGCGAGCGTCACGATGCACAGCAAACCGAAAAACGCGACCAGGCGATCCAGTGACCAGGACAGGTTGGACAGCAGTTCCAGCCGGTCTGCCTCGGTCTGTGAGCCGATCGTCGCACAGCGCACCATATGCAAGTCCCGCAAAACCGTCCATCTGCTCTGGAACGGGCGCTATTGTAGCCGAAGCCCTGTGGCCGGGACTCGGTCAAAATTGACGAATGTCAATTGACCGATTTCAATCGGCCAGCGCGGCATGAACCGTGCGTTCGAGGCCGCGTTACACTGCCGGTACGCGGCCGGTGATCGGCCC
Organism: Wenzhouxiangellaceae bacterium; assembly: GCA_032251355.1. Lineage (GTDB taxonomy): Bacteria > Pseudomonadota > Gammaproteobacteria > Xanthomonadales > Wenzhouxiangellaceae. The sequence continues at coordinate 42,704 of JAVVDV010000004.1, forward strand.
ACAACCGAAGTTCTCGAGGAGCCCAGACGGCAATGACCGAGCGCGAACAGTTCGTCGAAATCGCCCGCGATCGACCGGATCCGTCGCTGGCGGCGATTGAACAGGCCTGGATCCGACCGGAGGAGAACGATGTGCCGCGGCTGCTGGATGTGGTCGGGCTGGATGAGCCGACCCGCGCTGCGATCGAAGACGATGCGGTGGCACTGGTCGAGCGGGTGCGCAAGCGCGGCGAGAACGCCGGCGCGATGGAAGCGTTCATGCGCGAGTACGACCTGTCGTCGGAAGAGGGTGTGGTGCTGATGTGCCTGGCCGAGGCGCTGCTGCGCATTCCCGACAGCGACACCGCCGAGCGGCTGATCTCGGACAAGCTGGCCGAAGCCGACTGGCAGGCGCATCTGGGTCAAAGCGAGTCGCTGTTTGTCAACGCCTCGACCTGGGGCCTGATGCTGACCGGTCGGATGGTGCGGGTCGGGCGCTCGACGCGCACCGATTTCACCTCGGTGCTGGCTCGTCTGGCGAGCAAGTCCGGCGAACCGCTGGTGCGCGTGGCGATCCGCCAGGCGATGCGCATCATGGGTCATCAGTACGTCATGGGCCGCACCATCGGCGAGGCGCTCAAGCGCGCCGATCAGGCTGAAAATCGTCACTACCGCTACTCGTTCGATATGCTCGGCGAGGCCGCGCTGACCGCCGACGATGCCGAGCGGTACCGCCGCGCTTACCATGAGGCCATCACCGCGCTGGCCCGTGCCCCGGGTGCCGGCGATGACGTGTTCGCCGCACCCAGCATTTCGGTCAAGCTCTCGGCCCTGCATCCGCGCTACGAGCCGGCTCAGCGCAGGCGCGTGCTGGCCGAACTGGTGCCGGTCGTCCGTGACCTGGCGCTGGCCGCGCGCGAGGCCGGCATCGCGTTGACCGTCGATGCCGAGGAGTCGGCGCGCCTGAGCTTGCAACTGGAGGTGTTCGCCGCGGTGCTGGCCGATCCCGGGCTGGTCGGCTGGGACGGTTTCGGGCTGGCGGTGCAGGCCTATCTCAAACGCGCCCCGGAGGTGATCGAATGGCTGGGCGATCAGGCTCGTGCCGGCGGTCATCGCATTCCGGTGCGACTGGTCAAGGGCGCCTACTGGGACGCCGAGATCAAGCTCAGCCAGATCGAGGGGCATGCCGGCTACCCGGTGTTCACGCGCAAGCCCAATACCGACCTGTGCTACCTGGCCTGCGCGGCGCGCCTGCTGGAGCTCGGTGAAGCGGTCTACCCGCAGTTTGCCAGCCACAATGCGCATACCATCTGCGCGATCAACCGGCTGGCCGGCGCGCGCCGCGATTTCGAGTACCAGCGCTTGCACGGCATGGGGCGTGACCTGTACGAAGATGTGCTCGGCAACGCCGCCTTCAACGGCCACTGCCGGGTCTACGCGCCGGTCGGTGATCACCGCGACCTGTTGCCGTATCTGGTGCGTCGATTACTCGAAAACGGGGCCAATTCCTCGTTCGTCAACCGCATTACCGACGCCCGGTTGCCGCCGCGCGAGGTAGTGGCCGATCCGGTCGAGAAAGTGCGCCGCTTCGCGCACAAGGCGCATCCGCAGATTCCACTGCCGGTCGCTCTGTATGGCGAACAGCGACAGAACTCGGCCGGCATCAACTTCGCCGCAACGTCCGAGCGCAGCACGCTGGCCGAGGCGATGCAGCCGTTCATCGATACCCGCTGGCAGGCTGCTCCAGCCGGCGAGCGCGAGCCGGAGCGGCTGATCCGCTCGCCGGCCAACCGCGATGATGTGGTCGGAGAAGTCGCCGACACGCCGCCGGCGAGTATCGAAGCGCGCGTCGGTCGCGCGTGTGCGGCGCAGCCGGCCTGGGATGCGCGTCCGGCCGGCGAGCGGGCCGCAGCGCTGGAGCGGCTGGCCGATTTGCTCGAACAGCACCGTGCCGAGCTGATGGCGCTGTGCGTGCGTGAGGCCGGCAAGACGCTCACCGACGGCATCGCCGAGGTGCGCGAGGCAGCCGATTTCTGCCGCTACTACGCGCAGATGACGCGCCGGAACTTCGCCGAACCCGAGGTGCTGGTCGGCCCGACCGGCGAGCACAACGAGATTTCGCTGCACGGCAAGGGCGTGTTCGTCGCCATCAGTCCGTGGAATTTCCCGCTGGCGATCTTCACCGGCCAGGTCGCCGCCGCGGTCGCGGCCGGCAACGCGGTATTGGCCAAGCCGGCCGAGCAGACGCCGCTGGTGGCCGCGCGCGCGGTTGCGCTGATGCACGAAGCCGGCATTCCGGCCGACATCATCCAGCTGTGTCCGGGCGACGGCCGCGTCGGTGCTGCATTGACGGCCGATCCGCGCATCGCCGGGGTGGTGTTCACCGGCTCGACCGAAACCGCGCGCATCATCAACCGCGCGCTGGCCGAACGCGATGGCCCGATCGCGACCCTGATCGCCGAGACCGGTGGCCAGAACGCGATGATCGTCGATTCCTCGGCGCTGGCCGAGCAGGTCGTGCGCGATGTCATCCAGTCGGCTTTTTTGTCCGCCGGCCAGCGCTGCTCGGCGCTGCGCGTTTTGTGCCTGCAGCAAGACGTGGCCGAACGCACGCTGGAAATGCTGGCCGGCGCGATGCAGGAACTCAAGATCGGCTGGCCCGGCCGGCTGGACAGCGATATCGGCCCGGTCATCGACCGCGCCCAGCTCGACATGCTTGAGGCGCACGCCAAGCGCATGGCGGTCGCCGGACGCCCGATCGCGCAGGCGCCGCTGCCCGCTGATCTGCCGCCGGGACACTGGCTTGCGCCGCGGGCATTCGAGATCGACGCCATCGATCGGCTCGAGGGCGAAGTGTTCGGGCCGGTGCTGCACGTGGTGCGCTACCGGGCGCGCGAGCTCGACCGGGTGATCGATGCCATCAACGCCACCGGCTACGGGCTCACGGTCGGCTGCCACAGTCGCAGCGACAGCCTGCAACGCCACGTGCTCGAGCGGGTGCATGCCGGCAATGCCTATGTCAACCGCAACATGACCGGTGCGGTGGTGGGCGTGCAGCCGTTCGGCGGCGAGCGGCTGTCCGGCACCGGCCCGAAGGCGGGTGGCCCGAACTACCTGCAGCGTTTCGCAGTCGAGCGCACGCGCACGATCAACACCGCCGCGGTCGGCGGCAACGCTTCGCTGATGGTGCTGTCGGAATAAGCCATGTACGAGCAGTTCTACGGTTTCGACGAGCGGCCGTTCTCGATTACGCCGGATCCGCGCTTCGTGTTCCTGAGTGGGCGCCACCAGGATGCGCTGGCGCACCTGCTCTACGGCGTCGGTACCGGCGGCAGCGGCGGTTTCGTGCAGCTGACCGGCGAGGTTGGCACCGGCAAGACCACGCTGTGCCGGCTGATGCTCGAGCAGGTGCCCGAGCACACCCACATCGCGCTGATCCTCAATCCCATGCTCGACCCGCGCGAGCTGCTGCGCGCGATCTGCCGCGAACTGCAGGTCGACGTCGACGAGGACCGCACCGGGCTGGAAGAGCTCAACGAGCGCCTCAACCGGCGCCTGCTCGAGATCCACGGCGCCGGCGAGCGCGCGGTGCTGATTGTCGATGAGGCCCAGAACATGAGCCGCGAGACGCTCGAGCAGGTTCGGCTGCTGACCAACCTGGAAACGGCCACCGACAAGCTGCTGCAGATCATCCTGCTCGGCCAGCCGGAGCTTCGAGAACTGCTGTCGCGGCCGTCTCTGCGCCAGCTGGCCCAGCGCATCACGGCGCGTTACCACCTGGCGCCGCTGGGCAAGCCCGAAACGGCCGGCTACGTGCGTCATCGCCTGCGTATTGCCGGTGGTGAGCATTGTCCGTTCAGTGACGCGGCGCTGGCGGCGCTGCACCAGGTCTCCGGCGGCGTGCCGCGGCTGATCAACATCATTGCCGATCGTGCGCTGATGGCGGGCTATGCCCGCGAGACCACCCGTATCACACCGGCGCTGGTGCGCCAGGCTGCGGCCGAGGTGGTGGTCGATGTTGCCGACAGGACCGGTCGTCAACGGCGCTGGACGGCGGCGCTGGCGGTGGCGGCCGTGGCGCTGGTGCTGGCGGTGTCCGGGGCGGTCGTGTGGTCGCTGGGTCGCGTGCCGACACAGGAATCGGAAGCGCAACAGCCCGTGTGGCGGAAGCTGCTCGATGAGGCCGCCGCAACGCCGGTCTGGGGCGAGGCGGCGGCGCTGTTGGCCGGGGTTGATGCGGCTGCGCTGGAGCGGGCCTGCGCGGCCGGCGGTGGTGATGGTCTGGCGTGCCAGCGGCTGCGCGGCAACTGGTCGTTGCTGCGCCGGCTGCAGCGGCCGGTCATGCTCAGTCTGGAAGGCGAGCCGGGTGCGCTGCTGGTGCTGGAGGTCGGGGCCGCGGAGGTTCTGATTCGTCACCGGGGGCAGGATTTCCGGGTGCCGATCGCCGAACTGGAGCCGCGCTGGCTGGGCGGTTTCACGATTGCCTGGCCCGATGACCGGCGTGTGTTCGAGCGCGGTGATCGCGATGCGCGCGTGCGTGAACTCAAGCGTCACGCCGCCGCCGACCCGATCGCACCCTGGGCCGGCACGCTCGACGAGGTCTACAGCGAAGCCTTCAGCGACTGGGTGCGCGCATTCCAGCTTCGCCACGAATTGCGTGATGACGGCCTGGCCGGGCCGGTCACGCGCCTGTTCCTCGAACTGGTCAAGCCGGTCCCTGCGGTTACGGCCGCAGCGAACGGCGGTGGAGACTGATCGATGTCGCTTCTGCTCGATGCACTGCGCAAGTCCGAGGCCCAACGTCGCCGGGGCGAATTGCCGCGGTTGCAAACTCCGGTCGCGTCCGATTCCGTTGCAGCCCGCGGCAGCGATCGTCGGCCGCGCTGGCCCTGGATCGCCGCACTGGTGATGCTGGGCGCGGTTGTTGCGGTGGCCGTGGTCTGGCAGGCCGGTCGGTCGGAGCAGCCGGGACCGTCGACCGCGGTGGTCGAGCCGGATGCCTCGGCGATTGTCGATAGGGGCGTCGATGGGGGCGTTGTTCGGGTCCCCGGTCCGGTGGTCGATCGAATCGTCGAGGACTTCCCGGAACCGGCCGACTCGGTCGCCATGGACCCGCCCGCGCCGGAACCGCCTGTCGAGCCAAGGCCACCGGCAGCGGCCGAATCTGCACTCGTGGAGCGCACGCAGTCCGAGCCGGCATCGATGTCGCCACCCGGCGGATCCGAATCTACACAACCGGTACCGACCGCCCAGCCCGCGCCCGAATCGGCACCCGAGCCTGAACCGGCGCCTGAACAGCGCTTTATCCGGCCCTGGGAGCTGCCGCCAGCACTGCGGGCACGCTTTCCCGAGCTTGACATGACGGTCCATTTCTATGCGCCCGAGCGCCAGGATCGATTTGTCATCATCAACGGCCAGCGCTACCGTGAGCGAGGTGTGGTGGCGCCCGGTGTGCGCGTCAACGAGATCGTGCGTGCCGGTGCGCTGATCGAGTTCGAGGGCTATACGGTGTTGATTGAATGATCATCACGCCGGGGCCGTCGCGACGTCGGCGCGCGGCCAGCCGTCTGCCGTGGATGGTCATGTTGCTGGGCCTGGTCATGCTGGCGGTGATGCTGGGTGACATCTGGTTGCCGATTGGTGACGAGTTCGGCTGGGCGGCGCGTTTCGGGGTCCAGTCGGCGCGCGTGGCCGAGCAGGTGGCGCAAGCCTGGCAGGGTCGGCTGTCACCGGGACTGCTGGCGCTGGTCAGCGCGGTGTTCGTACATGCCAGCTGGTTGCACCTTGCCGGCAACCTGGCCTACCTGTGGGTGTTCGGGATTCCGGTCGAGCGCGTGCTGGGGCCGTGGTTTCTGCTGCTGGCGTTCGTGCTGCTGTCGGGGCTGGCCAACCTGGTCATGGCGCTGGTCCTGCGCGGTGAGGAATCGCTGATCATTGGGGCCAGCGGTGGCGTTTCGGCGATCATCGGTGTCTACCTGGGCCTGTTTCCGTCACGGCGCATCGGCCTGTGGCTGCCGCTGGGCTTGTTTCTGCAATTCGCACGTATCCCGGCACTGCTGGTCATCGGCTCCTGGTTTACGCTGCAACTGGTCTACACCATGGTCGGACCGATGTCGGATACCGTGGCCTGGCAGGCCCATCTGGCCGGTTTTGCCGCAGGTTTGCTGGTGGCCTTGCCGATTCGCCTGCTTTCGGGCAGGATGCCGTCTTTGCGTGAACATGGATGAACAACGTGTACAAACTGGTGTTTTTCAACCACGGAAAGGTCTATGAGCTGTTCGCCGAGGACGTCGATTCCAGCCATCTGTACGGCTTCATCGTCGCGACCGGGCTGGTGTTCGACGGCCGCGAAAAGATGGTTGTCGACCCCACCGAGGAGCGCTTGCGCGACGAATTCAACGATACCGAACAGCTGCTGTTGCCAATCCAGTCGGTGATTCGTGTCGAGAAAGTGAAAAAGCGTGGCGCCAGCGTGATCCGCGATCGCAAGACCGGTGAGAAAGTCACACCGTTGCCGCTTGATGGCCCCAACCGCAAGGGATAATCCATGAACCAGGCTTCTTCTCCGACTCCGGCCGCCGGCAATAGCTGGCTCTACCGCGCACTCGACGCGATCGAGCGGGTGGGCAATCGCTTGCCCGACCCGGCGGTGCTGTTTTTCCTGCTGATGCTGGTGGTGTGGGTGCTTTCGGCGCTGCTGGCTTCGGTGCAGTTCGATGCGCTGCATCCGGCCACCGGCGAGCCGATCCGGATCGTCAACCAGCTTTCTGGCCAGTCCTTGGCCGCGTTTCTCAGCCAGATGGTCAGCGTATTCACAGCGTTCGCGCCACTGGGCATCGTGCTGGTGGCGATGCTGGGCGTTGGCGTGGCCGAGCACACCGGCTTCATCAATGCCGCACTGCGGCGGATGCTGGGTGTGACCTCGCCGTCGCTGCTGACGCCGATGCTGATCCTGGTCGCGATCGTTTCGCATACCGCGGCCGACGCCGGTTACGTGGTCGTGATTCCGCTCGGTGCGGTGATCTTCTATGCCGCCGGGCGCCATCCGCTGGCCGGAATCGCGGCGGCGTTCGCGGGCGTTTCCGGCGGGTTCTCGGCCAACTTCGTGCCTTCGGCGCTTGATCCGATGCTGGCCGGGATTACCCAGGAAGCCGGTCGCGTGCTCAACCCGGAGTTGCTGGTCAACCCGCTGGTGAACTGGTACTTCATGGCCGCCTCCAGCCTGCTGGTGGTCGGCGTTGGCTGGTGGCTGACCGATCGGGTCATCGAGCCGCGCCTGAACAAGGAAACCCCGGTCGACGGCGATATGTCGGAGATGCCGACCATGGAGCCGCTGGAGCCGGCCGAGCGGCGCGGACTGAATGCGGCCATCGCCAGCCTGCTGATCGCACTGGCGCTGCTGGCGCTGGCGGTATGGCCCGAAGGCTCGCCGCTGCGCGACCCGACCAGCGGTGAGATCACCTCGTTCGGCGCGCCGCTGATGCGCTCGATCGTGCCACTGATCTTTATCCTGTTTCTGATTCCAGGCACGGTATACGGCTACGTAGCCGGCACCATCGAGAGCCATCGCGACCTGATCAAGGGCATGAGCAAGGCGATGGAGTCGATGGGCTACTACATCGTCATGGCGTTCTTTGCCGCGCAGTTCATCGCCGCGTTCGGCAACTCCAACCTCGGGCTTCTGATCGCGGTCGAGGGCGCGGCCTGGCTGGCGGCGATCAACCTGCCGGCCCAGATCACCATCGTCGGCATCATCGTGCTGACCATGTTCGTCAACCTGTTCGTGGGTTCGGCCTCGGCCAAGTGGCTGATCATCGCGCCGATCTTCGTGCCGATGCTGATGGAACTGGGCATCGGTCCGGGCCTGACCCAGGCCGCCTACCGGATCGGCGATTCGACCTCGAACATCCTGACCCCGCTGATGCCGTACTTCCCGCTGGTGGTGGTGTTCTGCCAGCGCTATTACAAGGGTGCGGGCATCGGTACGGTGATCTCGATGATGCTGCCGTATTCGCTGGTCATCGCCGGGTTGTGGACGCTGTTCCTGCTCGGCTACTGGGCGCTCGGGCTGCCGTTGGGGCTGCAGGCCAGTTACGTCTATCCGTAAGCGGGTCGGATTCGACGGCGCTTCAGCGCCAGACCGTCAGCGCCGGATCCAGCCGGACGGGTCGATCGGCTGGCCGGCGTGACGGATCTGGAAATACAGGCCGGGTAGATTGCCCTCGGCGTCCCCGGCCAGCGCGATCGGCTGATCCGGCGTGACCCAGTCACCGGTCTCGACCAGCAGCGCGCGGTTATGGCCGTACAGCGTCATGTATTCGTCGCCGTGGTCGAGGATCACCAGCATGCCGTAGCCGCGCAGCCAATCGGCCCAGGCCACGCGGCCGTGGGCCACGGCTTGGATGGTGCTGCCGGGTGTTACATCCAGCAGCCAGCCCTGCCAGCGCACCTCGGCGTTGCGCGCGCTGTGGAAGGTCGCGCGCAGCGGTGCATCGGCCGGCATGGCCAGCTCGCCGCGCAGCTCCTCGAACGGGGTGACCGCCAGTTCGCCGGGCACATCGGCAAGCGCGCGGGAGAGTTGCTCGAGCAGCGTCTCGAGCTCGGTGGCGGTCTGTTGCAACTCCGACAGACGGCCGTGCGATTGCTCGATCTCCAGATCCAGAGCGGCCAGTGCGTCGCGGCGCGTATCGATCGCGGCCTGCTGCTCGGTCAACTGCTGCTCGCGCAGTTGCTCGCGTGCGCGCAACTCGGCAATCAGGCTGGCCTGTTCACGCTGCAGCGCGTCGGCAACCTGGCGCTGTTGTGACAGCCTTTCGATGCGCTCGAGCCGGGTGCGACCGAGGTAGCCGTGCAGAGCGAGCACGCGTTGCAGTGCGGCTGGATCCCGCGCCTCCAGCAACGCCTGCAGGCGTGAGCGCATGCCGTGCCGGTAGGCCAGCTGCAACTGGGCTTCCAACGCCCCGCGGGTGTCTTCGATCGCGGCCTCGGCGGCCTCGATGTCGTGTTGCAGTGCGGTCTCGCGGGCGCGCCCGGCTTCGAGCGCGGCGCGCGTTCGGTACAGTGCCTGGGAGACCTCGGCCAGCCGCCGCTCGCTGCTCGCCAGCCGCTCGCGCGACTGCAATCGCTGCTCGCTTCGGGTGCTGAGTGACTGACCGATGCGTTCGATCTCCGCACGCAGGGCGAGGAGTTCCTGCTCGACCTGTTCGGCGCTGCGTGGCGCGTTTTGCGAGTGCGCTGGGGCGGCCAAGGTCGCCGCCAACAGCGTAGCGAGCGCGAACGCGACCCGTCGGATCCGCATCCGGGCAGGTGATGCTTCAGTGCGCGGCATTCACGGTGGCTTGCCCGACTTTGTCGTCGTTCGGAACGACCAGCGGCCGTCCGGTCATGGCGGCCGGAATCGGCAGCTCGAGCAACGCAAGCACGGTTGGCGCAATATCGCGCAGGCTGCCGCGCTCGGCCAGCGTGGCCGGTCGGCCGCGGTAGACGAACGGAACCGGGTTGAGCGTGTGTGCGGTGTGCGGCTGGCCGCTGTCGGGATCGGTCATCTGCTCGATATTGCCGTGATCGGCGGTGACCAGCAGTTCGCCGCCGACCGCGTCCAGCGCATCCATCATCCGGCCGAGCAGGGCGTCGACTGCCTCGACCGCCTCGATCGCGGCCTTGAACACGCCGGTATGGCCGACCATGTCCGGGTTGGCGACGTTGCAGATGATCACCGGCCAGCGGCCGCTTGCGATCGCCGCGGCCAGTTCATCGGCCAGCGCCGGCGCGCTCATGGCCGGCTGCAGGTCGTAGGTCGCAACCCGCGGCGACGGGATCAGTTTGCGGTCTTCACCGTCGAACACCTGTTCGCGGCCGCCGTTGAAGAAGTAGGTCACGTGTGCGTACTTTTCGGTCTCGGCGATGCGCAGCTGGGCGATGCCGGCGGCGGCCAGTTCGCCGCCGAGCAGGTGGTCGAACTCGGCCGGCGGAAAGGCCACGCGCGCAGCCAGACTGCTCTCATACTGGGTCATGGTCGCCACGTTCAGGCGCGGGTGCGGGCCGTCGACCTCGGCGAAATCCGGATCGGTCATGACGCGTGTGAGCTGGCGGGCGCGGTCGGCACGGAAGTTGATGAACAGCACGCTGTCGCCGTCGCGCATGGCCGCGCCGGAGCCGATTACGGTCGGCTGCACGAACTCGTCGTTCTCGTCGCGCGCGTAGGCCGCCTCCAGCGCTGCGGTTCCGCTGTCGGCGTGCAGCTCGGACTCGGCCGCCGCGATGGCGCGCCAGGCGCGTTCGATCCGATCCCAGCGCTGGTCGCGGTCCATCGCCCAGTAGCGACCGGTAACCGACGCCAGTCGCGCCTGCCGATGACCGGCAATACGCTGTTGCAGTCGTTCCAGCGACGGTTTTGCCGACCGCGGCGGGGTGTCGCGGCCGTCGAGAAAGGCATGCACGGCGATCGGCCCGTCATGGCGCGCGGCGACCAGATCCAGGGTCGCGAACAGATGGTCTTCGTGGCTGTGCACGCCGCCGGGCGACAGCAGCCCCAGAATGTGGACGGTGCGCTCGCCGCCAGCGGCATCGATGGTCTCGGTCAGCGCGGCGTTTTCACCCAGCTCGCCGTCTTCGATTGCCTTGCTGATTCGGGTCAGCTCCTGGTAGACGATGCGACCGGCGCCGATATTCATGTGGCCGACCTCGGAATTGCCCATCTGACCGGCCGGAAGCCCAACCGCCTCGCCCGAGGTTTCGAGCAGTGCGTGCGGGCAGTCGCGCCAGAGCCGATCCCAGTTCGGGGTGTCGGCGCGCGCAATCGCGTTGTCGTCGGCGTCTTCGCGAACGCCCCAGCCATCGAGAATCAGTAGCAGCAGCGGGGTCGGGCGGGTCATGGCGGGTTCCGGGTTGCAATCGAGCCCGGATTATCCCACAGGCTCGGAAGGCCTCGGTCGATGCCGGCATCACGTACTGACAGCCGGCGCTCGAATGCGGGATAATGGCGGTTTTGCCGCGATCTGCCCTGGTAGGACATGGAGCAACTGCTGACATTCATTGCCGACCACCCGATCCTTGTCGGCGCCTTCGCTGTCGTGTTGGCGGCGCTGGTAGCCACCGAGTTTGCCCGTATGCGCAGGCGCTGGAAGGAGCTGGATACGGCCGAGGCCATCCTGTTGATCAACCGGCGTGAGCCGCTGGTCCTGGATGTGTCCAACAGCAGCGATTTTGCCGCTGGCCACATCCTCAATGCCCAGCATATGCCGCCGTCGCGGATCGAGTCGGGCAATGCCCAGCTGGTCAAGCAGGCCGAGCGACCGGTGTTGGTGTACTGCAAGAACGGACAGGTCTCGCCGCAGATGGCCGGTCGATTGGTGGCGCTGGGGTTTACCGATGTCAACGTGCTGCGTGGCGGACTCGCGCAGTGGGCTGCCGATAAGCAGCCGGTCTCGCGCGGCAAGCAGACCTCCAAGCGTGTCGGCAAGACCGATGCCCGGTCGGAGCGCAAGGCCAAGCGCGAGCAAAAGCGCTCGTGATTCGATCCACTTCGTGCTGAGGCTTCTTTCGAGAAGCAGTCAAGGCGCGTCGTTTACCTTTCAACCCAACCTTATTAGGAACAACAAATCCATGGCAGACGAACAGATTCCCGAAGCCACGGCCGCGAATGGCCAGACAGAACCGCAGGCCTCGATGGTGCTGCAGCATGTTTTTCTCAAAGATTGCTCGTTCGAGGCGCCCGGTGCGCTCGGGCTGGACCAGAACAGCGGCCAGCCGGATATGAACATGAACCTGTCGCAGCGTGTCAACCAGCACGGTGACGACCGCTACGAGGTGGTTCTGACCGTTACGCTCACGGCCAAGCAGGGCGAGAAGACCGCATTCATCGCCGAGGTTCATTACGCTGGATTGTTCCAGTTGCAGGGCCTGAACGAGCAGCAGCTGCCGTACGTGATCAACGTGCACTGCCCGAACGTGCTGTTTCCCTACGCGCGAACCCAGATCGCGAGCCTGGTCGCCGCCGGCGGCTTTTTCTCGCCGCCGCTGCAGCCGATCAATTTCGAGGCGATCTACGCCCAGCGCCTGCAGCAGAACCAGCCGACGGCCGGCGAGGGAGGCCCCGAAGCCCCGGCCGAGCCGGGCACGCTGCAGTAGCTGCACGCCACGATGCAGACCCGCATTGCGGTGCTGGGCGCCGGTTCCTGGGGCACGGCGCTGGCGCTGCAGCTGGCACGGATCGGCCACTTGGTCGGCCTGTGGTCGCGCTCGCCCGACCAGGCACAATCGATGGCGCGCGATCGGGTCAATGTGGCGTACCTGCCCGGCGTCGAGTTGCCCGAGGCGATCCGGCCTGATCACCGGCTGGACGCAGTGCTCGATGGTAGTCGGTACGTGCTGGTGGCGGTTCCCAGTGCCGGGTTTTCGGCGCTGGTCGAGCGCATTGCCGGCCAGGTCACGCCCGCGACCGGGCTGGCCTGGGCGACCAAGGGTTTCGAGGCCGGCAGCGGCCGTTTCCTGTCGCAGGCCGCGCGTGAGTTCCTGCCCGAATCGATCCCGTTGGCGGCTGTATCGGGGCCGTCGTTTGCCGTGGAGGTCGCGCAAGGGCTGCCGACTGCAGTTTCGGTGGGTGCTTCTGATCCCGACTTCGGGCGCACCTGGGCGGGATTGCTGCATGGGGCGAACTTCCGCGCCTACTACACCGCCGACCTGCTCGGTGCGCAGCTGGGCGGCGCGCTGAAAAATGTTCTGGCAGTGGCTTGCGGAATGGCTGACGGGCTGGGCCTGGGCCACAACACGCGCGCGGCGCTGATTACGCGCGGGCTGGCCGAGATGATGCGGCTGGGCCAGGCGCTGGGGGCAGAGCCGCGCACCTTGACCGGTCTGGCCGGTCTGGGTGATCTGGTGCTGACCTGTACCGGCGATGCCTCGCGCAACCGCCGTTTCGGTCTGGCGCTTGGGCGCGGAGCGTCAGTGGACGAGGCTCTGGCCGAGGTTCGGCAGGTGGTCGAAGGTCATGCCGCGGCCGACGAAGCAATGCGGCTGGCCGAGCGGGTTGGGGTCGAGATGCCGATCTGCGAGCAGGTCCACGGCATTCTGTACCGTGGCTGGAGCGCGGCGCGCGGGGTTCGTGTGCTGATGGAACGCGAGCTGAGATCCGAACATGAGTGAATCGTTGGAGGGACGCGGCCAAGCGCCTATGGAAATCCTGGATTACACCGAGCTGGCGAACGTCGGCGTTCGCAATCTGCAACCGTACACGCCCGGCAAGCCGATCGAGGAGCTGGAACGCGAGTTCGGCATCCGCGACTCGATCAAGCTGGCCTCGAACGAGAATCCCTTCGGCGCAAGCCCGAAGGCGCTGGCAGCCGCGCGCGCGGCGCTCGACGATGTCGCGTTGTACCCGGATGCCAGCGGCTTTGCCCTCAAGGCCGCACTGGCCGAACACCATGGTCTGAGTCCGGATTGCATCACGCTCGGCAATGGCTCCAATGATGTGCTGGTGTTCCTGGCCCAGGTGTTTCTGGGGCCGGGGCTGGCGTCGGTGTTCTCGCAGTACTGCTTCGCGGTCTACCCGATCGCCACGCGCATGGTCGATGCGGACGCCGTCGAGGTGCTGGCGCTGGCGGCCGACCATCCGGTGATGCCATTGGGTCATGACCTGCGCGCACTGTTTGCGGCGATCACGCCGGCCACGCGCATGGTCTGGATCGCCAACCCGAACAACCCGACCGGCACCTGGCTGGACGGCGAGCGGCTGGTCGAGTTTCTCGGCTCGCTGCCGGGACATGTGATCTGCGTGGTCGACGAGGCCTACACCGAGTATGTCGGCGACGAACCACTGGGTGACGCCTCGCGCTGGCTGGAGCGCTTTCCCAACCTGGTCGTCACGCGAACCTTTTCCAAGGCCTACGGACTGGCCGGTCTGAGGGTGGGGTACGCGCTGTCGAATCCGGGCATTGCCGATCTGCTCAACCGTGTGCGTCCGGCCTTCAATGTCAACGCGCCGGCACTGGCCGCAGCTACCGCGGCATTGTCCGATCAGGCTTTTATCGAACACTCGGCGGCGCTGAACGCGCGCGGCCGCGAGCAGCTTCGGGCCGGGCTTAAAGCACTGGGCTGCAGGGTGATCCCCTCGGCGGGCAATTTTGTGCTGGCACGCTTCGATCGGCCGGGCCTGGCGCTCGATCGGCCGCTGCTGGAACGTGGCGTGATCGTGCGGCCGGTGGCCAACTACGGGCTGGACGACTACCTGCGCATCACGGTCGGCAGCGAGGCGCAGAACGCGCGCCTGCTGGCCGCGCTGGCCGAGGTGCTTGAGCGGGAGCCGGGAGCATGAGGCTGCAAGTCGAGCCGGCTTCGGCCGCCCTGGGTGGTCGGGTGCAGCCGCCGGGTGACAAGTCGGTCTCGCACCGGGCCGCGCTGTTCGGTGGGCTGGCCGAGGGCACGACCCGCATCCATGGCTTCCTCGAGGCCGAAGACACGCTGGCCACGCTGCATGCGATGCAGGCGCTGGGTGCAGAGGTCCGTCGTGACGGCGGTGAGATCGAGATCCGCGGCGGCGAACTGCGTGCGCCCGAGACTGTGCTTGATCTCGGCAATGCCGGCACTGGCATCCGGCTGCTGGCCGGAGCATTGGCCGGCCATCGGTCGTTGATCGGCCAGCGCCTGGTGCTGACCGGTGATGCGTCGCTGCAAAAACGGCCGATGGGTCGCATTATCCGGCCGCTGGCGCGCATGGGTGCGCAGATCGAGGCCGATCAGGGGCGTGCGCCACTGACCGTGCGGGTGTCCACGCTGCACGGCTGCGAACATGAGCTGGAAATCGCAAGCGCGCAGGTCAAGTCGGCGATTCTGCTCGCCGGTCTGCAGGCCGATGGCCGCACCAGCGTGATCGAGCCCGGACCGTCGCGCGACCATACCGAGCGCCTGCTGCCGGCCTTTGGTGCGCAGCCGGAGCGATTCGACGGCGGCGTGGCGGTGAGCGGGCCGGTGACACTGCAAGCGGCCGAGGTCACGGTGCCGGGCGATCTGTCGTCGGCCGCGTTCCTGGTCGCCGCGGCACTGCTGGTGCCGGACTCGGCGATCGAGCTGGGTCCGGTCGGTCTGAATCCGACCCGCGACGGCTTCCTGCGCATCGTCGAGGCGATGGCGCCGGGTCGGGTGCAGAGTGCGATCGACAGCCAGGCAAGCGCCGGTGACGAGCCGGTCGGAACCTTGACGGTGCGCGCGCCGGATCGTCTGCAGGCGATCGATATTCCGGCGGACTGGGTGCCGCTGGCGATCGACGAGTTTCCGATCGTGATGGCGATGGCTGCAGCGGCCGAGGGCGTGACCCGGATCCGCGGTGCGGCCGAATTGCGGGTCAAGGAATCCGATCGCCTGGCGGTGATGGCCGAGCAACTGGGACGCCTGGGCGTGCGTGTCGACGAATACCCCGACGGTGCTGATGTTTACGGTGGTGCGGTCAACGGCGGAGTGGTCGATGCCGGCGGTGATCACCGCATCGCAATGAGCCTGGCGGTGCTGGCCCTGGTGGCCAACGGCCCGGTGGCGATCGATGGCGCGGAATGGATCCGTACCAGCTATCCCGGCTTCGTCGATGACCTCGCCGCGCTCGGCGCGCGAGCGGTCTGGGCATGAGCGACTCAACCGTTCCGGTATTGACCATCGATGGCCCGTCCGGCGCCGGCAAGGGCACGGTGGCGGCCGAGTTGGCGCGTGAGTTGGGCTGGCAGGTTCTGGATTCGGGCGCGGTCTACCGCGCGCTTGCACTTGCGGCGCTGGACCGGGGGCTGGAGACCGCCGACGAGCAGCGGCTTTCGGCGCTGGCGCGGGCGCTGCCGTTATCCTTTTGCCCGGGCGAGGAGGGGATCGCCGTACAGCTGGACGGGCGCGATGTCAGTGCTGCGCTGCGCAGCGAGGCGGTCTCGCGCGCGGCCTCGCATGTGGCGGCGTTGCCGGCCGTGCGAGCGGCCTTGCTCGACCTGCAGCGCGACTGTCGCCAGCCGCCGGGGCTGGTTGCCGACGGCCGCGACATGGGCACGGTGGTATTCGCCGATGCGGGCTTGAAGATCTTTCTCGATGCCTCGGTCGAGGAGCGCGCACGCAGGCGCTTCCTGCAGTTGAAGCAAAAGGGCGAACAGGTTATACTGGATAGTCTTTTGCGGGACATGCGCGAGCGGGACCGCCGTGATCGGGAACGATCGATCGCGCCGACTCGTCCGGCCGCCGATGCGATCCGGATCGAGTCGACCGGCATGACGCAGGAGCAGGTGGTGGAACGCATCCGGGCACTGGCCCGGGAGCGCTTCGGGCCATCGCGAACGCCGTAGCCGGCCCTGGGCGGACCACGGCGATCATAAAAGGTGCATCGAATGGCCCGGCGACGGGCCGTCGGTGCTTTGTATCCACGAGCCCCGTGAGTGGGGCGGACGACGAAACATGACGGGGCCATCCCATTGAGTACCGCAGCTGCCCGAGTCTTGCAGGAACCCAGCAACTCCATGACTGAATCCTTTGCCGAACTTTTTGAACAGAGCCTGGATGAATCCAGGCTGCGTCCCGGTGCCATCGTTACCGGGAAAGTGGTCGAAATCCGCAACGACGTGGTCGTTGTCAATGCCGGCCTGAAATCCGAGGGCATCGTGCCCATCCACCAGTTCCAGACTGAAGACGGTGAGCTCGAAGTCGAGGTCGGCGACGAAGTTGAAGTGTCGCTGGACGCGGTCGAGGACGGCTTCGGCGAGACCCGGCTGTCACGCGAGAAGGCCAAGCGTTCACGCATCTGGGACCGGCTGGAGCAGGCCCACGAGGCCGAGGAAAACGTGGTCGGTCAGATTTCCGGCAAGGTCAAGGGCGGTTTCACCGTCAGCATGGACGGCATTCGCGCCTTTCTGCCCGGGTCGCTGGTTGACGTGCGTCCGGTTCGCGACCCCGGGTACCTCGAAGGCAAGGATCTGGAGTTCAAGATCATCAAGCTCGACCGCCGCCGCAACAACCTGGTGGTGTCGCGCCGTGCCGTGGTCGAACACGAATTCGCCGCCGAGCGCGACGATCTGATCGACCGTCTGGAAGAGGGTGCGGTGGTCAAGGGCGTGGTCAAGAACCTGACCGATTACGGCGCCTTCCTGGATCTGGGTGGCATCGACGGCCTGTTGCACATCACCGACATGGCCTGGAAGCGGGTTCGCCATCCGTCCGAGGTGGTCGAGGTCGGTGACGAGCTGGAAGTGCGCGTGTTGCGCTTCGATCGTGAACGCATGCGCGTATCACTCGGCCTCAAGCAGCTCGGCGAAGATCCCTGGGACAACATCGATCGGCGCTACCCGTCCGGCTCGCGCTTGTTCGGCAAGGTCACCAACATCACCGATTACGGCTGTTTCGTCGAGATCGAAGACGGCGTCGAAGGCCTGGTGCACGTCTCGGAAATGGATTGGACCAACAAGAACGTCAACCCGAACAAGGTCGTGCACATCGGCGAGGAAGTCGAGGTCATGGTGCTGGATGTCGATCCCGACCGTCGCCGCATCTCGATGGGCATGAAGCAGGTCCGACCCAACCCGTGGGAAGCGTTTGCGGCCTTGCACAACAAGGGCGATCGCGTCTCCGGCACGATCAAGTCGATCACCGATTTCGGCATCTTCATCGGTCTGGAAGGCGACATCGACGGGCTGGTGCACTTGTCCGACATTTCGTGGATGACGCCGGGCGAAGACGCGATCCGCAACTTCCGCAAGGGCGAGGAACTCGAAGCCGTGGTACTGGCCGTCGATCCAGAGCGCGAGCGCATTTCACTGGGGATCAAGCAACTCGACCAGGATCCGTTCGCGACCTTCATGGCCGAGCATCCGCGCGGATCGATCATCACGGGTCGGGTGCGTGAGATCGACGCCAAGGGAGCGGTGGTCGAGTTGGCCGATGGCGTCGACGGCTATCTCAAGGCCAACGACATGGCCAAGGAGCGGGTCGACGATGCGACCAAGCTGTTCAAGGTCGGCGATGAGGTCGAGGCCAAGTTCGTTGCACTGGACCGCAAGACCCGCAACTTGACACTGTCGATCCGGGCCAAGGATGAAGACGAGCTGGCCGACGCGGTCGACCAGTATCAGGCACCCAGGGCCGGTAGTACCAAGCTCGGTGAATTGCTGCGCGAGCAGCTGGGCAAGGACTGACGGACGCACCAGCGACCCGCCCCCGTTGGTGGGTCGCGCACGAAGGAGCCGGCACTATGACCAAGTCGGAGCTGATCGAAAAACTGGCCGGACAGCAGCAACACCTCAGTCACGCCGATGTCGACCTGGCCGTGCGCACCGTTCTGGAGCGCTTGAGCCAGACCTTGGCTGATGGCCAGCGGATCGAAATCCGCGGCTTCGGGAGCTTCAGTCTCAATTACCGTAAACCCCGCATGGGCCGCAATCCGCGCACCGGTGAACCGGTTTCGATGCCTGGCAAGTTCGTGCCGCATTTCAAGCCGGGCAAGGAATTGCGCGAGCGCGTGAACGTCAGCGCCGGCCGCGCCTGATCGCGATGCGCCGCTGGCTGCTGGCGTTGGCGATTCTGACCGGCACGGCCGGCGGTATCGTGCTCGGTGCGCTCAATCCGCAAACGGTGCAGCTCGAGCTGCTGGTCTGGCAATGGTCGGCCTCGCTGGGCGCAGTGTTTGCTGCCGCGCTGGGCCTGGGGCTGCTTGTCGGCGTGCTGATCGGGCTGTTGCTGGGGCGGCACCGACGGGCTCGCCCCTTGCAGGGCAAGGGCCTGTCAGCCGGGACATCCAAAGCCGGCCGCGGTGCCTGATAACCCCTGGTTCTGGCTGCTGCTGCCGCTGGTCGCCGGTCTCGGATGGGGCTCGGCGCGGTGGCGCGAACGGCAGCGGCTCGATCAGCGCGGAGCGGTGTCGTCGGAGTATTTTCGCGGGCTGAACTACCTGCTCAACGAAGAGCCCGACAAAGCCATCGAATTGTTTCTCGGCCTGGCCGAGGTAAACCGCGATACGGTCGAAACCCACCTGGCCTTGGGCAACCTGTTTCGCCGCCGCGGCGAAGTCGAAAAGGCGATCGGTTTTCATCGCCATATCATCTCGCGCGAGCGCCTGACCACCGAGCAGCGCTGCCAGGCCTTGTTCGAGCTGGCCGAAGATTTCTATCGCGCCGGATTGCTGGACCGGGCCGAGGCGCTGTTTGTCGAGTTGTCTTCGCATAGCGAACACGTGGAGGTGGCTACGCGCAGGCTGCTGGCGCTGTACCAGCAGGAGCGCGACTGGGCACGTGCGCTGGAGCAGGCGCGCCGGCTGGCGCAGCTGACGGATGCCGACTGGTCGGTCGAAATGGCTCATTTCAAATGCGAGCTGGCGCTGGAAGCGGCTGCCGGCGGTGATCGTGCTGCCGCCCGGCGCTGGCTGCAAGACGGCCGCGCTGATCAGCCCGAGTGCGTGCGCATCGACTGGATCACCGGCGATCTTCTCGCCGAAGACGGCCAGGCCGAGGCTGCGCTGGTTTGCTACCGGCGTGCGCTGGAGCACGACCCGGATCTGTGCCTGCTGCTCTCGGAACGATTGTTGACGCAGTCCCCGGCCGAGCGGCGCGGCGACTTGCTGGAATGGCTGGATGATCTTGCGCGCCATGCGGATACGCTGGCACCACGAATGCTATGGGCCGAGGCCGCGGCTCCGGTCGATCCCGACATGGTGTTGCAACATCTGGGTGAGGAACTGCAGAAACGGCCGGCAATTCCCGCGTTGGCGCTGTATCTGCGCATTGCCGAGCGCGTCGCGCCCGAGCGCGCGGGCAGCGAGTATGCGCTGCTGGCGCCTCTGGTACGGACGCTGAGCGCGTCGCAGCCCGCCTACCGCTGTCGGCAATGCGGCTATGACAGTCCGGTCTGGCACTGGCAATGTCCCAGCTGCCGGCACTGGGAGACCGTGCGCCCGGTGACCGGCGTGTACGGGATCTGACCATGTCTGCGTTTGTTTGGTGGCCGCTGGTGGCGCTGCTGGTTGCGGCGCTGACGCCGCTGATCCGGCGCCATGCGCTGGCGCGCGGCATGGTCGATCGTCCGGGGCCGCGTCGCAGTCACGACCAGTCGGTCGCGCGCGGCGGTGGCCTGGCCCTGTTGCTGGTCTGTATCCCCGTGGCATTGATCGTCGGCGGCCTGCGCTGGCCGGTGCCGTTGTTCGTGGTCGGTGCCCTGCTGCTGGGTCTGCTGGGCTGGATCGATGATTGCCGACCGCTGGCGCCGCGCTGGCGATTCGCTGTGCAACTGGCGGTGGCGCTGTTGACCTGTGCCTGGGCCGGTCCGGTGCGCGAGGTCGCGCTGGCTGGGGTCGATCTGAATGCGGCCTGGCTGTGGACCCCGTTGGCGCTGGTTGCGGTGGTCTGGCTGATCAACCTGTACAACTTCATGGACGGATCGGACGGCCTGGCTGCCGCCCAGGCGTTGATCAGTTGTGCGCTGTTTGCGCTGCTGCTGACAGCATCCGGGGCGACGGTCACCGCCTGGCTTGCCGGTCTGGTCGCGGCCGCCTGTGCCGGCTTCCTGGCCTGGAACGCGCCGCGTGCTTCGATCTTTCTCGGTGATAGTGGCTCGCTGTTTCTGGGCTGGAGCGTGGCCTTTCTGGCCTATCTGGGCGCTGCCGACGAGCGAATCTCGATCTGGCTGTCGGCGATCGTCACCGCACCGTTCGTGATCGACGCCACGCTCACGCTGGTGTGGCGGCTTCGGCGCGGAGAGCAGTGGTACACTGCCCATCGGGACCATGCCTACCAGAAGCTGATCCGGATGGGTTGGAGCCACCGGCGGGTATTGGAGACTTTTGTCGGTTTGAACCTGCTGGTCGTGATGCCGGCTGTCGCCGCGGCATGGTATTGGCCCGATGTGGATGTCTGGATCGCGTTGCTGGTCGCCCTGCTGCTGAGTGGCGCCTGGTATCGGGTCCAGTTCGGAACCGGCAACCGCGAAGCGAACGAATGAAATCGATCTCGTCCCCGCGCCTGAACCGCCACCATCAGCTGCGTGCGATGGCAGCCGCGCACGACCTGGTCATGGCGGTGCTGGCCTGGGCGGTCGCGCGTGCCGTGGTCACCGTCGTTTTCGAAGCCGCACCCGGATCGCCGCTTTGGCTGGTGCTGGAAGGGGCGCTGCTGCTTCTGATTCAGGGGTTTATCTATTGGCGCATCGGTTTGTACCGTGGCCTGTGGCGCTTTGCCAGTCTGCCCGATCTCGGTAACCTGCTACGGGTCTCGCTGCTGGGAACGGTGGCGATCGGCGCGGTACTTTTGATCCTCGAGCGCGAGGTTGGTGTGATCGCGCCGATGCTGTGGTTGTATCCGCTGTTGCTGCTGGTTGCGCTGGGGGTGCCGCGACTGGTGGTTCGGGTGCTCAAGGACATGCGATCGGAGGCGCGCTGGCGGCGCGAGGTTCGGCGCACCCTGATCATCGGTGCCGGGCGCTCCGGGCGCATGCTGTTGCCGGAGTTGCGCCGGCGCGGGGGCTTCGATGCGATCGGATTTCTGGACGACAAGCGCGTTCTGCACGGCAGTGAGGTCGATGGCGTGCCGGTGCTGGGTCCGGTCAAGCGACTGGGGCGCTATGTCAGCGAGGCGGCCGCCGACCTCGTGGTCATCGCCATTCCCTCGGCCACCAACCAGCAGATGCAGCGCCTGGTCGCGCTGTGCGAGGAGGCCGGGGTGGAATTCCTCACGCTGCCCGGCCTGAGCGAACTGGACCAGCGCCCCGAGGGCCTGACCGAACTGAAACCGGTTGCCATCGACGATCTGCTGGGCCGCGATCCGGTGCGGCTGGATTGGGCCGCGATTCGCAGCGGCCTGGCCGGAAAACGGGTGCTGGTCACCGGTGGCGGTGGTTCGATCGGCGCCGAGCTGTGCCGACAGATTGCACGGCTGGATCCGGCCGGCCTGGTGGTGCTGGACCAGTCCGAATACAACCTCTACCGGATTGATTACCGCTTGCGCTCGGAGTTTCACGATCTGGTGTTCGATGCCGTGCTTGGCGATATCTGCGATCCGGCCACCGTCGAGCGGGTGATGGCGCGACACCAGCCCGAAGTGGTATTCCACGCGGCGGCCTACAAGCACCTGCCGATGCTCCAGAATCAGGTGCGCGAGGCGGTCCGCAACAACGTCATCGGCACGCACCGTGTGGCCGAGGCCGCGTTGCGTCACCAGGTCGGCACCTTCGTACTGATTTCGACCGACAAGGCGGTCAATCCGAGCAACGTGATGGGTGCGACCAAGCGCATCGCCGAGCTGGACTGCCAGGCCATGAATAGCCGCTCGAGCACGCGTTTCATTACCGTGCGCTTCGGCAACGTGCTCAACTCGACCGGCTCGGTCGTGCCGTTGTTCAATGAGCAGATCCGGCGCGGCGGACCGGTGACCGTCACGCACCCCGAAATCACGCGCTATTTCATGACCATCGCCGAGGCCAGCCAGTTGATTTTGCAGGCCGCCGTGCTGGGTCGCGGCGGCGAGGTGTTCGTGCTCGACATGGGCGAGCCGGTGCGGATCAGTTTCCTGGCCGAGCAGCTGATCCGGCTGGCCGGCCGACAGCCCGGCCGCGATATCGAAATCGTCTATACCGGGCTGCGGCCCGGCGAGAAGCTGTTCGAGGAGTTGTTCCACGAGCACGAGGCCTATAGCGCAACAGCGCATCCGAAGATCCTGCTGGCGCGCGAAGGTCGTCCGGTACTGGCCGAACTCGACGAACTGCTGGCGCAGGCCGAGCAGGCGGTGATTCGCTACGATTCCGACGCATTGCGCCGCATCCTGGTGCGTATCGTGCCCGAAATCGAGCGTGTGCCACCGCCGGATCGCAAGGTCGTGCCGCTGGTTCGATCATGAGTCGGACATGCGTTCCGTCGTTGCGGCCGCGAACCGCGGCAAGATCCGGGCGCGTGGTCTGGTTCCAGCACGACTCGCCACTGCTGGCAGCATGCAACCCGCTGGGCGATCCGGTTCGCCGAAGTTTCCCGGTCTATCTGCCGGCGGCCTACGAGGCTGAGCCGGGGCGACACTTTCCGGTGCTCTGGAGCCTTGCTGCCTACACCAGTTCGGGCCCGGCACAGGTGGCCTGGCGCAACCATGCCGAGACCCTGCCGGAGCGGATGGACCGGCTGATCGAGCAGGGCATGCCGCCGGCCATCGTCGTCATGCCGGATAGCTACACATCACTGGGCGGCAACCAGTTTGTTGATTCACCGGCGCTGGGGTCCTACGCGCGCTGGCTGGTCGAGGAACTGGTGCCGGCGATCGATCGGCAGTTTCGCACCGTGGACCAGCCTGCCGGTCGCGCGCTGTTCGGAAAATCATCCGGTGGCTTTGGCGCGCTGCACCTGGCCATGCGCCACCCCGGCGTGTTTGCGGCGGTGGCCAGCCACGCCGGTGACTGCGGTTTCGATCGCGTCTACCTGCCGGATTTTGCCGACTGCGCCGCCGAGCTGGCCGCAGTTGACGGCGATCCGGCCGCCTTTGTGCGCGCGTTCTGGCACGCGCGCCGTCCCGGTGGTCGGGCATTCCACGCGCTGATGGTGCTGTGTCTTGCCGCCAGTTACTCGCCCCGGCCCGATTTCCCGCTCGGGCTGCAGCTGCCGTTCGACCCGCATACGCTCAGGCTGGACGCGGAAGTCTGGGAACGCTGGCTGGCGTTCGACCCGCTTTCGGCCGATGCAGGCGAACTCGACGCTTTGGCCGGGCTGACCGGCTTGTGGATCGATGTCGGCGCGCGCGACCAGTACCGAATCCAGTACGGCACGCGCGAGTGGGTGGACCGGCTGGTGGCTGCGGGCATCGCGCATCGCTACCAGGAGTTCGATGGTGACCACAGCGGTATGGACTGGCGCTTCGATCATTCGCTGCCGTGGTTGCTGGCGCGGCTCAAACAGGACTGATTCGGTGCGATATACTTCGGCGCTCGCTTGAACCGCAGGCCGAAATGATCATGCTGACCGTTACCCCCGCCGCGCGCGATTACTTCGCCAGGTTACTGGCCGACCAGCCCGACGGCACACAACTGCGATTGGCCACCCGCAACGCGGGTTCGCCGGCCGCCGATATTTCACTGAACTTCTGTCCGTCCGGCGAGCAGGTGGCCGATGACCATGCGGTCGATTGCGGTACGTTCACGCTGTTTGTGTCGGCCGATGGGCAGGAGGCGCTGGCCGGTGCGTTGATCGACTTTGAAACCAACGCCACCGGCGGCGAGTTGAGCATTCGCGCGCCCGGGCTGCGCGGGACCAAGCCGGCCGACGACGCGCCGCTGCACGAGCGCGTGGCCTGGGTGCTGGAATCGCGCATCAATCCCATGGTCGCCGGCCACGGCGGCGTCGTCTCGCTGGTGGATGTGACCGAGGAAAACGACGTGCTGCTGCGTTTCGGCGGCGGTTGCCACGGCTGTGGCATGGTGGACGTGACGCTGAAGAACGGTATCGAGACGCAGATGCGCGAGTTGATTCCCGAAATCCGCGAAATCCGCGACGCTACCGATCACAGTCGCGGCGAAAACCCCTACTACAGCTGATTGCCTGCTGCGCCCGCCGCAGACCGGCGGGCGGCGGATCGGATCATTCGACCGACAGGTCCTTCAGCCCTTGCTGGCGTGCGTACCACGCGGCCAGATCGGCGATGTCCTGATCGCTGAGGTTGGCGGCAAAACCGGCCATGACAGCGTTCTGTCGTGACCCGTCGCGATAACTCTTGAGGGCGAATTCAAGATAATCGACGTGCTGCCCGGCCAGTTTCGGGTAGCTCGGCATCAGCGACTCGTTGCCGGTGGGGCCGTGGCAGGACTGGCAGACCTGCGATTTTTCCAGGCCGCGACGGAAGTCCCCGGACTGCGCTTCGGCGCCGGTTGCGACGGCCAGCGCCGCCAGGATCAAGCCATAACGAATCACTGTCCACCTCCCACGCTGACCAGCCAGGCCGTGATGTCGAGAATGTCCTGATCCGACAGCGTCGAGGCCTGCGCCTGCATGGTCGCGTGTCGGCGTTCGCCGGCGCGGTAGGCCTTGAGCGCGCTGACCAGGTATTCCTGGTTCTGTCCGCCCAGTTTCGGCACGGTGTAGGTCGGGTAGACGTTCTTGTACATCGGGATGCCGTGGCAGCCGGTGCAGGTAAAGCCCAGCACCCGACCACGCTCCGGATCACCCTGCGATTGGGCAGCAACCGGTGCGGCCGCCAACGCGAGCAGCACCACGACTACCAGCGTTGTCAGGCTTGCTGCGAGCGATGATCGCATCAGCGCGTGGGGCAGACACAGATGAGGCATGCGGCGAAGTCCGTATCAAGTCAGCGCGGTATTATAGCCAGCAGATGTTGCGAGTGCGCGCCCGCCGGCGCGCAACCCGATCCACTACGCTTCGACAGGAACGCTCATGGCCACGCTGGACCCGCTGGATCTCTACCGGATCGATGATGAACTCAGTGATGACGAACGGATGGTGCGTGATTCGGTTGCGCGGTTCGTCGATCAGCGCGCGCTGCCGCTGATTCCGGAGTGCTTCGACCAGGGTCGTTTTCCGTCCGAGCTGATCCCCGAGATCGCGGAACTGGGCCTGCTGGGCTCGAGCCTGGAGGGGTACGGTTGCGCCGGCCTGAATGCGGTCAGCTACGGTCTGATCTGCCAGGAGCTCGAGCGTGGCGATTCGGGGCTGCGCAGCTTCGTTTCGGTGCAGTCGTCGCTGTGCATGTACCCGATCCATGCCTTTGGCAGCGAGGAACAGAAACAGCAGTGGCTGCCGCGCATGGCCGCCGGCGAGGTGATCGGCTGCTTCGGTCTGACCGAGGCCCACGGCGGTTCGGATCCGGCCAATATGAAGACCCATGCCCGTCGCGACGGTGACGACTGGATCCTCAACGGCGCCAAGATGTGGATCACCAACGGCACCATCGCCGACATTGCCATCGTCTGGGCGCGCACCGACGACGGCATTCAGGGCTTTATCGTCGAGACCGAAAGCGCCGGCTTCGAGGCACGCGATATCCACGCCAAGATGTCGCTGCGCGCCTCGATTACCTCGGAGCTGTATTTCGACAACGTGCGTGTACCCGAGGCCAACCGGCTGCCGGAGGTGCGCGGCCTGAAAGGTCCGCTGTCGTGCCTGACCCAGGCCCGTTACGGCATTACCTGGGGGCCGATTGGCGCGGCCGTGGCCTGCCTGGACGAGGCCCTGCGCTATACCGGTGAGCGCGAGCTGTTCGAACGCCCGCTGGCGGCAAACCAGGCCGTGCAGCTGCGACTGGCCGATATGGCCCGTCGCATTACGCTGGCGCGCCTGCTGTCGCTGCGGCTGGGCCGGCTCAAGGATGCGGGCAAGCTGGAACCGGCTCAGGTCAGCCTGGCCAAGTGGAACAACGTGCGCATGGCCCTGGATATTGCGCGTGACTGTCGCGACCTGCTCGGCGGCTCCGGCATCACGCTGGAATACGTGCCGATACGGCACATGCTCAACCTGGAATCGGTGATTACCTACGAAGGCACCGAGACCATTCATCAACTGGTTGTCGGGCGCGAACTGACCGGCATCAACGCATTCTGAAACTGCTGTTTCGGCAGTTGCTTGCCCAGCCGGTCGCGAATCGAAGCAAGGCGTGGCGGTTCCGAGCGCTTGGAGATGGTGCCGAGGAGAGGACTCGAACCTCCACGGGAAATCCCACCAGGACCTAAACCTGGCGCGTCTACCAATTCCGCCACCTCGGCGCAGAAACCCCCGAAAATGGTGCCGAGGAGAGGACTCGAACCTCCACGTCCTAACGGACACTGGCACCTGAAGCCAGCGCGTCTACCAATTCCGCCACCTCGGCATAAAAGAAGTGGCCGAGGCAAGGGGGGGACCTCGGCCACTAACCGGACGGGGAAGGGGGGAACCCCAAACCGGCGATGCGAAGTTTACCGCAGTCGCGCCGAGCATGGCAAGAAAAATTCCCGGGCGGCGGGCGAGCGCAGCGATGAGCGATTGCGGCGGGCATGTCACAATACCGGCAGGCTGCGCGTTGGCCCGGGTCCGCGCGCGATCGATTTTCACCGCTTGGAGTCAAATTCCGATGGACTTCCACTTTACCGAAGAACAGCAGATGATCCAGGCCGCGGCGCGCGATTTCGCGCGCGAGCGCATCGCGCCGGTAGCGGCCGAGTTCGACCAGTCCGGCGAGTTTCCGCTGGCCAATATCCAGGCCATGGGCGAGCTGGGCCTGATGGGCATTGAAGTGCCGGAGGAATACGGCGGCGCCGGACTGGATGCGATCAGCTACGTGCTGGCCATGATCGAGATTTCGGCTGCCGATGCTGCGCACGGCACCATCATGAGCGTCAACAACTCGCTGTTCTGCAACGGCATCCTCAAGCACGGTACGGAAGAGCAGAAAAACCGCTACGTGCGCGAGGTGGCCTCGGGTGAGGCCATTGGCGCCTACGCGCTGACCGAGCCGCAGTCCGGCTCGGATGCTTCGAACATGAAATCGCGGGCGGTGAAATCGGCCGATGGCAGTGGCTACGTGATCAACGCGCGCAAGTCGTGGATCACCTCCGGCCCGCACGCGCGTTATCTGGTGCTGTTTGCGGTCACCGACCCCGATGCCGGTGCCAAGGGGATTTCAGCATTCATCATCGATACCGAGGGTGACGGCTTCAGTCGCGGCAAAACCGAGCCGAAGATGGGCATCCGCGCCTCGGCGACCTGCGAGATCGAGCTCAACGACTACCACTGCCCGGCCGACTGCCTGCTCGGTGCCGAAGGCGCGGGCTTCAAGATTGCCATGGGTGTGCTCGATGCCGGTCGCATCGGCATTGCCGCCCAGGCCGTGGGGATTGCCCAGGCGGCACTCGAGGCCAGTGTCGAGTACGCGCGCGAGCGCAAGGCCTTCGGTAAGCCGATCGGTGGCTTTCAGATGATCCAGGCCAAGATCGCCGACATGAAAATGCGCTTGGAAGCGTCCCGGTTGCTGACGCTGCGCGCGGCCTGGGTCAAGCAGCAGGCTCAGCAGACCGGTGCGCGTTTTACCGTCGACGGCTCGATGGCCAAGCTGTACGCGTCCGAGGCGGCGATGTGGATTGCCCACCAGGCGGTGCAGATCCACGGCGGCATGGGCTACAGCAAGGAAATGGCGGTCGAGCGCTATTTCCGCGACGCCAAGATTACCGAGATCTACGAAGGCACCAGTGAAATCCAGCGTCTGGTCATCGGTCGCAGCGAGACCGGTCTGCGCTGAGCCATTGACAGGGTCCCGTGACAACCATGGATGTTCCAGCGCCCGGCGAATGAAACCAGGGGAGCGGCAGGTATGAATCAGAACCATCGGATCGACGAGGTCATTGCGGCGTTGGGCGAGCAGGCGCCGCCTTCCCTGGCGCAGTTCGCGCGTCAGTTCCTCAAGAACCAGCCGATGCCGGAGTCCGGTGAAAATGCGCCGGACGACCTGGCCGGCATGATCGCCAGCTTTTACGAGTTTCAGCGCCAGCGCCATCCGGGTGAGTCGCGCATGCGGGTCTACAACCCGACGTCTGCCCGGCAGGGCTGGAGCTCGGCGCATACCGTGGTCGAGCTGGTCAACGATGACATGCCGTTCCTGGTCGACTCGGTCGCGCTGGTGATGTCGCGGCTCAACTACGGCATCCACCTGATTCTGCATCCGGTATGCAGGATCCGGCGCGATCAGGGCGGGCATTTTCTGGCGCTGGCCGACGATCAGTGCGACGACGATGCGATCGCGGAATCCATGATTCACATGCGCATCGATCGCCAGACCGCTCCGGATGCGCTGGCCGAACTGGAGCGCCGGATGCGTGACGCGCTGGCCGATGTGCGCCTGGCGGTGGCCGACTGGCAGCCGATGATGCGCAAGGCGCAGGAGATTGCCGATGAACTTGCCGAGTCGGGCATCGGGCTGGAAGCCGTCGATCTTGACGAGGCGCGGGCGTTCTTCAAGTGGCTGGCCGACGACCACTTCACCTTCCTCGGCTACCGCGAATACGAAATCGTCGATCAGGACGGCGAGCGCATGCTCAAGGGTGTCGCCGACTCCGGCTTGGGGCTGATGCGCGATTCGCACCGTCGGCCGCCACCGCGCCGAATCAGCGAACTGACCGGCGACGCTGCGACCCACGGCCACATCCATCCGATCATCATCACCAAGACCAACGGCCGCGCGACCGTGCATCGTGATGGCTACATGGACTACATCTCGGTGTTGCGCTTCGACGAGCAGGGCCGGGTCAGTGGCGAGAAGCGCATCATCGGATTGTTCACCTCGGGTGCTTACATCCGCCGCTGCCGCGAGACGCCGCTGGTTCGCGGCAAGGTTGAACGGGTCCTGGAACTGTCCGGACTCCGGCCCGGTTCGCATGCCGGCAAGGCGCTGCTGCACATCCTCGAGACGCTCCCGCGCGACGAGTTGTTCCAGGCCCAGGTCGATGATCTGGCGGAACTGGCCATCGGCATCCTCGAGTTGCAGGAGCGCAGTCAGACGCGGCTGTTCATTCGGCGCGAGCGCTTCGGTCGCTTTTATTCCTGCATGGTGTTCATCCCGCGCGATCGCTTCAACACCGAGAATCGGCGCAAGATCCAGAGTCTTCTGAAACGCGCACTCAAAGGCGAGCGGCTGGATTTTGCCGTACAGGTCGGCGATTCGCGACTCGCGCGCATGCACCTGATCGTGCGCTGCCAGCCCGAGCGCTCGGCCGAATTCGACGTCGCGTCGATCGAACAGCGCATCAAGCGTGCGATCCGCAGCTGGGACGACGAGCTCGGCGAAATCCTGGTACGTCAGCATGGTGAGGAACGCGGGCTCGGCCTGCTGCGCCGCTTTGCCAACGCCTTCCCGCTGAGCTATCAGGGTGAAGTGGCACCGCACGTGGCCAGTCATGACGTCGCGGCTGTGGCCGACCTGGGTGGTCCCGGCGAGCTCAAGATGAGCCTGTACCGGCCGCGCCGTGGTGAGGCCGGCATCGTGCGCTTCAAGCTGTTCAAGTACAACCGGCCGATCCCGTTGTCGGATGTGTTGCCGATGCTGGAAAACCTCGGCATGCGCATCGTGTCCGAGCGACCCTACGAGTTGACGCCGGCTGACGGCAGCCGCATCTGGATCCAGGACTTCGACATGCAGCCGCAGCGCGAGTGCGAGCTCGATCTCGAGGCAGTGCGCGAGCGCTTCCAGCAGGCCTTCGAGCACACCTGGCGCGGCCGATGCGAGAACGACGGTTTCAACCGGCTGGTGCTGAGCGCGCAGCTGGATTGGCGCCAGGCCGCGATGCTGCGAGCCTGCGCGCGTTTTCTGCAGCAAGCCGGCTCGCCGTTCTCGCAGCAGTACATGGAAGAGACACTGGCCTCGTGGCCGCTGGCCGCGCGCCTGCTGGTTGAAATCTTCGATGCGCGTTTTGATCCCGCGCGCCGAACCGAGGCGCGCACGGCACGCACCGCCGCGCGGCGCGCCCTGGTGCAGCAGTGCACGGAGTTGACCGCAGGTATCGGCGATCCGGTACTGGCTGAATTCATCGACGATCTTGGCCAGGCTCGAGAGGGTGGTGATTGCGACGAGACCGCTCGTTGCGCGCGCAAGACCCTGTTGCGCACGCTTGATTCGGTCTCCAGCGCTGACCAGGACCGGATTCTGCGCAGTTTCGCCGACGTGATCGCGGCGATGCTGCGAACCAGCTATTTTCAGCGTGACGCGCGTGGCCAGGTGCTCGAGTCGATCAGCTTCAAGTTCGACTCCGCGCGCCTGCCCGAGCTGCCGCGGCCGCGACCGTTTCGCGAAATCTGGGTCTACTCGCCGCGGGTCGAGGGTGTGCACCTGCGCGGCGGCATGATCGCGCGCGGCGGGCTGCGCTGGTCGGACCGGCGCGAGGACTTCCGTACCGAGGTGCTGGGCCTGATGAAGGCGCAGAACGTCAAGAACACCATGATCGTGCCGGTTGGTGCCAAGGGCGGGTTCTTCGTCAAGCAGCAACCCGTAAGCGATGATCGCGACCGCGTCATGGCCGAAGTCGTGCACTGCTACCGCACCTTCATCAGCGGTTTGCTCGGAATTACCGACAACCTCGACGGCGATGCCGTCCGGCCGCCACGCAATGTCGTGCGCCATGACGGGGATGACCCCTACCTGGTGGTCGCCGCCGACAAGGGTACGGCCACCTTCTCCGACATTGCCAACGCGATTTCGGCCGACCATGGGTTCTGGCTCGGTGATGCCTTCGCTTCGGGTGGCTCGAACGGCTACGACCACAAGAAGATGGGCATCACCGCCAAGGGCGCCTGGGAGTCGGTCAAGCGCCATTTCCGAGAGCTCGGTCTCGACACCCAGCGCGAAGCCTTCGATGTGGTCGGCATCGGCGACATGGCCGGCGATGTGTTCGGCAACGGCATGTTGCTGTCCGAGCACATCCGACTCAAGGCTGCGTTCAACCACATCCACATCTTCCTCGATCCGGACCCGGATCCGGCCACATCGTTTGCCGAGCGAAAACGCCTGTTCGAACTGCCACGCTCGAGCTGGAGCGATTACGACAAGGATCTGATCTCGGCCGGTGGCGGCGTATTCTCGCGTCAGGCCAAGACCATCGCGATTTCGCCCGAGGTGCGTGCCTGGCTCGGAATCCACGAACACGAGCTGGCGCCGCAGGCGCTGATCCGGGCGCTGCTGACTGCCGAGGTCGATCTGTTGTGGAACGGGGGCATTGGCACCTATGTCAAGGCCCAGACTGAAAGCCACGGTGACGTCGGCGATCTGGCCAACAATCCGGTGCGGGTCAACGGCGCCGACCTGCGCTGTCGCGTGGTCGGCGAGGGCGGCAACCTCGGTTTCACGCAGAAAGGCCGGATCGAGTTTGCGCTGGCCGGCGGTCGCATCAACACCGATTTCATCGACAACGCTGCCGGTGTCGACTGCTCCGACCACGAGGTCAACATCAAGATTCTGCTGGACCAGGCGGTTGCTGCCGGTCGCCTCGACGACGGCAGTCGCAACACCCTGCTGGCCGAGATGACCGGCGAGGTCGAGCAACTGGTGTTACGCAGCAACTATCTGCAGACCCAGGCCCTGAGCATGATGGAGGCGATGACTTCCAAGCGTCTCGGGGCCGAGGCGCACTTCATCACCATGCTCGAACACCAGGGCCTGATCGACCGCGATCTCGAGCACTTGCCCGACGAAGAGCAGCTGCGCGAGCGCGTGGCCCAGGGTCGCGGACTGATGCGGCCCGAACTGGCGGTGCTGTTTTCCTACGGCAAGATCACGCTGTACCAGGAACTGCTCGATTCGGATGTGCCCGAAGACCCCTACCTGGCCAGTGAGCTGGAGGATTATTTTCCGCAGCCGCTGCGTGAGCGTTTTTCGGACCTGATGCCGGTCCACCGGCTCAAGCGCGAGATCATCGCCACGCGTGTGACCAACAACCTGGTCAACCGCATGGGGGCCTACTTCGCGATGCGCATGCGCGAGGACACCGGCGCCAGCTCGGCCACGATTGCCAAGGCCTACACGGTCGCGCGCGAGATCCTCGATGCGCGCAGTTGCTGGCGCGAACTGGAAACCTACGATGCGCGCGTAGCGGCCGATGTGCAGAACCAGTGCTACATCGAGCTGTGGAACCTGGTACGCCAGTGCAGCCGGCGACTGATCACATTGCCCGGCGGCACGGCAATCGATATTTCCAGCCAGGTCGAGCACTTCGGTGACGGTGTACGCCGGTTCCGGGAGCAGCTCGCAGAACTGCTGGCCGGGCGCGAGCTGGCGGATTTCGAGCGGCGATGCGAGTCATTGGTCGAGGCCGGATTCGAGACCGAGTTTGCCGGTCGCCTGGCCGCTCTGACCTGGATGCACCCGGCACTGGACGTGGTCGACGAGGCGCGCAAGCTCTCGCGCGACGTGATCGAGGTCGGACGCGTGCATTTCAGCCTGCTCGACGAGCTGTGCCTGCGCTGGCTGCGCGACAGCATCGAGGATCTGCCGGTCGACAAGCAGTGGCACGCCCACGCGCGCGGCAACCTGCGTGACAGTCTGGCCGGTCACCACCGCACGCTGGTGCGACGCATCCTGACCGAGCATGCCGACAGCGAACAGCCGATCGCTGACTGGATGGAGCGTCACCAGGCGGTGGTCGAACGCACGCGCGCCATGCTCGAGGAGATGAAGAGCGGATCGTCACTGGATTTTGCGATTCTGCACGTCGGTATCAACGGGATCGGCCAACTGCTGGTCGCCACCCGGGTCGACTGAGTGCCGTGACCGACCCGGTGCCGCGCATCGCGTTCGTCGCCAGTGCGCATCCGCGCGCACGTCAGGCGCTGACAACGCTGATCGAGCGCTACGGCAATGCCGAGTTCGGACAGGCCGAGGTTCTCGTGGCCTTGGGTGGTGACGGCTTCATGCTGCACACGCTGCATGAGAATGCCGCGCGCCGCTTGCCGGTGTTCGGCATGCACCTCGGCGAGGTCGGGTTCCTGATGAACCGCTTCAGCACCGACGACC
This sequence comes from Wenzhouxiangellaceae bacterium, assembly GCA_032251355.1. GTDB lineage: Bacteria > Pseudomonadota > Gammaproteobacteria > Xanthomonadales > Wenzhouxiangellaceae. Next base: position 76,128 of record JAVVDV010000004.1, read on the forward strand.
TGGCAGCTCGGATTGCGCGCGCGGCTCGCATCTGGCTGGCGCCGCTGCGCATGCGGGCGCATACCCTCGACGGTCAGACCCACGAGGGGTTGGCGATCAACGAGGTCGCGCTGTTGCGCCAGACCAATCAGGCCGCGCACATCGCAATCGCGGTCAACGGCGTCGAGCGGGTCGCGCGGCTGGTGGCCGACGGCGCGCTGGTCGCGACCGCGGCCGGTTCGACCGCCTACAACCTGTCGGCGCACGGGCCGATTCTGCCGCTGGGCACCGAGGCGCTGGTGCTCACGCCGATCAGTCCGTTCCGTCCGCGTCGCTGGCACGGCGCGATCCTGCCGGCGGCCGCGCGCGTCGACTTTACCGTGCTCAACGCCGAGCGTCGCCCGGTCAGTGCCACGGCCGACTACGACGAAGTGCGCAATGTGCGCGAAGTCCGAGTCTGGCAAGACCCGGAACTGCGCCACGAACTGCTGTTCGACCCCGAGCATTCTCTGGATGAACGCATCCTGCAGGAGCAGTTCCTGTAGTGCCGGCTCTGTCGGTGGTGGTGCCGGTGGCACCCGGAGACTCGGCCTGGCGAGGTCTGGTCGACGTCCTGGCCGGATTGTCTGCAGATTGCGAATGCATCTTCAGCGGCTCTGGTCCGCGACCGGAGCAGGGCCTGCCGGCGGCGGCGCGCTGGGTCCGCGGTAAGCCGGGCCGGGCGTTGCAGCTCAATCGAGGCGTGCGCGCCGCGGCCGCGCCGATGCTGTGGCTGCTGCATGCCGACAGCCGGCCCGATGCCCGGGTGCTTGCGCGGGTACAGGACGGGTTGACCGCCGAGCGCGCGCAGACCCGGATCGCATACTTTGACCTGGCATTCGTCGATGGACCGCGCGCGGTCGCACTCAACGCCTGGGGTGCGCGCTTGCGCTCGCGGCTGTTCGCGCTGCCGTACGGCGACCAGGGCTGGCTGCTGCCGCGCGCGGTTTTCGAACAGCTGGGTGGCTTTGATGCGACCTTCGGGCGCGGCGAGGACCTGGATTTCATCGTGCGTGCGCGTGCTGCCGGGGTGTCGATCGAGGCGCTGGGTGTGCCGCTGGTGACCTCGGCGCGCCGCTACCGCGAGCAGGGTTGGTGGGCGACCACCCGCGAGCATTTGCGACTGACTTTGGAATTGCGCCGCAAGGCGCTGAATCGAATCGAGAACAAGTAGGTGAACGTTGCCGTCGCTATATTCGTCAAGACGCCCGGTCTGTCGCCGGTCAAGACCCGGCTGGCGCGCACGCTGGGCCGTCACGACGCCGAGCAGTGCTACCAGCGATCGGTAGCCTGCGTGGCTGCAGCGGTGCGCGCCTCGCGCCTTTCGGGGTATTGGGCGGTGGCCGAGACCGAGGGCCGGGCACATCCGCTGTGGCGGGAGTTCCCGGTGATCGAGCAGGGCGAAGGTGGTCTGGGCGAGCGCATGCATGCGGTCTATTCGGCGTTGCTGCAGCAGCACGAGGCGGTCATGCTGCTGGGCGCCGATGCGCCGCAACTGCAAGCGGCCGAACTGCTGCAGGCAGCAAGCTGGCTGCGTGCCGATGCCGACCGCTACGTGCTGGGTCCGGCACGCGACGGCGGCTTCTGGCTGTTCGGTGGCAACCGGCCGGTGGCACGGGAGCGCTGGTTGCAGGTGGCCTACAGTCGAGCCGACACAGCAGTCAAGTTCGAGCAGTCGCTGGCCGTGGACGGCTGGCGGCGGCTGGCGCTGCACAGTGACCTGGACGAGGCCCGCGACCTGGTGCAGGTGCGGGCCGAGCTGCTCTCGCTGGCCGATCCTTTGCCAGCGCAACATGCCTTGCTGGAGTGGTTGGAACGGGCGATGGAGCGCGCGGCATGAGCGACTGGGTGGCGTTGGAGGGCGTGCTGCGACCGGCCGCATTCGTGGCCGTACTGGTATTGCTGCTGGTGCTGCAGACGCGTTTTGCGGTGCGCGGCGACGGCTGGCCGGCACGCCGCCAGGCGATCAACCTGGCGCTGGTATTGATCGATACCGCGCTGTTGCGGCTGGCTTTTCCGCTGCTGGCCGTGGCGCTGGCCGTCGATGTCCATGCCGCCGGTGGCGGGCTGTTCGGGCGGTTTGCGGCCCCTGCCTGGATCGAGATCATGGTCGCGGTGCTGCTGCTGGACCTGGCGATCTACTGGCAGCATCGTCTGATGCACACGCTGCCCTGGCTGTGGCGGCTGCACCGGGTCCACCATTGCGATCCGGGCTTCGACGTGACCACTGCGCTGCGTTTCCATCCGCTGGAGATCGCGCTGTCGATGGCGATCAAGCTGGCGCTGGTGCTGTTGCTGGGGCCGCATCCGGCTGCGGTGCTGGCGTTCGAATTGCTGCTCAGCCTGGGCGCGTTGTGGACGCATGCCGACCTGGCCTTGCCGGCGCGCCTGGATCGAGCGCTGCGCTATGTGCTGGTCACGCCGTCGATGCACCGCATCCATCATTCGACCTGGCGACCGGAGACCGATTCCAACTACGGTTTCCACCTGTCGCTATGGGATCGGATGTTTGCGAGCTACCGCGCCTTGCCGCGTCGGCCCGAGTCCGTCATGCCGATCGGTCTGGACGCGTTTTCCGCGCCGCGCGAGCAGCGTCTGGGTGCCTTGCTGCTCAATCCGTTCCGGTCCTCCGAGCGCGGGTGACGCGCGATCGTGAGGTGGCTGGTGTAGACTCTTGAAGGCGTTGCGGCAGCGGCCCTTTACAGGCAGTTGGTCGTTTCGCGATTGGCTCGCATCGATACGGAATTTACTTGAGTTATCAGGTTCTTGCACGAAAATGGCGGCCACGCGACTTTGCCGGGTTGGTCGGGCAGCAGCACGTGGTGCGGGCGTTGTCCAACGGCCTCGAGCAGGGTCGGTTGCACCATGCCTTCCTGCTGACCGGCACGCGCGGGGTGGGCAAGACCACGATCGCGCGCATCCTGGCCAAGGCGCTGAACTGCGAGCGCGGTGTCAGCGCCGAGCCCTGCGGTGAATGTGCGCACTGCGTGGCCATCGACGAGGGTCGTTTCGTCGATCTTCTGGAAATCGATGCCGCCTCGCGCACGCGCGTCGATGACACCCGTGAAATCCTCGACAATGTGCCCTACGCACCGGCCCGCGGCCGCTTCAAGGTCTACCTGATCGACGAAGTGCATATGCTCTCGATCAGCAGCTTCAACGCGCTGCTCAAGACACTGGAAGAGCCGCCCGAGCACGTCAAGTTCGTGCTGGCGACCACCGACCCGCAGAAAATTCCGCTGACCATCCTGTCGCGCTGCCTGCAATTCAGCCTGCGGCGGCTGCAGCCCGACGAGATCGCCGGCCAGATGCGCACGATTCTCGACGCCGAGCAACTGGCGTTCGAGCCGGTCGCGCTGGACCTGCTTGCACGTGCCGCCGACGGCAGCATGCGCGACGGCCTAAGCCTGCTCGACCAGGCGCTGGCCGCCGGTGCCGGTCGTATCGAAGTCGCTGCCGTCGAGGACATGCTGGGCACGGTCGAACAGCGTCATCTCGAAACGCTGGTCCAGACCCTGGTCGACAACGATCCGGCCGCGGCGATGGCGGCGGTGGCTGAGGTGGTCGCGCTGGCCCGCGACTTCGGCCGACTGCTGGCCGAGCTGGGGGAGACGCTGCACCGTATCGCCTTGATCCAGCAGGTGCCCGATTACCGTGATGAAAGCCGTACCGACTGGGAACGCCTGGCCGGGTTCGCCGCGCGCCTGGATCCCGAGGATGTGCAGCTGTACTATCAGATCGCGCTGCAGGGTCGCAACGAATTGGGGCTGGCGCCGTCCGAGCGCTGCGGCTGCGAGATGACGCTGCTGCGCATGTTCGCCTTCCGCCCGGTTTCGGCGGCTGATCCGAAGCCGGATCTTGCCGGTTCCGGTTCGGTGGTACGGCGAGGTGTCGAATCCGGCCCGCGTGCAGCCGGCGGATCGTCCGGTACACGCACGGAAGCACCATCACCGGCACCCGCGGCGACGGTTCCGGGTGCGTTGCCGGACGCGGTTCGCGATGCGCCGCCACAGCTCGAGGTCGCCGTGCCCGGGCAGCCGGTAACGCTCAGTCGCGAAACCTGGCCGGAAGTGCTGGCGCAGTTGTCGCTGGCCGGACCGGTACGCTCCGTGGCCGCCAATCTGGAGCTGGATCGCGCTGACGAGCGACAGATCTGCTTCCGGCACACCGCCGACGACCAGCCGCTGCTGAGTGAGCGCTTCCGCAGCAGCCTGGCCCATGCGCTGGAGCAGTGGTCGGGCCGCACGCGCAATCTGCTGTTCGAGCCGGTGGCCGACGGGGTCTCGCTGACGACCGCCGCGGCCCGCGCCAGTGCCGAGCAACAGCGCCGCCAGAATGAAGCCGAGGCCGCGTTGGCGGCCGATCCGGTGGTGCGCGCGATGCAAACCCGGCTGGATGCCGAAATCATCCCGGGCTCGGCCCGGCCCGCTGAACCCTGAACGCTGGAGACGCTCGTGAAAGCCGGAATCGGACAACTGATGCAGCAGGCGCAGAAGATGCAGGAAAACCTCAAGCGCGCCCAGGAAGAGTTGGCGGCGCTGGAGGTAACCGGCTCGGCCGGCGGCGGCATGGTCGAAATCAGCATGAACGGCCGCCACGAAGTGCGCCGCGTGCGACTGGAGCCGGGAGCGGCCGAGGATGTCGAGATGCTCGAGGATCTGCTGACCGCGGCCTTCAACGACGCCGTCAACAAGGTCGCCGAGAGCAGCCAGAAGAAGGTTTCCGAACTTGCCGGCGGATTGCCCTTGCCGCCGGGCTTCACCTTGCCGTGAGTTGCTTTGCGATGCGCGTGGCGCGATGAGCATCGATCCGCTGATCGACGAGTTGCTCGAGGCGCTGCGCTGTCTGCCGGGGGTGGGCGCGCGCAGCGCCCAGCGCATGGCGCTGCACCTGCTCGAGCGTGATCGAGCCGGTGCCGCCCGCCTGGCTGCCGCGCTGGAGCGTGGCGTGCGCGAAATCAAGCGTTGCGAGTCCTGTCGCAACCTGACCTCGTCGGATCGTTGTCGCCTGTGCAGCAGTGAGCGGCGTTCCGACCGGGTGTTGTGCGTGGTCGAGACGCCGGCCGACGTGATGGCAATCGAGCAGGCGACCGGCTTCGACGGCCGCTATTTCGTGCTGCTGGGTCGCTTGTCGCCGCTCGACGGCATTGGCCCCGAGGCGCTGGGGCTGGATCGACTGGAACAGCGTCTGGCACAAGCCGCATGCGAGGAGGTGATCGTGGCCACCAATGCCACGGTCGAAGGCGAGGCGACCGCGCAGTACATTCTCGGTCTGGCCGGCAAGTACGGCGTGCGGGCCACCCGACTGGCCCAGGGCGTTCCGCTCGGCGGCGAACTGGAGTTCACCGACCAGGGCACGCTGGCGCACGCCTTTGCCTCGCGTCGGGCCATCACGGATTGACACTGGTCGCGGCGGCCGGCGGTTACTGCGCATGTCCCGGGCCGTTCTCAGGTTTTGAGAATCGTTCGTGGTGCAATCGGTTCCAGATCATCAACCTGGAGTGCCGATCATGAACGCTTCCCACCCTGCCAGCAGCCGAGAAGTACGCGACGCCATCATCGGCAAGTGCATCACCGGCGTGGTCTCGCGAGCAGGCCGCCACGGTGAGCCGCCCGTGGTGATGATGCTGCAATTCGACGATGGCAGCGCAATCGAATTTGTCTCGCCGCGTGGTGAGCGCACGCTGCGAAAGGCAGTCGCGCAGACCCGCCGCCGGCCGTCGGTGATGCCCGCTCAACTGGCGCTGGCGATGGGCTGATTTCGCCGTCGCTCGAGCGCGCTATTTATCCACACGGCCTGTGGACAAGCTTGTGGGTGAATCGGGGCGCGTGGCGCTGCTGTCAGCGATCGGGCGGATTGGTCAAGAGCTGACCATCAACATAAAAAGTATATTATTCAAATATATATATTAATTTCATGAGTAACTATGGAAGAAGTTTCGTGTAAGGAAACTGTCAAGCGTGGCGCGCGGGCGGTGTGAATAAATATTCTGGCCCAAGCGCGTTCAGCGCGGCAGGTCCAGTTGCTCCGGCCATTGGCGCAGGGCGTCGAGCAGCGCCGTCCGATCGGGTCGTTCCTGCTGCAGCTGATCGATCCGCTGCCGGTAGTTGTCCAGTTGCAGTGCGGCCAGTTCCGGGTCGTCGAGCAGGCGCCGGCGCCGGTAGTCCTCCCAGGCCGCCCGGGGCTCGGGTGCCAGCGCGTGCGCGGCGTGGCGGCCGACGAAATGCAGCAGCAATTCGTTCAGGCGCGCATCGGCGAATGGTTGCCGGTCCGCGTTGACCCACTCGGCAAGCTGTTCGGGCCGGCTGCTGGCGACGCGCTCGGCCAATTGCCGATCCGCGTTCGAGACGAAGCCCTGGTACAGCGCACTTTCGGCATCGGCGGCCGTCCCGCCCGGACGCGGGGCGAGAGCCTGCGCCAGGCGCTTCAGAAAGGCGTCATCGCTGAGCAGCCGACCGGCGTGGTCGGTCGCACGCGCCGGATCGATGCCGGTGCGTTCGCGTGCGGCGTCGTCGAGCACCGACATCGGCGCCAGCATCGGGCAGCGGTTGCCGCGCACCCACTTGACCGGCAGACGGTCGCACCCCTCCGGCAGATCCTCGCGCGCGTTCCAGTACAGCTCGGCCAGCAGTTCGGCGTCCTCGGCCATGAATGATGTCGGGTCATGGCGCAGGTTCCAGACCAGCCACTGGCCATTGATTTCGGGGTGCCGAAACAGCGGCAGCACCGGCGCGATGCAGTGTTCGGCGGCCGGATAGCGGGCGGTCACATGCAGCAGCGCTTGCCGGGCGGCCAGCAGTCGATCGACGTTGTGCTTGTTGCGCAATGACAGGGCCCAGGACCACAGTTTCGGCTGCTGTGCGCGCAAGCGCTGGGCCAGCGCGAGCGTGTTGTCGACATCAGCCAGCGCGTCGTGGGCGTGTTCGACCGACAGGCCGTTGGCGCGCGCCAGATCCTCGAGCCGGAAGCTGGGATGGCCATCGTCGCGTTGCGGCCACACAAGGCCCTCGGGCCGAAGTGCATGCCAGGTCCGCATCAGGTCGATCAGATCGAAGCGGCTGTTGCCGTTGCGGTATTCGCGCACATAGGGGTCGATGAAATTACGCCAGAATAAAAAACGTGAAAATTCATCGTCGAAGCGTAGATTGTTGAAGCCGACTGTGCAGGTTCCGGGTGTGGCCATCTGCTCGAAGATGCGCTGCGCGAACTCGTATTCCGGCACCCCGTCGCGCAGCGCCTGCTGCGGCGTGATGCCGGTGATCAGGCAGGCATCGGGGTGCGGCAGCATGTCCAGGGTCGGTTGGCAGTACAGCACCAGCGGTTCGCCGACCGGATTGAGCTGGTCATCGCTGCGGCGCGCCGCGAACTGGCATGGCCGGTCCAGGCGCGGGTTGGCGCCGAAGGTTTCGTAGTCGTGCCACAGGAAGCTGTCGGCGGTCATGGCCTCAAACCAGCAGCGCGTCGATTTGCCCGAGCGCCTGATCGATCTGCACCATCGGCGTGTACCAGTGCGGGGACAACCGTACCCAGGGCCCTCGGACCGCGGCGTGGACGTCGTGTTCAGCCAATTGCCGGACCAGTTCGGCACTGTCGCGACCATCGACCCGGAAACTGACGATTCCGGCCCGCCGCGTGCGCGCGCGTGGCGTCACGATGTGGATCCGGTCGGATCGGGTCAGCTGCTGGAGACCGTCGATCAAGCGCTCGCTGCGATCGCGCAGCGCCTCGCCGCAGGCTTGGGGGTCGAGCGCATTGATCAGTTCCAGTGCCGCGGCCAGGCCGTGAATGCCGGCCATGTTCAAGGTGCCGGGCTCGAACCGTCGTGCCGGCGTCGGTGGTGTCCAGTCTTCGCGGTCGAAGTTGAACATATCCGGCCACATGCGCCAGCCCGGCTGGGTCGGGGTCAGCTGCCTGCGCGCCTCGGGGTGCGACCAGAACAGCGCAAGCCCCTCGGGTGCCATCAGCCACTTGTGACTACCGGCAACGACGAAGTCGACCGGCAATTCATCAACCCGCAGCGGCAGCGCGCCGAGCTGCTGGATGGCGTCGACCACCAGCAAGGCGCCGTGCGCGCGGCAGGCCCGACCGATCCGCTCCAGGTCCAGGCACAGGCCGCTGCCGTAGTGCACCGAGCTGATCGCGACCAGCCGGGTGTCGGCATCCAGCGCTGCAAGAATGGACGCTTCCGGGTCATTGGCCTGCAGACGAACCTCACACCGCCGCACCGCGGGCGGAACCCGCTGCTGCCATGGCAGGCAATTGCTGGGGAAATCGTCGGCCACCCAGATCACCGCGTCGCCGGGCTGCCATTCCAGCCCGCCGGCGATCATGCACAGACCGTCGGAGGTGTTCTTGACCAGCGCGATGTCATCGCGGTCGGCTCGCAGCATTGCGGCGGCCTGCTCGCGCAGGCGCGCCTCGACCGCCATCCAGTCGGCGTAGTGCAGCGGGCCGAAGCGGGCGTTGTCTTCGACAAAGCCGCGCATGGCATCGATGACCGGCTGCGGCCACGGCGAGATCGCCGCGTGGTTGAGCCAGGTGTGGCGGTCGATGACCGGAAACAGGCGCGCATCCGCGGCCGAATACGCGCCGGGCGCGGGCGCTTGCGGCCGCTTCATCCGGTGCTGGACCGTGCCTCGCCGAACTGGGTGCGCAGTTCGCGTCGCAGGATCTTGCCGACGTTGGTCTTGGGCAGTTCATCGACAAACTCGACGTAGCGCGGCACCTTGTAGCCGGTCAGTTCCTGCTTGCAGTACGCGCGCAATTCCTCGACGGTGAGCGATTCGTCCTTGCGCACCACCACCACCTTGACCAGTTCGCCGGACTTGGCATCTTCGACCCCGATTGCACCGACCTCCAGCACCTTCGGGTGCGCGGCGACCACGTCCTCGATTTCGTTCGGGTAGACGTTGAAGCCCGAGACCAGGATCATATCTTTCTTGCGATCGACGATAAAGAAGTAGCCTTTCTCGTCGCGCGCGGCCATGTCGCCGGTCTTCAGCCAGCCATCGTCCGACAGCACCTTGGACGTTTCCTCGGGGCGCTGCCAGTAGCCCTGCATCACCTGCGGGCCGCGGATGCACAGCTCGCCCGGCTCGCCAATCGCGACTTCCTGACCCTGTTCGTCGATCACCTTGCATTCGGTCGAAGGGATCGGCAGTCCGATCGCACCGTTGTAATCTTCCAGGTCCATCGGGTTCATGCAGGCCGCCGGCGAGGTCTCGGTCAGACCATACGCCTCGATCAGCGGCACACCGGTGACTTCCTTCCACTTTTCCGCTACCGCGCGCTGCACGGCCATGCCGCCGCCGAGCGTCAGGCGCAGCTGTGAGAAATCGATCTGCTCGAAGCCGGGGGTGTGCAGCAGGCCGTTGAACAGCGTGTTGACGCCAGTGATGGCGGTGAACTTCGATTCGCCGAGTTCCTTGACGAAACCGGCCATATCGCGCGGATTGGTGATCAGTACGTTGCGCCCGCCGAACTTGATGAAGACCATGCAATTGGCGGTCAGCGCGAAGATGTGGTAGAGCGGCAGCGCGGTGACGATGGTCTCGCGACCCTCGGTAACGCGGTCTGCGAGCCAGGCCGAGGACTGCTGCACATTGGCGACAATGTTGCCGTGACTGAGCATGGCGCCCTTGGAAACTCCGGTGGTGCCGCCGGTATATTGCAGGAAAGCCAGGTCGTCGTGACCCAGCTCGGGCTCGAGCAACTGGTCGGGTCGGGCTGCCTTCAGTGCCTGACCGAAGCGCTGGGCATGCGGAATGTCCCAGGCCGGTATTTCCTTTTTCACATGGCGCAGCACGAAATTGATCAGCGTGCCCTTGGGGAACCGCAGCAGGTCGCCGACCCCGGTGACGAACACGTGCTCGACCTGTGTGTCGTCAATCACCCCGGCCAGGGTGTGGGCGAAATTCTCCAGCACCACAATGGCACGTGCGCCGGAATCGTTGAGCTGGTGTTTGAGCTCGCGCGCGGTGTAGAGCGGGTTGGTATTGACCACTACCAGCCCGGCGCGCAGCACGCCGAACAGGGCGATCGGGTACTGCAGCAGGTTGGGCAGCATGATCGCCACGCGGTCGCCGCGTTCCAGCCCCAGCGACTGCAGGTGGGCACCGAATGCCGCGCTCAGCCGGTCGAGTTCGTGATAGCTGATTCCGCGCCCGAAGTTGATGAACGCGGTCTGGTCGCCGAAACGCTGCACGCTGCGGTGAAAAATTTCAACGACGGAGCTGAATTCGCGCATGTCGATTTCAGCCGGTACGCCCGGAGCGTAGTGCTGTTGCCAGGATTTGTCGGTCATAGTCATGGTTTGAAGCGTCGCGTTATAGGTTGTGTAGTGGTTATCGAAAAATCTACCCCGTGCGAGCTTGTCACAATTGGGCAGGGCTGACAAGCCGATTATTTCAGAGCATGCCACGCGCAAAGCCGATTTGCCGTGATTGGCACGGGCGTTTATCATCGGCGGTGCGGGCCGTGATCCTTCGGTCCTGACCTGGCAGACACCGGAAGCACGGCATGGGAGAACAGAACGTCCGTCAGGGCAGCGACGAGGAGCAGCGCCGGGCATTCATGAAGGCGCTGCTCAACGAGGTGCGCGCGATGGAGGCCATGCTCGATGCCGACCTGTTCGAGCGCGAGCCCCGGCGCATCGGTGCCGAGCAGGAAATGTTCCTGGTCGATCGCGCGTTCCGCCCGTCGCTGACCGCCATGAAGCTGCTCGAAGGGCTGGACGATCCGCGTTTCACGCATGAACTCGGGCTGTTCAATCTCGAGGCCAACCTGTCGCCGCTGGTACTCGGTGGCGACTGTCTGCGTCGCCTCGAGGCCGAGACCGACGAGGTGCTGGCGATCGCGCGCGAGCATGCCCGAGGTGTGGATGCGCGCATCGCACTGGTCGGCATCCTGCCGACGCTGACGCGCGATCACCTGTCGCTGGACGCCATGGTGCCGAAGGCGCGCTACTTCGCCCTCAACGAAGCGCTACGGCGCTTGCGCGGCTCCGACTTCCAGTTCGCCATCAAGGGCATCGACCAGTTCAACCTGCAGCACGACAACCTGATGCTGGAGGCCTGCAACACCAGTTTCCAGGTTCATTTCCAGGTCGGTGCGGACGAATTCGCCTCGCTGTACAACACCGCCCAGGTGGTCACCGGGCCACTGCTGGCCGCGTGCGTGAACTCGCCCATCCTGCTCGGCAAGCGGCTGTGGCATGAAACCCGAATCGCGGTGTTCGAGAATTCCATCGACGCCCGTTCCGAGGCGCTGGCTGCGCGCGGGTTGCAGCCGCGCGTGCATTTCGGCGATCACTGGATCAACGAATCGGTACTGGAAATCTTCAAGGAAGACATCGCCCGCTTCCGCGTGATCCTGACCACCGAGTTCGAGGACGACCCGCTCGGCATGGTGCGACGCGGCGAGATCCCCAGGCTCAACGCGCTTCGCTTGCACAACGGGACGGTGTATCGATGGAACCGCGCCTGCTACGGAATCTCCGACAACGGCAAGCCGCACCTGCGGATTGAGAACCGGGTGATTCCGTCCGGCCCGACGGTGCTCGATGAAATCGCCAATGCCGCGTTCTTCTTCGGCATGATGGCGCATCTTTCGCACTCGCTGGACGATGTGCGCGACCAGTTCAGCTTCTCCGACATCAAGGCCAACTTCATGTCCGCCGCCCGCGACGGGCTGCGTGCGCAGCAGGTCTGGATGCATGAACGGCAGATGCCGGCCCAGCAATTGATCCTCGAGGAACTGCTGCCGCTGGCGGCGTCGGGTCTGGAGGGAGCGGGCATCGTCGGCGCCGACATCGAGCGCTACCTGGGCGTGATCGAGCGCCGTGTACAGACCCGCCGCACCGGTGCGCGCTGGCAGATCGAGTCGCTGGAAAAGCTGCGCGACGAGGGCAGTCAACACGAGCGCCTGCGCGCGCTGGTGGCTAGCATGGTCGCGCAGCAGGAGCAGGGCAAGCCGGTTTCGGAATGGACGCTGGCCGAGTTCTGCGGAACCCAGGATTGGCGCGAGTCCTACCGCACGGTCGGCCAGTTCATGGCCACCGATCTGTTTACCGTGCGACCCGACGACATCGTTGATTTCGCCGCCAGCCTGATGGAGTGGCGCTACGTGCGCCATGTGCCGGTCGAGGATGACGGCGGTCGGCTGCTCGGTCTGGTCAGCCATCGTCAATTGCTGCGGCTGATCGCGCGCGGCCTGGACAAGAAAGGCGGGCCGGTGATGGTGCGCGACATCATGCGGCCCGACCCCCGGTCAATTTCGCCGGACACCACGACGGTCGAAGCGATCCGGATCATGCGCGAGGGGCGCCTGAGCTGCCTGCCGGTCACCGACGGCGGCAAGTTGATCGGGCTGGTCACCGAGTACGACCTGATCGTGGTTGCCTCGCGCCTGCTCGAAACCGTGCTCAAGGACGAATGAAGCCGAGGCGTCCGCTCGCGGCGCTGGTGCTGTCGGTGGCCACGCTCGTGCTGCTGGCCGCCTGCGGTCAGCCGGTTCCGGCCGAGCAGCAGATCCTGGATCGTCTGGTGGCCATGACCACGGCGTTGGAGAGCGGCGACATCGATGACTTCATGGCCCCGGTGGCCGATGATTTTATCGCCGGCAACGCCGGTCTGGACCGGCGTTCCTTGGGCTTGCTGGCGCGCCGCGAGCGACTGGCACGCAGCGCCATCCGGGTGCGACGGATGGCCACCGAAGTCGAATTGATCGGTGACGAACGAGCCACCGCGTCGTTTCAGGCGCTGGCCACCGGCGGCTCGGGCTGGCTGCCTGACGAGGGGCGGCTGTGGCAGGTCGATACCGGCTGGCGTCGCGATGGTGGAGACTGGGTGCTGATCTCGGCCGAGTGGTCACCGCTGGTCGGCCGCTGAGCGGACACGCGCGCGTCGATCCGAGGGGCGCGAAGCCGCACCTGCGCGAGCCGGCGGCGGTACAATTACGAGGTTTTGCCGTTTGTGGCTGCACTGAAGCCCGAGCGCGCCGTTTTCGTACCCGAATCCAAATCTTTTTCAGGAGCATTAACGTGATTCAGCGCACGTTTTCGATCATCAAGCCCGATGCCGTGGCCAAGAACGTCATCGGCGAAATCTACACTCGCTTTGAGCGCGCCGGTCTGAAAATCGTCGCGGCGCGCCTGGTGCATCTGACGCGCGAGCAGGCCGAAGGCTTCTATGCGGTTCATCGCGAGCGACCGTTCTTTGCCGATCTGGTCGAATTCATGACCTCCGGCCCGGTGATGATCCAGGTGCTCGAAGGCGAGAATGCGATCGCTCGCAACCGTGAGCTGATGGGCGCGACCGATCCGCGCCAGGCCGCGCCCGGAACCATCCGTGCCGATTTCGCCACCAGCATCGACGCCAACGCCGTGCACGGCTCGGATGCCGAAGACACTGCGGCCTCGGAGATCCTTTTCTTCTTCGGCGAAGATGAGATACACTCGCGCTGATCTTCGAGGCGTCACCGAATCATGGCCGAGATTGCCGCGCGCACCAACCTGCTGGGCATGAGCCGGCCGGAGCTGGAGCAGTTTTTTGCCCAGCTCGGCGAAAAGCCCTTCCGGGCGCGTCAGCTGTTGCAGTGGATCCACCAGCGCGGTGTAACCGACTTCGCGGCGATGTCCGATCTCAGTCGCGGCCTGCGTGAAACCCTCGGCTTGCTCGCCGAAGTTCGCCCGCCCGAAGTAGCGCACGAGCAGCGTTCGGCCGACGGCACGATCAAGTGGGCGATGGCGCTGCCCGGCGGCAACATGGTCGAGACGGTCTTCATCCCCGAGCGCGGTCGCGGCACGCTGTGCATCTCCTCGCAGGTTGGCTGCATGCTCAACTGCACCTTCTGCTCGACCGCGATGCAGGGCTTCAGCCGCAACCTGTCGGCGGCCGAGATCATTGGCCAGGTCTGGCTGGCCGCCCAGCGTATCGGTGAGCAGCGCATCACCAACGTGGTGCTGATGGGCATGGGCGAGCCGCTGCTCAACCTCGATCAGGTCCGTCCGGCGCTGGAGTTGATGCGTGAGGACCTGGCCTGGCAGCTGGCTGCGCGCCGCGTGACCGTTTCAACCGCCGGCGTTGTGCCCGGCATCGACGCATTGGCCGATGGACCCGGCATCGCGCTGGCCGTATCGCTGCACGCACCGAATGACGAGCTGCGCACTCGGCTGGTGCCGCTGAACCGCAAGTATCCGCTGGCCGATCTGATCGAGGCTTGCAAGCGCTACCTGTCTGCACGCCGGCCGAAGCAGTCGATCACCTTCGAGTACACTATGATCGACGGCGTCAACGATGACCCTGCACTGGCGCGTGATCTGCGCAGGCTGCTGGCGCATGTGCCGAGCAAGATCAACCTGATTCCGTTCAACCCGTTTCCCGGATCACCGTTTCACTGTTCGCCGCCGGCGGTGATCGAGCGCTTCCAGCAGGTGCTGCGCGATGGCGGCCTGATCGCGACCGTGCGCAAGACGCGCGGGGGCGACATCGACGCGGCCTGCGGACAGCTGGTCGGAAAGGTTCTCTCGCATGGCCAGCGTCGGGCCCTGATCCAGCAGCAACTGGCGCGGCAGGCGCTGGCGTGACGCGACTCATCGCCATGCTGGTTGCGGGGGTGCTGGCCGGATGTGCCTCCAATGCCGAAATGGAAACTCGTCGCAGCGGTTCGGCGGTCGAGCGGGTCAGCCCGGTACGTGCGGCCGAGGTCAACACCCGGCTTGGCGTGGGATACCTGGAGCGTGGCGACTTGCAGGTCGCGATGGAAAAGCTCGAGCTGGCTACGCGCCAGGATCCCAACCATTCAGCAGCGTGGCTGGCGCTGGGGGTGGTCTACGAGCGCATCGGGCGGATTGATCAGGCGGTTTCGCATCTGGCCACGGCCGTACGATTGGCCCCGAATGATGGCGGTGCCCGCAACAGCTACGGTGCGATGCTGTGCCAGGCCGGACGCTTTGATGAGGCCGATCGCCAGTTCCGCGCGGCGCTGGAGGATCCGTTCTACAGCACCCCCGAGGAGGCCTTGGCCAATGCCGGTTCCTGTGCCCGCCAGGCCGGTCGGATCGAGCAGGCCGAACGGTACTTGCGTGGCGCACTGGAGTTCCGTGCGAATCATCCGATGGCTCTGTACAGTCTGGCGTTGCTCAGTTTTGAAAGCGATCGTGCCTTGCAGGCGCGGGCCTTCATGCAACGTCTCGAGAACACCGGCGCACTTGGGCCGGACGCATTGATGCTGGGCTGGCGCATCGAGCAGGCGCTGGGCAGCGAAGCTGACGCAGCAGCCTACGCCAGTCGCATCCAGCAACAATTTCCACAATCACCCCAAGCCTCCGAATTGAGGCGTCAAAGAACGCCATAACATCATGACGAAATCACCCCGTTCCACCAATCCAGGCGAGGATCCGCAGCTGCGGCTGGCGATCAGCGGGCCGCCGGGCGCCGAACTTTCGGCCGAACGCCGGCGACGCGGCCTGACGCTCGAGCAGGCAGCGCGCGATCTGAAACTTTCGCAGGCCTTGCTGGCACGCATCGAGGCTGATCGTACCGACGATCTGGCACCGGCTTTCCTGCGTGGCTACATCTGCAATTACGCGCGGCTGCTGGGCATGGATCCGGAGCCATTGCTGGCCGGGGCCGCACGCCCCGAATGCACGGAACTGCGCGCGGTGCTCCCGGTAGCACCTGCCGGCCAGCGCTTCGAGCGATTCTCGCGGTTTGCCACCTACGTTCTGGTCACGACCGTGATCGTGCCGCCGCTGGTGTATTTCTTCGTCACCCGCGGCGTCGACTGGTTCGACCCCGGCGCGTCGGATGAACGTCCGGTCGCCGCCAGCCCGAGCGCCGATGAGCCACCGACGACCGTTCGATCGCCCTCAGTAACAACCCGGGCCGAAACCCTGGCTGCCTCTGCGCTACCGTTGACCTCGTTGTCACGGACTCCGCAGCCCGATTCGCCGGCCAGTAGCAACGAGCCCGTGGATATCGATACGGTCGAGGCCGCTCCGGTCGATCCGCGCTCGGCCCTGATGCTGGACATCGTTGCCGACAGCTGGGTCGAAATCGAAGATGCCGACGGCAATCGCCTGGAGTTCGACCTGTTGCGCGCCGGTCAGCAACGCGAATATCGCGGGCTGGCGCCGTTCGAACTGCTGATCGGTCGCGGCAATGCGGTGCGTTTGCACATCGACGGCGCGCCGGTTGCCTTCGACGGCGATGATGCCGACGGCGTCGTGCGCTTCGAGGTCGAGACCCCGAATTCCCCGGCGGCTGCGAGCGAAGCCGGCTGACGACTGGATCCGGCACCGGCGGTCGCACGCGCCGCCGCCACCTGGCCAACCTGGAGTGTTTCCGATGAAACCGCTGCAAACCGTGCGCGGCATGCACGATATTCTGCCGGCCGATATCCATGCCTGGCACTGGCTGGAGGCGCGAATCGAGGACCTGATGGCGCGTTACGGCTACGCGGAAATCCGCATTCCGCTGGTCGAGCGAACCGAGCTGTTCACGCGCGCCATCGGCCAGGTTACCGACGTGGTCGAAAAGGAGATGTATGCCTTCGATGATCGCAACGGCGAAAGCCTGTGCCTGCGGCCCGAGGGCACGGCCGGCGTGGTGCGCGCAGTACTGCAGCATGGACTGCTGAATCCGCCGGGACTGAAGGTTTTCTATCGCGGCGCGATGTTTCGGCACGAGCGCCCGCAGAAGGGTCGGCAGCGCCAGTTCCACCAGGTCGGCGTCGAGGTCTTCGGGCTGGCCGAGCCTGCGATCGATGTCGAGCTGATCGCGCTGGGAACCCGTCTGTGGCGCGAACTGGGTATTGCCGACGGCATTCGGCTGGAGCTCAATTCGCTCGGTGATCGCGACGACCGTGCGCGCTACCGTGCCGCGTTGGTCGACTATCTGGAACCGTACGCCGACCGGCTGGACGAAGACAGCCGCCGTCGCCTGCAGGAAAATCCGCTGCGCATTCTCGACAGCAAGGTCGATGCTACCCAGGCCCTGCTGCGCAAGGCACCGCGACTGGTCGACTACCTGGGCGAGGATGCGCGGGCACACTTCGAGGCGGTGCTGGCCGCCCTCGACCGGCTCGGCATCGACTACACCGTCAACCACCGGCTGGTGCGCGGCATGGATTATTACTGCCGCACGGTGTTTGAATGGACCACGGACGCGCTGGGTGCGCAGGGCACGGTGTGCGCCGGCGGACGCTACGATGATCTGGTCGAAATGCAGGGCGGACGCGCCACCCCGGGCATCGGATTCGCGATGGGCATGGAACGACTGCTGGAACTGGTCTTGGGGACCACGGAGATTCCGACCGCCGCGCCCGATGCCTACCTGCTCGGCAGCGATCCGCTCGCCGCGCGTCTGGAACTGGCCGAGATGCTGCGCGACCGGCTGCCTGGACTGCGGCTGGTCACCGATCTGCAGGGTGGCAGCTTCAAGGCACAGTTCAAGCGTGCCGACCGCTCCGGCGCAGCACTGGCGCTGGTGCTCGGCGAGCAGGAACAGAACGATGGCAGCTTGACGATCAAGCCGCTGGACGGCGCGGGTGAACAGGCCACTCTGGCGCTGGATGCGGCGATCGACCGCTTGGCCGCGCGGCGGGAAGGTGCCGAGTGAACTATCATCACGGCATTCCATTCATCAACGACAACCAGGCAGGTCCTCACGATGGCCGTTGAACTCTACGACGAACACGAACAAAGCGAACGCGTGCGCGGCTGGCTGCGCGAGAACGGCGGCTCGATCGTTCTCGGTGTGGTGCTTGCGCTGGCCGCGATCTTCGGCTGGCGGCAGTGGGAAGGCTACCGCAATGACCAGAAGATCCTGGCCGATCAGTACCGCAGCGCGGTTCAGAACGAGCTGGCGGTCGGCAACCTGGAGCAGGCGCTGGCGCAATTCCGGGCCATGCGCGATGCGGTCGGCAGTCAGGGCCACGTGCCGCTGGCGGCGCTGGCCGTGGCTGCGGCCCTGAACGAGGAAGATCGAATCGACGAGGCGGCCGAAGTCCTGACCGGTGTGCTGGAGCAGGACCGCTGGCCGGCGCTGCAGCCGCTGTTGAGACTGCGTCTGGCGCTGCTGGAGACCGCGCGCGGCAACGGCGAAGCGGCGCTGGCGCGCCTGGCCGGTGACGCACCCCAGGGCTACGAGGGGCTGTGGGCGGAAACCCGCGGCGATGTGCTGCTCGACCTCGGTCGACTGGACGAGGCGGCGCTGGCCTATCAGGCTGCCGTCGATCGATTGCGCGCCGCCGAGCGCGATTTCCGTCAGGCCGAAGTCAAGCTGCAGCGCGTGCGGTCGGTGGCCGGCACTGGCGAGTCGGCCTGAATGAACGTGCGTGCGCTATTGGTGCTGCTGGCCGGCCTGTCGCTGGCTGGCTGCGGCCTGTTCGATGGCAAGGACGATGCCACCAAGCCGATGGGGCTGGTCGATTTCGATGCCACCGTGCCGGTTGCGCGCGCCTGGACCAGTTCGGTCGGCAGCGGCCTGGGCAAAAGTGCACCGGGACTTGCGCCCTGGCTGCATGAGGGGTTGATCTGGGCGGCCGGTCGCAAGGGCCGTGTCGCGGCTATCGACCTGGCCAGTGGTCGCACCGTGCGTCGATTCGATTTCGACCTGCCGGTGTCGGCCGGTCCTTCGGTGTTCGGCCGAACCCTGTTGCTGGGGTTGATGAATGGCCAGGTGCTGGTGGCCGATGCCGAAACCGGCGAGATTCGCTGGCGGGCGCAGTTGTCGTCTGAAATCCTGGCGCATCCGGTGCTGGCCGATGGTCGCGTGGTGGTGCGTTGCATCGATGGGCGGGTGTTTGCGCTGGACGCCGAAACCGGGTTGCGCCAGTGGGTCTACGACCGCAGCGTTCCGCTGCTGACCTTGCGCGGAAACTCCGCGCCGCTGGTGCGCGCCGGACAGGTGCTGGTCGGTCACGACGACGGCGCCGTCAGTGCGCTGTCGCTGGCATCGGGTGAGTTGCTGTGGGAGCAGCGGGTCGGCACGCCGGAAGGCCGCAGCGAGCTGGATCGACTGGCCGATATCGACGGGCCGATGGCAATCGTCGGGTTGGACCTGTATGCTGCCAGCCGACGCGGGCGGGCGACTTCGATCACGCTGGATTCCGGTCGTCTGCTGTGGGTCAAGGAACTCGGCAGTGCCAGCGGGTTGGCGGTGGAGCGCACCCGCCTGGCCTTGACCGACCCCGGCGACACGGTCTGGATGCTCGACCGTCGCAGCGGCTCGACCCAGTGGAGCAACGAGCAACTGCTGCGGCGCGGCCTCACGCGACCGGTCATGCAGGGCAATTTCGTTGCCGTGGCCGACAGCGAGGGCTATATCCACTGGCTGGATGCCGATTCCGGCAGCTTCGTGGCACGCGTGCGCGGTTCGCGCAATTCCCCGGCCACCGCACCGCTGGTCGCCGGCAACCTGCTGGTGCTGATGGATGTCGAAGGTCGTTTGAGCGCCTGGCGCGTCGGCGCTGGCAGTTGATGGCATGAGCGCCGGTACGCCGACCGGGCTGCCGGTGGTGGTGATCGCGGGTCGGCCCAACGTCGGCAAGTCCACCCTGTTCAACGCCTTGACCCGGACCCGGGATGCGCTGGTGGCCGATCAGCCCGGCGTCACGCGCGACCGCATTTACGGCCGTGCCAGTCTGGCCGGACGGGAAACCATTCTGGTCGACACCGGTGGCCTGGCCTCGGACGTCGACGCGCTTGCCGCCCAGGCCGGTCGCCAGACCTGGGTGGCGCTGGCCGAGGCCGACGTGGTCGCATTCGTGATCGATGGTCGGGCCGCGTTGAACGCCGACGATTACGCATTGGCTGCACGCATCCGGCGACTGGATCGGCCGGTGGTGCTGGTTGTCAACAAGACCGATGGCATCGACATCGACCGGGCGCTGGCCGAAGCCGCCGAGCTTGGGCTGGGCGACATTCTTGCGATCTCGGCCGCGCACCGTCGGGGACTGGATCGGCTGGCACAGACCCTGGCCGAGCACCTGCCGCCGGTTGATCCGGATGCCGCCGCGCCGCCATCGGCCGATACCATTCGACTGGCGCTGATCGGGCGTCCGAATGTTGGCAAGTCCACGCTGCTCAACCGCCTGCTCGGTGAAACCCGCTCGATCGCCGCCGATCTGCCCGGAACCACGCGCGATCCGGTCAGCGCCGATCTCGAGCGTGACGGGCGCCAGTACCGCCTGGTCGACACCGCCGGCATGCGCCGGCGCGGCCGCAATATCGCCGGCATCGAGTCGCTCAGCACACTCAAGGCGATGCAGGCGATGCAGGCATCCGATGTTACCTGCCTGTTGCTCGATGCCGAGGAAGGTGTGACCGAGCAGGATGCGCGTCTGGCCGGGCATGTGGCCGAGGCCGGTCGCGGTCTGGTGATCGCGCTGAACAAGTGGGATGGCGTCGATCAGGCCGCGCGCACGCGTTGTCTGGAGCAGGCCGGCGAGCGTCTGGGCTTCATTACCTGGGCGCCGGTGGTGCTGCTGTCTGCGCTGCACGGCAGCGGCCTGGGCGAGCTGTTCGATGCAATCGAGACCGTGCACGACGCGGCCTGTGCCTCGCCTTCGTCGGGCATGCTCAATCGCATTCTCGAGCGTGCCACCGCGCAACACGCACCACCGGTGGTGCGGCGCTTCGCGGCCAAGCTCAAGTACGCTCATCCGGGTGGTAATTTTCCGACCCGCATCATCATCCACGGCAACCACACCGACAGCGTGCCCGAGTCCTACCGCCGCTACCTGGTCAATCGCTTCCGCGCCGAGCTGGAACTGGTCGGCGTGCCGCTGAAACTGGTTTTTCGCGATTCCGACAACCCCTATGCCGGCAAGCGCAACCGGCTCACTCCGCGTCAGATCAAACGCCGCCAGCGCGTCCGCGGCCGCCAGCGACGCTGAGTTTCGTCCGGGCCTTGAAACGGGCCGGACAACCCCGATTTCTTTTCACGAGGTCGCCGATGACGGGGCCTTGGTTCCCGGCGAATTCGCGGGAGCGTAATGTTCAATCTATTGCTCATCCGGAGGATAGTGTTATGACCACGTTCGATCTTTCTCCCCTGTACCGCACGGCCATCGGCTTTGATCGCCTGGCCGATCTGTTGACCAACGCCCAGCGCGTCGAGGGTGGCGGCTACCCGCCCTATAACATCGAGGCTCATGGTGATGATGATTACCGGATCTCGATGGCGGTGGCCGGCTTTGCCGACGATGAACTGGAGATCGTCACCGAGCAGAACACGCTGACGGTGTCCGGCAACAAGCGTGAGGAGAGCGCTGACGAAAACCGCCAGTACCTGTACCGCGGCATCGCCACGCGTACCTTCGAGCGCCGCTTCCAGTTGGCCGACCACGTCAAGGTGGTCGATGCCAAGCTTGAAAACGGCCTGCTGCATATCGATCTCAAGCGCGAGCTGCCCGAGCGCATGAAGCCGCGCAAGATCGAGATTTCAAGCGGCCGCAACTCGCTGGAAGGCCACACGATCGAGGAGGCGTCGAAGGCAGCCTGAGCCGCCAAGGCGCTTTGAGCGCTTTGCCTGATCAGGGGAGCGTCCGGGCAACCGGCGCTCCCTTTCTTGTAGCGGTAGCTGGAAACGAAACGGCCGACGCAGTGCGCCGGCCGTTGTTTTCGCGATCCGCAAGCCGCGGGCGCGGCTGCCGAGCTATTCGATCTTGCCCGACTCGATGCGCTTGTTGTACATCTCTTCGAGTTCGTAGATGTCGAGCATCAGTTCGAAGAAGCCGTGCCAGTGCGCGTAGTCTGGCGCACCGTGCAGGGCGCCCATGCGCGCGCGTCGACCTTCGTGGTGCCACAGGAAGTAGTACTTGATCTGGAATTTGTCTGTCCAGGGATTTTCCTTGATCAGACCTTTCTCCTTCAGGTCCTCGAGCATCTTCGTGGCCGGCTCGTAGTAGGCGGTGTTGTAGAGCTTGACCGCCTTGTCGCCCTGCTCAAAGAAATTCAGCGTGTGGCCGCTGCTGTGGCAGGCTTCGCAGACCTGCATCATCTTGTCGCGACCTTCCTCGCCGTTGCCCAGCAGAGGGCTCATCGGGTCGTCGGAATTGCGCACCGGTGAACTCTTCGACCACAGGGTCCAGTGCAGGCGATCGCTGACGTTGTGACTGGTCGCCAGATCGTTGACCGCACTCATGTGGCACGAGGCACAGGTCGGCGCACGGTAGTCCTCGCCGGCGATCCATTCACCCGACTTGCCCTCGAAGTCCCAGGTATGGCCCTCGGTCAGGTAGATGTGACCGTGCTTGCTGTTCTCATAGATCTCGATATTCGGATGGTCCGGACCGAGGTGACAGGATGCACAGGCATGCGGCTTGCGCGCTTCGGCATTGGAGAACTTGTGTCGCGTGTGGCAGGTGCCGCAACTGCCGACGCTGCCGTCGGGATAGACATTGCCGATGCCGGCGTTGGGCCAGGTGTCGGCGGTCGGCTGGCCCTTGTCGTTGATCTTGATTTCGGTGCCGTGGCACTGAATGCAACCGGTTTCGTTCGGCGCGCCGCCGAATTCCGGATGTTCGCGACCCTCGTGGATCGAGGTCAGGGCATGCAGGCTGTCCTTGGGAATCTGCTGCCGGTAGGCGCGCACGTGGCCGCTGGCCTTGAATTCCTCGACCTGCTGCTCGTGGCACTGGGCGCAGACCGTCGGTGGCACGAGCACCGACACTTTCTTGCCCCGGTGCTGGGCACCATAGGGTGCATCATCGGCGACCTCGTGGCAGTTGATGCACGAGACCTCTTCGCTGAAATGCTTGCTGGCCTTCCAGTCGGCGACCATCGCCGGCTGGTTGCGTTCATGGCAGTCAACGCATCGTTTTGCATCGCGATCGAGCTCGGCGAACGCGCTCTGACTGCCAAGCAGCAGTGTCGCGGCCAGTGCCGCGCCGTGAATCAGGCTGGTTTTCATGGTTCTCGCTCCTCCCGCTGGGAGTCTGAAGTATGGGAGAGACCTTGGTCTCCCGTCAACTGCGGCCCGTATCCGTCAGCCGCTAAAGAAGTATTGCATGTCCATATTGACAAACCAATGATAAAAATCAATTTCGGGAGGATTTATTGTGACACGCAACCAGGAGTTGGCCGCCGACCTGGGTCCGGATGGACGCTTCGCGCTGATTCGCGCGAGGTGCTGACATGACCCTTCGGGTGTGTGGTCGTAGCCTTCAGCAGGCCTGATCGATCATGCGCATGGTAGCCTGTTCGACTTCTTCGGCGACTTCGGACAACTCCGGGTTGTTCGAAAGCATGGCGAGCATGTCCTTTGGCCGGATCATGCCGATTTTGACCTCACCGTCTTCGGTGTAGACCGAAATCCGGCACGGCAACGCCATGTTCATGGTCATGTCGGCGGCAAGGACGCGTGCGGCCTGCTTCGGGTTGCAGACCTCGAACACCCGGCAGTTCTCGGTGAATTCGAGTCCTTTGGAGCGGAGTTTTTCGCCCAGATCGTGGGTGCCGAGCACGCTGAAATCATGCTCGATGACTGCACTTTCCAGCGCCGTACAGGCCTGCTGGAAGGATAGATTTGTGCGTTTGATGTAGTGCATGGTCAGGCTTCAGGGTGAATTCAACACCATAATATCATAGAGCTCTAATGTTGAATTTGGCCAGCCCTGCAAGCAAAACGCCCGCCGGAGCGGCGGGCGTTTCACGGTCGAACGGCAGAGCCTCAGGCGGCCTTGGCGTTTTCGCCGGCCGGGTCGGTGTCGGCCAGTTGGCGCAGCACGTAGTGCAGAATGCCGCCGTGCTTGTAGTACTGGACTTCCTTTGGTGTATCGAGCCGGACCTTGACGGTAAACCGGGTTTCCTCACCGTTGCCGTCGGTGGCGACCACGGTGGCATGCTTCGAGTTGCCGATGTCGAGATCCTCGATTGCAAACTCCTCAAAGCCGCTCAGGTCGAGCGAGTTGCGGTCTTCGCCGTCGGCGAAGGTCAGCGGCAGCACACCCATGCCGACCAGATTGGAGCGGTGGATGCGCTCGAAGGATTCGGCGATCACGGCCTTGACGCCCAGCAGCACCGTGCCTTTGGCGGCCCAGTCACGTGATGATCCGGTGCCGTATTCCTTGCCGGCCAGCACGATCAGCGGGGTGTGGGTTTCCTTGTACTTCATCGCCGCATCGAAGATCGGCATGACCTCGCCGGATCCGACGTGTGTGGTAACGCCACCTTCGGTACCTTCGGCCATCTCGTTCTTGATGCGCACGTTGGCAAACGTGCCGCGCATCATCACTTCGTGGTTGCCGCGGCGCGAGCCGTAGGAGTTGAAGTCCACCGGCGAGACGCCGTGCTCCTGCAGGTAATGCCCGGCCGGCGAATCGGCCTTGATGTTGCCGGCCGGCGAGATATGGTCGGTGGTGACCGAATCACCCAGCTTGGCCAGGCAGCGCGCACCCTTGATATCACCGATCTCGGGCAGTTCCAGCGTCATGCCTTCGAAGTAGGGCGGGTTCTGCACATAGGTCGAATCGTTCGACCAGGCGAACATCTCGCCGGTCGGGGTGTCCATGGATTTCCAGCGATCATCGCCTTCGAATACGCTTGCATACGACGAGGCGTACATCTCGGCCGACACGGTTTTCTGCACGAAATCATGCAGTTCATGGGCATCGGGCCAGATGTCTTTCAGGTAGATTTCGTTGCCGTTCGGATCTTCGCCCAGTGGTTCGTTGACCAGGTCGATATCCATGCGTCCGGCGATCGCATAGGCGACCACCAGCGGCGGTGAGGCGAGGTAGTTGGCGCGCACCTCCGGGTGAATGCGTCCTTCGAAGTTGCGGTTGCCCGACAGCACGGAAGTCACGACCAGTTGGTTTTCCCGCACCGCCTGGTCGATCGGTTCGGGCAGTGGGCCGGAGTTGCCAATGCAAGTGGTGCAGCCGTAGCCAACGGTATAGAAGCCCAGCGCTTCGAGATCATCATCGAGGCCGGCCTTTTCGAGGTAGTCGGTCACGACCTTGGAGCCGGGCGCGAGCGAAGTCTTGACCCAGGGCTTGACCGTCAGACCCTTGGCGCGTGCATTGCGCGCCAGCAGGCCGGCGCCGAGCATCACGGTCGGGTTCGAGGTATTGGTGCACGAGGTGATTGCGGCAATCACCACCGCGCCGTCTTTGAGCAGGAAGTCCTGGCCCTTGTAGCTCACCTCGGCAACGCCCGGGTGCTGTGCACCAACGGCAGTTCCACCGCCCTCGGCGGCGAAGTCGCTGTCGTCGTGCTTGTCGCGCTTGGCCGTCATCTCGTGGCAGGTCTTGATGAAGGCCTGCTTGGCATTGCTCAGCGCAATGCGGTCCTGCGGACGCTTCGGCCCGGCCAGCGACGGTTCGACATCGGCCAGGTCCAGTTCCAGTACATCGGTGTACTCGGCCGCCGCATCGCCGTCCTCGCGCCACAAGCCTTGCGCCTTGGCGTATTCCTCGACCAGCGCGATGCGGTCTTCGGAGCGCCCGGAGAGCTTGAGGTAGCGGATGGTTTCCGAATCGATCGGGAAAATTGCGCAGGTCGAGCCGAATTCCGGTGACATGTTGCCGATTGTTGCGCGATCGGCCAGCGGCAGGCCGCTCAGGCCGTCGCCGAAGAACTCGACGAACTTGCCGACCACGCCCTTGTTGCGCAGCATTTCGGTGACGGTCAGCACCAGGTCGGTGGCGGTCGAGCCTTCGTTCAGCTTGCCGGTAAGCTTGAAACCGATCACCTGCGGCAGCAGCATCGAGATCGGCTGGCCGAGCATGGCCGCTTCGGCCTCGATGCCACCCACGCCCCAGCCCAGAATGCCGAGGCCGTTGATCATCGTGGTGTGCGAGTCGGTGCCGACCACCGTGTCAGGGTAGGCCAGTTCGTCGCCGTCGATCGTCTTGCTGAACACCACGCGCGAGAGGTGCTCGAGATTGACCTGGTGGACGATGCCGGTGTTGGGCGGGACGACCTTGAAGTTCTCGAACGCACCCTGGCCCCAGCGCAGGAAGGCATAGCGTTCCTTGTTGCGCTGGAATTCGATGCGGTTGTTGAGATCCAGCGAATCCGAGCGGCCGTAGTTGTCGACCTGGACCGAATGGTCGATGACCAGTTCGGCCGGCGACAGCGGATTGATCCGGTTCGGCGCACCGCCGAGAGTCTTCATCGCATCGCGCATCGCCGCCAGATCGACAATGGCCGGGACGCCGGTGAAGTCCTGCAGCACCACGCGCGCCGGCGTGAAAGCGATTTCCTGGCTGGGTTCGGCCTTGGCATCCCAGTTGGCAATCGCGGCGATATCGTCGGCGGTAATGTTTTCACCGTCCTCGTGACGGAGTACGTTTTCCAGCAGGATTTTCAGCGAGTACGGCAGGCGCGCCAGATCATGCTTCTGGCCCAGTTTCTTGAGGCTATAGAAGTGATAGCTCTTGCCGTTGGCGGCAAGCGTATCGCGGCAGTTCAGCGCGTCTCGCATGGGGATCCCTCCGGAAGTCAACGATAGTTTGCAGGGTCAGGAGACCCCGAAGGTCGATTTTAGCATGCAGTTCCGGTCTGAAATTGCGCCTGAGACACGCAAACCGGGCGTTTCAAGGCGCCAGTTCGGCGGCGATCCGGAACATCCGGCCGCGCTGGAAGAACAGCCGCCAGGGGCGGCCACCGAGTTGCAACCACAGGAATCCGGCGCGCACGCCGGACAGCAGCAGGGCGCGAATCAGCGCGACCTTCTCGGCCTGCTTGAGCCAGCTTGGCTCGCCGTTTACCTGAATTCGCATCGGCAGGGTCGAGATCTGCTCGCGGTACAGATCGGCCAATTGGGCGATCACCGATGGATCAAGTACATCTTCGGCGCGTTCGCGTGCCGGACGGATCAGTTCCAGGCCTTTGCCGATGGCTTGCTGGCGCTCGCTGTCCTTGCGCAGAAACATCGCCAGGCGCAGCAGGCCGCCGCCGTAGCCCATCGCCTGGCGAGCGTCATTGGAGGCCGACTGCGCCAGTTCGTTCATCATCATAAGGCCCAGTCGCAGACCGGGAATGCCGCCGAACACCGCCTCGGTGCTGTCGGGATCGTCCTCAAACAGGCTGTCGAGGCTGGCGCGCGCCGAGGTCTGGCTGCAGTGACCGCCGCTGGCCACCTGTCGTACCAGTTCGCCGACCTGCAGCACGCCGGCAAACGCCAGCGTCTGTTCGCGCAGCTTCGGATTCATGACAAGACCTCGGGACAGCGACGGTTGCAATCATCGATGATGCCACCGCCGAGGCATTGTTCGCCGCGGTACAGCACCACCGACTGACCCGGCGTGACCGCGCGCTGTGGCTGCTCGAAGGTCAGTTGCAGCCGCTGGTCGCCGAGTTCGACGAGTTGCACGGGCTGGTCTGGCTGGCGGTAGCGCACCTTGGCAGCAAGTCCCGGCTCGCCGGGTTCGGGCGGTTCGCCGATCCAGTTCAGACGCGTGGCCGTCAGTGTCGTCGACAGCAGGTGCGGATCGGTTTCGTCCTGGGTTACGAACAGGCAGTTGTGGGCGAGGTTCTTGTCGACCACGTACCACGGTGCTTCCGGAAAGCCACGCACGCCGCCTACGCCTAAGCCCTTGCGCTGGCCGAGGGTGTAGTGGATCAGGCCGCGGTGACGGCCGATCACGCGATTGTCGGTGGTGCGAATTTCGCCGGGTTCGGATTTGAGATAGCGGTCGATGAAGGCATCGAAATTGCGCTCGCCGATAAAGCAGATGCCGGTCGAGTCCTTCTTGGCCGCGGTTGGCAGCCCGGCGTCGGCGGCGATGCGCCGCAGCTGCGGCTTGGTCAGCTCGCCGATGGGAAAACTGGCGCGTTCCAGTTGCTGTGCCGTGAGCATGTAAAGAAAGTAACTCTGGTCCTTGTCGGCATCCACGCCCTTGAGCAGCGCCGGACCGTGATCGCTGTCGGTACGCCGTGCATAGTGGCCGGTGGCAATGCGCCGGGCGCCGAGGTCTTCGGCGTGCTCGACAAACACCTTGAACTTGATCTCGCGGTTGCACAGCACATCCGGGTTGGGTGTGCGCCCGGCTTCAAGCTCGGTCAGGAACTCGGCGAATACATGGTCCCAGTACTCGGGCGCGAAGTTGCGCGCGTGGAACGGGATGCCCAGCAACTCGGCCACGGCGCGCGCGTCGGCGGCATCCTCGGTGGCCGTGCAAAGCCCGTCCGGGTCGTCTTCCTCCCAGTTTTTCATGAACATGCCGGCGATGTTCTCGCCGCGCTGTTTCATCAGCAGCGCCGTCACCGACGAATCCACCCCGCCGGACATCGCGACCATCGTCAAATCACTCATGAAGGTTCAGATGGGGGCGGGGCGGGGGGAATCGCAAGGCATGAAAAAGGAACCGCAGATGAACGCGGATGAACGCAGATGGGTGTGAAGCAGGCGAGAGTGAATCGGAAAGGCCATGCACAGCGCGCGAAGCTGGAAGCCGCCGCCCACCGAATTGATCTTATTTCGTCGTATTGCGTCTCGATCAAGCAGCTGTTTTTGATTGAAACCGCGAATGAACGCGAATGAACGCAAAGAGCACGGAGGAAAAAGTACGTCCATCCAATGCCAAAGCCAAAGATTACGCGACGTTTTCGGCTGAAACGTTCAGTCACCTCGGCGGCTTGAAGTCCTAATTTGCGTTCATTTGCGTGTATTTGCGGTTCAAGCGCCTTTTCCATTCGACGGACGACGATCACCAGACCTCTGCTGTACCAGATACGTAATCAGATCAGAAATTTTGACTTTATCCGCGTTCATCTGTGTTCATCTGCGGTTCCCGTTCGTAAGTGCCGCTTTCGACAGGCCCGAAGCCGGAGTCCGGGAAAAGCTCCGGCGACATCAGCTCGATGAAGCGACGGGCCTGGGGCGAGAGGTAGGCGCCCTTGCGCATGACCACCCCATAGGTGCGTTTCGGGAACCATTGGCTGACATCGCGCGTGATCAGCTGGTCGCGGTCAGCGTCGGTCAGGCAGATGCTGGTGACGATGGAGATACCCATGCCGCGCGCGACATAGCGTTTGATCACCTCCCAGCCGCCGACTTCCATCGTCACCCGGAACGGCAGTTTGTGCTTTTGGAATACGCGGTCGATCAAGGCGTAGGTGGTCAGGCGCTTGGGTGGCAGGATCAGGCCATGCGGGCTGATGTCGGCCAGCGTCAGCGTCTGGCGGCGCGCCAGCGGGTGGTCGCGCGCTGCGATCAGCACCGGGCGGAAGCTGTAGATCGCGCGGTAGCTGATGTCGTCGGGCACGTCGATCATCGAGCCGACCGCGAAATCGACCCGGTCGGCGCGCAACATGCCCATACCGTCGGCGCCGGTGACGTTGTGCAGGTGCACGAAGATGCCCGGGTGGCGCTGGCGAAAACGCTGCACCAGGCTGGGCAGCAGGTGCAGGATGGTCGATTCGCCGGCCGCAATCCGGACTTCGCCGGTATCGAGCCGGCCGTAGCTGCGCGCGAACTCGTCGGGCAGGGCGTCGAGCTGGTCGACCAGCGGTCTCGCCAGGTCCAGCAGCGTGCGCCCGGCATGGGTCAGCTGCATGCGCGGACCCTGGCGCTCGAACAATTGCTGCCCCAGTTCGTCTTCCAGCGCGCGGATCTGCTGGCTGACCGATGGTTGCGACAGGTACAGCGCATCGGCGGCCGCCGAGACGCTGCCCAGTCTTGCCGTTTGACAGAACGCGCGCAGGTGTTTGAGCAGGTTTCCCTTGTACATTGGGTAGTTGGCATTTGTATTGGAATTTCCAATATTACATTTCAGTTAATTTAATTTGTCAAATACGAACTCGGGTGGCTAGGCTGTGCGCATTGCACAAAACCGGAGACCTGCGGGATGACCGAACCCGATCAACATCCATACGCCGAGGTGCTGCGCCCAGCGCCGGGCGAGACCGGCGGGCTGCTGACGCCTCGGCTGCTGGCTCTGCTCGGCGAGCTTGGCCAGCGTTTTCGCACCCCCGTGGACCGGCTGCTGGCAGAGCGCAAGGTCGTGCAGGCGCGCCTGGATGCCGGCGAACTGCCCGACTTTCCGGCCGAGACTGCCGACATCCGCGAAGCCGACTGGCAGGTCGCGCCGATCCCGACCGATCTGCAGGACCGCCGCGTCGAGATCACCGGCCCGGTCGACCGCAAGATGATTATCAACGCGCTCAACTCGGGCGCGCGCGTGTTCATGGCCGATTTCGAGGATTCCACCACGCCGACCTGGGACAACATCATGTACGGCCAGCAGAATCTGGTCGATGCGGTTGCAGGCACGATCGAATTCACGGCCGAAAACGGCAAGCAGTACCGGCTGGACGAAAACCCGGCGGTGCTGATCGCGCGTCCGCGCGGTTGGCATCTTGACGAAAAGCACGTCGAGGTCGGCGGCCGAGCATTGCCCGGCGGCCTGTTCGATGCGGCCAGCTACGTGTTCCACAATGCGCGCGCGCTGCTGGACAAGGGTTCGGGGCCATACCTCTACCTGCCCAAGCTGGAAAACCGCCATGAGGCCGCGTTGTGGGAAGAAGCACTGGCGCTGATCGAATCCCGGCTGGGTCTCGAGCTCGGCACGATCAAGGTCACGGTGCTGATCGAGACCATCATGGCGGTGTTCGAGATGGACGAGATCCTGCATGCGCTGAAAAACCGCATTGTCGGGCTCAACTGCGGGCGATGGGACTATATATTCAGCTATATCAAACGGTTCCGTAATCATCCTGACAAAGTACTTCCAGATCGCCAGCAGGTCACAATGACCGTGCCGTTCCTGAAGGCCTACTCGCAGCTGTTGATCCGCACCTGCCATCGCCGCGGTGCCTTCGCGATGGGCGGGATGGCCGCGCAGATCCCGATCAAGGGTGACGAGGCCGCCAACCAAGCCGCCATCGACAAGGTCCGTGCCGACAAGCAGCGCGAGGCCGGTGATGGCCACGACGGCACCTGGGTTGCGCATCCGGGGCTGATTCCGGTGGCCATGGGCATCTTCGACGAATACCTGCACGGCCCAAACCAGTTGAACAAGCTTCGGCGCGATGTCCGGGTCGGTGCCGCCGACTTGGTCGAGCCTGCGCGCGGCACGATTACCGAGGCCGGTGTGCGCGGCAACATTTCCGTGGCGATCCGCTACCTGGCCGCCTGGCTGGGCGGGCAGGGCTGCGTGCCGCTGGACAACCTGATGGAAGACGCGGCCACCGCCGAGATTGCCAGAGCGCAACTGTGGCAGTGGATTCGCCATCCGGCCGGGCAACTTGACGACGGCCGCGACATCGACCGGGCGCGTTACCGCGTCTGGCGTGACGAGATTCTCGACGGACTGCGTGCCGAGCACGGCGAGGCGGCCTTCGCGCAGGCCGGCTATGCCGAGGCGGCCGCGCTGCTCGACGAGGTCACCGAAAGCGACGATTTCATCGAATTCATCACGCTTCCCGCGTATCAACGACTGGACTAGCCTGGGAGTCAACCACCATGAACGAAGTAGCCAATGTCAGCAACATCATCGAGCTGGAGCGCGAGTGGACCGAAAACCCGCGCTGGAAGGGCGTGGACCGCCCCTACGATGCCAACGAAGTACTGCGCCTGAGAGGTTCGATCAGGATCGAACACACGCTCGCGCGTCTGGGTTCGGAAAAACTCTGGCGGCTGATGCACGAACTGCCCTACGTCAACGCGCTCGGCGCCTTGACCGGCAACCAGGCCATGCAGCAGGTGCGCGCGGGCCTGAAGGCCATCTACCTGTCCGGCTGGCAGGTTGCAGCCGATGCCAACAATGCCGGCCAGATGTACCCGGACCAGTCCTTGTACCCGGTCAGTTCCGTGCCTGAGGTGGTGCGCCGGATCAACAATACCTTCATCCGCGCCGACCAGATCCAGCACTCCGAGGGCGGTAGTGACATCGACTGGTTCGCACCGATCGTGGCCGATGCCGAGGCCGGCTTCGGCGGGGTGCTCAATGCGCATGAACTGATGAAGGACATGATCGCCGCCGGTGCGGCCGGCGTGCATTTCGAAGACCAGCTCGCTTCGGCCAAGAAATGCGGCCACATGGGCGGCAAGGTGCTGGTGCCGACCCAGGAAGCGGTGTCGAAGCTGGTG
The DNA here is from genome assembly GCA_032251355.1 of Wenzhouxiangellaceae bacterium. Classification (GTDB taxonomy): domain Bacteria; phylum Pseudomonadota; class Gammaproteobacteria; order Xanthomonadales; family Wenzhouxiangellaceae. Next base: position 108,188 of record JAVVDV010000004.1, read on the forward strand.
GCCGCGCGCCTGGCCGCCGATATCTGCAACGTGCCGACCATCCTGGTCGCGCGCACCGATGCGATGGGCGCGAACCTGCTGACTTCGGATATCGACGAGCGCGACCACGCCTTCCTGTCCGGCGAGCGCACCTCGGAGGGTTTCTACCGCGTCGAGGCCGGCATCGAGCAGGCGATCGCACGCGGACTGGCTTACGCCCCGATTGCCGACCTGATCTGGTGTGAGACCTCGACCCCGAGTCTCGAGCAGGCGCGCCAGTTTGCCGAGGCCATTCGGGCCGAGTATCCGGACAAGATGCTGGCCTATAACTGTTCGCCATCGTTCAACTGGAAGAAGAACTTGTCGGAGGCCGATATCGTCCGCTTCCAGAACGAGCTGGGCGCGATGGGCTACAAGTTCCAGTTCATCACGCTGGCCGGCTTCCATGCCCTGAATTACTCGATGTTCCAGCTCGCGCGCGGCTACAAGGCGCGCCAGATGGAAGCCTACGTCGAACTGCAGGAAGCCGAGTTTGCCGCCGAGGTGGATGGCTACACCGCCACTCGTCACCAGCATGAGGTTGGCACCGGCTACTTCGATGCCCTGACTCAGGCGGTCTCGGCCGGTCAGTCCTCCCTCAGTGCGTTGTCGGGTTCCACCGAGGAAGAGCAGTTCCTCGAGAAGCAATCGGCCTGACAAGCCCATGTTGCCGGCCGCCGGAGCATCCGGCGGCCGCTGCAATCCCCGTTACACCCGGGCGCTCGCGCCACCCTTCCAATCAACGCCGATACGGCGCGATTGGGTTACCATGATCGGCATGATTTTCGAGTCCCATTTCTGCCGGCCATGAGTGATTCCTCGCGCGATCTGGATGCAAGCCGCGGCGGCCTGGCGCTGGAAGAAGCGCGCCCCGAGGTCAAGAAACCGCCGCTGTACAAAGTGGTGCTGCTCAACGACGACTACACGCCGATGGAATTTGTCGTCGAGGTTCTGATGCGTTTTTTCAGCCTCCCTCACGAGAAGGCCACACAGATCATGTTGAATGTGCACACGCGGGGCCGCGGTGTGGCCGGCGTCTACACCTTTGAGATTGCCGAGACCAAGGTGATTTTGGTCAATGATTATGCGCGCGAGCACGAGCACCCACTGCAATGCACGCTCGAGGAGTCCTGAACGTGTCGGACTCGCATTCGCGCAAGCCGAACCGGCCGTTTGCCGGTCTTGTCGGATAACGCTGCAGCACGATTTCACCGGCCGCCGTGCCGAGGAGGGCCCGAGCCATGTTCAGCAAGGATCTTGAACTTACCATTTCCCAGGCCTACCACGCCGCACGTTCGCGTCGCCATGAATTCCTGACGGTCGAGCACCTGCTGCTGGCGTTGCTCGACAACCCTTCGGCGCGCTCGGTCCTCAAGGCCTGCAACCTTGATTTCCAGCGGCTCGTGCGCGAGCTCGACCAGGTCTTGAGCGAAACCATTCCGGTGCTATCGACCACCGACCAGCGCGACACCCAGCCCACGGTTGGCTTCCAACGCGTGCTGCAGCGCGCGCTCTACCACGTGCAGTCGGCTGAAAAGAGCGAGGTGCTCGGCGCCAACGTGCTGGCCGCGATCTTCTCGGAGAAGGATTCGCACGCCGTGTACCTGCTGGGCAAGCAGGATGTCCACCGCCTCGATGTGGTCAATTTCATCTCCCACGGCATCTCCCGCCATGAATCGGCACCGGCGCCGAGCGAGCCGGCCGAGGAGGGCAAGGCCGAGGCGGGTGCGGGCGGCGAGCAGAAATCGCCGCTGGCCAGTTTTGCCACCAACCTCAACGAGCGCGCGCGCGAGGATCGCATCGATCCGTTGATCGGTCGCGCGCGCGAAATCGAGCGCACCATCCAGATCCTGTGCCGTCGACGCAAGAACAACCCGCTGTATGTCGGCGAATCCGGTGTCGGCAAGACGGCGCTGGCCGAGGGTCTGGCGCTGCGGATCGAGCAGGGCGAAGTGCCGGATGTGCTGGCCAACGCCGAGATCTGGGCGCTGGACCTCGGCGCGCTGCTGGCCGGCACCAAGTATCGCGGCGATTTCGAAAAGCGCCTGAAAGCGGTGCTGGCGGAACTGCGCCAGCGGCCCGGTGCGGTGCTGTTCATTGACGAGATTCACACCATCATCGGCGCCGGTGCTGCCTCCGGTGGGGTCATGGATGCGTCCAACCTGATCAAACCGGTGCTGGCCAACGGCGAGCTGCGTTGCATCGGCTCGACCACTTTCGAGGAATACCGCGGTGTGTTCGAGAAGGATCGCGCGCTGGCCCGGCGCTTCCAGAAGATCGACATCGTCGAGCCGACCATTGCCGAGACCATCGAGATCCTCAACGGTCTCAAGCACCGGTTCGAGGAGCACCACGGCGTACGCTATTCGCCCGAGGGCCTGGAGGCCGCGGCGACCCTGTCAGCGCGCCATATCAATGACCGCCATCTGCCGGACAAGGCGATCGATGTGATCGACGAGGCCGGTGCGCGCCAGCGCCTGTTGCCCGAAGACCAGCGCGCGGAGATCATCGGCACCGAAGAGATCGAAGACATCGTCGCGCGCATGGCGCGTATCCCGCCGCGTCAGGTCTCGCGCTCGGACCGTGATGCGCTCAAGACGCTGGAGCGCGACCTTAAGCTCACCGTGTTCGGCCAGGATTCAGCGATCGAAACCCTGGCCTCGGCGATCAAGATGGCTCGCTCGGGTCTGGTCGATGCCGACCGGCCGATCGGCTCGTACCTGTTTGCCGGCCCCACAGGGGTCGGCAAGACCGAGGTCACCCGCCAGCTGGCGATGACCCTGGGAATCGAGCTGATTCGTTTCGATATGTCGGAATACATGGAGGCGCATTCGGTGTCCCGGCTGGTCGGTGCGCCACCGGGATACGTCGGCTTCGACCGCGGCGGACTGTTGACCGAATCGGTCACCCAGCATCCGCATGCCGTGCTGCTGCTCGACGAAATCGAAAAAGCCCACCCGGATGTCTACAACCTGCTGCTGCAGGTGATGGACCACGGCAAGCTCACCGATGCCAACGGCCGCGAGGCGGACTTCCGCAACGTCATCCTGGTCATGACCACCAACGCCGGTGCCGTTGACCTGAGCAAGCGAGCGATCGGATTTACCGACAGCGATTCAAGCTCCGACGGCATGGAGGCGATCCGGCGGCAATTCTCGCCCGAGTTCCGCAACCGGCTCGACGCGATCATCCAGTTCAGCCCACTGCCGTTCGAAGTGATTTTGCGGGTGGTCGACAAGTTCGTCATGGAGCTGGAAAACCAGCTCGCCGATCGCGACGTAACGCTGGACGTGACGCCGGCGGCACGCGAATGGCTGGGCCACCACGGCTTCGATCCGGCCATGGGCGCGCGTCCGATGAAACGGGTGATCCAGGAACAGATCAAGCGCCGCCTGGCCGACGAGTTGCTGTTCGGTGAGCTGGGCGAGCAGGGCGGCACCATCGTGGTTGATCGCGATGGCGACGAGGACCGCTTGCTGCTGAAGGTGGAGGCGTCCCGGCCGGCCGCCGAAGTGGTCCCGGACTGACTGCATCCAGACCCCCGCGCGGCGCCGCGGTCGCGGACTACTTCATGCGGTAGGTGATCCGGCCCTTGCTCAGGTCATAGGGCGTCATTTCAACCTTGACCCGGTCGCCGGTAAGAATCCGGATGTAATGCTTGCGCATGCGTCCGGAAATGTGCGCCGTGATGGTGTGTCCGTTGTCCAGTTCAACCCGGAACATGGTGTTGGGCAGGGTTTCCAGTACCCGACCCTCCATCTCGATGTGTTCGTCCTTGGCCATTCAGGCATCCATAGCGTGAGTTAAATCCCTGTTATTCTGCCAGCAATCGGTGCGCGACAGGGCGCGGCAGCGTCTGATATTTTCGTGCCGTCCCGCCGTCCCGCCGTCCCGCCGTCCCGCCGTCCCGCCGTCCCGCCGTCCCGCCGTCCCGCCGTCCCGCCGTCCCGCCGT